>NZ_LOFG01000005.1:0-117396 GCF_001469205.1 Pseudoalteromonas sp. H103 | reverse complement strand
TACGTGGTACTAAGCGTGAAGACGTTGAACGTGGTCAAGTACTAGCTAAGCCTGGTTCAATCAAGCCACACACTACATTCACTTCAGAAGTATACGTACTTTCTAAAGATGAAGGTGGTCGTCATACTCCATTCTTCAAAGGTTACCGTCCACAGTTCTACTTCCGTACAACTGACGTAACAGGTGACGTACAGTTACCAGATGGCGTAGAAATGGTAATGCCTGGTGATAACGTTAAGATGACAGTAACTCTAATCGCGCCAATCGCGATGGATGAAGGTCTTCGTTTCGCTATCCGTGAAGGTGGCCGTACTGTAGGTGCTGGTGTTGTAGCAACTATCGTAGAGTAATAGTTAACTTTTAAGTTAATTAATACTAAAAAACCCGAGCTTAGCCTCGGGTTTTTTAATGTCTGAAGAAAAGCGTTTAGTTTTCAGCTATCAACTATCAGCTTTCAGTAGCTCGGAGTTAAATTTAAAGGGCTACGTTTGTGTTTAAGTTTAAGTAATTTAAATATAATTAAGGCATAAAAAAGCACGACTTCAAGCCGTGCTATTCATTAAACTCTTTGACAACTGACACGCTAGTGTTTCTTAGCGTACTTTTCAGCTTGTTTTAACACTCTTAATAAATTGCCACTTAAAATCTTTTTGATATCAGCATCGCTATAATCTCTATCCATTAAACCTTGAACAAGATTAGGGTAGCTAGACACATCTTTTAAACCAATTGGCAGTGAATCACCCACGCCATCGTAGTCAGAACCAATACCAACATAATCAATACCAATTAGCTCAACCACGTGGTCAATATGATCCAGTACCTGTTCAAGACTTGCATATGGGTATGGGTTTTTAGCGCGATACGCAGCATCAAAATCTTTACTTAGCTTGGTGCCTTCTTTTTTAGCGGACTCTTTTGAACTTTTTAGTTGCTTGCCCCAGCTACCTGCTTTTGCGGTAACAAAGCTTGAGCCAAAGTTAATTTGAATAACACCGCCATTCTTTTTAAGTGCGAGTAGCATATCGTCATTCATATTTCGCTCAAAACCTGGCGTATATTTACGTAGTGATGAGTGCGAGGCAATTACCGGCGTTTTAGATAGCTCCATTACTTGATAAAACGCATCATCAGAAATATGCGATACATCGACTAACATACCTACATTGTTCATTTCAGTAATAAGCTTTTTACCAAATGGGCTTAAACCTTTCCATTTACGGCGTATATCGTAAGAAGAGTCAGAAATATGATTGCTTTGCGAGTGAGCTAGCGTAATGTAGCGAATACCACGGTCATAAAAGTGCTGAAGATTTTTCATATCACCTTCAATTGGTGAACCGTTTTCCATACCCATCGCAATAGATAGCTTACCTTGTTTAAATTGCTCTTCTATATCAGCGCTTGAGCTGGCAATGGCAAACTTATCAGGTGCGCGCTGAGCAATGGCTTCCATACTATCAATCATTTGATTGGCTAACTGGTAACTTTTACCTTTGCCTTCAAACTCTAAATGCGCAGGAATATAAATCGACATAAATGGGGCGTTTAAACCGCCTTTAACAGCACGAGGGTAGTCAAAGTCGCCATCAGTTGTGGCTTTAGTTACATCAACCCAGCCTTCGTGTATACGATAAGGCACATCAATGTGGGTATCTATTAAAATAGTGTCTTTGGCAAGTTTAACTGCTTTGTCTGACGGGCTTTTCACTTGCTCTGCAAAGGCTTGGGGGGTTAATGCTAGTGATATGGCTACCACTAGAGTGCTGAGTTTTATCATGTTTTGGCTCTTTGGGTAAAAAGCCATTGTGTACGTTCAGTTCAAAAGTTACAAGTGTTACGCCTTAATCAAATGACTGCGTCTCATGCTCTTCACTTTGTAGTGCTTTAAATTCGCCTTTTGAAATTATAGTTACTGACTCATGTAGCTCTGAAAAAAACACCATCGCTTCGCCGCTTTTTAGTTGTTGGTTAACCTGAGCGACTTTGCTTTCAATTGTTATTTCTTGCTCGCCATAATCAGTGCCTTCGCGCAGTACATAACTTTCAATTAAATTATAAAGAGTGTCTTTATCGAGTTGTTCAAAAGGGATAATCATTACTGCTTGTTACTCGCTTTATTTAATATGTGTTGGCCAAAATAATACGGCACGGCTTTCTCTAACCAAAATACAGGTTTAAAAGGGTTGTTACCGCTAATAAAACCTACGTGTCCGCCTTTCTCTGAGACGCACAGGGTAACATCTTCACTCACATCTTGCTTGTTAGGCACTGCTTTAATCGACAGCATTGGGTCGTCTTTCGCATGAATGATTAAGGTAGGTACAGCAATATGTTTTAAGTAGGGCATAGCGCTGGCTTTACGGTAGTAATCGTGTGCGTTTTCAAAGCCATGTAATGGTGCCGTTAGCTGGTTATCAAACTCTAATAAATCGTCAATTTCCATTAGTTGGTCGGTAGTAATCGGTATTTGCTGCTTTATTTGCGGCAATTTGCGTTGCATTGACTTTTTCATTCTATCGAGCAGATATTTTTGGTAAATTTTACCTAAGCTTTTACGAATAACATCGCTTGAAGAGGATAAGTCATAAGGTGCCGATACTACCGCTGCTGCACTTAATGGGCATGTTTCGCGTTCTTCACCTAAGTATTTAGCCAGCACATTGCCACCTAGCGAAAACCCTACGGCCATAATTGGGCGAGTTGGAAATTGTTGGCGTAAATGGTCAATAAAAAAAGCTAAATCTGCTGTATCACCACTGTGATATGCGCGCGGAAGGCGATTTACTTCAGTTGAGCAGTTTCTAAAGTGCATAAGCACTACTGCATAACCTTGTTTTTTTAAGGCCTTCATCATGCCTTTGGCATAAAAGCTATTTATGTTGCCTTCAAGACCATGTAAAACAACGGCAAGTGGAGCTGTTTCGTTATGTGGAAGCGACCAAGCAAGCTCGATAAAGTCACCATCAGGTGTATCAAGCTGCTCAAGTTCGTAGCGAGTATGGTGAAATGGGCGGAAAAAACGCGGCATTATGGTCTGAACGTGACGATTGGTCATCCACCATGCTGGTTTGAACTGAGAGATCATGTTTGTACTACGCACTTTGTATTAAACGAAAAGCTAGTGTATCAAATTTTTCGCTTTATAAAATAAAAAGCGCCTAATCAGTAACCTGAGTAGGCGCTTTGTGCGTCGTGCTTAATGATGCTCGGGAACTTCAGCCTCGCTAATCTTTTTAATAAAGTAAAAAGCGTAAAATAGGCAAAGAGAAATCACTACGCCTAAAATCCCAAAAGACATAAATAAAACTGGGTCGCTAAAAAAGTCTCTAAAGAATACGTTCATGATTAATCTCCTCGTTCAGTTGATGGATTAATCATAGAGTGAGTTTGCAAGGTGTAACATGATCGAGATCAAATAATTTTCCTAAGTGGAAAAAGTAACCAAGTAAAGTTGATGTAGATCATGTTTTAGGGGCTAGTTAGTTACTGCAGCACCTATAGGTCTTTTATAATCAATCGGCTTAAAAATCTTTTATACAAAGAGAAAAGAATGAGCATTAGAAGAGAGTATAAAAACTGACCGCCTAAGTGGCTTTCACATACAGCTCAATATTATTTGGCTTCACGACCTCTAAAAGTTCAAATTTATTCGCTGTATCAATCAGTATTTGCTGCTGCTGTTTTTCAAGCTTTAACTCTGCGCTTAATAACTCTTCACGTATTTTTGTGTAGTCAGCAATCGTCTCCTGATTTGCTTTTAAATAGCTACGCGCAGAGCGCAGTGGATTAAGTGCTTGCGTATCAAATTCGTCAATTGACTCTATTAAAGTACTGAGCTGCTCGGCATTGATACTTAGTTTAAGTGAGTCTAAATACAGTAATAATAAACACAGATTAACGTTTTTACCTTGCTGGTTTTGTAGTGCCAGCAAGGTTTGTTGTTGCCCAGGCTTTGCGTACAAGGTGCACGCAAATTGCCAAAAACGGTCGCTATTGAGCAAGTTCATCGGTAAAAGCCTGTTCTTTTTCTTCCATTTCTTCAAGCGCCATAAGGAGCTCTTCTTCAATGTCGTTAAGTTTAGGTGTGAGCGTTGCTTGCTTAGCAATTAGCTCTTTTAACTGGGCTTTATTGTCGTCGTTGTAGAGTTCGTTATCGCCAAGGGCCACTTCTACTTCGCTAAGCTCTGCGGAGTATTTGTCTAGTTGCTTTTCAAGCTTTTCAATTTGCTTTTTAAGCGGTTGAATGGCTTTTCTAAATTCGGCTTCTAAGCGTTTCTGCTCTTTTCGGTTAATACCTGAGTTAGCTTTAGGCTCATCATTTTGCTGGGCTTTAACGGCTTCTTTATTAGCATTTAGTAACCACTGATAATAGGCATCTAAATCGTAGCCAAATTGAGTTACTTTGCCATCATCTACTAAATAAAACTCATCAGCGGTGTTTTTAAGCATATGGCGGTCGTGCGATACGGTAACCATTGCGCCTTCAAAACCTTGTAGTGCCATGACAAGTGCATGGCGCATTTCTAAATCAAGGTGGTTTGTAGGCTCATCAAGCAGTAGTAAGTTAGGCTTTTGATATACCAGCATAGCAAGGACTAAACGTGCTTTTTCACCGCCCGAAAAGGGCGCTACTGGCTCTAGAGCTTTATCACCAATAAAGGCAAAGCCACCTAAAAAGTCACGTAGTGATTGTTCAGTAGCTTTTGGGTTTAAACGTTGTAAATGTGTAATCGCGCTGGCTTTTAAATCAAGCGATTCAAGTTGATGCTGCGCAAAGTAACCAATATTTAAACCATAATGCTGCACAACCTTACCTGCTTGTGGCTCTAAATCACCAGAGAGTAGTTTAATTAGCGTTGATTTACCTGCGCCATTTCTACCAAGTAAAGCAATTCGGCTACCTGGTACAAGGTTTAGCTCTATATTATTTAAAATAGTGACTTCACCATAACCCGCTTTCGCTTTATCTAAGCTCATAAGTGGGTTTGGAAGGGCTGTAGGCTCTGCAAATTCAAAGTTAAACGGTGAGTCGGCATGAGCAGGAGCTAGCTTTTCCATACGCTCTAGGGCTTTTACGCGGCTTTGTGCTTGTTTGGCTTTACTGGCTTTTGCTTTAAAGCGCGTAATAAACTGCTCAAGGTGTGCAATTTGCTCTTGCTGCTTGTCAAACATAGCTTGCTGTTGTAGTAAGCGTTCTGCTTTTTGGCGCTCAAATTGCGAGTAGTTGCCTTTGTAAACATTAATAAGTTGCTTATCTACATGCCAAATTTGATCAACCACTGCATCTAAAAACTCACGGTCATGCGATATAAGTACAAGGGTGCCTGTGTAGGCGCGTAAAAAGCGCTCAAGCCAATATACTGCATCTAAATCAAGGTGGTTAGTTGGTTCATCAAGTAGCAGTAAATCGGCATCACGAATTAGTGCTTGAGCAAGGTTTAAACGCATGCGCCAACCGCCTGAAAACGCACTAACGGGGTTTTCTATTTGATTATTGGCAAAGCCTAAGCCGTGTAATAGCTCGCCCGCAGTTGACTCAATGCTATAACCTTTTATGTTTTCTAGTTGAATATGCACTTTGGCTTGTGTATCGCCATCGTTTGTTCGCTCTGCTTCACGTAGGGCAATACGCAATGCGTAATATTCAGGATGCCCTTGCAGTACATAATCAAGTGCACTTATTTCAAGTGCTGGAGTTTCTTGCTTAACAGAGGAGATAGACCAATCTTTAGGGATGCTGCAGCTGCCGGCGTCTAACTGTAGTTCTGATTTTAATAAACCAAATAACGTTGATTTTCCGCAGCCATTGGCTCCTACAAGGCCAACTTTATGTTCTGGAAATAAAGTGGCTGATGCATTTTTTAATAAGGCTTTACCGCCACGAAGTAGTTCTATTTCTGAGATTTGGATCATGAATGCGTTACTTTGCTGTGCCCTTGTTAAGTTGCCCCTATCATACCATAGAACTTAATGCGCTTATCAAGCGTATCAACAGGTGAAGTTATACGATAAAATAGCCACAGTTCAAACCACAGGAAAAATGTTGTGAGACAAAAGAAGCGATTTATTGCTGGTGCATCGTGCCCTGAGTGTAAAGCCATGGATACTATGATGCTATACAGAGAACATGATGTTGAAAAAGTAGAGTGTGTTGAGTGTGGGCATAAAATGTCGCAACCCGATAATGCTGTTCAGGCGTCAACTCGCCAATTTGAACAAGTAATTGGTGTGTTTAAACCGGGCGATTAACCCGGTTTTTATTTTTACCCACTTTAGTAATGTGGCGGCGGAGGCTCTTGCATTTGCGACATTAACGATGGCTGCTGCGACTCTTTTAGCTTTTCTGCTAGTAGCTCAGTTTGACGCTTCATTTTTGCAAGCTGCTGTTGGTGCGCTTTTAGCTCATCATTTAATATATCAATCGTTTCGTCTTGAAAAGCCACTTTGGCTTCAAGTTCCATTAAGCGATGTTCAATTGTGTTCATTATCTTCTCGTATAATAAAGCGCTCAGCGATACCGCTTGAGCTCTCGGTTAACAACGACTTGCCGTTTTGTATAAACGTTACATCTAACACCACTGCCGATTTAGGCTTACTGCCTTCGCGCGGCGTTACTTGCCAAGTTTGAATTTTTTCACCGCTGGGTAATTGCCATAAATCAACACGCTTATTAGGCGAGCCCGTAGCAAGCAATGTACCTTGCTCATTAAAGCGTACCGCAGTAAAAATTTTCTGACGCGCAATATACGCCAGTTTACTCACAAGGTCACCTGTAGTCAGCTTCCATACATGTGCTTGCTTCATACTATCTGCGGTAAATGCATAGCGACCTTGAGGGTCAAGCGTTACTTGGGTAACACGAGTAGGGTGATTAAAACGATGAATTACTTGCCCTGTACGTGTGTCCCAAAAATAAGCAACGTAATCGTTAGAGCCGCTTAATGCATAGCGCCCGTTAGGTGATAAATCAACAGTGTTTACTTTATCTTGATGGCCTAAAAATTCGATACGACGTCCTGTTTCGAGGTTTATAAAAACCACAACGCCATCACTACGGCCGTATAAAACACTACGACCTTGGTTACTAATAGCGATATCACGAATACTGGCTTTTTGTATTTCGTAGTAACCTTTATTTTTGCCTGTGGTTATATCCCATACGGCAAAGGTGGTTTTTTCTGCGGTAACAGCCACGCTGTTGTCAAACGCTATAGCAACGGCATAAACTAAACTGTCTTGCGATTGCTGCTGATACCACTGGTATTTTAATACCTGCTGTTGATTATCCCACAGTGCGACCCCATGGTTGATAGAGGAGATCAAACTGTATTTACCATCGTTAGAAAGCGCTGACGAAAACGCACCTTGTGCGGCGTGTTCGTAACTTGCTACAGCCTGCTGATTTTTTTCGGTACAGGCGATAGCTAAAAAACAGCTAAATACGATTAAAAAAGTACGAAATATCGACATATTACAGGTATTTCCCCTTAACTCTTCGTGATTGAGAGGTTAGACTAGGTCACGTTTAAGGCCTAGGTTGTTTGTCTAATCACTGGATATGTTTTTAGTTTAGCTAACAACGTGAAATTTAGTCATTAAACAAGCAGCCTATCATGTGGGCCGTTAATCTTTAACTAGTAATAATACATTAAAATGACAACTGCAAAGTGTGTCGGAGATTTAAAATGAAAAAGACGATTAGATTGTCATTGATTGCAGCGTCAGTTTTAGCGCTTACAGCTTGTAATCAAGAAGCAAAAAAAGAACAAGCTGAAGTTAAATTAGACACTGTAGAACAGCAACAAGCATACGGTATTGGTGCATCTGTAGGTAACTTTTTAAATAAAGATCTTGCAGACAAATCAGAAATTGGTATTGAACTAGACCAAGCACTTTTAATTCGTGGTTTTGAAGATGCGCTTGCTGGTAATGCAAAAATTGACGAAGAAAAAATTCGTGAAGTACTTACCGAGCTAGATACATCAGTGCGTACTAAGCAAGAAGCAAAAGCAAAAGTAGAGTCTGAAAAAAGCAAAGAAGCAGGTAAAAAATACCTAGAAGAAAATGCTAAAAAAGAAGGCGTTACAGTAACTGAGTCTGGTCTTCAGTACGAAGTACTTAGCGAAGGCGACGGTGAAAAGCCAGTAGCAACTGATGTAGTTAAAGTTCACTACAAAGGTACTCTATTAGACGGCACTGAGTTCGATAGTTCATACGCTCGTAACGAGCCTACAACTTTCCCTCTTAACCGTGTAATTGCTGGTTGGACTGAAGGTTTACAGCTTATGTCTGTAGGTTCTAAGTACAAGTTCACTATTCCTTCTGAACTTGCTTATGGCGATCGCGATTTAGGTAAAATTCCTGCTAATTCAACATTAGTATTTGAAGTTGAATTACTTGAAATTCAAAACGAAGAAGCACCTGCACAATAATAAGTTTATTGTACAAATAAAAAAGGGACCTAAGGTCCCTTTTTTAATGTGCTTAATTAATCTTAGTGATTAGAAAACAAGTTATCAATCAGCTCATCTTCAAGCGCAAAACGAGCTTCAAGTGCCTCACCAATAACTGATAAATCTTTATCGAAGTCTGCTAATAAGTCTTCTTTATCTACTTCGGCGTATTTATCATTAAAATCCAGTGCAACATCGGTTGTGCTAGAAATACGCGGGTAAATAGAATTTGCCAGTTCTTGGCTTTGCAAACCCTTTTTTTCACATGCTTTTGCAATATCGTCATACACTTCAAAATGGCCTGCCGATAGGTAATCCATTAAAAGTTGGCAAAAAGACTCAATAACTTGCGGCTCAGGTAACGCATGGTCTTTTTTATCGTACGGCGAAAAGCCTGCAATCTTGCAATACAACACAATAAGTTCTTGGCGTTCGTTAAGCCATTTATCAATTACTGTGTGACTACCACCCCATTTTTGTTGAGCTTTTTCTACACGCGTCAGCATAATTGTTCTCCTAGCTGGGTTGGTCTTTTTAATTAAAATATAATCGGTTTATATACATCAAGATATATTTAATTAGCGCGTATATCAACAAGTAAAGTAGCCTTCTAGAGGGTTGTGTTTTTAAAAAGTTATTCCGGCGGGGAAATTTTATTGCAGGCAAGAAAAAACCACCAGTTAAGGTGGTCTAATTTCTTTCAGTGACTTGTTTATACAAGCTTTCTTATTTTTATGAGATAATTTTTATTGTTATTATTTTAAAACTTTTATTTTTATTGTTTTAAGATTTTTATTGTTGTTTTTGTTAACGCGGGACAAACAATAACAAGGTTTTTGTAATGTTGCAAACATATTAACAAAAAGTTTTTATTGTTAGTTCTTTTTGCTTATTTAGTAATCAAAGCAGACTAATATAGCAACAAAACGTGATCTCGCACCAGGAAGTTGTCTTTTCGCTCTTAAGCAATAGAGGGGCGATGGATATGGTGGTACAATCTTGCACAATTTCTATAAGCCTTAGGATCATTTACGCTATGAGCGAATTAAAAAACGACCGTTATTTACGTGCACTTGCAAAACAACCTGTTGATGTAACCCCGGTATGGATGATGCGCCAAGCAGGACGCTATTTACCAGAGTACCGTGCTACACGTGCACAAGCGGGCGATTTTATGAGCCTGTGCCGTAATGCTGAACTTGCCTGTGAGGTAACACTACAACCACTTCGTCGTTACCCGTTAGATGCCGCTATTTTATTTAGCGATATTTTAACCATTCCTGACGCAATGGGTTTAGGTTTGTACTTTGAAACTGGCGAAGGTCCTAAGTTTGAAAACCCAATTTCGTCACTTGCTGATGTTAAAAAAATTCCAAAACTCGATCCTACAGACGAGCTTGGCTATGTAATGAATGCAGTAAGTACTATTCGTCGTGAACTTAAAGGTGAAGTACCATTAATTGGTTTTTCGGGTTCACCGTGGACACTTGCAACATACATGGTTGAAGGCGGTAGCAGTAAAGTATTTGGTAAGATTAAAAAAATGGCGTTTGCAGAGCCGCAAACACTTCATTTATTACTAGATAAACTCGCTGATTCGGTTATTGATTACTTAAACGCGCAAGTAAAAGCGGGTGCACAATCACTAATGGTATTTGACTCGTGGGGCGGTGTATTAAGCCCGCGCGATTACAACGAGTTTTCATTGCAATACATGCATAAAATTGTAGATGGCTTAATTCGCGAATACGATGGTCGTAAAGTACCAGTGACCCTGTTTACTAAAAACGGTGGCCAATGGATTGAAGCAATAGCAGCAACAGGCTGTGATGCAGTAGGTCTAGATTGGACTATTAATATCAGCGATGCTAAACGCCGTGTAGGCGATAAAGTAGCACTACAAGGTAATATGGACCCGTCAATGCTTCACGGTACACCAGATCGTATACGCCAAGAAGTAGGCACTATTTTAGAAGACTTTGGTGCAGGTAATGGCCACGTGTTTAACTTAGGCCACGGTATCACACCAGATGTAGATCCTGAAAACGCCGGTGTATTTATCAACGCAGTGCACGAATTAAGTGCGAAATATCACAAATAATGTGTTTTATGCATCAATGATAAAAAAGCCCGCTTAATAGCGGGCTTTTTTTTTCTTTATCCAAATACAATTATTTAAATAAGCGGTTTAAACCATTTAGTGCCGCAACACGGTAGGCTTCAGCCATCGTTGGGTAGTTAAATGTGGTATTTACGAAGTAATCGATATTATTGCCGCCATTTTTTTGTTCCATAATGGCTTGGCCAATGTGAACAATTTCAGAGGCACGTTCACCAAAGCAATGTACGCCAAGTACTTCTTTGGTTTCGGTGTGGAATAATATTTTTAAGCTACCTACTTCAGTACCAGCAATTTGCGCGCGAGCCAAATGTTTAAACTGAGCACGGCCAACTTCATAAGGTACTTTAGCTGCTGTAAGCTCTTGCTCTGTTTTACCTACAGAGCTCATTTCTGGAATCGTATAAATACCTGCCGGTATATCAATAATCAGGCGGTCATCGCAGTTACCGCAGGCAATCGCATCAGCAGCTATACGGCCTTGGTCAAACGCTGCGCTGGCAAGACTTGGGTAACCAATAACATCGCCTACTGCGTAAACATTATCAATTTCTGTTTGGTATGTTTCGTTCACTTTGAGTTGGCCACGGCTATCAGCTTTTAAGCCAATGGCTTCAAGGTTCAGTGTATCAGTATTACCGGTACGACCATTGGCAAATAAAATACAGTCAGCCTTTACACGCTTGCCCGATTTTAAATGCATAATAACGCAGTCATCACGTGTTTCTATACGATCAAACTCTTCATTATGGCGAATAACAATACCGCTATTCCAAAAGTGGTAGCTTAGCGCATCTGATATTTCAGCATCCATAAAGGCAAGTAAACGGTCGCGGGTGTTAACTAAATCAACTTTAGCACCTAAGCCTTTAAAAATAGAAGCATACTCACAGCCAATAACACCCGCGCCGTATATAAGTACGCGATGTGGGTCGTGCTCAAGGCCGAGTATAGTGTCACTTTCGTAAATACGAGAATGGCTAAAGTCTACCTCTGGTGGACGATAAGGGCGTGAGCCGGTGGCGATTACAATTGTTTTAGCCGTTAATCGCTCTGTTGAACCGTCATTACGTTTAACTTCAATAGTATGCTTATCTACAAAGCTCGCGTCGCCTTGAAACATATGAATGCGGTTACGATCGTAAAAACTACTACGTAAATTAGACTGTTTTGAAATAACCGAACTTGCATGACGTAAAATATCAGGAAACGTTAAGCGGCTAGGGCGCTCGCCAACATTAAACAACGGGTTTGCTTTATATTCAATGTAGCGACTAACCGAGTGGCGTAGTGCTTTTGAAGGAATAGTACCCCAATGCACACAACCGCCGCCTACTGTTTCTTGGCGTTCAATAACCGCTACTTTTTTGTCGTTTTTTGAAAGGTTCATAGCGGTACCTTCACCGCCAGGACCCGTGCCAATAATTATTGCGTCATATTGGTATGTCACGGGTACTTTTTTTTGTTCTGGTTGTTTGGCCACAGCCACTCCTAAATTAATTAAAAGAGGCTTTTAATAACCTCGCATTAAGTGCTAGCCATGCCTGTTTTTGATTTTCCCAGGCGGCTTCCAACTCATGGTATTGTGCCATTAATGCTGATTGTTCACACTGCTTTGCCATGTTATTTTTTTTAACTTCTAACACTTGTTTTTGTAGTGAACAATAATTTTGCAGTTTTTTCAGCAGTAAATCGTACTCTTGTTGTAATAATGTAAGCTTATCTTGGGCTAAAGGCAATTTTGCAAGGCGAGTTTGCGTTTTACTCATTAGCGTTTCGGCCTTTGCTTTTTCTATACGTTCAACCGGAGTGCGCTTTAATTTGTTAGCTAAACCAATAGCAGCTAAAGAGCGGATCATCCATTTGGTTGGATCGTAATGAAACCACTTAATACCGTTACGGTAGTCGCTTGCAAAAATGTGGTGGAAGTTATGATATCCCTCACCATAAGTAAATAAAGCTAAAAAGCCGTTATCACGTGCTGTATTTTTTTCAGTGTATGGGCGTGAGCCCCAAATGTGAGCAACTGAATTAATAAAAAAAGTAAAGTGCTGGCTTAATACTAAGCGTAGTAAGCCGGCTAAAATTAACATGCCCCATACATCGCCAACTAAAAATCCAAGAGCTAGTGGAAGGCCTACGTTCATAGCAATAGCAAGCTTTAAGTAGTGTTTGTGTTGCCACATCACTATTTTATTGCGTTGTAAGTCGCGGCAGTTACTATAGTCGCTATAACTATCGCCTTGGTAATCACGAAGCATCCAGCCTATGTGGCTGTACCAAAAACCGTTTGTGGCAGCGTATGGGTCTTTTACTGGGTCGTCTACTTGACCGTGGTGTATGCGATGATCGCTACTCCAGTGTAGTGCGCTGTTTTGCAAAGCAAAAGCGCCACCAAGTGCAAAAATAAATTCAACTGCAGGGTGTGCATTATACGCTTTGTGCGCCCATAATCTGTGGTATCCGGCAGTGATAGATAGGCCCGCGTAAAACATGCAGCCTACAAATGCAATCCAATGTGCGCTGGTAAATCCGTAGCTAATGCCGTACCAAGGTACAAGTGTGACAGCCGCCAAAAAGGTTAGGCTAAAAAACAGGACGTTCGTCCAAATAATTGGTGGTTTATTCATCGTATTTACTCTCAGCGTACAACTGTAAGCTAAAATAGTGTTTCAATCTCTTGGCGTCAAGTATTAGACTAGACAATTAGGCTAATTATCATTAAAACTTCATATAAAATTACTCAGGGAGCTGTGGATGTCGGGTGTTAGAGCACAACAGAAGCAAAAAACACGACAAGCCTTAATTGAGGCGGCATTTAATCAGCTAAGTGCTGATCATAGTTTTTCAAATTTAAGTTTGCGCGAAGTTGCGCGTGAAGCAGGTATTGCCCCCACCTCTTTTTATCGCCACTTTAAAGACATGAACGAGCTAGGCTTAACAATGGTCGACGAAGCCGGTTTAACGCTTCGCCAGCTTATGCGCCAAGCCCGCAGACGCATAGCCAGTGGCGGCAGCGTAATAAATACTTCGGTTGTAACCTTTATGGAGTTTATTGATAACTCTAGTAACCAATTTAGATTACTACTACGCGAGCGTTCTGGCACCTCAAAAGCTTTTAGGGCCGCTGTTGCACGCGAAGTAAAACACTTTATTTTAGAACTTGCGCATTATTTAGAAAGCGAAACCAAGTGCGATTCAATCCACGCTTATATTCAGGCCGAAGCCATGGTTACGCTGGTATTTAATGCTGGCGCTGAAGCACTCGACATTGAAGGCCAGCAACGTGATGAATTAATTGAGCGTGTTATTTGGCAGCTGCGTTATATTACCCGCGGTGCAGGGCATTACATCAGAGAAACAAATAAAGAAGCGTAGCTTAAAAAAATAGCAAAAAGTTAATATAAGCAGAGTATTCTAAAGCGCTTATTAAATTAAGCATAAGTGCACCTGTTTTTTGTTTTTTTTATTCTTTAAATGGGTTTTTTTTAGATTTAAATTTCTATTTGCTTCGGTTTTAAATATGTTGTGTGGAATATTTATGCTTGCACCCACTGCGCTGTAATGTTAAAAATAGGCCTCACTGAACACACACACAAGAAACAAGATGCAAAATATTCGTTTAATTACACTAAAACTTAACCTCTTACTGCTATGGTCAGTGAGCGGGGATTAGTGTGTTTGCATCGAGTTAAACATTAAAAACCCCGCAATTGCGGGGTTTTTTTTATCTCGCGGCTGGGATAGATTGAAATTTGGGTAATAGAGGAATGAGGGGCAGTTATGCAAGACAAAGATAAAGTATGGATTTTTGATACCACCTTACGTGATGGCGAGCAGGCACTTAAAGCAAGCCTTACAGAAGACGATAAAATTCAGTTAGCGCATACTATTAGCCGCTTGAATGTTGATGTGATGGAAGTGGGTTTTCCGGTTTCTAGCCCTGCTGATTTTCGCTCAGTGCAACGTATTGCAACCGAAGTAAAAGGCCCGATTATTTGTGGGTTAGCACGTTCAGTTGCTAAAGACATTGAAGCCTGTGGCGAAGCACTTCGCACAGCACAGCAAAGCCGTATTCATACTTTTATTGCCACAAGCCCTTTGCACCTTGAACATAAATTACGCATGAGCCTAGATGACGCAACTGCAATGGCGGTTAAATCAATTAAATTAGCGCGTAACTACACTGATGATGTTGAGTTTTCGTGTGAAGATGCAGGGCGAACGCCGCATTGGGATTTATGTAAAATTGTTGAACAGGCCATAAATGCGGGTGCCTCTACTATTAACTTGCCAGATACCGTTGGCTTTGTTACGCCAGACGAATACGCTGCAATGATCCGCCATTTAATGAATAACGTGCCAAATATAGATAAAGCGCGTTTGAGTGTACATTGTCATAACGATTTAGGTTTAGCTGTGGCTAACTCGGTAGCTGCGGTACAAGCAGGTGCTCGCCAAATTGAATGTACAATAAATGGTATTGGTGAGCGTGCGGGTAATTGCTCGCTTGAAGAAGTGGCGATGATCATGAAAATGCGCAAAGACCACTTAAAAGTACACACTGATATTAAAAGCGAAGAAATTTATCGCGCATCTCGCCAGGTGGCAAAAATATGCAATATGCCGGTACAGCCAAATAAAGCGATTGTGGGCGAAAACGCCTTTGCACATAGCTCGGGCATTCACCAAGATGGCGTATTAAAAGCGCAAAATACTTATGAGATTATGTCGCCAGAAAGCGTCGGTGTGCCAAATAACCAATTAAATATGACCTCGCGTTCGGGTCGCCATGTTATTGAGCACCGCTTAGAAGAGTTAGGTTATCAAAAAGCTGACTACGATATGGACAGCTTATACGAGAGCTTTTTAGCGTTAGCTGATCAAAAAGGTACCGTATACGATTACGACCTTGAAGCCATGATTTACTTTAATCAAATTAACGACAAAGACGAAAAATACCAATTAGAGTTTGTAAACTCAGCGTCTAACTCACAGTCGGTAGCCAGCTCTACCATTGGGATGTTAATTGATGGCGAAGCAAAACAAGAAGCTGCTACAGGTAATGGCCCTGTTGAAGCCTCATTTGCGGCTATTGAGCGCTTAACTGGTATGAGCGTTGAAATGATTGAATACAATTTAGAAGCCACTGGCCAAGGCGCAAGCTCGCTTGGTCAAGTAAACATTATTGCTAAATACGATGGCCGCCCTTATCACGGTGCGGGTATTGCTGCGGATGTGGTAGAGGCGTCGGTACGCGCCATGATCCGTGTTTACAACTTAATTTATCGTGCACAAAAAGTGTCTGATTTAAAACAACAAAGGAAAGCAGGATGAGTAAAACAAACTACAGCGTTGCCGTATTAGCAGGCGACGGTATTGGCCCAGAAGTAATGGCAGCAGCAGAGCAAGTACTTGATGCTGTAAGCAATAAGTTTGGTTTTACCCTGAACCGTCAGCATCATGCTATTGGTGGCGCAGCCATTGACGAATTTGGTGAAGCATTACCACCAAAAACGCTAAGTGCGTGTGAAAACGCCGATGCCATTTTATTTGGCTCAGTAGGTGGCCCTAAATGGGAAAACCTACCACCAAACGAGCAACCTGAGCGTGCATCGCTTTTACCGCTTCGTAAGCATTTTGGTTTGTTTTGTAACTTACGCCCAGCGCAACTTTTACCCGCACTTAGTGCAGCATCGCCATTACGTGCAGATATTAGCGAAAAAGGCTTTGATATTTTATGTGTGCGCGAGCTTACAGGCGGCATTTACTTTGGTGAAAAAGGCCGAAGTGGAGAGGGCGCTGAAGAAGCCGCATTCGATACACAAACATACTCACGTAAAGAAATTGAACGCATTGCCCGCTTTGCCTTTGAAGCGGCAAAATTACGTAGTAACCATGTAACCTCGGTAGATAAAGCCAACGTACTTGCATCAAGCGTATTATGGCGTGAAGTCGTTACTGAAGTAAGCAAAGACTACCCAGAAGTAAGCCTAGATTACATATACGTAGATAACGCAGCTATGCAGTTAGTTAAACAGCCTAGCCAGTTTGACGTACTACTTTGCGATAACTTATTTGGTGATATTTTGTCAGATGAGTGTGCGATGATCACAGGCTCAATGGGCTTATTACCATCGGCCAGCTTGAATCAATCGGGCTTTGGTTTATACGAGCCAGCCGGTGGCTCAGCACCAGATATTGCAGGCAAAGGCGTTGCAAACCCGATTGCACAAATTTTAAGTGCTGCACTTATGCTACGTTACTCATTAGGCCAAGACGAAGCTGCGCGCACCATTGAAAAAGCCGTAGCCGAAGCCGTAGAAGCAGGCGTTGGCACGCCAGATATCTACCCACAAGGTGGATACAGCACAAGCGATGTGGCAGCTGCCATCGTTTCACGTATTTAATATATAAATCGCAGCACCGTTATGCTGCGACTTAACAAAGTAGGGAATTAGCAAGTGACCCAAACGTTATACGACAAAATTTGGCAAGCACATACCGTTGCCAGCATAAACGAGCAAACTGATTTACTTTATATTGACCGCCATTTAGTGCATGAGGTTACATCACCGCAGGCCTTTGCAGGTCTACGTGAAAAAAACCGTAAAGTACGTTGCCCAGAAAAAACCTTTGCAACGATGGATCATAACGTATCGACTAAAAGCCGATCACTTGATGCCGCAAGCGAAGTATCTAAAAACCAGTTAATGGCACTAGATAAAAACTGTAAAGAGTTTGGCATTGTACTTTACGATTTAAACTCAATTAACCAAGGTATTGTGCATGTAATGGGGCCTGAGCAAGGTATTACCTTGCCTGGCACTACCATTGTATGTGGTGATAGCCATACCTCTACGCATGGTGCGTTTGGCGCATTAGCGCACGGTATTGGTACGTCTGAGGTTGAGCACGTATTAGCAACGCAAACGCTACAGCAAAAGAAGGCAAAATCGTTAAAAATTCAAATTAACGGTGTGCTACGCCCCACGGTAACCTCTAAAGATTTAATTATGGCGGTTATTGGTAAGTTAGGTACAGCTGGCGGTACAGGTTATGTTGCTGAATTTTGTGGTGAAGGCATTGAAGCACTTTCAATGGAAGCCCGCATGACGCTATGTAATATGAGCATTGAAATGGGTGCTAAAGCGGGTTTAATAGCATCAGATAAAATTACCTATGATTACTTAAAAGGCCGCCCATTTGCGCCTAAAGGCGCTGACTTTGACGCCGCGGTTAAGTACTGGGAAACCTTAAAAACAGATGAAGGCGCTGAGTTTGACTTAAGTGTTGAACTTGAAGCTAACGACATTCAGCCGCAAATTACGTGGGGCACAAGCCCAGAGCAAGTCATTGGCGTTGATGAGTGCATACCAGATCCTGATCAAGAACCAGATTTAATTAAAGCCGATGCTATACGCAGTGCACTTAGATACATGGATTTAAAAGCGGGCGATAAATTATCAAGCGCAAAAGTAGATACAGTTTTCATTGGTTCGTGTACTAATAGCCGTATTGAAGATTTACGTGCAGCGGCAAAAATTGTTGAAGGTAAGCAGGTTGTAGCTGGCATAGAGGCGTTAATTGTACCAGGCTCTGGTCTTGTTAAAAAGCAAGCAGAAGACGAAGGTTTAGCCGATATTTTTAAAGCGGCAGGTTTTGAATGGCGCGAGCCGGGTTGTTCTATGTGTTTAGCAATGAACGACGACCGCTTAGAAGCAGGAAAACGCTGTGCATCTACGTCTAACCGTAACTTTGAAGGCCGCCAAGGCCGTGGCGGGCGTACGCATTTAGTGAGCCCTGCAATGGCAGCCGCTGCTGCAATACATGGTCACTTTGTTGATATAAGAGGAGAAGCCTAATGAGCGTATTTTTTAGTGGCTTAATGGTCCCACTTGATAAAAACAATGTAGATACAGACCAGATCATTCCTAAGCAGTTTTTAACATCTACTAGCCGTGATGGCTTTGATGCAGCACTGTTTTACGATTGGCGTTACCTAGAAAACGGCGAACCAAACCCTGATTTTATTTTAAACCGCCCGTGCTACCAAGGCGCACAAATATTATTAACCCGCGACAACTTTGGGTGTGGCTCATCACGTGAGCATGCACCGTGGGCACTTAAGCAATATGGTTTTGAAGTAATTTTAGCAGAAAGCTTTGCTGATATTTTCTTTAATAACTGTGGTAACAACCAAATGCTAGCCATTGCGCTACCAGCCGACACGCTTGAGCAATTGTTTGTACTTAGCGAGCAGCACGACGATATAAACATTCAAATTGATCTTGAAAACCAAACTCTAACAAGCGATAAATTTGCGCCAATTAGTTTTGATATTCGTAAAGACGTAAAGGAACGTTTATTAAGTGGCTTAGATTTTATTGGTGTGACCGAAACGCTAAATCCACAAATTGATACGTTTGAAAAACAACTTGCTGCTGAGCGCCCTTGGCAGTAATGCTAAATAATTAAATTACATATGAAAACAAAGCGCGGCTGAGTATATCAGCCGCGCTTTTTTATATCCTAAATTAATGTCTAAAATCAGCCATTAGCGCAGGTATACCTGGCAGCATACCAACAATAGCCATAACGGTAGTTAAAACCACAAACATAATTAGCGGAATAACCCAGCGGCTCATTTTAGTTAAATTAGCACTGCGCTCTTTACAGCCAATTAAGCCTAAGTTATCAAGCAGCATAGTTAGTGACCAACCAAAAGCAGGGTTAACCAAGCTTGACGCAAATACCACTATTGCGGCCGATTGCGTTGTTTTACCTTCGCGTGTCATTTCCATACCCGCCTCAAGCAGCGGAATAAACACACCAACAATAAGCGCAACACAAAGCACTGGTTGCCAAATGGCTAAATCCATTGGGTAACCCCATAAACCCGCAATAATACAAAATACGGCTGTTAAAATGGCGCCCGCTGGAATAGGACGTTTAGCAATCGCAGCAGGTACAATGTAAGTCCCCCACGATGAGGTAAAGTTAGCACCACCAGCAAGTGAACCAAAGGTTTGTCTAACTGATGCGCTTAGCATGGTATCGTCTATGTTCATTTGTACTTTTTCAGTACGTTGTGGGTAACTAATTTTTTGAAAAACTTGATGCCCTAAAAAATCCGGTGACCACATAGCCACTGCTAATACTGCAAACGGCAGTACAACCACAAAGCTTTCAAGCGTCGGTAGGCCAAGCATCCAACCTGTGTCTTCTCCCCACCAATAAGCTGGGTTCATATTTGGTAAGCCCGGTGCCGTATTAAATTCAAACGGGGCACCGAGTGCAAATGCAACCACACCGCCAATAAGGCAGCTAAGCGGCACAGCTAGCCAGCGCTTTTTAAAATGCTCAAGTAACGCATATAATAAAATGGTGGCCAAAATAACAATGAATGCTATGTGCGCCATATCGATGGCCTCAGCCCATGCAAATAGCTTTTTAACCTGCGAAATAGTACCAATAAAGCCTAAGTATATGAGTAAGCCCCCGCACACCCCCTTACTGGTTAAGCGAGCCAGCAAACTCCCTCCTTTGGTTATCGCTAAAATAAAGCCAAAGGCACCAATGAGTAAGCCAAACGCCATAGGGTGGCCGCCAGCGGCAACCACAATAGGAATAAGAGGAATAAGTGGGCCGTGAGTACCGGCTAAGTTAGCCGTGGGTAAAATAAAGCCCGAAAACAAAATAATAAAAATAGAAACAATGAGTAGTTCATAGCGTACGTTCTCTAAAACAAACGCATCACTTAAACCTAGTGGCGCTGCAAAAGTAGCGGCAATAGCCCCCACCATAACTACTTTACCAATGGTGCCCGCCATAGCTGGAATCGTGTCTTCAAATTCAAAGCGGTAGTCTCTAAATGGTAAATTAGGCCGCCAGCGCTTAGGCTGCATAATTTGCAGCTCGTGCTCTAAATATTCGTCACGGGTATTAAACTCTGAACTTGGTTTATACTTATTTTGATAGCTGTTGGCATCATCTACGTGCGATGCGCTTGTTTTTTCTGGCTCGTTACCCTTTGGGGTTACTGACATAGTCCCTCCTGTTACTCGTTGCTTATTTATTAATACGGCTTTTGTTAAAGCAAATGAATAGTAAAGGAGCAGGGTAGATCAGCTTTTACTCAGGAATGTATAGGCAAAAGGTCGTGTATGGCTTTATTTAACGCTAAACCTGCGAGTTGGTAGTTTTATTTATAAAATGAATTTAATTTTATTTGATTATAAATCAGATGCTTATGTGTTTTTTTTGCTTGTTCTAAGTAGATAAAACATTATAAAAGCAGAGCTGTTATCCTTTAGTCTAAGTAGTAGTCTGTGTATTTTAATTGAACTGAAATAGTGCATCTGCTAGGTTCAATGGTTACTCAAATAATAAGAAATATAATGCAAATTCAATCCCCTAAATCAATTGGTATTTTACTCGGTACGCTTTACGGCATATTTATGCGGCTGTTTGTAGAGCTATTAGATACTTATAATTTAAGTAGCCTTGTGTCTATTTCCTTTATGTTTTTAGTGCCTGTTGCAATTGGCTATATTCGTATTCACTTTGAATTTAAAAGCTCAAAAACATTAACTAAAAGGCAAATGGTGACAATTGCTTGGCAGCCAATTTTTGTTTTTTTACTTGTAAGCGTTATTACACTGCTGGAAGGCAGTATTTGTGTGGCAATGGCTTTGCCTGCCTTTATGCTCTTTGCAAGTATGGGTGGTTTACTGGCAGGCTTTATTAAACAACGTCAGACAAAAAACGCTAACCGGCCTTTACTTTCAATAGCTTTACTTCCTGTATTGCTCTCACCTATTGAGGTAAATTATTTACACTTATCAAAAACGTACGAAGTCACCAACTCTATAGTTATTGAAGCGCCTATAAACCGTGTGTGGCAGCAGCTTGCAAATGTAAGCACCATAGAGCCACAAGAATTGCCATTTTCGCTTACCCAATTAATAGGTGTACCTAAACCTTTAGAGGCAAATATGAATGCTACGGGTGTTGGGGCTGTTAGAACGAGTAAATGGCAAAAAGGAGTTGCATTTAAAGAAGTGATTACGGATTGGCAGCCAAATAAACAGATGCTTTATAGATTTGAGATAGACCCTGATGCTATTCCCGATGATGCACTCGATAAACATGTAAAACTAGGCGGCGAATACTTTTCACCTCTTTACGGTGGGTATGCGTTAAGTGAAGATAAAAGCGGCAATACGATTTTAACTTTAAAAACGACTGTGCAAGATAATACAAATTTTGGTGTTTATTCGCGAATATGGGGTGAGGTGATTTTTCAAGACTTCCATTATTCACTTTTAACATTAATGAAAAATAGATCAGAAAAGCCACTTGTCGCAGCTATTTCCCATTTTTAGCTTAAACCGCTATGGTATTAAAAAACTATTATAAGAGTACTTTATGAAATTATTAACGGTAGCAACGTTATTACTTGCCTCATCAGCGGCTATCGCGCGCCCAGCGCCCTTGGTATCTATACCAACACATGATGCGTTTTTTAATAATATTGCCGCGCATTGTGGTAAAGCGTTTGAGGGCAAAGTAAGCGTAGATAACGCAAAAGGCCCAAGCTCATTTGATAATAAAAAACTAATCATGCATGTACGCAAATGTACTGATAGCGAGCTGCAAGTGCCATTTCATGTAGGTGATGATGCATCACGTACGTGGATCATTACTAAAACAGGTAGTGGTTTGAGCTTAAAGCACGATCATCGCCATGAAGATGGCAGCGACGATGCTTCAACTATGTATGGCGGTCATACCCTTGATGCGGGTTTTGCACAAATGCAGTCGTTTCCAGCTGATCAATATTCTAAAGAATTATTTGTAGCACAAGGTATTGCACAGTCGGCAGGTAATACATGGCAAATGTATATTTATCCTGAGGTATTTACGTATCGGTTAATTCGCCAAGGGCGCGAGTTTAAGGTGGATTTTGATTTAACTAAACCAATTACTCCACCAGCAGCGCCTTGGGGCTACGAAAAATAAACTATTTTTCTTTTTTCTCGGGTGTTTCACATTGTAGTAAAACGTTTAATGGTGGTTGATAAGCGCGTGGTTTAGTAGGAAAACGTTCGTACTCTTGCACGCCTTCAAGCACTTTTAACATAAAGGTTCTGCCGCGGCATAGCCTGTCTGCGTGGCGCAGTAAAAACATACTTTGATTAGCAAAGTGTTTGTAATCGTCTGATTGTATTTCTATTTTATAATTGTCTTCGCCAATTTTTGTTTGGTAATAATGCACTTTATTATCAAAGTCATATGATTTTTCTTTTTCGATAGTTTCGGCAAATACAGTGCCAATGCTCGAAAGGGCTACCAGTGCGCTGCCAATTACTAAGCGCGGTGCATTTAATCCTTTCATAAAAATGTATCCTTTAATTTGCGAACTTAATACCCATTAATTACTCATACAAGTTCAATTTCTTTATATTCAGTCTAACACCCAAAAAGGGATAACGTGATGTTCAAACAAATAAAACAGCTTTTTGCAGTATTCGATGATCAAGAGCCAAGTATAGAGCCACACGATTTAAAAACAGCTGTGGCTGCATTACTTATTGAAGTAATGCGCGCCGACACTAAGCTTGACCATAATGAACAACACACCCTGACTGTAACCTTAAAAAAATACTTTAATTTAACTGATTCAGAGGTAGAAGAGTTAACGACCAATGCGGCTAATAGTTTAGATGGGTCTATAGATTACTTTCAATTTTCGAAGCAAATTAATGAGCATTGTAGTGCGGCTCAGCGCATTGAAATAATAGAGTTGTTGTGGCGTTTGGCGTATGCAGACAATGAAATAGACCCGCAAGAAGACTACGTAATACGTAAAATAGCAGGGCTACTATATGTGACACATGTTGATTTTATCGCCGCAAAAATAGCGGCGACAAAGTAAGATTAGCTTAGCTTACTGGTAACTAAAACAATCTGCTGAGTAAGTGCCGATACCTTTTCTGCTGTAGCTGGATCACTGATTTGGCCGTTTTCGTCAAATACCGTAAATGCCGAAGGCACAGCAAGTTGATCGGCAAGTACTAATGAGCCAATGCCACTTAAAATGTCGCGTACATGGTTTAAGCCGCGCAGCCCACCAAGCCCACCAGGTGATGTAGCAAATAACGCCACTACTTTGTTGCGAAATGCAGGCACAGCGCCTTGCTCAGTACGTGACGCCCAATCAATTGCATTTTTAAGTGCGGCAGTAATAGAGCCATTGTACTCAGGGCTTGCTAGCAAAATACCATCGGCAGCGCGTAACTTATCTTTTAAAAGTTGGGCATCGGCTGGTGTGCCTTGCGCTTCAATATCTTCGCTAAAAATAGGTAAATCTAAATCCGCGAGTTTAATTACTTCTACTTCGGCACCTGTTTGCAGGGCAAAACGAGCTGCTTCGTTAATTAGTTTTTGATTAAAGCTTTGTGTACGCAAGCTACCCGCAAGGGCAATAATTTTTGGTGCTGACATGGTGTTGGCCTTTTTATGTTTAAGTTACACATTTAATGTAGCAAATTTTTACTTGTAGAAAACCCGAATAAACGCAACACTTATGTGCATATATGCACATAAGTGGCGAGCAGTTAGCATGGCAATAAAGTTTGATGATTGGCAAGATGTAAAAGTAGCATTTGAAGTTGCAAGGCTTGGTACGCTAACGGCTGCCGCAGAGGTTTTAAATGTGCACCACAGTACAGTACTCAGACGTATTAATAGCCTTGAAAAAAACTTAGATACGCGTTTATTTCATCGCCATGCCCGGGGTTATAAAGTAACTGAAATAGGCGCTAAATTATTTACTACAGCGCAAACTATAGATTCATCACTTGAGCAATTACATAACGATATTGCCGCTGCCGACAGTACTTTACGTGGAAGCTTATTACTTACTACGGTAAGTGGGTTTATGGATGTACTGGGCGATGTTTGCGAAGAGTTTCAGGCTTTACACCCTCAAGTACAGCTTGAAGTTATTTTAGAACAAAAGCGGTTAAGGCTCGATCATGGGCAAGCACATATTGCAGTGCGCGCAGGGCCAAGGCCAGATGAAGGGGATTATATAGCTCAGCATTTAACCCAACTTACATCAAGCTTGTACGCCAACAAACGCTACATTAATAAGTATGGCACGCCTAAAACATTGAGTGACTTACAGCATCATAACTTTGTATCGGGTGTAGCGGGTTTTAATGCACGAGTTCCTTATTTTGAGTGGGCCGATAAGCATATTCCGGCGCAGCAAATAAAGTTACGGGTTTCAGAAACCTCCGAAGCAACACGGGCCATAATTAAAGGCTTAGGCATAGGCGGTTTACAGCATGGGGTAGCAGCCCAATATAATGATTTAGTACCTATTTTACATAGTGAGCTTAGTTGGCCCACCGATGTTTGGCTTGTAACACATCATCTAGTGCATCGCACCGCGAAAGTACAAGCTTTTGCAGGCTTATTAAAAGCGCATTTTAATAAGCCTCAAACCCTTAAATAGTTTTTTTAACCTCAATACCTAAACGCTTAGCGAGGCGTACAAGGTTTGCTCTGTCGAGTTCCAGCACTCTTGCAGTTGCTGCCCAGTTATAATTATGCTGCTTTAGTTGCTCGGTTATAACTGTAAATTGTAAAGATTCAACGGCCTGCTTTAATGGCTGATTCCAGGCAGTGTGAATGGTGTTTTGCGTGTTAACTTGTACTGTATTACTTAGCTGTGGGGTTAAATCGCAGTGCTCGCTTGTAATCGTAACTATAGGGTTTTGCCATTGGCTTTGCTTAGCCTTTAATGCGCTGCGGCTAATAACATGTTCAAGCTCGCGTACATTACCAGGCCAACTGTATTGGTTAAGCAATGCTTGCGCTTCAGTGCTTAGCTTTAATTGTTTAATACCTAATTTACGGGCTGTTTGCTCAATAAAATAACCAGCAAGTAGGGTTATGTCGTGCTCACGTTTATTAAGTGGCGGCACGGTAATAGGGTAAACACTTAGCCGGTGATATAAATCGGCTCTAAAGCGACCTTGTGCTACCTCATGTTTTAAATCACGATTTGTGGCAGCGACTACTCGAACATCTACGTATTTTGGTGTGTCTTCACCAACGGTTTGAATTTCACCACTTTGTAACACACGTAATAATTTACTTTGCATTGCTAATGGCAGCTCGCCAATTTCGTCTAAAAATAATGTGCCGCCATCAGCTAGCTGAAACTTACCTTGGCGGGCATTTTGTGCGCCAGTAAAAGCGCCTTTGGCATGGCCAAAAAATTCACTCTCTGCGAGATTTTCGGGAAGTGAGGCACAATTTAAGTGAATAAGGGGCTGATCTTTACGTGCAGAATTTAAGTGAATATTGCGCGCTACTAGCTCTTTTCCTACGCCTGTCTCTCCTAAAACTAATACACTAAAGTTAGAGGCTGCGACTAGTTTTATTTCATTTTTAAGCGTTTGTATTACTGGGCTTTGGCCAATTATTTCACCGCCATCGCGAGTAAGTGCATCACGCGTTAACTCTTGCACAAGTGCACTCGAATGCTGCGCATGGTGTTTGTAGTGGGCAAGCTCCAGGGCCGTTTTAAAATGTGCACTACACAGCGTTTGTAAGGTGCTTAGCGTATCCATGCTGATACTGCTAAAGGCATTTGCGTTAAGGCTATCAAACGTGAGTACACCAAGTAGTGCATTTTTATCGTAAAGGGGTAAGCCTAAACAGGCATGCACAGGAATATTGCCTGTTTTAGCCAGCAATAGGCCGTCGTATGGGTCGGGCAGTGAGCAGTCGTGTGCAAATTGTAACGCGTGGCTAGCACTACAAATAGCCTTAAGGCGAGGGTGCTCTGCTATTTTAAAACGCCTGCCAAGGCTGTCGGGCATCAGGCCTTTAATGGCTAAGGGCTTAAGTTGCTCGCCCTGCACGACAAGCAATGCACTGGCATCGCTAGGTATTACACGCTCAACCGTTGCCAGTAATTGATCAAAACTGTGCTCGTGCAGGGTGCTTTGGGCAAGCTCTAAAGCTACTTGGGTGAGGTTGAATTGCTGGTTCATGTCAAAATGACCTATACGTGTTTTTATGATTTAAAATAGAGTAGGTCATAAAGACTCATTTTGTAAAGTGCTTATATTTAAGCTGTTGAATAGTAGCACTTTATTTTATTGGCACAGTATGTGTAATAGCTAAGTAACGTTAATGGTTACTGAGGTAGTTATGAACACATTTACAATAAATAATGTAAGCAACAATGTTGAGCTAGGCTCATTTTTTGAATCGCTTTTATTTACTGCTAATGCCGTATTAGGGTTAAGCGTTATTTGTATAGTTGTAAGTATTTTAATTAGCTACCCCTATGCAGAGTACTTTTCGATGCAGGTACAAATATCAGCACATATGAGCACTATTGTAGTGGCAGCTATTTTAAAAGTTAGTTATGTGCTGCGTTGTGTTGCTCAACATGGTTTAGGGCAGGAAGTACGCTAATGCGCCCACTAAATTTAACCGAGCCAATGCCAGCGCACATAGCTATCCATCAAGTAACTAAATGGCCGTTATGGATGCTTGCATTTAGACCTTACTTTTTAGCAGGCGGTTTGCTGGCATTTTTTTCGATAGGGTATTGGTTACTTATTTTAACGGGCCATGCTAGTTGGCACTTAACCATGCCAGCTACACTTTGGCACGCTCATGAAATGCTGTTTGGCTTTGCAGGAGTGGTTGCTGTAGGTTTTTTACTTACGGCGGCACAAACATGGACGGGCGTTGGAAGTATAAGTGGCAAAGCACTTATGCTACTTACTTTAATATGGGTAATTGCTCGTTTAGCTTTTTTTATTGTGCTACCAGATTTTGCCAATATTAATTTATTGGCTGTTATTGTGCTGCAGCTAGCATGGTGGATAGGTGCAATTGCTGCGCTGGCTAATATGCTATTAAAAGCACGCAGTAAAAATAACTATCAATTTTTAGCTATTTTAAGTGTGTTGTGCGCCCTCAATACACTTTATTTACTACTTGCTTTAAATAACAACCTGCAGCTTGCTTTGGCTGTGGTTGACACCGCCGTACTCGTTATTAGCTTACTGGTAGGCATTGTTGCAGGAAGGGTGCTTCCCTTTTTTACTGCTAAAGGTTTATTGCTTAGCGAGCAAACACGCACTCCTAAAATTGATAAAGCACTGCTGTATTTATCAATATTGGCAATTACTTTATTTTTTATCAGTAAGTTATTTTTAAGCTCAATTAGCCCTGCACTAATTGTTGCAATAGTTGCTGCGCTTCACTTAATTCGATCAGGGTTTTGGTGGGACGCAAAAGTGCTAAAAGTGCCTTTATTATGGTCTTTGCATTTTTCTTATCTTGCTTTAGGTGTTGGCTTAATGATGATTGCATTTAGCTTTTACACAAGCGGAATACCCTTCAAAGATGCGCTCCACCTTATCACTATTGGCACAATAGGGATGATGATTTTAGCCATGATGACCCGTGTATCGCTTGGTCATACAGGGCGTACGCTTAGCACCCCTAATTATGTATCTGTTGCTTTTGCGCTTGTGCTGGTGGCAGCTATTACTCGCTCAATACTCCCCTTAATTATTGGGCCACACTTTGCTTGGCAGATAAGTGCTTTGCTGTGGTTAGTGGCTTTTTTGTTATTTTTAATTTACTGCACACCTATATTAACGCGGCGTCGTGTTGATGGGCGTCGTGGTTAGTTTACCTACAGGAATACATTATGTTATCTGATAAAACCATTGAGATTGTTAAAAGCACCGTTCCGTTATTAGCGCAAGCCGGCACGGTTGTTACCGATCACTTTTATAAGCGTTTGTTTAGCCATAACCCAGAGCTTAAAAATATTTTTAATATGGCGAATCAAGACACCGGCCGCCAGCAATTTGCTTTGTTTAACGCCTTAGCGGCATACGCCCAAAATATTGATAACTTAGCGGTGTTAAAAGAGGCATTAGCGCGCATTAACCATAAGCACACCAGTTTAAATATTTTACCAGAGCACTACCCCATTGTTGGTGCTCATTTAATTGGCACCTTAAAAGAGCTAATACCAGAGCAGTTTACGCCAGATGTAGAATACGCATGGCGTGAAGCTTACGCACTGCTTGCTGATATTTGTATTACCGAAGAAGCGGCTTTGTATGAACACAGTAAAAGCACACTGGGTGGTTGGGTGGGTACTCGCCAATTTGAAATAACCAACAAGCAAGTTGAATCTGAGCTAGTAACAAGCTTTACACTTACGCCTGTAGATGGCGAAGCGGTTATTACCCATAAACCTGGCCAATATTTAGGTATTAAAGTTAAGCCAGAGGGCGCTGAATATGAAGAAATTCGCCAGTATTCTATTTCGCAAAAAAGTAACGGTAAAAACTACCGTATTAGTGTTAAAAAAGAGCTACAGCCAAAGCCTGGTGTGGTATCTAATTATTTACACTCACTAACACAAGGTGGCATAGTTGAACTATACCCGCCTGCAGGAGATTTCTTTTTACGTAATAACACAAACCCAGCAGTACTTATTTCAGCTGGTGTTGGGCAAACGCCAATGCTTGCGATGCTCGAAACGCTATTAAGCGATAACCCTAAACAAAATATTATGTATTTACATGCGTGCGAAAATACGCAGCAGCACTCGTTTGCACACTATTTAAATGAATTAAGTACGGCTTATAACAGCTTGCAAACTATAACGTGGTTTAATCAAAGCAGTGATGGGGCTGATTTTACTGGGCTAATGGATTTAACGGCCATAAAAACACAGTTACCTCTTACAAATGGCGATTTTTACTTATGTGGCCCCGCTGGGTTTATGGCGTTTGTGAAAAGCCAGTTACTGGCACTAGGCGTTAAAAACGAGCATATTCATTACGAAGTGTTTGGTCCGCATCAAGACTTATAAACCAAGTGAAAAATGATAAAGACACACAGTATTAATGCTGTGTGCCTTTTTAATAGTATTTTATTGCGCTTTACAACTTACTTTTTTAAGCTCAATAGACATATCTTTTTTAGGATAATAAAGCACGCACTGCTTGCCGATTATTTGTAAAACAAATTTTTCAGACTTTATATTATGCGCGCCCATTATGGGCATGCCATTTGAATCTTTACTTCCATGGCTTAGTAAAAGCTCGCTGCGTTTAGTAAAAACAGTGTCGGCCAGCGTAACTAGCTTGCCACCTTTAGCTTTTATAATCGCTTGTTGCAGCGTAGCTATAACGCCTGGGTTTACCTCTGTTAGTAGCGCAGGCTTAGCAGTGGCATTATTCATACTGTTACAGCCTCCAATAAATAATAATGTTAATACTGCCACTAGCTTTGTCATTACTTATCCTTATTTAACGTAGGCCATGTTAAATCCATATTGCCACGGTTAAAGTTATCAGGTGCGTTTAAAGGTAATAGTTGCTTGCTATCGCCAGCAGCGCTTTGTACTTGCGTTTTAATACTTGCAGAGGCGGTGCTAACAGGGCACGTGCCGTTATTATCAATATGATAAAGCGTAGTAGAGAGTATCCCTTCGTTTGGATCGCCTAATTGATTATCAAAGTCGTCACTAACTACACAGCCTTTTACATCAGCATCAAACTGCGGTGTAGGCGTTGGCGTAAAGCCTGCTGCATATTCACCAAATCCTTTACTGTTTACACCACTAAATTGAATCGTGTAATAGGTTGTTGCGCAGTTATGAGTTGGAGTAAAGCCGTATGGTTTGCCACAGGTTGTGTCGCCAATGAGCACTACCTCTGCGTCAATGCCTTTTAAGCCATTTATAAACGCCTCTGAGGCTGAGCAAGTGCCCGACGTACTAAGCACATACACCTTAGATAGGTTTAAATCGGGTAGGCTTTCACCAGTGCTAAAAAAGGTTGAGTAATCAATCTCTTCATCTATAAATGGAAAAGGCGATTCAACGGGTTGTTTATCGTTTTGCTGGGTTTGATAATAAATACGATTTTGCACATTTGCACTGCCAGCTACCATGTAGGCAAGCTGCGAAGAAAGCGCTAATAAACCGCCTCCGTTATATCTAAAGTCGATAACAAGCTCTTCTACGTTATCGGTTTTAAATTTATTAACCGCAGCAATTAAACCTTCCTGGGCAACCCCTATATGGCTATTAAACTGCATATAACCTACGTTTGTGCCATTTGCAGTGGTAATGGTTTTAACGTTTTGGACAGGCGTTTGCTCTATGTTGCCAGCAGTTACGTTAAAGGTTTTTTCAGCGCCATCGTTACTGCGCACAACTATGGTATGCGAATCGCCATTAGTGGGACTAAATAAACCTTCGTTTAGGGTATCTACGCCAGCTTGTGTGTTGGTATTTATACTTACACCATCAACTTCAAGTACGGTATCGCCTCGTTGAAAGCCTATTTGGCTCGCTGGTGAGTCATCTTCAAGGTAAGCAACACGCAAAATTCTATCGGCTGAGTCGCCTATAAATGCCCAATTTATGCCATAACCTGAGGTAACACCCGATTGCGCTTCTTGAAAGTAATCTTCAGAAGGCTCTGAAAAATGAAAGTTATCCTTTTTATCGCCTGAGTCAGTCAGTTCTTCGGTTTTTAGCTGAGCAAAGTACTCAGCTACCGTATCGAAAGACTCAGGGTCGTTATCGGTAATTTCGTCATACCAAAGGTAGGTTTCGTCACTCCACGAGCGAAGCCAAAGTTTTTCGTCAAGTGCTGAGCCTGCTTGGTCTGGGTAAGGCTCATTATTATTAAACGGATCGTTACCTGTGCGCGGTGTTTCGCAAAAGTTTTTTAAATCATCCGATGGCTCAAATACTCCAGCAGTCCAAGTTGGGGCTGAACTAGCAGGGGGGGTGACTACTGGGTCTGGTGTTGTATCCATGCTGCTACCACCGCCACAGCCAGCAAGCGTTAGGCCTGAAAGTGCAGCAATAATAGCGAGTGATGCTTTATTATTTTTAAACATACAAAACTACTTTTTGTAAATAAGTTGTTTAAAATACTACAACACCCGCCTATTTATTCAACGTATTTGGCCCTGATTTATGTAAATGAGTGTACAAACCAGGCTTTTTAGAGCTTGCTTGCGCTACTTTTATTAGCAAACGCTTGTCTTTGCCACGCATCAAATAGCTTTTGTTGTTTGTTTGATATTTTTAAACCGTATGTTTTTTTCATATAAGCGTAGGTGTCGGCAATGCGCTTACGGGCATAAAATGGTGGCTCTACTACGCGTTGTTTAAAGTTAACTTTTACTTCGCAGCGGCCATATTGTGTGGCGTTTTCGCTAAGCATACCAAAGCGATAGTTAGAGCGATCTGCGTTAATTTCGCCAATAGCGGGGGCTAAGTTGTTTATGTCGGCTTCCATTTTCCTAAATTTAGCACTGACCTTTCGGCAGTTTTTGCGTCCGCCGTCTTGCCAGCATTGTAGCTGGTGGCCAAACTCCCACGCGGGCACTATATGCTCCCATTCAATACGTAAAGCGCGCTGGTTTACTTTGCCTGAGCGGGTAAATGTATTACGAGGCACATAACCACAACTCGTTGGATCTGGCACTAGTTTTTTACCTTGTTTTTTAATGTCGCAGCCGCAGTAGAGGCTTTTGGCGTTATTAGGCAGGGTTTTAATTAAGTGTCTTTTAGCCGTTGAAAAACGGGTGAATTCTTCACTCGATGCCGAAAAACAAATACAACAAGCCACAAAGGCTAAAATAAATTTAAGCATATCCATCACATACGTGAACTACAGGAGGCGCTAGTTTAAAGCCTTGAAATTAAAATATAAACCTATTTAAAAATCCTTTTAAGCCTTAAGTTTTGCAAAAGTAGCAACATACCGCATAAACAAAATAGCACGCTGGTGGCTGCAAAGCTGATTAGTAACGGGTTGTTAAAATCTTCTCGCTCGTCGTAATCCATTATGTGCAGCATCCAAAAAAAGTCGAATATACGCCATAGAGTGCTGCGAACAGTAATTACTTTGCCGTTAATCGCATTTAAATACAGCGTGGTATTAAAGGTGTCGTTAAATTGTACTTGCCACACATTTGTTTTGTATCCGACCTCTCGAGTACCTTGTTTTAAAAGCGTTGTACTAATTGGCTTAGCGTCGATGAGTAAATGAGCCTGCGCATTAGCGGTAATTTGTATTTTAGTGGGTGGTTCAAAAGGGCGACCCGTTAAACCATTAAAGCTTTGCTGTTCGGTATTATTGATAACAGTAATAAGGGGAGTAGTTAAAAAGTTTTCAAATATTATTTGAGTGGGGTTAGCCATTTGTGAAGTAATATCATCGAGTGATGCAGGGTAGTCTGCTTGTGTAAATGGGTTTGTAAGTGTGCGTTTAGTAAGGTGTTTGCCGTGCACATAGTCAAGTGGAATAGCGCTCATAACTAAGCCGCCTAAAAGCCAAGCTAAAATTTGTAAGGCAAGTAAATAGCCTAGCCACTTATGTAATTTGCGTGCACGCTTAAATATTTTTTTGCTCATATTTATCTTCTTATTATTTTTAGCGTTAGTTTATTATAGCTTCCCACGCTTTTGCTGCGGCATTTTGTCGCAGTTTTTCATAAGTTTATAAATATGAGGCTTTAATGACATCAATAGATTTTAGTTAATTTTAGCTTTCACGCAGGGCATTTATTAGCTCTTGTTTGTTCATTTTAGATCGCCCGCTAATGCCCACCTCTTTTGCTTTGTCGTATAACTGTTTTTTTGTACGTTGCTCATACTGAGAGGCTTTGCCGCCTTTAACTGCTGTTTTATGGGTATTGCTATTGGCAATACGTGCTGCTTTTTGTTTACTCATGCCCTCATCGCGAAGTGCATCGTACTGATCGTCGTTTTTAATTTGTGGACCATGATCTACCATTTTAATGCTCCTTAAAAATCGTTACTTACACAGTGTGTGTATTAATTTCATTGTTTAATTGTAAAACTAAGCAATTAAGCCAGCTTAATTAAAACGAGCAAGTTAGGTGCCAAAAGCGTTAAAAAGTGCATTTATGAAGATAAAGCAAGGATTACTGCTTTGTTAATTTGGTATAAAAGTAAAACTGCGTTAAAGTTTGCGATGAAACTATAAGAGGGTAAAAAGCAGACAATGTCGGAAATTCAATTTTTAAATGTAGATCTAGAGCTTGAGTCTAAACATGATATTAGCGCCTTAGTGGCAGACTTAAAGAAAAACGCGACGGTTTTGCATTATGATAAAGACGAATATCGTCAACTTGCGCGTATTGAAGCCTCAGGTGAAATATCAACACCAGATAAAGCTATTAACCACTTGTGCGAGCTTATTGAGTCGTGTTCACGTAATGCGCTTAAACAATGGCTAAGCTGCTCGCGAAGAACGTTTGATATTGGCTTTGAATCGGGCACGTCACCTAAGTGCTTTAACCAAGCCCTACATGCAGACACACTGCTCCGTATATCTGCGATTGGTGCAGGTATGGAAATTACAATTTATCCTATCGAAAAATAAAAAGAAGTAATTACCTGCGCTCTACAACTGCTGCGGTCATTTTTGATACGCAGCATAGCTCATTGCGACTATTTGTTATTTTTATTTCCCACACAGAACTACGTTTACCTATATGAAAAGCCCTAGCGGTTGCAGTTAAAGTACCATTGCGAGATGCTTTTAAATGGCTTGCGCTAATTTCCTGCCCTACACAATAAAACTTTGTAAAATCGACAACAAAATTAGCAGCATAGCTTGCTACTGTTTCAGCAAGTACTACATTTGCACCACCGTGAACCATACCCATAGGATTATGATGCTCAGGAATTGCTGGCATAGTAGCAACTAGGTAATCGTCACCAATTTCTGTGACTTCAATACTCATGGTTTTCATTAATGTGCCTTGGCCGTTAATGCCTTCCTCTAACTGTTTGCAAAGCTCTAAAGTGATGGGTTGGTGCCAAATACTCATAATTACTCCTTTGAATTAAAACCAAGTTTATTGCACTTTATAAATGTGAATTTTATAAATACCTAAAATGTACACATATGCTTTTAGTTTAGCTATTTTAAAGCAGAATTTAAATTTGCGATTTTTATTTAACTGTATATACTCACAGTTAAATGTACTGTATGGAAAACCAGTTGTATGCGACCATTAACGAAACGCCAAGCTCAAATACTAGAACTCATTAAAGTTTTTATTAAAGACACTGGTATGCCTCCTACACGTGCCGAAATAGCGCAAACATTAGGTTTTAAAAGTGCTAATGCAGCAGAAGAACACTTAAAAGCGCTTGCTAAAAAGGGTGTAATTAAGATGAAGCCAGGTGCAAGCCGTGGCATTCAATTAATTGAAGAAGAAGAGCCAGAGCAATTAGGCTTACCTCTTATAGGGCGTGTTGCTGCAGGCTCACCTATTTTGGCGCAAGAACATGTTGAGAGCCATTGCAAAATAGACCCTTTAATGTTTAAACCAGCCGCCGATTTTTTACTTCGTGTAAATGGCATGAGTATGAAAGATATTGGTATTATGGATGGCGATTTACTGGCTGTACATCGCACTCAAACTGCTGAAAACGGCCAAGTTGTGGTTGCACGAGTAGATGAAGATGTAACCGTAAAACGCTTAGAAAAAGCAGGCCGCAAAGTATTATTACACGCCGAAAACGAAGAGTTTACGCCAATAGAAGTAGACCTTGAAAATGAGTCTTTTAATATTGAAGGCTTAGCAGTAGGCGTAATTAGAAACGCCGATTGGATGTAATTTCTAGCCTATATTAGATAGTAAATTTATAAATGCGCACTTTTTAGTGTGCATTTTTGTTTTAAAAACTCACCTTTTAGCAATACTAAAACAGCTATATAGTTATTTAAGCTGTAAACTTTTTTGCACTCGTACTTAACTCTTCTTTTATGTGATACACCCCCTATTTTTTCTCGTTTTTTGATTATTAAATTTGTATTTATGTTGGTGTAATTAAGGCTAATTTTAAAATACAACTTGTTTGTTTTTTATACTGAAACTTGCTTGTTGTATGTTTTTTAGCTAATTATTAATTTGCTGGGCTAACAATAACTCACAGCTTTTAGTTTTGAGAACACACAATATACACAAACTCTTTGTTGGCACAGCAATACCAATTGAAACAAATAAGATTGGTTAAATAATAAAAATAACGAATAGGCGTTTAAGCCGTATGCCTCTTCGCTTTGCACTCGCAATAGCATCAAAGGAGCCGTCACATGGGTAAACTGACCTCTACCTTGTGGTTTGTATTGATTGTTTTTCCGCAGCATGTAATGGCAAATAGCCAATACAATATGCGCAAAGGCGTAACCGATATAAGCAATAATGTATATCAGCTACACATGACCATATTTTTAATATGTTGTGTGATTGGGGTGATAGTGTTCGCAATTATGTTTTGGGCACTTATTCATCACCGTAAATCTAAAGGGGCAGTACCTGCCCAATTTCATGAAAGTACTAAAGTAGAAATACTTTGGACTGCCATTCCATTTGTTATCTTAATTGCCATGGCAATCCCTGCCACTAAAACACTTATTGCAATGGAAGATGCCAGCAAAGCTGATTTAACCATTAAAATTACGGGTTCGCAGTGGAAGTGGCATTACGAATACATGGGTGAGGATGTCGCGTTTTACTCAATTTTATCTACCCCTCAAGATGAAATAGCCAACCTTGCAGATAAAAATCCAAATTATTTGCTTGAAGTTGATAAGCCATTAGTGCTGCCAATTAATCAAAAAGTACGTTTTTTAATGACCTCAGATGACGTTATTCACTCTTGGTGGGTACCTGACTTTGCTGTTAAAAAAGATGCAAACCCCGGCTTCATAAACGAAACATGGACCAACATTAACGAAGAAGGTATTTACCGAGGACAGTGCGCTGAGCTGTGCGGTAAAGATCATGGCTTTATGCCAGTGGTGGTTGAGGCAAAATCGCAGGAAGATTTTAATGCTTGGCTTGCTGATTCAAAACAAGCAAAGCAAAAAGCGGCATTAGCCGATGCAGCTCTGCTTGATCAAACGTTGCCTAAAGAAGAGTTAATGACTTTAGGCGAGCAAGTGTATATGGCAAGTTGCGCCGCGTGTCATCAGCCAACGGGCATGGGCTTACCGGGCGTATTTCCTGCACTTAAAGGCAGCCCCATTGTGCTTGGTGATATAAAAGATCACATTGATATTGTGATCCATGGTCGCCCTGGTACTGCAATGCAAGCTTTTGCTAAACAACTATCAATCAAACAACTTGCGGCAGTCATTACCTACAAACGCAATGCGTGGGGTAACGATACGGGTGATGTAATTCAACCTAGTGAGATTCAGGCAGCACTTGATGCTGATGGGGAGGCGAACTAATGAGTAGCATAGTAGAACAATCTAACGCCAATGAAGCTCACCACGGTCATCATCCTGCAAAAGGCTTTAAGCGCTGGTTATATACAACCAATCATAAAGATATTGGCAGCTTATATTTAATTTTTTCGCTGACTATGTTTTTAATTGGCGGCGCTATGGCTATGGTCATTAGGGCCGAATTATTTCAACCTGGGTTACAGCTAGTTGAGCCTCATTTTTTTAATCAAATGACCACTGTACATGGCTTGATTATGGTATTTGGTGCGGTTATGCCAGCCTTTACTGGCCTTGCTAACTGGATGGTGCCATTAATGATTGGTGCGCCAGATATGGCACTACCAAGAATGAATAACTGGAGCTTTTGGATATTACCCTTCGCATTTTTAATCCTGCTGGCTTCTTTATTTATGCCTGGCGGTGGGCCTGCATTCGGCTGGACTTTTTACGCTCCTCTTTCAACTACTTACAGTAACGATAATACTGCGTTGTTTGTATTTGCCGTTCATATTATGGGTATCAGCTCAATTATGGGGGCAATCAATGTAATTGTGACCATAGTTAATTTACGTGCTCCGGGTATGACATGGATGAAGCTTCCGTTATTCGTGTGGACATGGCTAATAACTGCATTTTTGTTAATTGCTGTTATGCCTGTACTTGCGGGAGCTGTGACCATGGTACTCACTGATAAATACTTTGCTACTAGCTTTTTTGATGCGGCCGGCGGTGGTGACCCGGTTATGTTTCAGCACATATTTTGGTTTTTTGGTCACCCTGAAGTATACATCATGATTTTGCCAGCTTTTGGCATTATATCGACCATAGTACCTACCTTTTCACGTAAAAAACTATTTGGTTATGCGTCCATGGTGTACGCCACCTCATCCATTGCGCTACTTAGTTTTATTGTATGGGCTCACCATATGTTTACCACAGGTATGCCGGTGGCTGGCGAGTTATTTTTTATGTACGCAACGATGCTTATATCGGTGCCAACTGGAGTAAAAGTATTTAACTGGGTAGCGACCATGTGGAAAGGCTCAATTAGCTTTGAAGTCCCCATGCTATTTAGTATTGCCTTTATTGTGCTGTTTACCTTAGGAGGCTTTTCTGGGTTGATGTTAGCCATTACACCTGCTGATTTTCAGTATCATGATACGTACTTTGTGGTGGCGCATTTTCACTATGTATTAGTAACCGGGGCCATCTTTTCGATAATGGCGGGTGCTTATTACTGGCTGCCTAAATGGACCGGTAATATGTTTAATATTACCTTGGCTAAATGGCATTTTTGGCTATCGCTTGTCAGTGTAAATGTACTGTTTTTTCCTATGCATTTTGTAGGGCTTGCCGGTATGCCCAGGCGTATTCCAGATTACGCTCTGCAGTTTGCCGATTTTAACGCCATTATTAGTATTGGTGGGTTTGCATTTGGTTTATCGCAGCTTTTATTTGTGGCCGTGGTAATTAAGTGCGCCCGAGGTGGCGATAAAGTGCCTGCAAAAGTGTGGGATGGTGCCGAAGGTTTAGAGTGGGAAGTTGAATCTCCAGCGCCGTATCATACCTTTTCTACACCACCGGAAATTAAGTAATGACTCACGCGCCGCTACTTAAACGCTTAGTACTTATTTGCATAGGTATGTTTGCTTTTGCTTTTGCCTTAGTGCCCTTATACGACGTATTTTGCGATGTAACAGGTCTAAATGGTAAGCCATCGCTTGAGCAAGCAAAGCTAAGTACACAGGTTACTCAAAACCGAGAAATAGGGGTGAGTTTTACAACCCATGCGCATAGTGGCGCGCCATTTGTTGTTAAGTCAAAAGAATACAGTGTTGCTGTTAAACCCGGTGCTATGCGTGAGGTAATGTTTAGCGCTAAAAATAACAGTAACCTCGATAAAGTAATGCAAGCTGTGCCCTCGGTTTCTCCCGGTAAAGCGGCTAAGTATTTACATAAAATTGCCTGTTTTTGCTTTGATCAGCAACCGCTAAAAGCAGGGGAGGAACTTGAGTTTAAACTACTTTTTTATGTCGATACCGCATTACCAACCGATATAGAAGAGCTAACTTTATCGTACACCGTATTTGATATTAGTGAGCAGCTAGTAGCGAGCAATAACTAGCCTGCATGTCTAGTGTAAAACTAGGAGCAAGTAACATGAATCAAGAATATGAAAATTACTACGTACCAGAGCAAAGCCCGTGGCCAATAGTGGGCGCTATTGCTTTATTTTTTATTGCGGTAGGTGCTGCATTAACGGTTATGAGTGCCTCAAAAGAAGGAGGTGGGAGCGGCGTTTACTTGCTATACGTTGGTATTGCCGTGCTTTTATACATGCTTTATAGCTGGTTTAAAAATGTAATTACTGAGTCCGATCAAGGCTTATATTCAGCGCAAATGGATCGTTCGTTCAGACAAGGTATGAGCTGGTTTATTTTTTCTGAAGTAATGTTTTTTATGGCCTTTTTTGGCGCTTTATTTTACGCCCGAATACTATCTGTGCCTTGGTTAGGTGGGGCTGGCAATAATGCGATGACTAACGAGGTTTTGTGGCCCACTTTTGAAGCGGTTTGGCCGCTAGTGACAACGCCAGCAGGGGATACAACTCAAGCTATGGGTTGGCAAGGCCTACCGCTTATTAATACGCTTATATTACTCGCTTCATCGGTTACTTTGCATTTTGCCCACGTAGCAATGGAAAACAATAAACGTACGACACTTAAAGTATTTCTAGGGGCAACTATTTTATTAGGTGTTTGCTTTTTGGCTTTGCAAGTTGAGGAGTATATACACGCCTATAACGATTTAAATTTAACGCTTGATGCCGGTGTTTACGGTAATACGTTCTTTTTATTGACTGGTTTTCATGGCATGCATGTAACCCTTGGCACTGTACTGTTGCTGGTTATTTTTTTACGAATATTAAAAGGGCACTTTACTAAAGATAAGCATTTTGCATTTCAAGCTGCTGCTTGGTACTGGCATTTTGTAGATGTGGTATGGCTATGTTTATTTGTATTTGTATATGTGCTGTAGCATTTATTGGGGAATTATTAGCTTTAATAAAGCCAAATTTAAGTGCGGCAATTACCATAATTAATACAACAACCGAAAATATCACGCGGCGGCCTAAAAAGTGAGACATAGGCCGTCCATTTGTTTTACCCGATACCATAATAAATAAAGCTCTAAATAAGTTAAAAAGTATAAACAATAACAACAGTACGATAATAATTTTAATAATCACTGGGTTGAACCTTATGCAGTTAGTTTTATGGCACAAACAAAAGCTTAGCTCAATAATCACACTTTGTATGGTGGCGGTTGTGGTACTTATTTGTGTGCGCTTAGGGTTTTGGCAGCTACAAAGAGCTGAGCAAAAACAGCAGCAGTTAACGGCTATTGAAAAATTGCAAACCCAAGGTGTTATGAGTTGGCAGCAACTTACTAATTTACCATCCAACTGGAATAAAACAGGGGTGTTGGTTGAATTAACTGGGGCATTTATTCAAGAGCAATATTGGCTGTTAGATAATCAAGTTTATAACGGGCAAGTCGGATACGACTTATTAGTATTGTTTAAACCAGCAGATGACTCCCACACTATTTTGGTAAACCTTGGCTGGGTTAAGGCTCCGTTATCTCGAAGTGAATTACCAAAAATAAAGCTTCCTACTAAGCGCTTTACATTAATCGCACAAATAAAAGAGAACAACCTCAGTGGCTTTACGCTTGAACGCGAAGCTGCTCCCTCCAATATTAGAATTCAAAATATTGACCTTAATAAGCTAAGCAAAACAAGTAAGCAAAAACTCGTTAACTATATGGCTTATAGGCAAGGTGAAGGGGATGAATTAGCTACTCCTCATTATAAAGCTGTTGTTATGAGCCCGCAAAAACATCATGCCTACGCCGTACAGTGGTTTTTAATCGCCATTGCTTGTGTATTCGTGGCTGTTTTTGCTAGTAAAAAAAGGACACACAATGAAAAATAAACCACTTTTATTATTTGTAATCTGCTGCGCCATACCACTAGCTCTAGCGTATGGTGCGCTTAAATTTGATTGGTTACCAGCGGCGATAACAAATCATGGTGAGTTTTTAAAACAAGAAGTAAAGCTTACTAATTGGCAAAAAAACAACCCCAAACAGTGGACGATTGCTCTAAATTACTCCGCAGAGTGTAACAGTGCATGTAATGAACAACTAAGTGCGCTAGATAATTTATATGTGGCATTGGGTAAAAACCAAGGCAAGGTCGATATGGCGGTGATGGGGATCGTTAATGATAAAAAACTGCCTTGGAAAATGATAAGCGGCCAACAAAATTTAAAGCCAGCCAGCTTGTATTTAATCGATCATATGGGGCTTGTAGTTCTTGAATATCCTTTTAAAACGCAGCCACAAGAAAACCGTTTAGTACAAAAAGGTTTATTAAAAGATCTAAAAAAATTACTTAATTATTCTCGTTCGAGCTAATTGCTAAGCTTACTTAAGTTGGAGTATTTAATGTATAAAAATTATAAAAACTATGTATTAATAACAGGCTTACTTGCTTTAGTTGTAGTGGCATTGGGTGCCTACACCCGACTAAGTGATGCAGGCCTTGGTTGCCCAGACTGGCCCGGCTGTTATGGTTTTTTAACCGTCCCAAAACATGAAGCTGATATAGCACTCGCTACGCAAAGCTACCCCGACATGATGTTTGAAACCGCAAAAGCGTGGAAAGAAATGATCCATCGTTATTTTGCAGGTGCCTTAGGTTTACTTATTTTAGGTTTGTTTATATTGGCCTTTTTAAAGCGCCAATATCCAACCACACCCGTTAAGTTGCCTCTGGCTTTACTTTTACTTGTAGTATTTCAGGCCGCACTTGGAATGTGGACTGTAACCATGAACTTACAGCCACTTATTGTGATGGGCCATTTATTAGGTGGCTTTAGTATTTTATCGCTAATTACACTTTTGTATTTACGCTTAACAGCCAAACCTATAATGGGTGGAGACAGCGGCGCAAAAAGGTATTTTAGCTTGAGTCTAGTCGCGCTAGGTGTGCTCATTATTCAAATAGCGCTTGGCGGTTGGCTTGCTGCAAATTATGCGGCACCGCATTGTAATGGTTTACCTTTGTGTAGCTACGCTCAACCATTTTCGCTCAGTAGTGTATTTCAGTTACCCCTTGAGCACAGTAATTACGAGTTTGGTGTGTTGTCGCAACAAGCGCGTATGTCTATACATTTATTGCATCGTATTTGGGCGCTTGTAACGTGTGTTGTTTTAGCTTTTATAATGTGGCGAATATACAGCCAAGCATACTCTCAAAAAATAAAAAATTGTGTGGTTAGCGTACTTGTTGCCTTACTTTGTCAGATAAGTTTAGGGCTTGCGGTGGTGCATTGGCACTTTCCGTTAGGGGTAGCACTGGCGCACAATTTAATGGCTGCCATACTATTATTAACAATGGTTAGGTTGTGTTACTACCTAAAGTCACGCACATAAAGGGGGAATTGTTATGGCACTTACAATTGATAAAAAAGCACTACAAGGCGAGAGCTCGCTACCTTTAATTAATCGTACTTATAATTTACTGCAAGATTACTTAGCTATCAGCAAATTTAAGGTTGTGGCTATGCTCGTATTAACAGCTTGGGTAGGCTTAGCGCTGGCTCCAGATGTAGGTAGAGGCATAGCTGTACAATTTACGAGTTTATTAGGTATTGGTTTACTATCTGCGGCAGCTGCGGTGATCAATCACGTTGTTGACAGCGAGATAGACTCAAAAATGGCGCGTACGCGTCATCGTCCTGTTGCTAAAGGGCGTTTGAGTAAGACCCACGCACTTAGTTTTGCAGCTGCTATTGGCGTAGCAGGTTTTATTATGCTGATGGTGTGGGCAAATACACTGACCGCAATATTGACTTTATTTGCATTGGTTGGCTATGCCTTTGTGTATACTTCATTTTTAAAACGTGTCACTCCGCAAAATATTGTTATTGGTGGTTTAGCGGGCGCTATGCCTCCGTTGCTTGGTTGGGTGTCTGAAACAGACCAAATGGCAGCCGCTCCATGGTTACTTGTAATGATTATTTTTACCTGGACACCACCGCACTTCTGGGCGCTTGCGATAGCCCGTAAAAGTGATTATGAACGAGCTAAAATACCCATGTTACCTGTTACTCACGGAATAGATTTTTGTAAAACATGTGTGGTTGCCTATTCTGTTTTACTGGCCGTTGTATGTGTATTACCTTACTTAATTGGTATGTCGGGATTAATATATTTAATTGGAGCTTGTGCATTAAATGCAGTATTCATATACAAAGCCGTTAAGTTAAAAGTTGCCGGAAACGATGAAACTGCTATGGACTTATTTCATTTTTCAATCATTCATTTAATGGTACTCTTTGTCGTATTATTTATAGATAAATGGCTCCCTTTATGATGCGATTAAAGCTCTGTTTTAGTATTGTTTTAATGCTATTTTTATCAGCCTGTTCAGATAAAAATAGCCCCCCTGATGTAGATGCGTTAGTTTACGAAACCGCAAAACCACTGTCGGACTTTAAGCTCAATAATCAAAATGGAGAGTTAGTTACTAAAGCGCAGTTTTTAGGGCAATGGAATTTAGTATTTTTAGGTTATACAAGTTGCCCCGATATTTGCCCATTGACCCTTGTGAAGCTAAACAATGTTTATAAAAATTTGCACAACGATTACCCGCTACAAATTTGGTTTATGTCGGTCGACCCTAAGCGAGATACAGCACAAAAACGAAAAGCTTATATAGATTATTTTAATCCTGACTTTTTAGCTGTATCAGGTCCCCATAAAGACCTATTTCCTTTAGTAAGGGAGCTTGGCTTAATTTACGCTATAAGCGATTCTAACGAATCAGAATATGCAGTTGATCATAGCGCATCTGTGGCACTGGTTGATCAAAACGGTGCTGTAAGAGCTATTTTTAAGCCTGAATTTAAACAAGGCAGCGTACCGTTAATCAATGCCTCACAATTAACAGAAGAGTTTATAAAAATAGCTGACTACTCTAAAAACTAGTTTTTAACTTTTAATGAATTTTAAAGGAGCTTTATGCTCCTTTTTTGTATTTTTAATGCATTTATACCAATCCGCAATAATACTTAATCATTTTGCGGGGCTAAACGTATCGCTATCTGCGTTAAAAAACTCTCATTTAGAACAACTAAATAGCGAATTTTTTGCCTACCTATCAACACGTTTTTCCACCCTCAAAATAGATCACTTAATTAAGCGAATTGGTATTATAATTTTTTTTTACCCTTTTATGGCAATTTCAATAACTAGGTCTAAGCTTTTGTTATGAATTGAATTGACAGGGAAAGTCCCAAAAAAATGCTAAAGCTACCCAGTGAACTTGCCATCACGCAAGTTGAGACTCTACATCAAGATTTACTCCAAGAACTCAATTGCAATGATGATATTTGCATTGACGTTAGTGATGTTAGATCTGCTGACACTGCTTCAATTCAACTTTTATGTTCCCTACAAAAACACCTGCAAACCATCCATCATAAAATAATTTGGGTTGGCAGCAGCGAAGCGTTAACGCATACCGTTAATCAACTCGGTTTAAGTCAATATTTAATACTCGAAAGTAAAGATTAGAGGTTTATATGAAAAGAATTTTAGCGGTTGATGATTCTGCATCAATGCGTCAAATGGTGAGTTTTACCCTAAAAACAGCAGGGTTTGATGTAACCGAAGCAAAAGATGGTAGCGAAGCTTTAGCAATTGCAAAGCAGCAAGATTTTGATGCGGTAATATCCGATGTAAACATGCCTATTATGGACGGTATTACATTAATAAGAGAGCTGCGCACCTTACCTAATTATAAATTTACGCCATTGCTTATGCTCACAACAGAGTCTGGACTTGATAAAAAAGTAGAGGGAAAAGCCGCAGGTGCTACAGGTTGGATTGTAAAACCTTTTAACCCTGATCAGTTGTTAGCGGTAATTAAAAAGGTTATTCGCTAGGGAGCGCAGTGTGAGCATAGATTTAAGTCAATTTTTTGAAGTTTTCTTTGAAGAGAGTTTTGAAGGCCTAGATACCATGGAGGCCGAGCTTTTAAATTTGGTGCCAGGTGAGGAAGACTTAGAAACTATAAACACGATTTTTAGAGCCGCACACTCAATAAAAGGCGGCAGTGGCACGTTTGGTTTTACCTCCGTTGCCGACTTTACTCACGTGCTTGAAACACTACTTGATCAAATACGCCAAGGGGAGCGTGAGCTAAGTACCGAGCATGTTAATTTACTTCTTAAAGCAGTTGACTGTTTACGAGGGTTGCTTGCTGCATTACAAAGCGAGCAAGAGCCTGATTTAAATGAAGCCAATGCATTACGCTTACAGTTTGAACAAGTGCTTGAAATAAATAGTGACGCAGAAGCATCTGTGCAACTAGCCGGTGCTAAAGATACCGGCAGTAATACTTACCAAATAGATTTTAAGCCGTACCAGCACCTTTTTAAAACCGGTAATGAGCCATTATTTATGATCAGCGAGCTGGCTGAGTTAGGCGAATTAGAAACACATGTATTTTATGATGAAGTACCCGATATAACAGAGTTGAGCAGCGATGAATGTTTTTTGCATTGGCGCTTTTTTTTAAATACAGCCAAAGATAAAAAAGCAATAAATGAGGTATTTGAGTGGGTAGAAGATGACGCAGATATAAGCATTGAGCTGTGTGGCGGCCTATTTACCGACGACCTACAAAGCAATAATGTTAAACAATCAGTTGTGAGCGATGAGTGTACTTCAAAAAATGAAGAGTCGAGCACTACTCAACCTACACCCGCTCCAGCAAAGCCTAAGGCTCAAAGTAATGATAAAAAGCCTGCAACGACGCCTGAGTCAACCTCAATAAGAGTAGGAATCGATAAGGTTGATTCGCTAATAAATATGGTTGGTGAGCTGGTTATTACCCAAGCCATGCTTAATCAGCTAAGTGAGCAAGAAATAACACCCGCCACAATTACCTCACTTCAAGAAGGGCTTGCACAACTTGCACATAACACTCGCGACTTACAAGAAAACGTTATGCGAATTCGTATGCTGCCGATTAACTTTGTTTTTAGTCGTTTTCCTCGCTTGGTTCGCGATATTGCACAAAAGCTCAATAAGCAGGTCGAGCTTAAGCTTATAGGTGAGCAAACGGAACTTGATAAAACGGTCATGGAAAAAATATCAGATCCTATGGTTCACTTGGTTAGAAATTCACTCGATCACGGCCTGGAAACTGTTGAGCAAAGAGTTGCAGCGGGGAAAGATCCTGTGGGCACTGTTACTTTAAATGCGTTTCATCAAGGCGGTAACATCGTTATTGAAATTATGGATGATGGCCAAGGACTCAATACTAAAAAAATTAGGGAAAAAGCGATTGCTAATGAGCTAATTACAGCCGATAGCATTTTAAGTGATGATGAAGTAAACGAACTAATTTTTATGCCTGGTTTTTCAACGATGGACGAGGTAAGTGACTTATCTGGTCGTGGTGTAGGGATGGATGTTGTTAAACGAAATATTCAGTCTTTAAATGGCTCTGTTGAGGTTACCTCAGCCCCAGGCGTTGGCTCTACATTTACGATACGTTTACCCCTTACACTCGCTATTTTAGATGGGCAGCTCGTTAAAGTAGCTAAGCATACTTACATTATTCCACTCATTTCTATTGTTGAATCACTGCAAATTGATATTACAAAAGTAAGCCGAGTAGGTAAAAACCTTGATGTACTTAGGCTGCGCGACGAATACATTCCAATTTTAAGATTATACGATATTTTTAATCATCAAAATGCCATTGAATCTTTAGATAAAACTCTCCTTGTTGTTGTTGAAACAGATAATCAAAAAGTGGGCTTACTTGTAGACGATTTACTCTCTCAGCAGCAAGTTGTTATTAAAAGCTTAGAGGCAAATTACCACAAGGTTGATGGTGTATCTGGCGCCACTATTTTAGGTGACGGGCGCGTGTCACTAATTGTAGATATAAGCGGTTTAATAAAGCTATCAGGCCTGAAAAAGCCAGGAAGCCAAGAGCTTATTATTGATCAGCATATAGCTGTGGAGGCTCAATGAACGCTGAAAAAAGCGAGCTAAATAATGCACTAAGCCTGCAGCAAGAGCAGGGAATCAAACAATTTTTAACCTTTATCATGGCTGATGAAGAATATGGCGTTGATATTTTAACTGTTCAAGAAATTCGTAGTTGGGAAGAAATAACCGAACTACCAAACTCTCCTGATTTTGTAAAAGGCGTAATTAATTTACGCGGCACAATAGTACCCATAATAGATTTACGGTTACGTTTTGGTCTTTCAAGTGCGGAATATGGCTCATTAACGGTTGTTATTGTTGTAAAAATTGAGTTTGAACAAGGCAGTAAAATTATGGGAATTGCGGTTGATGCGGTGTCTGATGTTTACAGCATTGCAGAGCAGGACGCAAAAGCAGTACCTAGTTTATCTGAGTCGAATAGCTGCGAGTACGTAGCTGGTTTGGTTAATGTGGGCGAGAAAATGATCGCATTAATCGATTTGCAAAAAACAATGAATATTTAGTTAGTCAAAACTAAATATAGTAATAAAAAATAACTTAAAGGTGGTGATGGGCATGGGGTGGTTTAGTAATCCAAAGCAGTCAAAATCCAGTAATGATTTAATTGTCGATGCGTTAAATAAATCATTAGCGGTGATTGAGTTTGAACCTAACGGACAAATAATTACTGCAAATTCTAATTTTTTAAGTGCAATGGGCTACAGGCTTGAAGAGGTCCAAGGCCAGCACCATTCTTTATTTGTAGACCCAGATGAGGCGCAAAGTAACGACTATAAAAACTTTTGGCAGCGTCTACGCAATGGTGAATTTATTTCTGATGAATTTAAACGCAACGCTAAAGGTAATAAAGAGGTTTGGATTCAAGCAACCTATAACCCCATTGTTGATGAGAGCGGCCAAATACTTAAAGTTGTAAAGTTTGCCACAGATATCACTAAGCAAAAGTTAGTAACGGCAGAAGCTGCTGGGCAAATTAATGCTATTAGTAAGTCTCAGGCAGTTATAGAGTTTAATTTAGATGGCACTATTATTGATGCCAATGATAACTTTTTAAATACCTTAGGCTATCAACTTAATGAAATAAAAGGTAAACATCATCGTTTATTTGTAGAACCTGAATACGCTAATAGTAATGAATATAAAGCATTTTGGGATAAGTTAGCGCAAGGCGAGTTTGATTCTGGCGAGTATTTAAGAATAGGTAAACAAGGACAAGAAGTTTGGATTCAAGCATCGTACAACCCTATTTACGATATGAACGGCAAACCATTCAAAGTTATAAAATACGCATCAGATATTACTGAGCAAAAAGAGCTAGAAAAAGCTTCTCGAAAAGCGGCCGATTTAGCCAGTGCATTAAAAGTATGTCAAGCAAATGTAATGATTGCAGATAAAGATCTTAATATAGTATTTGTGAATGATCGCGTTCATTCAATGCTTAAAGCCAGAGAGAAAGACTTGCAAACGGTATTACCTAATTTTGCTGTAGATAGCTTAATTGGTACATGCGTTGATGATTTTCATAAACACCCATCACATCAGCGTGACTTATTAAAAAATTTAGAACAACCGCATAAAGCAGAGCTAAGATTAGCGGGGCTTATATTTACCCTTATTGCCTCTCCTTGGGTAAGCCATGAAGGAGAGCGCTTAGGAACTATTGTTGAGTGGGAAGATATAACGCAAAGTGTTGCAAAAGCAGAGCAAGAACGCAGCGAAGCCCAAGAAAATCTACGTGTACGCCAAGCGCTTGATACCGTTGCAACTAATACCATGATTGCTGATGCATCAAACGTTATTGTTTATATGAATCAAGCCGTTAAAAATATGATGAGTGCAGCAGAAAATGATTTACGCAAAGATCTGCCTAATTTCGACAGTACAAACTTACTTAAACAAAATATTGATATTTTTCATAAAAACCCTGCACATCAGCAAAGCCTACTTGATAAGTTAACAACTACTTACAAAGCAGAAATACTTGTTGGTGGACGTACATTTGGCTTGGTAGCTAACCCTATTTTGACTCCCGAAAACGAACGCATAGGCACAGTGGTTGAGTGGGAAGATAGAACTGATGAAGTGGCTATTGAAAAAGAGATTGCAGAACTCATTGTAGCCGCTGGAAATGGGGAGCTGGATACGCGAGTAATTGAAGCTGATAAAAGCGGATTTTTCTTACGTTTAGCGAAAGGGTTAAATAGCCTAGTTAAAATTGTTGATGATGCAGTTGCTGATACCGCAAATATGCTTGATGCGATGGCAAGTGGTGATTTATCAAAACGTATAGAAAGTGAGTACAAAGGCTCATTTGATAAGCTAAAACGCGATGCAAATACAACCGCAGATAAACTAACGGAAGTAATCAATCGCATAAATTCTTCAGCAACACTTGTAGCAAGTGGTGCAGAGGAAATATCACAAGGGAATGCTGATTTAAGTCAACGTACTGAAGAGCAAGCTTCGTCACTTGAAGAAACAGCATCGAGTATGGAAGAAATGACCAGCACAGTTCGCCAAAATGCCGATAACGCAAAAGTAGCGAACGATTTAGCAGAAGAGACTTGTGAAAAGGCAATACAAGGCGGCGAGGTTGTAAACCGCGCTGTGACTAGCATGTCGGCAATAAACGAGTCGAGTAAAAAAATCGCAGACATTATTGGTGTGATTGACGAAATTGCATTTCAAACTAATTTGTTAGCACTTAACGCTGCCGTTGAGGCAGCAAGAGCGGGCGAGCAAGGCCGTGGTTTTGCCGTAGTGGCAGGTGAAGTTCGTAACTTAGCACAGCGCTCAGCAGGGGCCGCTAAAGAAATTAAAGAGTTAATAAGAGATAGTGTAGGGAAAGTCGCCGATGGGTCTCAGTTAGTTAATGAGTCAGGTGCAACACTTAAAGAAATTGTTGTTTCAGTACAGCGTGTTACGCAAATGATTTCTGATATTACCGAAGCATCAGAGGAGCAAAGCGCAGGTATTGAGCAAGTGAACAAAGCTATTTCTCAAATGGATGAAATGACTCAACAAAACGCTGCACTTGTAGAAGAGGCATCTGCAGCTGGTGAGTCTATGGCCGAGCAAGCAAACGAAATGCGCAGACTCCTTCACTTCTTTTCGTTAGGGCAGCAAGACATACCATTGGTGTCATCAACCATGAGTACGCCTGCTTTAACACAGCAACCGCAAAGTAGCTTTAGCCGAAGTAAACCACGAGGCGAAAACTTTGTAGATTCGGCTGAAGAGTGGGAGGAGTTTTAGTAAATAACCTGAGCTTTGATTAAGGGATTTATTATTCAAAGCGCTTGTTAAATATACTTAGCTTAGCGTAATTAATTGCGCTAAGCGCCGCTTGTTCTGTATTTGAGAGTAGCCAATGAAAGAGTTTTTATTTACTGAGCGCGACTTTAAAGAAATTGCCGCTTTAGTGTATAACGCATGCGGTATTGTGCTTGGTGAGCATAAGCGTGAAATGGTGTACTCACGTATTGCACGGCGCATACGAGAAAGAAAACTAACAGATTTTAGTACTTATTTAGCTTATTTAAATAGCCATAAAGATCAGGAGTTTGATGCATTTATTAATGCGTTAACAACTAACTTAACTTCATTTTTTCGTGAATCCCATCACTTTGATTATCTAAAAAAACAATTAGTCCCCGCTTTGTTAGTACAAAATAAAAACAGTCGACGAGTACGAATTTGGTCGGCTGGATGCTCAACAGGAGAAGAGCCATATAGCCTAGCAATGGCGTTACATGAGTTATTTCCTAGCAACTGGGACGTTAAGATTTTAGCGACAGACCTAGACTCTAATGTACTTAAAAAAGCACATACAGGTGTCTATAGCGCGGCTAATGTAAATGGGTTAGATGATGCGTTGTTAAAGCGTTGGTTTTTAAAAAGTAAAGATGGCGAAAGCTATAAGGTTAAACCAAAGCTACAGCAGTTAATTTCTTTTAAACGCTTAAATTTATTACAAGATTGGCCAATGAAAGGGCCCTTTGATTTAATTTTATGCCGTAACGTTGTTATTTACTTTGATAAAGACACTAAAGATTTATTATTTAAACGTTATGCAAAAATACTCGCTCCACATGGGCATTTATTTTTAGGTCACTCAGAAACCATGGGCAAAGAGCATACTGAGTTTAAAAATTTAGGCAAAACTATGTACCAAAAGGCCGCCGATGCACGCACAGTTTAAAGGGGTTCTTCCTGGGTTTGAGCATATAAAGCGTTATTGGGACTCTGGGCGAGAAAGCGTGGTCGCTAAAATTTTACCGGGTGAGTTTTATGTATCAAAAAATAATGAACTGATATCAACCGTTTTAGGCTCTTGTATTGCGGCATGTGTATACGATGAAAAATTAGGAATTGGTGGCGTTAATCACTTTATGTTGCCGGTAAAAAAAGGTGAGCATGTAGAAGGTGCGCATAGCTTAAGCGGGCGATACGGCAATTGGGCTATGGAGTATTTAATTAACGAAGTACTCAAAAATGGCGGATCACGCAAAAATTTAAAAATTAAACTCTTTGGTGGCGGGCGAATAATAAGTGCGATGACAGATATTGGGTTGGGTAATATAAGTTTTGCGAATGCCTACATAAAAGAAGAAGCGCTTAATTTAGTTGCTCATGATATGGGTGGACCTTGGCCTAGGAAAATTTTTTTTCATCCGCATACTGGTAAAGTGCACGTAAAAAAACTTAAAAATCTTCATAACAATACAATTGAAAAACGCGAAGTTAAATACTTACAAAATCTTCAACAGCAAGATAAAAAAACAGATATTGAACTGTTTTAGGGGTGCATATGATAAAAGTATTAATAATTGATGACTCTCCATTAATTAGGCAGTTACTTACCGAGATTTTAGGCCAAGCTAACGACATAAAAGTTGTAGGTTGTGCTGAGGATCCTTACGAAGCGCGGGAAATGATAAAAAAGCTTAACCCTGATGTGCTGACTCTTGATGTTGAAATGCCAAAAATGGATGGTATTAGTTTTTTAAAAAATTTAATGCGGCTCAGGCCAATGCCCGTAGTGATGATTTCTACTTTAACAAAAAAAGGTTCACCTATTACGTTAGAGGCATTAGAGCTCGGTGCAGTAGATTTTATAGCTAAACCCACCGTTAATGTTAAAGAACACATGAGCCATTACAGTGCTTTAGTACAACAAAAAGTAAGAGTCGCTGCAGGTGCAAGGGTAAGAGGTTTTAAAAAGCCTATATCTAATGAGCCTATTGCAGCTAACACGCAGTTTTTGTTGAACAAGGTCATTGCAATAGGAGCATCTACCGGTGGTACAGAGGCTATTAAAGAGGTGTTAATTAAAATGCCAAAAAACTGCCCACCCATTGTTATTACGCAGCATATCCCTCCAGGCTTTAGTGCTTCTTTTGCGCAAAGAATGGATCGTACATGCACCATAAATGTGAAAGAAGCAGAACAAGGGGATAAGCTAACAGCAGGCAACGCCTATATTGCTCCTGGTGGATTACACTTGAGTATTGTTAAGCGAGGGGTGGGTTTATATTGCCAGCTTGATGATAACGAGCCCGTAAATAGGCATAAACCTGCGGTAGATGTTTTATTTAACTCATTAATACAAACAGGTGCAAAAAACGTAGTTGCGGCAATACTCACTGGCATGGGAAGTGATGGTGCGAAAGGCTTACTTGGTTTAAAGCAAAGCGGGGCATATACAATGGCGCAAGATGAGTATTCATCGGTTGTGTGGGGAATGCCTAAGGCAGCAATTGATATTGGGGCTGAAAACGAAGTCGTAGCGCTAGATAAAGTTACCCAGCGCCTTTTAAGCCAAGCTATTAAGGTTTAGCGTTTTCGATAACCCATGGTTGTGAAAACCAAAAGTAACTTCCTGGGTTTGAAATAGAAGGCGCAGTACAATTAAAGCGTGAACGGCCTTTATTAAGTACTTTTGGTGAGGTTATTTCTACTGTGCTTTCACTGATCCAGTTTAAATCTGCTTGGCCTACGCTTGATACGTAACAAGCAAATTGGCTTTTATGAAAATCACCCATATTAAACGTCACCGTAAGCATAGGTGGGTTTTGCTCTGTCACGCTGTCTTTGTAAGTTAGTTTAGTAATATTAAAAGCTCGTGAATTAAGCTTAGTAATAAGTGTTTCTAATTTACTATAAAAACCAGATGCCGGAAAACGCGGTAAACGGCTAAAGTTAGAATCTTTATTTACCGCCCCTGAGTGCTGGCCAATACCAATAAAGCCGAGCTCTGTTACCAGTGCTTGTAGCTCGTTATTAAACTCACCATACGGATAGGCTAAGTATTTATAATCTTGTCCGGTTTCTTCTTTTATGCGTTTTTGCGAATCTAGAATGTCTTTTTTAATACGAGAGCGCCACTGAGCATTTGTTTCGTTTTCAAGCTTGCGATGTAAGTAATCGTGTTGCCCACTGTGATTAGCAATCAAAGCGCCTTTTTTAGCGAGTTCTCTTAGTTTATCCCAACCCATAACGTAGCTCATGCCTTCATCTATTAATTTTGGGTTTACAAAAATAGTGTATGGGTAGCCAAACTTTTCTAAAATAGGCGCTGCTTGTTCGTAGTTATTGTTGTAGCCATCATCAAAAGTAATGGCAACGGTTTTATCGGGCAGGGTTTCACCTTGCTCTAGAGCACTAATCAACTCATTAAGCGCAATAACCTTAAAGTCATGCTCTTTTAAATAACTCAAATGCTTAGTAAATGTATTTGCACTAACGCTTGTTACAGCGGGTAGAGTTTCGCTAACATGATGATACTGTAAAATTACGGCTGCTTGAGCACGTACAGATACACTAATGAGGATAAATAATACTAAATGAAACAATTTCTTATACATAATAAGGCACACCATAAAAGCTTGCTGTTGTTAGCGGGTCCGATGATACTATCAAATATCACAGTGCCATTGTTAGGAATTGTTGATACCGCCGTAATAGGCCACTTAGGTAGCGCTCATTACTTAGCGGGTATTGCCTTAGGCTCCGCTGTTATTTCTATTTTATTCTGGCTCGCTGGTTTTTTAAGAATGAGTACCACGGGACTGGTTGCTCAAGCATATGGAAAAAACGATTTAACTCAGCTTGCTGCTTTACTTAAACGAAGCTTATTGCTTGCAAGTGCAGTTGCTGTGTTATTAATTGTGTTATCCCCCTTAATAAAACACGCTATAGCTTATCTTTCAGCTGCGCATAACGATGTACTTATTCAAGCCTATCAGTACTTTAGCATTCGAATTTTTAGTGCTCCAGCAGCATTATGTAATTTAGTGTTACTCGGTTGGATGCTTGGTGTGCACTATGGCAGAGGGCCATTTTATCTTTTATTAGTGACTAATATAACTAATATCGTGCTTGATATTTACTTTGTTGTGTACTTAGATTGGGCGGTTGCAGGGGCTGCGTGGGCATCACTTATTGCCGATTATACTGCTTTAGCATTTGCCTTAATTTTGGTTGTAAAACTAGCCAAAAAACAAGGGATCGAATTAAGCACGCCGCATTGGCTTAGTATTAGCAAAATGGCTGAGTTACTAAGTTTAAACCGCGATATATTTATTCGCTCTTTAATACTGCAAGTATGTTTTAGCTTTATGACATTTTACGCGGCGCGTATTGGCGAAACCACATTAGCGGCCAATGCTGTTTTACTCAACTTTTTAATGTTGGTGAGCTTTGCCCTAGATGGAATTGCGTATGCCGCAGAGGCAAAGGTAGGGCAGGCGAAGGGCCAACAAAGCGTTAAAAAAATAAGGATGTGGGTTAAAATTAGTGTATTTTGGGGAATGCTTTTTGGCATTTTATACAGTGCCTTTTTTGCATTATTTGGCAGCACTATAATCAAGCTTTTAACTAATGTACCAGAAGTAATACAAGAGGCTACTCACTATTTACCTTGGGTAATTGTATTGCCTATTTTAGCGATGAGCTGCTTTTTGTTTGACGGCGTATTTGTAGGCTTAACACGAGCTAAAAATATGCGTAACAGTATGATACTTTCTGCTGGAGTAGGTTTTTATGGTGTGTTTTGGGTATTTATTGATTGGCAAAACAATGGACTATGGCTTGCAATGAGCTGCTTTATGTTAATGCGTGGAGTTACATTAATTATTAAGTATCAGCGCTTAAAAGCAAATAATCAACTGTTGGATTAAGCTTACTTCCACAGGTCAGGGTCGTGATTTTTAGGCCCCATATCTTTTAAAACCTGAGAAAAGCGATTGGCAAAAATACCGCTATAGCCCCAAGCAGCAAAGAAAAGTGCAGGGGTTAAAATAACAATGCCGATAATTTGTAAACTGAAGTGGGTATAGTACCCAATAGATATAAAAATCACGGCTAGCACAAACAGTGCTAAGCCGCGAAAAAAGCGCTTTAAGCTCAGCTTAGGATTGCTTCCTAAGCGATAAATAAGCTGCTTTAGCATCAATAGTGCTTAATAGTAAGAGTGATCGCCTGCTTGGTGCTCTGTAATATCGGCAACACCAGTGATTTCTTCAAACTTAGCTATCATCTCTTTTTCGATGCCTTCTTTTAGCGTTACATCGATCATAGAGCACCCATTACAACCACCTCCAAACTGAAGTACAGCAATACCTGCGGCTGTAATTTCAACAAGGCTTACTTGACCACCATGGTTAGCAAGTTGTGGGTTTACTTCTGTTTCAAGCATGTGTTGTACACGTTCGTTTAATGTAGCGTCTTCGCCAATTTTACGTGCTTTAGCATTAGGTGCTTTTAGCGTTAATTGAGTGCCCATTTTGTCGGTAACAAAATCAATTTCAGCTTCTTCTAAAAAAGGTGCACTTTCTGTATCTACAACGGCATCAAAACCATTAAAGTTTAAGCGAATGTCACTGTCTTCAACAGCGTCTTCTGGACAATAAGAAACACCACACTCCGCTTGTGATGTACCAGGGTTTACAACAAACACACGAATATTGGTTTGCTGTGATTGATCTGCTAAAAGTTTAGCAAAATGCGCTTGTGCTGTTTCGGAAATAGAAATCATAAAACCGTCTATACTTGACTAAATTACTCGGATACTGCATATCATACTCCGCTCATCGTGTTGCGGCTAGTGTTGAGCGTAAAAAGTTGGCATCTATTTTAAGCAATGCTAGCGTGCAAATAACAAACATTTTTAGAGTGATTTATATGCGGTGGATAATAACAATAATGGTGGCAATGCTTAGCTTTTCAAGTATGGCAAAACCACTTTCGTACTATTTTGAACAAGATGTAAAATTTGACCCAGCAATTCCTACGCCTGAACAAGTGCTTGGTTATGAAGTTGGGCAATGGCATGTAAGGCACGACCAACTCGTGCGTTATATGGAAATACTTGCTGATAAAAGCGATAGAATAAATTTTGAAGTTATTGGCCGTACACATGAGCAGCGCCCGCTAGTTATGCTAACCATTACTGCCGCTGATAAGCTCACAAAAATAGAGCAAATTCGTCAAGATCATTTAGCACGCCTAGATAATAAAACAAGCAACAAAACAAATTCACAAGTGCCACCTAGCGTTGTATGGATGGGCTACAGTGTGCATGGTAACGAGTCATCTGGTAGTAATTCAGCTTTGCTGGTGGCTTATTATTTAGCAGCCGCACAAGGTGCTGAAATAGAAGAGTTACTAAACAGTACCGTTATTTTACTCGACCCTTCGCTTAACCCCGACGGCTTAGCTCGTTTTGCTAATTGGGCAAACAGCAACCGAGGTATGAACTTATCGAGCGATCCTAAAACCCGTGAACATGTTGAAGGTTGGCCTAGTAGCCGCACTAATCATTACTGGTTTGATTTAAACCGCGATTGGCTATTACTACAGCACCCAGAATCACGTGCGCGTATTGCAAAGTTTCATACTTGGAAGCCTAATATTTTAACCGATTTTCATGAAATGGGGCCTAACAGTAGCTACTTTTTTCAGCCGGGTATTCCTAGTCGTAAGCACCCAATAACACCGGATGAAAATGTTAGTTTAACTAAAGCCATCGCAAACTATCATGCAAAAACACTTGATGAAAATAACGCACTTTATTTTACAGAAGAAAGCTTTGACGATTTTTATTACGGAAAAGGTTCAACCTACCCCGATGTAAACGGCGGTGTAGGTATTTTATTTGAACAAGCCAGCTCGCGCGGGCATGTACAAGAAACCATAAACGGTACGCTTACTTTTCCTTTTACTATTAAAAATCAGCTTTTAACGAGTCTATCGACCTTTAAAGCAGCTGTAGATAACCGCGTGGCATTACTTGAGTACCAAGCTCAGTTTTATAATCAAGCAATTGATTTAGCAAAAGAAGAGAGCTTTGAAGGCTACGTAGTTGAAGGTGAAAAAGACAACACCCGCATTAAGCACTTTTTAGGGCTGTTAAAGCAGCACCAAATAGATGCGTTTGCACTAACAAAACCACTTAAAGCCAAAGGTAAAAATTTTACCACTAATAGCTATTTTATACCTTTAGCTCAACCACAATATCGTTTAATAAAAGCTATTTTTAGCGAGCAAAAAAACTTTGCCGACAATACATTTTACGATGTGTCTGGGTGGACGCTTGCTCATGCATTTAATTTACCGTTTGCTGAAGTAAAAAGTAGCTGGGGCTTAAAAATTGCTAATACAGCATGGAAAAAAGCAGTTAAACCTTCTTTTGCTGCATTAAAACAAGGCTATGCGTTTGGTTTTTCGTGGGATGACTACCTAGCGCCAAAAATGCTAAATAGTCTTTTAAAGCAAGGCATAAAAGCGCGTGTTGCATTAAGCCCATTAAAAGCTAAAACACCTTCAGGCGAAGTGAAATTTGATTCGGGCAGTATTATTGTACCAGCAGGGCTGCAAACAAATAAAGACTGGGTTAGCCTGTTAAACAATGCACAAAATGAGTTTGGCATCGCTATTAAACCTATTACTTCAGGCCTTACAAGCGAAGGCGCAGATTTAGGCTCTCGTACAATGGCAGTAGTGAACGAGCCAAAAGTGTTGTTAATAGGCGGAAAAGGCATAAGCCAATACGAAGCGGGAGAAGTATGGTATTACCTAGACCGTTTTGTAGGTGTGGCGCCAACTATAGTAGAAATGCAGCGTTTAAGTACTGTTGAGCTCAGTAATTACAGCCATATAGTATTGGCTCATGGTAACTACAGCAGTCTCTCAGATGCCGAAAAAGTAGCTATAAAAACATGGGTAAGAAAAGGCGGTGTTATTTGGGGCCACAAAGGTGGCGCAAAATTTTTAGCTGATCAGCAATTATTAAAAGCCAGCTACTTATCGCGTCAAGATGTAGCAAGTGCGTTTAATACGCAAGGGTTAAACTACGCAGATAAAGATCACCTCGCTGGGCGTCAACGTATTGCGGGAGCTATTTTTAATACAAATGTTGATTTAACACACCCACTTACTTTTTCGCTCAAGCGCGAAACACTGCCTGTATTTAAAAATAGCACTTGGTTGCTCGAAGCTTCACAGGCGCCATTTGTAAATATACTCACCTATACCAAAAAGCCTTTACTAGCTGGTTTTACCGATGCTGTAAATGTAGAGCAAGTTGCAGGTGGTGCAGGGCTAATAGCACATTCATACGGGCGCGGTACTGTTATTGGCATGACCGATGACCCTGTGTTTAGAGGGTACTGGTATGGTACAAGCCGCTTACTTAGTAACGCTTTGTTTTTTGGTCATACCTTTAGAGTTAATGGCGGCTAATACTATTTATATTTAAAACAGGCTGTTAAGGCCTGTTTTAAGCCACAGAGTTTTATACATTTGTGGTTAGTTTTAAATATGACATTTCTATGAATTTACAATACAGATGCATTTTAGTCCGTCATTTTAATTTACTATCTACCCTCTTTTAAAAAGCATTATCGCTATAGGTTTAATTATGGTTTCCAGAAGACAGTTTCTTTTAAGTGCAGGTACGCTTGCATTTATCGGCCTTTCTAAAAGCGCATTTGGTAAAGTTACTTTAGCTAACTTAGTAGATAGCGTATATGCATACGGTGGTTTAATTCCTGATACAAAAAAACTACTCGATTTACCTGCTGGTTTTAGCTACAAGGTTATTTCTCAATTGGGCGATACTATGGATGATGGCTTAAATGTACCAGATAAGGCCGATGGCATGGGCTGTATTGCACTTGACGATGACACTGTAGCGTTAGTTCGTAACCATGAACTTTCACCTAAAAATATTAAGCACGCAGCAACTAGTATTCAATCGCATAAAACACCGTTAGCGTATGATGAATTTGAAGATGGCGTGGCGTTACCTGGTGGCACGAGCCATATAATTTACAATATTAAAGAGCATAAAAAAGAGCAAGAATACTTATCCTTATGTGGAACAATACGCAATTGCTCTGGTGGTATTACTCCATGGGGTAGTTGGCTTACTTGTGAAGAAACAGTCGCTAGTCAGGTCGATGGATTAGGCAAATCTCATGGTTATATATTTGAAGTACCTGCTAAGGCAAAAGGTTTGGTAAAACCAGAACCACTTGTTGCAATGGGCCGATTTAATCATGAGGCCGTTGCAATAGATCCACGTACAGGCATTGTTTATCTTACTGAGGATAGGGGTGATAGTTTATTTTATCGTTTTATTCCTAATGAATATGGCAAACTTAATAAAGGTGGCCAGTTGCAGGCTATGGTCATTAAAAAACACGCTCAGTTTGATACCCGAAATTGGAGTGAAACTGCAATGCTTAAACACACAAAAATGGAAGTTGAGTGGATTGACTTAGATGATCCACAGAGCCTAAAAGATGATTTAAGAATAAGAGGTTACAAACAAGGAGCTGCACTGTTTGCCCGTGGAGAAGGTATACACTGGGGCAATAACGAGCTTTATTTTTGCTGCACTAACGGCGGTAAAAAGCAGCTTGGCCAAGTAATGAAATATCAGCCATCGGAATTTGAAGGTGCTAATAATGAAAGTTCTTCACCAGGTAAAATAGAATTATTTGTAGAAAGCGAAGACGAGTCATTATTTAACTTTGGTGATAACCTAACTGTTGCACCTAATGGACACCTTATTGTTTGTGAAGACCAATATACAGATATAGTAGATAACCATTTACGCGGTGTTACACCCACCGGAGAGGTGTATACGTTTGCGCGTTTAGCTGAGCAAACAGAACTTGCCGGCGCTTGTTTTTCACCCGACGGAACTACTTTATTTGTAAATGTATACTCACCAACTAAAACGCTCGCCATTACTGGGCCTTGGGCTAGCTTTAAAGCATAGCTATACAACCTGTTAAGTGCCTATATTTATAATGCTTAACAGGTTTATTGTGCGTATAAATAATAAATTATTCTATCGACACACCTTATAGTAACGTTATAGTATATCCATTATGCAAGCATCTGTTTTACATTCACTTAGAAACCACAAAGCACTATTAAACTACAGTGCGGTGTTTTTTTTGTTGTTCAGTGTTTTTTCTGTATGGCACGATACTGCACATGCCTTAAAAACTGAGCAAGAATGTGAGCTGTGCTTAAGCTCCCTTGATTTAGAACATTCTATACCTGCCAAAGTAAGCCTGTTTGCGCTAAGCACAGATAATTTTTCTGCAATACAATTTAGTAGTCAGCACTTTTACAGTGAATTTGTGGCTATTGCAGGAAACAGAGACCCTCCAACTGTTATCTTAAATTAACCAGATCTCTATTTAAGCGACTTCTAACCAATTAAAGTAGTGTTGATATTTAAATTATTTTGCTAGCGAGGGCTTTTCAGTGCGCAAAATAAATTTATGATTCAGAGATCTGGTTAAGTTCATCAGTTAAAACATCCTTAGCACTCTTAATAATAACGAGTGTGTTTTATTGTGTACTTTAGAGATAACAAAATGAAAAGTAACTATTCACCTTTAGTAATCGCTTTATTAGCAGCAATGAGTAGCACGGCGTATGCCGATGAAAAAACCTTCAAAAAGACGAAACAGCCATTGAAAGAGTCTTAATTACAGCGTCGCCAATAAAGCGTACAGTGCTTGAGTCAAGCACTCCTGTAACAATTTTAAGCGGCGAAGAGTTAGATCAAAATCAAGCTGCAACCTTAGGCGATACGTTAAAAAGTGTACCCGGGGTACACAGCTCTTATTACGGACCTGTGGCAAGTAGCCCTATTATTAGAGGCTTAGATGGACCAAGAATTAAAGTGGTTCAAAATGGTTTAGGTGCATCAGATGCATCGCGTGTAGGGCCAGATCATCAGGTTTCAACCGAAACATCTACAGCCACCCAAATTGAGGTTTTAAGAGGCCCAGCTACGCTTTTATACGGCAGTGGTGCTATTGGCGGAGTAGTAAATGTGGTTGATAACCGCTTACCCACGCAAAGGCAAGAAGGCGTAAGTGGTGAAGTATTTGCGCAGTACGATAATGTTGCAGATGCTAAAACTCTTTCAACAGATTTAAACGCAGGTTCCGGTGATTTTGCTTTTCATATTGATGGATATACCCGTAAAACCGATGATTACAAAATCCCTGTACCAGCAGATATTGATGAAGAAGGTGGAAGTAACACTTGCAAACTCAGATATTGACGCAAGTGGCTATAACCTAGGCGCAGGCTGGATAACTGATGATATGCGCGTTGCTTTTTCGTATGGGCATATGGACTCTGACTATGGCTTACCGGGTGAAGAGGGCGTATTTATAAAGCTTAACCAAGATCGCTATCAAGGCGTAGTGGATTGGAATAATTTAGATGGCTTTATACAAGCAGTGCATTGGCAAAACGCTTATACCGATTATGAGCACTCTGAAATTGAAGGGGCTGAAATTGGCACAACTTTTAAAAACGAAAGTATAGAGTCAAGGTTGTGGGCTGAGCATGCACCTGTTTATGGCTGGAAAGGGATTGTGGGCTTACATTATAACCATAGCGATTTTGAAGCGATTGGTGAAGAAGCATTTACGCCTCCAACCAAAACAGACAGCATTGCTGCATTTTTAATGGAAGAGAAAAAAGTAGGCTCGCTATTGTGGCAAGTAGGTACTCGTGTTGAGCAGTCAACACATAATGTAGACAATGACTTTTTTACAGCCCTTAGTTCGTCCAACTCAGTTTCGTTTAACGATAAAGATTATGACGCGGTTTCAGGTTCTGCTGGTGTTGTATGGAGTATCAATGATAGACACTCATTAGCTTTTAATTACGCATATTCACAGCGTGCACCTTCAGCTTCAGAAATATATGCATATGGGCCTCATATTGGCTCTGGTACTTACGAAGTTGGCGGTGGATTTGAGCTTAGTAACAACGCCGGTCAATATAGTGTTGTTCAATCTAATGAAAGTATGGGTAAAGAGGTTTCAAATAATTTAGACCTTACATATAGATATACCGGTGATACATGGAACGCTAACGTTAGCATCTTTAATAATGATATTAGTGACTATGTTTTTGAAAGCTTCACTGATTTAGTTATCAGTGATGGTGCTTTTATTTCCTCAGTCGATTACGAAAACCAAGTGGCTGTTTCAGGTGAACCTGACGACGAAGCTGATGGCTTGCCTGTCGTGTTGTTTGCACAGCAAGACGCTCGTTTATATGGATATGAAGCGCAGGTAGATTGGCATTTAAACGATGATTGGCGCTTAGAAGTGTTTACCGATTATACGCGCGCTAAATTAGACTCAGGCGGTAATGTACCAAGAATACCACCAATGAGAGTGGGCTCGTCAGTACATTATGAATATGGAAATTGGCACACCGAAGTCGAAGTCATTCGTAACGCTAAACAAGACAAAATAGCGGATAACGAAACTTCAACAAAAGGTTATACCATGCTATCGGCCTCAGCTAATTATTACCTAGATTTAGGCGATGTAGATATGACCATTTATATAAAAGGCGATAACTTAACTGATCAAGAAGGGCGTGTGCATTCATCGTACTTAAAAGACGAAGCCCCTTTACCTGGACGCTCAGTTAGTTTAGGCGTAAGAGCTCGTTTTTAATTGAAATAATTAAAGCGGCGTTAAACAGGTGGTAAATGCCCACACATGTTTAGCGCCCGCTTGTTTTAAAGCCTGTGTAGCAGCATTAAGTGTAGCGCCTGTTGTCATAACATCATCAATAATAGCAATTGTTTTACCGCTCATATCTTGTGTACAAACAAAGGCATTTTTTAAATTTTTAACTCGCTTAGCTTTTGAAAGTTCAGATTGCGCTTGCGTTTTTTTATTGCGAATAAGGCTGTTATTTAGAGGTGCAACTTTAATCAATAAAGGTTGCCACACTTGGCTTACTTGATTAAAACCACGAGTAACAAATCGACTTTTATGTAACGGTAAAATAATAAAGAAATCTGGCAGAGTAGGGCTTTGCTCAAAAAACTGCTTGAGCTGCTTTTCAATGATTTGTTGTAATGCCTTTTTATAATGAATTTGGTTATTAAATTTTAGCCGTTTAAGCCAGTGTTCAAAAGGTGTTTGATAAAACGCACAAGCAAATAAAATATCAAACTCACAATTAGGAAACATTTCAACAATATCAGGTCGATGCAGTAAGTTTTTATGAGCTGTAAAATCAAATAATGGCAAGTCTTCAAGGCAAAAACTACATAACCCTAAATTAGCAGTAATAGGGCTTTGACATTGCACGCAGTATGAAGGAAATAACCAATTTAAAACCGTCTGTTTCATTGATACAACCTTCGCATTGCAATCGCCTTTTTAAACGCTATGATGAGCCTAAGTTTGGTAAAGGTTTGGTAAATATGCAAAATGAGTTAGTGCTATTGCACGGATGGGGAATGAACCAAGGCGTTTGGCAATTAATAAAGCCTGAGCTAGAGTCTTTATATTCAGCAAATGTACGTAGTCTTGATTTACCTGGATTTGGTAATAGTTCTGTTTGCCCAACGCCCTATACTTTACATGATGCGGCAGCGCTTTTAAGTGAGCAGCTAAAGCCACATTCTATTTTAATGGGCTGGTCGTTAGGTGGCTTATTTGCTCTTTATATTGCTAAGCATTGGCCAGAAAAAGTATCAAAAGTAATTTTAATTGCCTCAACCCCTTTTTTTGCTGAGTCAGATAATTGGCCGGGAATAAAAGCAAATGTATTGGCGCAGTTTAAAGATCAGTTAGTTAACCATCGAGAAAAAACAATAGAGCGCTTTTTAGCCATTCAAGCAATGGGTAGCGAGTCGGCGCGTGATGATATAAAACAGCTTAAACAATTACTAAATCAGTACAACGCACCAAAAAGTGAAGCATTGAGTGCTGGTTTAGAAATTTTACAAAATGACGATTTACGTGATTTATTTGCACATTGCACTGTGCCTATTAAAGCTATATTTGGCCGGTTAGATGCATTGGTGCCTTATAAAGCGGTTAGTAAAATGGCAGCACTAAATACTGACTTTGAATACGAGGTGCTAGATAAATCTTCACATGCGCCGTTTATTTCTCATAAAGATGAGTTTTTATCTACCGTTAAATCAATGCTTTAAAATAGAGAAAATATTAACGTTGTTTAAAGCTTTATTTTGTATATAACCTGAGCGATAATTAAACAATGTTTAGTTGGTGGAGGTTTTATTATGCCAATAGGATCTGTATTTAATAGTGGTGTTGAAGGGTTTAATCGTGCAAGCCAAGGTATAGAAAAGGCAAGCGCTGAGATTAACCGTGCCAGCATAGAGCAGCAAGATGATGCGCAATTAGCGCAGCAGCGTCAGCTAACAGCCGCACGCCCAGAAGAAGCGGTTACCGCACCCGTTGCACAGCCCGCGCGTGTTGACGAAGCTCTTGTAAATTTAAAAGTGGAAGAGTTTAACGCCAAAGCTAATACGCAGTCTATTCAGACGGCCGATGACGTATTAGGCACGTTAATAGATATTAAAGTGTAGCAATAATGAATATTGTCACGCCATTTCCGTCAATCAATATAAACACCGCAAATGTTTATACGGAATCTGCACGGCGCGACAATCAACTTCGGGAAGTTATTCCTGCTCCAGCTTCAAGTAGCGCAAGCAATACTGAAACTAAAGCTCAAAGCGACGCTGAAAAAGCTAAACTTCCAGGCAGTAATAGTGATGTATCGACTTATGATGCTACCGGTAAACTAGCTGACGATAAAGCAATTGATCAGCGTGAAGGCAATTCAGAAAATTCAGAGAGTGCTGATCAAGAGGCCGAGCAAGAAGCGTCTCAACAAGAAACTGAGCAAGAAGAGCAACAGCTCGAACAAGAGCAACAACAAATAAAAGAACTGAAAGCGCGCGATACCGAAGTGCGAGTTCATGAGCAAGCGCACGCCTCTGTAGGGGGGCAGTATGCTGGCTCTCCTAGTTATGAATACCAGCGCGGTCCAGATGGCACAAATTACGCTATTGGCGGTGAGGTACAAATTGATGTATCTGAAATCCCAGATGATCCGCAAGCGACAATAGATAAAATGCAAACGGTACGTGCAGCGGCACTTGCCCCAGCAGAGCCATCAAGTGCAGACAGAGCCATAGCTGCCGATGCAACACAAAAAATGGCGGCTGCCCAAGCTGAACTTTCAGCTCCTAAAGAAGAGCAAACTGAAGAAAGTGAGCAAAGCACTAAACTCTCATCAAACGAAACCAGCACAGCAGAATCACAAAGCGATACTAATACAGAGCAATCACGCGATCCTGAAGTAGACGCACGAGCCGGTCGTATTGCTAATTTTTATCAAATGACGAGCTCTCCACAAAATGAAAGTGGCTTTTCGGCGTATGGTTGATTAGGTTTAGGTTAGTTAGCATTAAAACAATATAAATAATAAAAAAGCCGCATTAGCGGCTTTTTTAGTTTAGTAAGTTAACAGCGTTTACTTTTTAGTTTTTGCGTTAGCAAATGCATCTGCAAATGCATCTGCAAATGCATTACCCATCATCGCATTGCCATTATCGCGTTTTGGCTTAGCTGTGCGAGGTTGCTGTGAGTTGCTGTTACGTTGTTTTTGAGGAGCAGCAGCGGGTTTATTACTTGTGTCTATGTCGTCATCTAAGCGCATAGTAAAGCTAATACGTTTACGAGCTGCGTCTACTTCAACTACTTTTACTTTTACAATGTCGCCAGCTTTTACTACTTCGCGAGGGTCTGATATAAACTTATTAGTAATAGCTGAAATATGTACAAGGCCATCTTGATGAACGCCTACATCAACAAACGCACCAAAGTTAGCAACGTTAGATACAACACCTTCTAAAATCATACCTGGTTTAAGGTCGCTAATTTTTTCAACGCCCGCTTTAAATTCAGCAGTTTTAAACTCAGGACGCGGATCGCGACCAGGTTTATCAAGCTCACTAATGATATCAGTCACTGTTGGTAAACCAAATTTCTCGTCGGTGTAATCGTTAGCCGCAAGTTTAGTTAAAAAGTCACTGTTACCAATTAAGCTGCTTACATCAAGGCTATTACGCTCACAAATACGTTTAACAATTGGGTAAGCCTCAGGGTGAACAGATGAATTATCTAGAGGGTCACTTCCATTATTGATACGTAAAAAGCCGGCTGCTTGTTCAAAGGCTTTTGGCCCTAAACGTTCAACTTTTTTAAGTTCACTGCGCTTAGTAAATACGCCGTTAGTATCGCGGTAATTAACAATGTTTTGCGCTAGTGTTTTGTTTAAGCCAGACACACGAGTAAGTAATGGCACTGAGGCCATATTTAAATCTACACCTACTGAGTTTACACAGTCCTCAACTACGGCTGTTAGCGTTTGCCCCAATTGACTTTGTGACACATCGTGTTGATATTGGCCTACACCAATTGATTTTGGCTCAATTTTAACAAGTTCAGCAAGAGGGTCTTGTAAGCGACGAGCAATAGATACAGCACCACGTATAGAAACATCTAAATCTGGAAATTCGTTAGCAGCAAATTCAGAGGCTGAGTAAACCGATGCACCTGCTTCGCTCACCATAATTTTATTAATTTTAAGCTCGGTATTGGCTTTAATTAGTTCGGCAACTAATTTATCTGATTCGCGAGAAGCCGTGCCATTACCGATCGCAATCAGCTCTACTTTATGTTGACGACAGAGTTGTTCTAATGTGCGAAGTGATTTATCCCAATGATTTTGTGGCGCATGAGGGAAAATAGTTTGTGTGGCAAGCAATTTACCTGTGCTATCTACAACGGCAATTTTACAGCCTGTTCGTAAGCCAGGATCGAGCCCTAAAGTAGTTCGCGGGCCTGCTGGAGCCGCCATCAATAAGTCTTTTAAGTTTTTAGCAAATACATCAATAGCGCCAGTTTCTGCTTTTTCGCGCATTGCTGCTAAAAACTCATTCTCAAGGTGTAAGCCGAGTTTAATTTTCCATGCCCATTGCACAACATTTAAAAGCCACTCGCTTGCAGCTTTATATTTAATGTCTAAGCGGTAATGCTCGGCAATCATTTGTGCGCATAGTTGCGCTGAATTTTCTGAGTTAGGCTCTGGGTTTACATTTAACTGTAGAATACCTTCGTTACGAGCGCGCAACATAGCTAGTGCACGGTGAGAAGGAACTTTTTTAAGGGCTTCTTGATGCTCAAAGTAATCTCGGTACTTAGCGCCAGCTTGTTCTTGTCCTTTAATAAGAGCGCTTTCTATAGCGCCGTTTTGGCTTATGTAACTTCTAAATTTAGCAAGCAATTTAGCGTCTTCGGCAAAGCGCTCCATTAAAATAAATTTAGCGCCATCAAGTGCTGCTTTGGTATCTGCAATGCCTTTCTCGGCATTTACAAATTGTTCAGCTTGTTGCTCTGGGTTTAAATTTGCATCGTTAAATAGTGCATCGGCAAGAGGCTCTAAACCAGCTTCAATTGCTATTTGGCCTTTAGTACGGCGCTTAGCTTTATAAGGTAAGTATAAATCTTCAAGCTCTGTTTTACTTTGTGCGCTGGCAATATCGGCGCTTAGCTCGGCGGTGAGTTTATTTTGCGATTCTATCGTCGATAAAATAAAACCACGGCGCTCTTCAAGTTCTCGTAAGTACGACAAGCGTTGCTCTAAAAGACGCAGTTGGGTGTCATCTAATCCACCAGTGATTTCTTTACGGTAACGTGCAATAAAAGGAACAGTTGCGCCTTCATCAAGTAACTTTGTTGCTGCAACAACCTGTTGCTGCTGTGCATTTAGCTCTGAGGCTAAACGTGCAGAGATATCGCTCATGCAAAAACCTTTTTATACAATAAAATAAGACCAGAAGCGTGTTACTGGCGTCGTTAATTGCTTGAATAATATCACAGGAGGTAGTAATAAAAAGCTCTTAAAGCAAGCTATTTTACTTGCTTTAAGATGGTTGGGTTGGGAGTAAATTACTGCGGTTAAAAGAGCGCCCTAGTGAGGGTGCTCAATGTTTTCTAATACTTCACTGAAAGAGTGGGCTATTGGCGTAATATGTACTGGTATGTGTAATGTTTTAGCTATTTGGCGAGCTGAAATTAAGCCGCAAATTTCGCTGCTGGCTGTTGTTACCAATAAAAACATTGTGCCTTGGTGCTCCATTGTTTGAAGCGCATCACCAATACATGCGTAGCTTAAGCTTTGCATGCTTACACCTGTAAGTTTACTAATAGGGGTCATGATGTCGCGTAAGCTCACTTCGCTTTTTGGTGTATTTAAACGCTGGGCAATAATAGTGATTTTAGAGCTTTGTAAATCAGCACTAGAAACCAGCCCAATTAATTTTTGATTTTCATCAGTGACTAAAACAAAGTCTGATTGTTGTGCACTTACTTGTTTTAGTGCTTCAGTTATCGTTGTTCCGTACTGAGCACGAATTGGCGTTTTATGGGTAAAGTTATTTACCATTTTTAACGCAGGTGATGATAAGTCAATTAATGGTTGATCGTCTGCAAATGTGCTTGCAATAACACCGTGAGATACATTTAGGGTACGTAATTCTTTAAAGTTAGACATAATAGTCACCTTAGTCGTTATAAAATTTAATTAAGTTGTAAAATAATGAATTAAATTAAATAGCTAGGTGGTCCGCGTTGGTATGCAGTGCTAAAAGGTCTGTTTAAATTAGTGCTCTTATAAAAAGAGTTTACGACATTAGGAAGTGGTTGAAGCGCCCTAAAGGTAAATGCATTAACGTGAGAGTCTACGTCAAGATCGAGGTTAGCTTGGTCAGGAACATCACAAGCAATAAAGTGGTTAGCTAGCTTAGCGCTATCAATGTTTACTTCAGTGGTATTGGCATGCAACGACAAACTTACACTCATTAAAAGTGCAAACAATACGGCATTATTTAATATGCGCTGTACTACGTTTGACATGGCCATTACCTTAAAAAATTCAGATTAACCAAGTAACCTGATTAACTCTCTTATATCCTACTCAAATAGAATACACAATAAAAAGTTAATATGATCTGAATCAAAGTTTTTATTGATAACTACTGTTATTGGGCTTTATTTTTGATATTCAATACTATTCACATACCACTGCTTTTTACCTTGAGGTGTAACTACTTCAAAGTCGTCATCTACTTGCTTTTTAATAAGTGCGCGAGCCATCGGTGAATCGATTGATATGTAATCTTTACGATCGTAAATTTCATCAGGGCCTACAATTCTGAACTTTTTAATTTCACCTTGTTCGTTTTCTATTTCTACCCATGCGCCAAAAAATACTTTTCCATCTTGAACGGGAGAGTAGTCGATGATTTTTAAATCAGGAATACGCTTTCGCAAGTACCGTACGCGGCGGTCAATTTGGCGAAGTAAACGCTTATTGTATTGATAGTCTGCATTTTCAGAGCGATCACCTAAGCTTGCTGCCCAACTTACAATTTTGGTTACTTCAGGGCGCTTTACGTTCCATAAATGGTCGTGCTCTTGCTGCAGTTGCAAATACCCTTCACGGGTCACTAAGTTTGTTTTCATGATGAATTCTTTATTAACTCTAATGGTGTGCACGTTATTAAACTTGCCAAAATTTGTCGAGCGTAAACTTTAATAATATAGCTTTGAAATGTTCAGTAACAATCTAGACTTGTAATTAGTTTTTGATTATTAAGTTTTTCATTTATATTAACTATTAATTGGAGATAAAAATAAGAAAGAGATTATGGGACACGAAACCACAAAAGTATTGGTTGTCGATGATGACATGCGCTTGCGCAGCCTGCTAGAGCGTTATTTAGTAGAGCAAGGCTTTATTGTTAGGACGGCTGCAAACTCAGAGCAAATGGATAGACTCATTGAACGTGAAAACTTTCACTTAATGGTTCTCGATTTAATGCTCCCAGGCGAAGACGGCTTATCTATTTGCCGCCGCTTACGTCAAAAAGAAAACGAAATTCCTATTGTTATGCTTACTGCAAAGGGCGATGAAGTAGACCGCATTATTGGCCTTGAGCTTGGTGCCGATGACTACATTCCAAAACCATTTAACCCACGCGAATTATTAGCGCGTATTAAAGCTATTTTACGCCGTCGAGCAAAAGAGGTTCCCGGTGCGCCAGCTGCTGAAGAAAACTTAATAGCTTTCGGTAAATTTACACTTAATTTGGCAACACGCGAAATGAGCGAAGGCGATAAAACTATATCACTAACCAGCGGCGAGTTTGCAGTGTTAAAAGCTTTGGTCTCGCACCCAAGAGAGCCACTTAGCCGCGACAAATTAATGAATCTTGCTCGCGGGCGTGATTACAGTGCGCTTGAGCGCAGCATTGATGTACAAGTATCACGACTTCGCCGCATGATTGAAGTAGATGCGGCTAATCCACGCTATATTCAAACCGTTTGGGGTTTAGGTTACGTGTTTGTTCCTGACGGTGAAAAGTAATTTATATGGGATTTTTTCCGCGTAGTGCATTTGGACAAACCGTTTTTTTAGTGGCCGCTTTGCTGCTAATAAATCAAATTGTGTCGTATGTTACGGTGAGCTTTTATGTTGTAAAACCCACTATAGAGCAAGTTAATTTAATGCTCGCAAAGCAAATTAAAACAGTATTTATTGATTGGGAAGATGGGGTCGAAATTAACGACGAAGTGTCGGCTAAGTTTTTTGAAATTACCGGAATTGAGGTAATGACTCAACGCGAAGCAATGCGCCAAGGGCTTGGTCAAACTCGCGAGTATTCAATGCTTTCACGTAGTATGTCTGAGCAATTAAATGGCTCTGCACGAGTGCGTATTAGCCAAACCGATCCATTAATATATTGGGTAGAAGCTCCGCAAGCACCAGGCTATTGGGTAAAAGTGCCGCTATCAGGCTATCAAGAAAACAACCTCGAGTTTTTAACTTTCTACTTATCAAGCATCGGCTTTTTAAGTGTTTTAGGTGGCTGGTTATTTGCTAGGCACTTAAACCGTCCGTTAAAAGCACTACAACAAGCTGCGGTAAAGGTAGGCAAAGGCGACTTTAGCTCTAAGCTTGATGAAGAAGGCTCAACCGAAGTAATTGAAGTTACTCGTGCATTTAATCAAATGTCGCGCGGTATCGCCGCTCTTGAAAACGACCGCCGCTTATTAATGGCTGGCGTATCTCACGATTTACGCACGCCACTTACCCGTATTCGCCTTGCAACTGAGATGATGGTTGATGAAGATGATTACCTTCGTGAAGGTATTATTTACGACATAGAAGACATGAACGGTATTATCGATCAGTTTATTGAGTACTTACGCCACCATAAGCGTGAAGAACTCGCCTGCGAAGATATAAATGCCTTAGTTGCTGAGGTTGTCCATTCAGAGCTACAACACCAGCGCACAATCATATTTAAGAGCAACCCAAGCATAGGCAAAATTCCATTGAGCTCTGTGGCTATTAAGCGCGTAATTACAAATATGATAGGTAATGCATTGCGTTACTCTGAGGATGATATTGAAGTCCTGAGTTACTTTAATTCAAATAAAAAATACGTAGTTATTGCAGTTAACGATAAGGGTCCTGGTATACCTGAAAGCGAGCTTGAATCTGTATTTGAACCTTTTAAGCAAGGGGATGCAGCGCGTGGCAGCGAAGGCAGTGGGTTAGGCCTTGCCATTATTAAACGCATTATTGATATGCACGACGGTAAAGTGAAATTAGAAAACCGCTCTGAGGGTGGCTTAAGTGCACAAATTTATTTACCGATTAAGGCGCTTAACTCTGCACAGTAAACTGTGCAGAGTTACTTACTCAATTACTTAAAGTGCTTTAAAGCGAATGGCTGTGCCACCGCTGGTAGCTAGTTTAAGCGTTAGTTTATCGTTTGTGGTGACTACGCGCTTTTCGATATTTAAATCATATGGATTATTTTTCCACTCTGCGTTTTTACCGTCTTGATAAATTTGCGCTTCAAACTTTTTACCTTGCTCTAAAAAGTCGAGTTTTACTTCAATAGTACGGGCTTTTTCGTCAGTTACGGCGCCTAAGTACCAATCATTACCTGTGTATTTGTCGCGTTTTCGCTCTTTACGAGCAAATACAATAAAGTCACCCACTTCGCCATCAAGGGCAATACTTTGCTGCCAATCTGTAGGTACGTCTTGTATAAATTGAAATGCGTCAGGCTTAGCTAAATAATTTTTAGGTAAATCAGCAGCCATTTGAATCGGACTATATAGCACAACATAAAGCGCAAGCTGTTTTGCAAGCGTGGTTTGTGGGCGATTTGTATCATCCCCTAAACCATTAAAGCTCATATCAAAAATACCCGGTGTAAAGTCCATAGGGCCAGAAAGCATACGTGTAAAAGCAAGCATTGGTACGTGTTCAGGTGGGTTAGGAGGCGACCCCCATGCATTATACTCTTGCCCACGTGCACCTTCGCGCGCAATCCAATTAGGGTAGGTACGGCGCAGGCCAGTATCTTTAATAGGCTCGTGGGTGTTTATGCTAATTTTATGTTTAGCAGCCAGCTTTACGTTGTATAAATATTCGTTAACCATAAATTGGCCATCATGCCATTCATGGCGTGCAATACCGTTTTTGTCTATACGTTTTATATTACCGCCATCGGCTACGTAACCTGTTTTAACTTGGCTTACGTTTGATTTTTCGTAAAGGGCAAAAGCATCTTCCATTTGGTCATGGTAATTACTTACATTACCTGATGTTTCGTGATGACCAATGAGTTGTACGTCTTTTTGTTTGCCGTATTGAGTGAGGGCTTTTATGTCAAAGTCATCGTAAGGCTTTGTAAAATTAAATACATCACCGTTAAAATACCAATCCCCGTCCCAGCCTTCATTCCAACCTTCTACTAGCACACCGTCAAATCCGTACTCAGCCGCAAAGTCCATGTAGTACTTAGTGGTTTGTGTTGTAGCTCCGTGTTTTTTACCGCTGCCCCAGGTTTGTGTGTTTATGTGCATGCCCCACCAAATACCTACGTATTTTCCTGGTTTTACCCACGAGACATCACCGAGTTTATTAGGCTCATTTAAATTTAATATAATGTCTGAATTAACTAAACCCACGGCGCTATCGGCAATTTGAATGGTACGCCAAGGAGTATTAAACGCACCTTGTTTTTTAACCCCAATACCGTCTGACCAGGGTGTTAAATCAGCCGTAAACGTACCTGGGCGGCGCTGATTTAGTACCATACCTGCGTAATCAACAAGGGCAGCTTCATGAATGCTTACGTGAGTGCCATCATTTGTTTTAAACGTAAATGGTGTGTGGGCTAACGCCGCTTCGTTAAGCGCGGTGGTGTTGTAAACGTACTCATAACGGTTCCAACCACGAGCGGGGATCCACCAAGCTTTAGCATTTTGACTATCATTTATTGCAAACTCAGTTAGTTCTTTAGTTATATATGTTTGCTCAAAGCCTGCTTGTTTAGGTACTTCGTATCTAAAGCCTACACCACTATTAAATGCGCGAAAACGAATAGTATAAGTGCCTGAGTTAGATTCTTTTTTTGTAAAGGTAACAGCTACTTCGTTATGTTTATCTGTGACTGTTTGGCGCTCTCCCCATGGCTGTTGCCACTGTGAGTCTACGCTTTGCTGCTTGATATCTTTAATTTTAAAGCCATCACTAAACGCAGCTTGAGTCTTAAATTCAAATCCAAGCAGTGATTTATTTATAACAGGATTATTTTTAAATTCTATTGAGTAGCTTGGTGTGGTGTTTTCATCAGAAATGATGACCGTTATTTGTGTGTCTGGCGATTTTAGCTCTACCGTTTGTGCGTAGCTGTTGCTAGCAAAGGCTAAAAGCACAAGTGCTGGTATTCTCATTGTGTGTCCTTAGATGAGTCGGTGGTGAAATTTAAGGATAATGACTGTTGGCTATTAATACGACTGATTACATACGTATTCAATGTTTTAAAAAATAGAAAGAATTTAACGACTTCTTCGGTCTATAATGTAAATAAATTGATAATAGCGACGACTAATATGATCAAAGTTTTAGTTTATGTATTTTTATTATGTGCCAGTGCTCAGGGCTTTACCGCCAATATAACGATAAAAAATTCAAGTAATGAGCCCTTAGCTAATGCCGTTGTGTGGTTAACTGCTAGCGGTTCTACTGAGATTACCGCGCCTGAAGCTCCTTATGCAATGAGCCAACAGAATAGAGAGTTTATTCCGCGAATATTAGTTGTTCCGCAAAATGCAAAAGTAGAATTTCCAAATGCGGATTCTATCATGCACCACGTTTATTCATTTTCTAAAGCAAAAACATTTGAATTAAAGCTATATAAAGAGCAGCCAAAAGCACCGATTATTTTTGACCAAACGGGTGTGGTTGAGCTTGGCTGTAATATTCACGATTGGATGCTAGGTTATATAGTGGTCGTCGATAGCACTGTGTTTGCAATTACAGATGAAAACGGTAAGGCTAATTTACAGACCGGCGCGGGCGAATATACGTTAAGTGTTTGGCATTCAGGGTTTAGTGATATAAGTAATGTTGAAACTAAAGATGTGATTGTAGGTACGGAATCGCTTGAATATAAAGTTAAACAGGAAGTAGCCGCGCAAATTGATTTTGCAACGGATGAATTTGATGATTATTAATCGCACTTTAACGTTTGTATTTTTAGTTAGTATTTTATTTTTTAGTGCTGCGCTACATGCGCAGGTTAAAGGTTTGATACAAGTTAGAGCTGTACAAGGTGATGATAATACAAGCTTTCAAGATGGTGGAGTTGGTCTCTATCGCCATGATACAAAAAGTGATGAGCTTATTTTATCGCAAGGGATTTTAGATTTTAATGTTGATTTAGCATCTAGTTGGTCGGCTCATGGGGTATTAAATTTAAATCAGGATCCTGATGTTGGCTTAGGTTTAACACAAGCTTATATTAAGTATCAGCCTCTTACTGATAGTAAGTACAAATGGCATGTGCGCGGTGGTGGTTTTTATCCGCTCATGTCGCTTGAAAACCCCGATATTGGCTGGACCTCTCCTTATAACTACACAAACTCAGCCATTAATAGCTGGATAGGCGAAGAGTTACGTACCGTTGGTATCGAAGCAACTCTTAAACGCCCAGCTAAACGCTTTAATTCTAAGCATAGTTTTAGCTTTGTAGGCGCTACGTTTAAAGGCAATGATCCTACCGGTACTTTACTCGCTTGGCGTGGCTTTGCATTGCACGATAGACAAACCACATTTAATGAAGGGGTTAACATTGGCCCTATAGCCTCATTAAATGAGTTTGATTTACGCTGGCAATCGGGCCGTGTTTTGCCCTTTGAAGAAGTAGATGGGCGATTTGGCTATTATGCAGGTGTACATTGGGATTACTTAAAAAAATCGCAATTTCGTGTTTATTACTACGATAATAACGGCGATCCCAGTACCGTAAATTATAGCTCTGGGCAGTATGCATGGGACACTCGCTTTACGAGCGTTGCCTGGCTATATAAATTTAATAGCAAAACTCGCTTTATAGCACAGGTGCTCAATGGTGAAACCGAAATGGGTGCGAATGCTCTAATTGATAATGCGTTTTACAGCCATTACTTAATGCTAAGCCATAAAGAAGGTAAGCATCGAGTTTCAGTACGCTATGATTACTTTAAAGTGACAGATAACGACGCCACTGCGTTTGATCCTAATACCAGCCATGGGGAGGGGGTAACCGCAACGTGGCGCTACCAGCTCAGTAATAGTTGGCAATTAGGTGTTGAAGGCTCTGCGCTTAAAAGTTTTATAAAAAATAGAGCCGCCAGCGGCTTTGCACAGCGCATATCGCAGCAGCAAATTATGCTAAACGTTCAATGGCGATTTTAGGTTTTATAAACTAGATTTATTATCAAAAAGGAAAGTATTAAATATGATTTTTTTTGGAGTAATTAATGAATTTGAATAGTATCCGCGTCAAAGTCTCTTTTCCTATTGTTATTTTAGGTATTGCTATCTTGTCGTTAATTATTGGGTATTCATACTTAATTAACTTACAAAAAAATGCATTAGATTTGCAATCGGATAAATTTATTAAGGCTGTGTCTCTTGCTTTGAGTGCCGACAGGGATTTGTATCAAGCAAAGGTTGCTGAGTTAAATTTAGTCGCACATAACGACAATAAAGAAGCTTATTTGCAAGAGCATAAAGAAAATACTGAACAAGTAACGCAAAGATTAGATCAGTACTTAGCTTTGTTATCGGATTATCCAAAAGCTATAAATGGGCTTCGCGGTTTTGATGGTGCTTATAATACTTGGTTAAGCGCTTCACTGGCCTATATGAATGATAAGACAAATCTAAAAAAACGGTCTCAATCAGAAAAAGCATTTGACGAATTAAGAGCTACGCTTGATCAAGCCGGTGAATTAGCAGAGCAAACATCGGTTGAAGAAGTTCAAAAACTATCAGACACAATTGCCTCAACTAAGTTAACTATGCTTATTTTTGTGATATTAATTTTATTGGTGGCGTGTTGGTTTAGTTACTTTATTCCTAAGCAATTAACACAGCAAATTAACTATGTAACTTCTCGTATTAACGATATAGCCTCTGGTGATGGCGATTTAACTGGTAGGATCGCTATAACGTCTAAAGATGAGTTTTCTGAACTTGCAACGCAGTTCAATCGTTTTCTCGACAACTTACAGCAATTAATTCGCGATATTTTAGAGCAATCAAAAGAGCTAAGTGAATTAGGTGGTGAGTTAAGTCAGGTTGCAAATAAAAACAATGCGGTAAATCAAACGCTCAGCCAAGCTTCTGAGTCGATAGTAAGTGCAGTGCATGAGATGAGTGTAGCAAGTAGAGAAGTTGCAGGTGTTGCTCAGCAATCATCAACAGAAGCTGATAAATCGTTAAATTTAGCTCAGCAAGGATTAACAGCGGTTGCGCACTCTAGTTCTCGTATTATTTCTTTGTCGCAAAATATGGAGCAAGCTATGGCGCGCTCTACAGAGCTACAACAAAGCTCTGATAACATTGCCAAAGTACTTGAGGTTATTCGTGCCATTGCAGAGCAAACAAACCTACTGGCGCTTAATGCTGCTATTGAAGCCGCGCGAGCTGGTGAATATGGCAGAGGTTTTGCTGTGGTAGCAGATGAAGTAAGAACATTGGCTACACGCACGCAAGTTAGCACAAACGATATTCAAAAAATGATAGAGCAATTTGCAACGAGCGTAGAACAATCAATTAAAGCGATAGATGAAGGCAAGCAATTTGCAGATGATGCGGTTGGCTCGTTTAGTCAAACTAATGATGTGCTTAATGCAATGCAAAGCTCGTCTACTAAAGTAAATGATATGGCGATGCAAACAGCGCAAGCGACTGAAGAGCAGACAACGGTTGCAGATGAAATAAGTCAAAACCTATCATCATTAAACGATCAAACTTTAGAAGGGGGAGCGCTTGCTCGAACTACTGAAGATGTATCTAAAAAAATGGAACAATTGACTGATGAGTTAAATCACTTAGTGCATCGATTTAAAGTTTAAATAAGCTGATTATCTGGTTAGATAACTCTTTAAGGTTTTGAAATATAATTGTACTTATATTATTTGCTAGCTAGGGTTCTGCTTGAATCGTCATTATAAAAATAAAAAGGGACTTTAAAAGTCCCTTTTTTAATGCAATTTTAACCCTGGAAAGTCAACAAAGCCTAAAGTGCATTAGCATTACTTTTTATCAAACGCGCGTTTCATGTAGTTAGGTGTAGCTAGTGCACCATGGTGAATACCGCTGTTGTAGTATTCACTTTGCTCGGCTATTTGTGCTGCGCCGTCTTCTCTAAAGCCGTTAAATGTCTCTGATTTACGAGCAAGTGTTACTGACCATAAACCGCTTGGGTAAATTGGTTGTGGGAATGGCAGTGTTTGTAAATCATTAAATCCTACACTTAACATAGCTTCACGCATTTCAACTAACAATGGCATGTGCATAAGTGGCGATTCACTTTGCTGTACTAAAATACCGCCTGGGCGAAGTGCATTTAGGCAACTTGTGTAAAACGCATGGTTAAATAAACCTTCACCTGGGCCTACTGGGTCTGTGCCATCAACAATAACAACATCGATAGACTCTCCAGCGGCTTCACGCATATATTTAATGCCGTCGTCAAACATAACATTAGCACGAGGGTCGTTGTTTGATTCGCAAAGTTCTGGGAAGTACTTTAACGACATTTGCGTGACTACTTCGTCTATATCTATTTGCGTTACGGTTTCTACACCTGGGTGTTTTAATACTTCGCGTAATGTACCGCAGTCGCCGCCGCCTATAATCACTACGTTTTTAGGATTCGGGTGCGCTAAAAGTGCAGGGTGGCTGATCATCTCATGGTAAAAAAAGTTTTCGCGGGTTGTAACCATTGTACAGCCGTCGATGATCATTAAATTACCAAAGTCTGTGGTTTCGAACATTTCTACTTTTTGAAAAGGAGACTGTTTTTCGTCTAGCTTTTTGTTAATACGTAATGAAAATGCGCTGCCATCGCGGTCGCTAATTTCAGTAAACCACTTACTTTGATCTAAATTTGCCATAGTTGCTTTTACACTTTTTTGGTTGAGTATGAAAAAGGGGCAATTCTGCCAGTGCTTGTCGTTTTGCTCAATGAAATTTTAACCTATTTAACGAATAAAGTTAGCTAGGGGTGAGTGAAAGTTCAATTTTTGTTAGCCTAGCCAGTACTGACGTATTAAAATGCGCCTTTATAGCTAAATTGACTAAAGAAGAGTTGCCATGACCTGGGGTTTAGAAACAGCACGCGCTACTTATAACGTTGCTCATTGGAGTGATGGTTATTTTGATATAAACGCACAAGGCGAGTTGGTAGCCTACCCAGATGGTGACCAAACCAAAAGCGCTATTTCTTTAACACAATTAACAGAGCAGTTTAAACAACAAGGTTTAACCTTGCCTGTACTTGTACGCTTTACTGATATTTTAAAAAACCGCGTTGATACACTTACCAATGCTTTTACGCTTGCGCAAAGCAGCCGTGAATACCAAGGTAAATATACTTGTGTATACCCAATAAAAGTAAACCAGCAACGCTCTGTGGTAAGTAAGTTACTTGCCCATCCTAGTGGTTTAGTAGGCCTTGAAGCTGGCTCAAAGCCGGAGCTTATGGCTATTTTAGGCGTTGCAAAAGAGCCAATTACTATTGTCTGTAATGGCTATAAAGACAGTGAGTTTTTGCGTTTAGCGTGTATTGGTCAAGCTATGGGGCACAGCGTTAAAATAGTGGTAGAAAAACTATCAGAACTCACTACCTTACTTGAAGAAATAGACAACTTAGGCATAGAGCCTGCTATTGGTATTCGTATTCGCTTAAACTCAGTGGGTAAAGGTAAGTGGCAAAATACCGGTGGTGAAAAAGGTAAGTTTGGTTTAACTGCAGGGCAAGTGCTTAGTGCTGTTGAAGTACTTAAGCAGCATAATAAGTTGCATTTAATGCAAATGGTGCATTTTCATATTGGCTCTCAAATTGCCAATATACGTGACATACACCGCGCCCTGCGCGAATGTGCGCGTCACTTTGCGGAACTTACTCAGTTAGGTGTGCCACTTAATACGGTTGATGTCGGTGGTGGTTTAGGCGTTGATTACGAAGGCTCAGGCTCTCGCAGTGCGTGCTCGATGAACTACACAGTAGAAGAGTACGCACGTAACGTAGTAAATGCCTTTGCTGAAGTGTGCGACCAACATAACCTTGCACACCCGGCCATTATTACTGAGTCGGGCCGCGCTTTAACGGCTCATCACGCTGTGTTAATTACTGATGTAATTGATGTAGAAAAAGCACCTAATCATTTAAACCCAGAGCCACCTATTGAAAATAGTGCCCTAGTACTTGATGAAATGTGGCAGTGTTTACAACGATTAAACCCGCGTATGGCGCTGGAAATTTATCACGATGCGATGCACCTATTTAGCGAAGCACACGATCAATACGTGCATGGTTTAGTAAGCATGTTAGAGTGGGCAAAAATAGAGCAGTTATACTTTACTATTTTACATCGCGTACGTGCATCGCTTAGCAATAATGCCCGCGCACACCGCGAAGTACTCGACGATTTAAACGAAAAGCTTGCTGATAAACTGTTTGTTAACTTTTCACTGTTTCAATCGTTACCTGATGTTTGGGGCATTCAGCAGTTATTTCCGATTATGCCAATAGAAAGCCTAAATCAGCCTTTAACTCAGCGCGCAATTATTCAAGATATAACCTGTGATTCTGACGGACAAATTCGTGAATACGTAGAAGGTGCAGGTATAGAAACCAGCCTACCTATTCCTGAGTACAAACCCGGCGAGCAATACCACATTGCTATGTTTATGGTGGGTGCGTACCAAGAGATTTTAGGTGATTTACATAACCTATTTGGTGATACCGACTCAGTACATGTTGAGCTAAATGATGAAGGTTATGTATTAACCAATGCCATTAAAGGTGATAGCGTTAAGGATGTATTAAAGTTTGTTGACTATGATAGCGCCATTTTGGCGGATAACTTTGCTTATCAGGTTAATAAGTTAACTGTATCCGAGCAATGCAAAGAGGGATATTTAGCAGAGCTTAATGCAGGCCTTGAAGGCTATACCTATTTTGAAGATTAATTTATACGTAAATATAAGCGCAGTATTAGTTGCTGCGCACTGTTTAAAGGAATGGAAGTAATGTCAGTTATTCGCAGTGTATTTAGTATTATTTTTTACACAATAAACACGCTTATTTGGTTTGTGCCCATTTTTGTTTGTGGGTTATTAAAGTTAATTCCTATCAAACCCTTACAAAAACTTTTAAGTTGGGTTGCTAAGCAATGTGCCACTATTTGGGTGTCGTTTAATAGCTTAAATCAGAGCCTTTTTACACCCACTAAAATTAATGTAACTGGCCTTGAAGAAACCAAACTTAAAGATTGGTATTTAGTCATTGCCAATCACCAAAGCTGGGTAGATATTTTAGTACTACAGCGAGTGTTTAATCGCAAAATTCCATTTTTAAACTTCTTTTTGAAAAAAGAGCTTATTTACGTGCCAATTTTAGGTTTGTGTTGGTGGGCGCTCGATTTTCCATTTATGACTCGCACCAGTAAAAGTCAGTTAAAAAAGAACCCTAAATTACGTGGTAAAGACCTAGAAACAACCCGTAAAGCCTGCGAAAAATTTAAAGAAATGCCAGTAAGCGTTGTTAACTTTGTAGAGGGTACTCGTTTTACAGAGCAAAAACATGCGCGTCAAAGTAGCCCTTTCCCACATTTGTTAAAACCAAAGGCGGGCGGTATTGCATTTGTAATGCAGGCGATGGGTGAGCAAATTTCTAAAGTGGTTAACGTAACCATACATTACCCAGATGGCATACCTACGTTTATGGATTTTGCAGGTGGTAAAGTGAAGCAAATTAACGTACACGTAGATATACGCCCAGTAAGCGAAGAACTAATTGGTGATTACACTGGCGACTCTGAATTTAGAGTGGGCTTTCAAAGTGAACTAAACCGTTTATGGGAAGAAAAAGAGCAAACGCTACAGCAGCTTGAGCAAAACCATAAATAATAAGGCAAATATAATGAGCTTACAGTTATGCTAAAAAAGTGGTTACCAAATTGGCTTAATGGCTTAATTGTAGGCTGTGTATTGTTCTCTAATGTGATTATTTTTGGCACCTTAGTGCTACTGTTTGGGCTGGTTAAAATGCTGCTCCCTTTGGGTGTAATAAATACTATTTTACACCGTGTTTATCGTGGTTGGTGTAATGGTAATAGGTTTGGCTTATGGTTAGGTTGCCCTAATATTGAAGTAAATATAAATGGCGATTTAAACGTGCAAAGTTGGTACTTACTTATTTGTAATCATATGAGCTGGTTAGATATAGCCGTACTTAGCTCATTGCATAAATTACCTGCCCCAAAGTTTTTTTTAAAAGATGAATTAAAGTATGTGCCTTTTATTGGCTCAGGTGCATGGGCTATGGGCATGCCATTTATGAAGCGCGTGAGTAAAGCACAGCTCGCTAAAAACCCAAAACTTAAAGGTTTAGATGTTGAGCGTACAAAACATAGTTGCCGTAATTTTAGACGAAACCCCACTACAATAATCAATTTTGTAGAAGGCACCCGCTACACACCAGCAAAACATACAAGTCAGCAAAGTCCTTTTAAACATTTGCTTAAACCTAAAGCTGGTGGCATCGCCTTTGCGCTTGAGGTACTGGGTGAACAATTTGACGCTATGTTAAATTCGAGCGTAGTGTACAGCGGTAAAACCAGCCATGTGTGTCGTAATATTTTAACAGGTGAGCTTAATTCAATTTATGTCTCTATTGATGTGACACCTATCAATGAGCAAATGCTAGGCAGCTATCAACACGACAAAGCATTTAGAAGCGATTTTCAAAAGTACGTTAATGAGCTATGGGTTGCTAAAGATAGGCAGCTCACCGGCATTTATGCTCAACAAGATTTACCTGAACCACAAGTCAGTAAGGAAATTGAAACACTATGACCAACACACACCTTCAGGATTTAATTGCCCCTTGGTTTGAAAAAGTCCCCGATGCTAATTTTCTTAGCTCAATTACGGCAGCTTCAATTGGCATTTTATCATTATTAATTGTGTATTTATTTACACGCCGATTGATGCTTCCGGGAATTCAAAAGGTTGTTACTAAGTTATCTCCTGAGCGTATTGGTTTACTCTCCCCGTTGCTTAATAAACTCAATAAACGTATTGCAGGTATGCTATGTAGTGTACTTTTTTTAGCAACCTTTGATAGCGTGTACCCAGTCAATGAGCTAACCGCCGAAATTTTAAAAACGATTGGGCAAGGCATACTGATTATTCACGTAGGCTTTATTTTTAGCAGTATAGTGAGTATAGCTGGTGCTATTTATAACCAGCTAGATTTTGCACGCGAAGTGCCTATTCAGGGCTTACTACAAGTCGTAAAACTTATTACGTTTATTGTATGTGCAATATTAATAGTGAGTATCGTACTTGAAAAATCACCTACGTATATTCTCTCTGGTTTTGGTGCAATAGCCGCTGTTACCTTATTAGTATTTAAAGACACTATTTTAGGCTTTGTAGCGAGTATTCAAATTGCGGCAAATCGCTTAGTTACTTACGGTGATTGGATCCAAGTAGAAAACTATGGCGCAGATGGTGAGGTTATAGATTTAGGTTTAAATACTGTAAAAGTGCGCAACTGGGATAACACCATTACTACTATTCCTACTTATATGCTGGTTGCGGGTTCGTTTAAAAACTGGCGTGGAATGCAAGAATCAGGCGGTAGACGTATCAAGCGCTCACTAAACATAGACATGCATAGCATTTGTTTAGTAAGCGACGAGTTTAGAAAGCAAATAGATGCGGCTATTCCGCTGCATGAGTATATACGTGTTGCGTCATTACCTGATCCGGTCTCTAACTTAGGTCTATTTCGTCGTTACGCAGAGGGTTACTTAAAGCAACATAATAAAATTAATACATCGCTCACGTTAATGGTACGAGAGCTTCAGCCATTAAACCATGGCTTACCTATTGAGTTTTACTGCTTTAGCGAAGATAAACGCTGGATTTCTTATGAGCACTTACAAGCCGAAATTATGGACCACTTGCTTGCGGTACTGCCGGTGTTTGGCCTTAGAGCATATCAGAGCGTAAGTGGGCAATTAAGCCAACCTAACGCTCAACAAACAGATAAGCCTACGTTCAAAGTAGTGGCAAATAGTGCTGAGCAAGGCCCACAGCAATAAATAAAGCTAAGAGCCACCAAATAGGTGGCTTTTTAAATCTTAGCCATGCAAAAGCAGCAATAACCAGTGCAACCTGCCATAGGTTGTGAACGGCCGATGTCCAAATAGGTGAGTACAAAGCCGCCGCTAAAAAGCCCACTACGGCAGCGTTAAGCGCAGCAATAGAGCTTGCAAAGCGAGGTTTACTTGCCAGGTTTAACCAGCTTTTTTGAAACGCCAGCATTAATAAAAAACCCGGTGTAAAAATAAGTAGGGTTGCAGCTATGGCCCCTATTAAGGGTTGCTCTGAAGTGAGTTGCGCGCCTAGGTAAGTAGCTATTGTAAACATTGGTCCAGGTACAGCTTGAGCGCTGGCGTAGGCACTTAAAAACTGCTCATCACTGAGTGCTGGTACACCTGCCTGCAGAACAGGAAGCACAACATGTCCGCCACCAAATACCATGGCACCCGCTTGGTAAAAAGGGGTAAACAAAGCAAATTCTCGCCCTAAAGGAATAAAACTAATACACAGCAATAAAGCAAATAAGCCTAGTGGAAGCCAATTTACAGTGTTTTTGGAATCACTTGTTTGCGCCGCACTTGTGTTTAATTTTAATAAAGGCCAAACCGCGCCTATTGTTGCAGCAATTACTAAAATAGCGATTTGGGTGCCCATCATTGGCAATAGTATTAAGGCAAGCGTACTTAGTACTGCAAGTAACTTTAAAGTAATGCTTGTACAAAAGCTTTTAGCCATACTTAGCGTGGCATCGGCAACAATTACCACTGCAAATAGCTTTAAACCGGCAATAATTGCAAAGTAAACGGCATCAAACTGATGCGCACTAATAGCAAGTAGCACCATAATTAAAAATGAAGGCAGTGTAAAACCAATAAACGCAGCTATTCCGCCAAGTACGCCCGCTCGCTCTACACCAATAGCAAAGCTTACTTGGCTAGAGCCTGGCCCTGGAAGAGCTTGGCTTAAGCTAATAAGCTGGGCATAACGAGTGTTGGTTAGCCAGTTTAATGTATCTACAAAATGGCGTTTAAAATAGCCTAAATGTGCGGCTGGGCCACCAAAGCTCATACACCCAAGCAAAAAAAACTGCCTAAAAATAGCTAATAACATTGAGCTAGAGTCCTTTTTCAAAATTCATTAAATTGTCACAAACTAGTATGACATTTTTATTAAAAACACACTGCTGAGTTTACCGCTTTATGCGTTGCTAAAGTTAATTTTACTTAAAAATTAACAGACACTTCATAGTTTGTTCATAGATGTATTTGCATACTCTTGGTAATTCTAGAACGAACAGGACATCATCATGACATTAACTAAATCACTAATAAGTGCATCAGTTATCGCAGTATTACTAAGCGGCTGTGAAATGAATAATACCGGCAAAGGCGCGGCTATTGGCGCAGCAGCCGGTGGCGTATTAGGCAAAGCAACAAGTAACCATAAAGATAAGCGTATTTTTATAGGCGCAGCCATTGGCGCACTAGCTGGCGCTGCAGTTGGTAATTACATGGATAAGCAAGAAGAAGCATTTCGTGATGAACTTGCAGGCTCGGGTGTTGAAGTTGTACGCGAAGGCGATAACCTGCGTTTAGTTATGCCATCTAATATTACCTTTGCGACTGATCAATCTTATATTTCGTCTGGCTTTAACGACACCTTAGATGCGATTGCTAAAGTGATGAACAAATACGAAAAAACGTACCTAAGTATTGAAGGCCACACAGATAGCACAGGTAAAGATAGCTACAACATGAACCTATCGCGTGAGCGTGCTCAAAGCGTTAAAAACTACTTAGTTAATCAGCAAATTATGGCTGAGCGTGTAAGTACTATGGGTTATGGCGAAACACGTCCAATTGCGACTAACGATAGCGCAAATGGCCGTGCTCAAAACCGCCGTGTAGAAATTCAAATAGTGCCAAACACTGAAGATTAATTTTTGTTGAACTGCAATTCACAAAGACGCTGATACAAAGGGGAGCTTGCTAGCAATTGCTGGTGGCTCCCTGTTGCTTTTATCTCCCCATTTTCCATTACTACAATTACATCTGCATGCTTAACCGTTGCTAGCCTATGGGCAATAATTAACGTGGTGCGATTTTGCATTAAGTGCTCAAGCGCCGCTTGTACATGATGCTCACTTTGCGCATCAAGTGCGCTGGTCGCTTCATCTAAAAGCAGTATTTCAGGGTCTTTTAAAATAGCGCGCGCCAGTACAATTCGCTGCTTTTGCCCACCCGATAGCCTTACCCCTTGCTCACCTAAAAAGCTATTATAACCTTGCGGTAATTGTTTAATAAATTCATCAGCATGGGCATGTTTTGCAGCGGCGTATACTTGCTCGTCAGTGGCATTTGGGTTGCCGTAACGAATGTTATGCATTACGTCTGAACTAAATAAAATAGGGTTTTGAGCCACCATGCCCATTTTACCTCTGAGGGTATTAAGCGATAAGTCTTTAATGTTTACATCATTAAATTTAATCGCGCCATTTGCTGGATCGTAAAAGCGCTGTAGTAATTCAAATAACGTAGTTTTACCTGCGCCAGAGGGGCCAACAATGGCAACGGTTTTACCTTGCTCTATAGTTAAGCTTATTTTGTTAAGGGCGCTTACATCGGGGCGAGATGGGTAGTTAAAGCTAATGTTTTCAAGTTCGATAGCCGGGCTATTAGTGTTTACTAATAGCTTATCGTCTTGTGAAGTGATTGGGTTTTCTATTTCGCTTTTAACTGCAAGTAGCTCTAGTAAGCGCGCCGCAGCACCTGCTGCACGTTGCAGCTCGCCGTAAACCTCTGCAACGGTTGCCACCGACATAGCCACCATAATAGCGTAAAACACAAAGGCGCCTAGCTCACCGCCAGTCATAGTACCTGCCAATACGTCACTACCGCCTACCCAAAGCATTGCGCTAATAGCGCTAAAAGTTAAAAATATGACCGCTGCAATTAAAAATGAGCGTTGCTTAATACGGCTTTTGGCCACACTAAAGGCTTTTTCGGTTTCAAGTGCAAAAGCGTGCTGCTCTTGCGCTTCATGGCTATAGCTTTGTACTACTTTAATGTTTTGAATGATCTCGCCGGCATAGGTGCTTATGTCGGCTATTGCATCTTGGCTAGAACTTGCAAGTTTTCGCACCTTTTTACCAAATACCATCATGGGTACTAATACCAGCGGCACACAAGCAACAACGACAAGGGTAAGCTTTAAGTTAGTAACTAACAGCATTACTAAGCCGCCCACCAACATTAATGCGCTACGCAGTGCCATAGAAAACGATGAGCCAATAATCGATTGCAATAAAGTGGTGTCGGTTGTTAAACGCGACATAAGCTCGCCACTGCGGTTTTCTTCAAAGTAGCTTGGGTGCAAGGTAACAATGCGATTAAACACGGCTTTGCGAATATCGTTACTGACTCGTTCGCCAATCCACGACATTAAATAAAAGCGGCTAAACGTGCCCACGGCTAATAAGCTAATCAAACCAATAAGTACCAATACAGCTTGTTGTAACTGGGCTTGGGAGCCTGCGATAAAGCCATGATCTATGACAAATTTAACGCCTTGCCCTAATGATAAGTTAACACCTGCTGTGACTAAAAGGGCAGCAAGCGCCGCTACTACCATCCATTTATACGGTTTAATAAACGCAAAAATAGGTAATAAACTACTAAAGGCGGCTTTTTCGGGCTTAGGTGTTGTTTTTGACATAGTGGATTCTTTTTAAATGTTAAGGTATAGATATGGCACTAAGATAATAAAAATCAATACTTTTAAATATTAGCCTCAATAAGGAAACGTTATGACTACAGCAACCGTAAGTGGAGAATTTAATGTAAACCTAGCCCCTATAGAAGGCTACGCAAGCGGCCAAAATGGTATTAATTTAGGGCGTATGTCGATAGATAAAACTTTTAAAGGTAGCTTAAATGCCACCAGCCAAGGCGAAATGCTAAGCGCCATGACACCCACGCAAGGCAGTGCCGGTTATGTTGCTATAGAGCAAGTAATAGGCGAACTTGAAGGCAAAAAAGGCAGCTTTGTATTGCAGCATTTTGGTACTATGGATAAAGGCCAAGATAGCCTAATTTTAAACGTAATTCCCGACTCAGGCACTCATGAGCTAGAAGGGTTAATGGGCAGTATGAAAATACGTATTGAGCAAGGGATTCACTACTACGATTTTGAATACACGTTATAAGTTACACAAGGATTAAGATGCAAAAAGTAATCGAATTTAGAAAGACTCGTTTTTTGGGTGGCGTAGATATAGCCGCACTGAATGATCGCATACAGGAATTAAACCAAGATGGTTGGAAAGTGTTAAACGCAGTGCCATTGGCAGGTTTTTATGGGCAAGTGCACGGCTATACGTTACTTATTGAAACTGACGAGCTTTAAATGACATTTTCAGTATGGTTAAGCCTAGCGGCTATTTGCATGATGGGCGCAATGTCGCCAGGGCCAAGTTTGGCGGTGGTTTTAAAGCACTCACTTAACGGCAGTATGAAAAACGGTATGCTTGCCGCACTCAGTCATGGCACTGGCGTTGGCTTGTATGCCGGTGCATCGTTATTAGGGTTAGGCGCTTTAATGACGCAGTTTCCAACAGTTTATCAAATACTCGTTTACTTAGGTGCGGCCTATTTGGCGTATTTAGGCATAAAAATATTGCTAGCAAAACCAAGTAATGACGAACTTGAAATACATAAAAGTGAGGTAAGTGCAGCTAAAGCATTACAAGATGGCTTTGCCATTGCGTTTTTAAATCCAAAACTCGCTATTTTCTTTTTAGCGTTGTTTTCGCAATTTATAGACCCGCAAAACCTTACTTTAAGCATTGGTATTATTATGTGCTTAACGGTATTTGTAATTGATACCGGCTGGTATTTACTGGTGGCGTTACTGACAGAGGTTTCAAAAAACCGCTTGGGTTTTACCAAGCAAAACCCATGGCTTGATAAAATACTAGGAATTATATTTATTGCCCTTGCTGTTAAAGTAATTATTAGCGTGTAAATATTTGTCACACGCTAATAATATTAAAAACGATAGTTAACCGACATCATAACGGTAGTAGTGTTATCGGTATCAATAATGGGTGAGTCTTCAATGTCAGAATCGAGCTGTTGATAGTTAACCATAGCGTTTACGTTCCAGTTTTTATTAATGTAATACATCAAAAATAAACCCGCATTGTAGTTTACTGTAGAACCAAGTTCGTAAGGCGCATAGGTGGTAGATTCACCGGTTGCTACACCATAATAATAGTTAGATACATCACTGCTATTTAGCTCAATACCCACAGAAGGAGTAAGCATTAATTGCTTAGATAACTTAATTGGGTAGCTGTAATTGGTTTTAAATTTAGCGCCATCACCGTGGCCTATTACATCATGAGTAGCACTTGCACTTATTTTACCAAAACCTGCAGAGTAGCTAACCTTAGTGCCAGCATAAAGAGGCAGTTTTCTGTCGTCTAAGGCTTTAATGGCTGCAAGGTTTGAATCTGAGGTATCAAAGTTATCGCCAGGCTCTAAAACTAATGACCAATTAAAACCTTGCTCCTCCACTAATTTATAATCAAGTGACAAACCTCTAAAACTAAGTCTTTCACCTTCATAGGTAATGATAGGTAAAAAAAGTGTTTCACTGTCGGTTCCCGCATAAGGGGAGCTGGTAGAAATAACGCCGCCCCCTAATGAAAACTGCGACTCAGCCTGAGCAGCAATACTACAAAGCGTTAGAGTGCCAACTAATATCCGTATTGAGTTTTTAATATAAGTGTTCATTAAAAGCCTTAGGTGTTAAATAAGTAAAAAGATAAATTGCTGAGACAATTTAAGTGCATCTCAAAACTAATAGGCTTTAGTGTAGCTATATTTACTGTTGGTGTTTGTAATAGAGTGTGTGAAAGTATATTTGCATGTAAGTGGCTAAATTGCATTGAAGCCGTTGATCACGTAAGTTTAATACAGTAAGCGTGTTTAACTATCTCAATCAATAAAGACACACTCCCTAGATTTAATAAAATGGGTATGAGGATAAACCAATGAGCAACCCTATTTTAAAAAGTGCCAGCTTTGATCCCAAAGTGAAGCAATACTGGATGACTACGGCATGCCTTTTTAGCGCCTTAGCCTTGGTGACTATTCCGCTCATACCTGTGGTGTTAATTATTGTTTGGCTGGTGGCAGGTAAAATTTTAGCGGCTATGTCGGCGCAATTACTCACGCAAAAACTGGTTGTTAAACGCGGTATTTTATTTAAAGAAGAAAAATCGATACCACTTGAAAAAATAACCGATGTTGGGCTGAGCCAAGGGCCTCTTATGCGTTTATTTGGCTTATACCGCTTAAGCTTTGAAACCGCCGGGCAATCTGGTCATGGTGCATTGGTGTCATTACTTGGTGTTGTAAACGCCAGTGAGTTTAGAGAAGCCATACTTGAGCAAAAAGATAACTTAGCTGCGCAAGCACCGGCAAAGTTTTCAAATGCAGAAAGCCCGAAAAATCAATTAGAGCTAATACGCGCACTTACTTATAGCGTAAAAAATATCGAGCAAATGTTAAGCACGTTATTAGATGAGAAAAAGTAAGAGATTTAATAGCTTTAGTAAAGAAATAGAAGAAAAAAGGGGCGTGTTTAATTATTAAAGCTTGAATGACAGGTAGTTATTGCTACCCGTCATTTAGCGAAATGATTATAGAAGATTTAACAAGATACCTTAATTGTAAGTATTTTTACTTCATTGATATAATAATGTTTTTCGCAAACTTGATTATCCCAGCCGTCACCACCTCCAGAGCTAGGTGGAGAGGTGTTTGATGGTAGTGTTTGATCTAAAGCATCTTGAAGGCATTGGTCCACAGTATTAATCGATGTTGTTTTAAGCTGGTTTAAGGTAATCCCATCTAAATAAGTTAAATAGGGGTTCACTGATACGCTAAGTGCACCAAATTCTTTAATCCACTTTACTGAGAAAACGACGTTGTACTGACTTGTACCACTCAGGGGAGCTTCTTGGTTTTGAGTAAAACGTACGCGTGTATTGAAGTTCTTACTTACTTTTCCCCAAGTGCCTTGGTACAAAATTCCGCCTACACCAATTGAAAAACCTTCACTACTAAATTCCTTAGCAAGAAAAAAGCGTTCTGGGTATTTAAAATCAGTTTTAGCTTTATTGTTTAGCCTATTCTGTAATTGGGATGCGGTTCGTCCTTCAAGTACTGCTTTTACTGCATCGGTTATATGTGGAGGGCAGCTGTCTGCCGTATTTGGACTAGTCATATTAAGTGAAGTATATTGACTCACTTTGAGCGGTGATGCACTTATCTCTGTCTGCATTTCTTTTAAAAATGTAGAGAAATTTTTAAAAGTTGTTTTTAACCTTAATATTGCGGTTTTATCATTGGTGTTCAAAGATATCGATTCAGCATATTTATTAAGATAAAGCTTACTTGAGCCTTGATTATGATGCCTAACCATAAATGCAAAATGCTCTTTACCAAGTAAATCTGCAACTATAACCTTTTTAGGCGTTGTGTAGCATACCTGATTATCAATTGTGATTATTTCGTTTGGGTCTGATGAGTAGCATTGAGTTAATGGGGGGTTATCTTTTGCTAACTGATAGGCTTCATCGTAATTACAGCCCTCGCACATAAATAAAGTAACGTTGTTATCATTTGCTTCTGCAATATTTGCAAACATAAGCAACAAGGCTACAAATGTGATTAAACATTTCATTTATTTCTCTTTCCTTAGATGTTAATTTCGTACCTTTTTCGGTTAAACCTTGGCAGCTCAAATACTAATAGTCAATCTTGTTAATAAGTACTTTTTACATCAAGAGCAATAAAGGTTGTACTGTTTAGATTCAGTTAATGTGGTATTTGAAAAGTAGCGCAGCTTTTCGACATTTTTTGAAGCGGACTAAAAATATTATATATAGGGGGATGAAAAGAGTAATGGCGATTGTTAGATGCTTTTAAGTAAATCGCTGTGTAAACAAAGTTGCGGCGATCATGACTGACCGCCTAGCTAATTTTAACTTAAAAGACCTCATGCACTTTTTCTACATTACAAGTAATAACCGTTACGTTTTCGTAGCCAACGCGAGTTAGTGCTTCTGCGCTTAATGTGGCGCGCGCACCGCTGGCACAATGCAAGTAAATAGGGCGGGCTGCGTCTTTTTCTATTTCCATTAGCTTCATTTCAAGTAATCCGCGAGGAATATTAATTGCCCCAACCGCAGCTACATTGGCATGCTCAGCAGGTTCGCGCACATCAATAAGCAGCCCTTTATTTTGCTCAAGCTCTTGCTTTGCTTGAGCTGCATCAATGCGGCGCTGGTTAGGCGTGATAACTTTTAATAAATCAGGGATTGAGGTAAGCATGTGTTCGTTCCTTAACGCCAAATTGCGTAGTAGTTTGATCATTGAGCGCCTATAGCTAGAGGCTGATTACATATACTTTAGTGTAGTAAAAATAGTTAGGCATATTTCGTTCGTCACTAAAGGTATAAGTATTCAGATAGCCAAAATTAACTGTAGCCGCTCGTGTTGACTTTTAATTACTATATTGTTTTTTATTACATTAGTAAATTCTAATATTAGACATTTCTAATATATATATTTATACTTTATTCACTTCTTATAATAAGAGCATGTTATGAACATCGACTTTACGGCAATGGCTGGCAATGTAGCGCAAGCCGAACAGCTATTAAAAATTTTGGCTAATAAAAATCGCTTAATGATTTTATGTTCATTGCAAGATACAGAAATGAGCGTATCGCAACTAAACGAGGCTGTACCCTTGGCACAATCGGCACTTTCTCAACATTTAGCTGCACTTAGGAAAGCTAAAATAGTGGCTACTCGCCGCGAAAGCCAAACCATTTATTACCGGGTTATTGACGATAATGCGGTGCAATTACTCGGCATGTTATATGGCTTGTTTTGTAAGGATTAATACTTGTGAGCATAATTGATAACGCAGTAAAAAGTAGTTTGAGTGGCCGTTTGCCGGTCATTATTTTTGTGTTATCGGTTGTGCTCGGGTTATTTGCGCTAAAGCAAACAGCCCGTGAAGAAGAGCCACAAATTGTGGTGCCCATGCTCGATATTTACTTATCTACCCCAAATGTAGAAGCCCCCGAAGTGGCACGCTTAGCTACCGAGCCGCTTGAAAAGTTACTAGCGCAATTGCGAGGCGTTAAACATATTTACTCTACTACTCAAACTAATGGTGCAGTAGTAACACTTCGTTTTAAAGTTGGCCATAACCGAGAGCAAGCCATACTCGATACATATGCAAAGCTTTATAGCTATGAACATACAATGGCCCCTATTATAAGTAGTTGGCAAGTGCGCCCGGTGGAAGTGAATGATGTGCCTATTATTATGCTTGGGCTGTACAGTAAAGATCCAAAACTTTATAGCGACTATGAACTCACACGTTTTGCTAATGAGATAGCAAATAACCTCCAGCGTATACTTAGCACTAGTGAGGTTAAAGTAATAGCTGGGCGCGAACGGGCTTTAACTATAAACCTAAACGCAGCTGCATTAGCGGCGCACCAAACTACATTAAGCGACGTCTACTTTGCATTGCAAGCCTCTAATCAGTTGGCGCAAGTAGGTAGTGTTATTGATGGGCAACAACAAATAATACTGCAAGCGGGTGATGTACTTAGAAATAAAACAGCCATTGAACAGCTTATCGTTAATGTTGTTAATGGTAAAAGTGTATACATAAGTGATATAGCAAACGTAATTGATGGCCCCACTGAGCCTACTAATTATCAATGGTTAGCCCAATCAAATAAACATCAAAGTTTACCTATGGTAACAATGAGTGTGGCCAAACAAGAGGGTGCTAACGCTGTTACAGTTGCTGATAATGTACATAGCGCAATGGCGCAACTTAAAAGTACTTTATTACCAAATGAAATTGATTACACGGTATTAAGAGATTACGGAAAAACAGCTAACGAAAAGGTAAATAACTTAACCTCTAGCTTAGTATTTGCGGTATTTACAGTTGTATTATTTGTAGGTGTATTTTTAGGCTGGCGTGCGGCTATTGTAGTGGGCCTTGCGGTACCTATTTGTTATGGGATTACGCTTTCGCTTGATTATGTATTTGGCTATAGCATTAACCGCGTGACCTTATTTGCACTTATTTTATCACTTGGTTTGCTAGTTGATGACCCTATTACTGGCATCGATAACATGAGCCGCTTTATAAATAAAAAAGGTGATAAAAAAAGCAATATTGTGGCGGCAATCAGCGAAATTCGTACACCGTTATTAATGTCTACGCTGACTATTATGTTTGCTTTTATACCTTTAGCTTTTATAAGTGGAATGATGGGGCCGTACATGGCACCGATGGCGTTTAATGTGCCAATAAGTGTAATGGTGTCTACTTTGGTGGCATTTTTAGTCACCCCTTGGCTTGCAATTAAACTCTTAAAGCCAAACAGCGGCAAGCCTTTAACAGCAGATAAAGTAAGTATTTATACACGTGTACTCACGCCCTTATTACATACTAAAACCCGTGCTAAGTGGGTACTCTGGATCACGCTATTGCTCTTTATTATTAGTGCATTATTACCTGTATTACGCTTAGTCCCACTTAAGCTTTTACCCTTTGACAACAAAAATGAAGTTCAAGTATTAATAGACATGCCAGAGGGCACAAGTTTAGAGCAAACAGCTGCATTTACTCAACAAGTGCAAGCACTTACATGGCAGCTGAATGAGGTTGACGAAATAGCTGCCTACATAGGTAAGCCTTCAAGTATGGACTTTAACGCAATGGTTCGAGGCTATTACCGAAGAGACGCTAGCAACTTAGCAGAGCTTAGAGTATTACTACTTGATAAAGCTGATCGCGAGCAGCAGTCGCATGGTGTAGTTATGCGACTACGTAAACAACTAAGCCCTATAGCCGCTAATGGTATAAACATAAAAGTGGTTGAAGTTCCTCCTGGCCCGCCAGTATTAAGCACTCTAGTTGCCGAGGTTTATAAAGACCCATTTATTGATGCAAATACGCACACTTTAGCCGCACAGCAAGTAGCTAAACGACTTCAGCAAGAGCCACATGTTGTTGAAGTAGATACCTCAATAGCTCAAAGCGCACCTCTAAAACGATTTATTACAGATAAAAGTAAAGCTGCGTTATCGGCAATATCAACCCAAGACATTGTACAAAGCTTACAAATTGCATCGCAGGGTATGGAAGTAGGTGTTATGTATGTAAGCGGCGAAACCAAGCCAGTTGCTATTAACTTACAGCTTCCATACCAGCAAAAAAATCAGTTTTCACAATTATTAGCTCTACAAATTAGAGGTGATAGGGATGTAGTTAAAAGCAGTAGTGAGTTTGGCTTAACAAGTGCGGCGCGGCCTTTAGTATCACTCTCGGAAGTGGGTGAGTTTAGCAATTTAGAGGTTGCTAAGCCTATTGTTAGAAAAGATCAACGAGATTTGATTTACGTTTTTGCAGAGTTAAATGGTCGTACTCCTGCCGCTGTTATTGCCGATGTAAATTCAGACTTTAATGCAAACCAAGAATCATTTTTGCAAAACGATTGGCCTAATAGGCACTTTTTAAATAACGGAGGGACCGCTGTTTGGCAATTACCACAGGGTACAAATGTTACCTTTAGTGGCGAAGGTGAGTGGCGTATAACCATTGATGTATTTAGAGATATGGGCATTGCATTTGCATTCGCACTGAGCGCAATTTTTATTATTTTGCGCGTACAAACGAAATCGGTGAGTTTATCGTTAATTATAATGTCGGCTATTCCACTAACGGTAATTGGTATTATGCCAGGGTTTTGGTTATTAAATCAGTTTGGTGAGCGCACTATTGCACAAGCCCCAGAGCCGGTTTTATTTACCGCCACTGCGATGATAGGCATGATAGCACTGGCTGGTATTGTGGTTCGTAATTCACTTATTTTAGTCGAGTTTATAAACCAAGCACGCGTACAGGGTATGGTAATTAAAGAGGCGCTTATAGCGGCTGGCACACACCGAATGCGCCCAGTCCTTTTAACTGCAGGCACAACTTTATTAGGTAATTTAGTGATTACCCTCGATCCAGTTTTTAGTGGGCTAGCAATAGCTATTATTTTTGGCATTGTGGCATCTACATTATTTTCGTTATTTGTAGTTCCCCTTGTTTACTATTTAGTGTTTGCAAATACAGAGGAAAATACTCATGCAGGGTAAATCAAAAATTTTAGGTTTAGTGTTTGCCTTATTTGTGATCATTATTGCAGTGTTATATATGGCAGGAAGCTTTACACAAAAGCAAACAGCGGGTTTAAAAAATATTGAAGCGCAAAGCTATAGTGGTAAACAAATAACAGTAGCACTTGAACCTATACAGCTAGTAGAGCGTGTACCTGGTAGTGTAATTGCAAAGCAAAATACGCAAATTTCCTCACGGGTTATGGCGCAAATAGAAAAGTTTAACGTACGCGCCGGCAACAGAGTATCAAAGGGGGATGTGCTTATTACGCTGCAACAAGATGACTTTAAAGCACAGGTTACACAAAGTAAGGCGCAAATCAGTGCAATTCAAGCCTCTCTCACTCAGGCAAAGAACCAGCTTGCGCGCGTAAAAGAATTGAGTGATAAAAAGTTGGTGTCGGTAAGTGAGCTCGATGATGCACAAGCTAAATTTGATACCTTAACAGCTAAGTTAGCTGTAGCTGAGCAGCAGCAAGAGCAAGCTAAAATAGCACTAAACTTTACGTCAATTACTGCGCCTATTGCTGGTGTAGTGGTAGAGCGATTAGCAGAGCCCGGTGATACTGTAACCCCAGGTACTGCACTTATGGCACTTTATAACCCACTTCAGTTACAAGTAGAATTTAACATACGAGAGCGACAAGCTGTAAAGCTTAAAACTGGGGATGGGTTATCCGTTTTTTTCCCTTCTTTAAATATTCAAAGCCAAGCGATAGTAAGTGAAATAATTCCCGTGGCCGATAAAGCTGCACGAAGCTTATTGGTTAGGCTCGATTTTGATTTACAGTTAGGTTTGATCCCTGGTTTATATGCGCAGCTAGTTTTACCATTGAATAAGCACCAAGGTATATTAGTGCCTGAAGAGGCAGTGCATAATTTTGGTGAGTTAAATATGGTGTACGTTATAGAAAACCAAAATATTCAAAGGCGCTTTATACGTTTAGGAGACATTATAGACGGGCGGCAGCATATTATCGCAGGGCTCAATCCCGGCGATAAGCTTGCTATTGAATACGACCCTAAATAAAGGTCGCAATTTCATTAAGCGATTTTTTATCAAGTGCATGGGCAGGTACTGTTGCATCATCGCTTGGGTAGCCTGCAATAAGTAGCATGTAAGGGCGTTCGTTGTCTTTATCTCGCTTACATATATCGGTTAAAAAGCTCATTGGTTTTGGAGTATGGGTAAGGGTAGCTAAGCCCGAACGATGCAAGGCTTGAATTAAAAAGCCGGTAGCTAAGCCAACAGACTCATGCACATAATAATTGGTGTTTTTATCATAGGTGTTTACGCCGCCCTTTTTTTGACTAAATACAGCAATAAGCCAAGGCGCGTGTTCTAAATAAGGTTTACTAGCATCGGTGCCTAACGGTTTTAGCGCATCGAGCCATTCTTCTCCTGCTCTGCCTTCGTAAAAAGAACGCTCTAGTTTTTCGGCGGCCTCTCTTATTTGTTTTTTTACATCGCTACTGTTAATAGCCACAAAATGCCACGGTTGGTGATTGGCCCCACTTGGCGCAGTACCAGCTGCTTTAATACATGCTTCAATTATATTTTTAGGTACTGGACGGTCGCTAAAGCTGCGAATACTATGGCGGCGCTGACTAGTTTGTAAAAACTCATTTGCACGCTTTAGCATTTCATCGTGAGGGTATTCGATAAAGTCGTTTAGTGGTTGGCTTTGATGTTTTTGCATGGCTTTACGCTTCTTATAAATTGTGTGTGTGGTTTTTATACCGACTGAATAAATGCTAGGCAAGTATTTTTACTTGTCTTGTTTATTTATTGTTACAAAATTAACCAGGCGGTAACTTATGTTCCTTTTTTTTATGTGGTATAAAAACGCAATAAAAAAACTATTAGAATTCAAGGAAGTAAAAATGCTATCAATAACAGGGTTATCTAAAACCTACGATAATGGCGTACATGCACTACAAGGTGTTGATTTATCAATAGGAAAAGGGATGTTTGGGTTGCTTGGTCCAAATGGCGCTGGTAAATCATCACTAATGCGCACTATTTCCACGTTGCAATTTGCCGATTCGGGTTCAATTACTTTTGATGGTATTGATGTTTTTAAAGACCCACAGGCTCTGCGTCAACGTTTAGGTTATCTACCGCAAGATTTTGGTGTATACCCACGTGTTAGTGCTTACGACTTGCTGGACCACATGGCTGTTTTGAAGGGCATTCATAACAAAGGCGAGCGTAAAGAGTCGGTGGAAGGCTTGCTTGCACATACTAATTTATATCAACATCGCTCAAAAGCCGTAAGTGGCTTTTCGGGCGGTATGCGCCAGCGTTTTGGTATTGCACAAGCCTTACTTGGCGACCCTGATTTACTAATCGTTGATGAGCCAACTGCAGGGTTAGACCCTGAAGAGCGAAATCGCTTTCATAACTTGTTAGTAAGCTTAGGCGAGCAAAAAGTCGTTATATTATCGACCCACATAGTTGAAGACGTAGCAGAGCTTTGCCCAAACATGGCCGTACTGGCAGGCGGAAAAATACTATTAGAGGGCAACCCAATTGCCCTTACCGATAAACTCCAAGGGCAAATTTGGCGCAAAGCCATGAGCCAAGAAGAAGCGCTAGAGCTTGAACCGCAACTGCCTGTTATTTCAAAACGCTTATTTGCTGGGCAAACCATATTACATGTATTAGCCAATGAAGTCCCTGAAGGTTTTGAACTCAGCAGTGCAAACCTAGAAGATGTGTATTTTTCTACATTGCTTAATCATCGTAACAGCCAAGTAGTATAAGGGGGCGCTATGTTTTTTAATATGCTCGCGTTTGAGCTGCGCTATTTTGTGCGTCAGCCTTCGTTTTATGTGACCTCATTAATCTTCTTTTTTATGGCGTTTTTTATAAGCTCCAGTAGTAAGTTTCCGCTAGGTGGGGCTAATGTTCATATGAACTCGCCTTATACCATTATGCTTTTAACGGTTACCTTTTGTACGCTTGCTATGTTTTTAGTGGTTAACTTTGTTGCAAGCTCAGCGATTCGCAACAGCGAGACCAAAATGGATGAGCTGGTCTTTAGTAAGCCCGTTAACCCGCTTGCTTATCAATCAGGACGTTTTTTTGGTGCTTACTTGGTTGTGCTCGTTGTTTTTTTAACTGTGCCATTAGGCGTGTTTTTGGGAACTCAATTTGGTTTGTTGGTTGGCTGGCTTGATAGTGAGCTAGTAGGCCCTAATAAGTTTATATATTACGCAGCGCCTTTTTTATATTTAGCAGTGCCAAGCTTATTGGTGCTCAGTGCTATTTTTAATAGTGTGGCGGTTTACTTTAAAACCATGATGGCGGTATATGTAACGGCCGTGGTGGTTTATATAACCTACCAATTGGCGAGTATCTATTTTGACGATTTAGCGTTTAGAAATATTGTTGTGTACGCAGACCCATTTGGCACAGGGTCGTTAATTGACTTAACCCGTTACTGGACTGTAAGTGATAAAAATACTGAAGTGTTAACGCTTTCGGGCGATTTTTTAATTAACCGTATTTTATGGGTGGCAATAAGTTTAGCGATGTTTTTTGGCCTCGGAAAGTTAGGTAATCGCGTAGTCACTAAAAAACAGAAAAAGCAATTTGGTGTCTCTACGTTTGTAAAAAATAAACAAGCAGCACTTATTAGCAGCGCTAAAAATTACAAGTCAAAAGGGGTCAATACACAATCACAATTAGTAATGCGCAGCTTATTTGAGCTTAAGCAGGTTATATTAAGTGCTCCTTTTATGATTTTAGCGGGTGTCAGTATTATTACGTTACTCGCACCACTTTTTGCGCCTATTGGCGCATATGGCACAACAGATTGGCCGCTCACACAAAACATGGTGGGCATTATTCAAAACGCCTCCGCTATATTTATGTTTATTATTATTGCTTATTACAGCGCAGAGCTGGTTTGGCGAGAACGCCACAGTGGTATGGGTGATATTGTTGACAGCTACCCAGTGCATAACAGTGTGTTTTGGGTATCTAAAATTCTTGCGCTAATCACTGCGGTTTGTGGCCTTTATTTAGTAGGTATGATGTTTACCATTGCAGTGCAACTATTTAAGGGGCAATTTAACCTAGAGCTTGGGCAGTACTTATTTAGGTTGGGTTACCTTACATTATTGCCTTTAATTATGATGGCTATTTTGGCGTTCTTTTTACAAATAATTAGCCCTAATAAATACATAGGTATGGGTTTATTTATTCTGTATTACATTGCTCAAATGGTAATGGGTGCTTACGGGTTTGAGCATCATATGTATCATTTTTCACAAAGCAGCAGCGTACCGTATTCAGACATAAACGGTTACGGGCATTTTTTACAAGGCGCGCATTGGTATACCCTATATTGGGGTGCATTGAGTGTGTTTTTAGCTATTGTAGGGTTTTCTTTATGGCACCGTGGTCCATCGCAAACATTGCGTACGCGTTTATCTTTAGTGCGTTACAACATGTCTTTAAAAGGCCAGGTTGCAGCCGTTATAAGTTTATTGGTATTTGTGGGCGCGGGTTATAACATTTATTACAACACTCGTGTGATCAACGAGTTTGTAACAAGTGATGATAACGAAGCGCTACAAGTAAGGTATGAGCAAGAGTTCTCACAATACAAAGACTTGCCACTGCCTATAATAACTGATGTTGATTTACACATTGATATTTACCCTAAAAAACGTGCTTTAAATGCCGTGGCTAAAATTAAGTTTACCAATACCGCAAACGAGCCAATAACCCGTGTGTTAATTATCGAGCCTAGCCAATCTAAAAGCTGGGATGTAAAAATGGCGGGCGGAAAAATAGTTGAGCGTTTGACCGATTTTGACATGGTATGGTTTGAGTTTGAACAACCGCTAATGCCTAATGAAGTACGCGAAGGTGAGCTTTCTGTCTCTCGTGAACACGACGGTTTTGTTGATAGAGGATCTGATACTCAACTCGTGCACAACGGTACATTTGTAAATAATAGAGAATTATTACCAAATTTTGGTTATCAAAAGTATTTTCAAATTGCGGATAAGTATGAGCGCCGTAAGCACGATTTACCCGAGCTTGAGCGCGCACATAAACTAGACGACAGCCGCTATTATACGCAAAATGAGTTTGGGCCTGCTAATGGCTTTATAAACTATAAGGCAACGGTAACCACCGATGAGTCACAATTTGCTATTACACCTGGTTACTTAAAAAGTGAGAGTGTAAAAGACGGACGACGTACTTTTGTTTATAAAATGGATGCCCCTATTATAAACTTTTATTCTGTGCTTTCGGCAGAGCTTGAAAGTAAAAAGGTTGAGCACAACGGTGTAAACATTGAGGTGTACTACCACAAAGATCATGCATGGAATGTTGACCGTATGATTGAGTCAGTACAAGACTCAATAGATTACTACACGCAAGCATTTGGGCCGTATCAGCATAAGCAGCTTCGTATTATTGAGTTTCCTAAGTATCGCTCGTTTGCGCAAAGTTTTGCTAATACGGTGCCTTACTCAGAAAGTATTGGCTTTATTACAGACTTAAGAGATGAGAGTAAAGTTGACCTACCTTACTATGTAACCGCACATGAAGTTGCACACCAATGGTGGGGGCATCAAGTATCGGGGGCTAATGTAGAGGGCAGTGCCGTTATTTCTGAATCGCTCTCCCAATACAGTGCGCTTATGGTACTAAAAAAACGCTTTGGCGCCGAGAAGCTTCGTAAATTCTTAAAGTACGAGTTAGATAAATACTTAATGGGCCGTACTGGCGAAGCCTTTGAAGAAATGCCGCTGTATAAAACGCAGTCTCAACAATATCTTCATTACAATAAAGGCTCAGTTGCGATGATGGCTTTGTATGACCGCTTAGGTGAAGAGCGCTTAAATGCCGCACTTAAAGCATTTTTGAATGAGTTTAAATACCAGGCAACGCCATACCCAACCACACTTGATTTACTTAGTTATTTAAAGCGAGATGCAACACAAGCTGAACAACGTTTTATTGATGATCAGTTTAAATATATAACGCTTTATGAGCTTGAAATGAAAGCAGTGTCGGTTACAGATGATGTTGATAGCGAAGGTTTTTATACAGTAACACTGAGCGTTGAAGCAACTAAGCAGCATGCCGATGGACAAGGTGAAGAAACCGAGCAGCCACTCGATGAGCTAATTGATATTGCATTATTTAGCGATGACCCTGAAAACCTACTCGCTGAAGACTTTGTTATTTACTCGCAAAAGCATCAAATAGTCTCTGGTACTAATACTATTGAGCTAAAAGTAAAAGAAAAGCCAGTGTACGCAGGGGTAGACCCGTACATTAAGCTTGTAGATAAAGACAGTAAAAACAACCTAGCTAAGTTTTAATGGTTAGCTACTAACTTAAAGGCCGCATTTAGTGCGGCCTTTTTTGTTTTACCTAATGTGTATAACACTAACCCTCAATAATACTTAATTACTTCAGGGCTAAACGTGGCAGCTTGCTGCGTTAAAACCTCTGGTTTAGAACAACTAAATAGCGAATTTTTGTCTAGTTTAGGCACGTTTCTCTTACCCAAAACAGATTAGTCAATTAAGCGAGTTGGTATAACAGGTAAGTGATTTAACAGCAGGGAGATAGTGATTGATTAAACAAGACGTATAGTTGAGCGTATTAGTTGCTAACCTTAGAGGGCGTTATGGGTATTTAGGCTATCCTAAAACGAGAAAAGGGCCAAAAGGCCCTTCGTGTTGCAGCAAGTAACACATTCTTTTTTATAGCGTAAAGTCTACTGCGTATGCTACGTAAACTTTAACATCTGATTCGTCCATGTCGGTATCAGATACACCAAAGGTAAAGCCATCTTTTGAAATTGATACGCCGTAATCAATAATATTATCGTCGCCAATAAAGTCACCAGAGTAATGACCTAAGTGAAGAGCCATTTCTGTACCATTGCTGCCAACAGCAAAACCGTAATCAGCAGTTAAGTAAAGTGAATCACCAAAGTCAGTACCATCACCATCAGCCGCTGAAGTAGCAAGTATTGCTGCGCCAAAGGTAAAACCTTCTACACTAATGCTACCGTAAATTTCAGAGAAATCAGCATCTGCTTCAGACGCTGCATCTGGGTATGCGTAGTAAATGTAACCTACATCGTAGCTAACTGTTTCATTAATATCGCCACCAAAGCCAGCGTATAGGTCTAGCTCATAAGTCATTTCGTCGGCCCATGAAGCATTTGATACCCAAGTACCAGCATAAAAGCCAGACTCATTTGCGTAATCAATACCACCAGAAACAGCAGCATCTCCACCAGTTTGCTCTTGTCCACGCCATAAATAGTTAGATGTTGCCGCAGCGTTTGCTGTTACTTCAGCATGTACAGCTGTTGACGTTAAAGATGTTGCACCCATTAATGCTATTGCGCTAATAGCGATGGTTTTTTTTAGTTTTAACATGTCCATTTCCCGTTATATGATTTTTTGCTCGCCAAGGTTTTTATTATGTATTCGCAACCCTTTTGGCTGGCGGCTTTTTATTGTTTAACTAACGGTATATTTGCACTGTATGTGCCAGCTCAATTAAATTATCTTTAAAATGGTTTTTTATTTATATAAAACAGATGCTTGAAGGTTTTCTATTAAAGCGTAGTATTATGAGGAAGGAAGTGTTGCGCACACTGCTGGTGCATAAATTAACCTAACTGCACCAGATAAATACAGTTAGGTTAGAAGTTTTTAGCCAAATATAGTGCGCATAAGGCTAATTGTTTCGTTTACACCGCGACCTTTTTGTACTTCGCTAATAATTGAATCACGCTTAGTGCGAATATGTTCAGGGATATCATCGGCGGCAAGGGCGCGATCTACTAAAATCTCTGCAGATTCTTTGCCTCTACGCTGCGTCTTTCCAGTAGTTGATGTGCTTCGCTTAGGCTTGCTCAGTAACTTTATGTAGTTAGAGCTATCGGCTGTGCTTTTATCTGCGTAGTAAAAAAAGCAGGGTAGTAGTGCTTTAATACCCACAAGTTGTGTTTCTAATTCATTTGAACCACTCGCCATTTTAAACCACGACATAGCGTGTATGCTTTGCACAATATCTTGCCAGTAGCGCTCAAAATCACGATTATTTAATTTAGTAATACCAAGTGCGCCACATAGGGCATCAAGTCGGCTATTACTAATTGGGGTAAATACATCAGGGCGACGCATAGCTAACAAGCGAGTAGCTGGCGCTAATGTTGGCTTTTCATCAGTGGCATTAAATGCACTTAAGTAACCTACAACAAATTGTTGGTAGTCATTTTGCTCTACATCACCTTCGAGAGGAATGTTACTTAGCGCATCATCAAATGCACCAGGTAAGTCTGCTAGCATTTGATGAAAACCCTTAGCGCTTTTAGTTGAGGCGAACCATTCAACATCAAAGTTATACGTACTTGGGTCTAGGGCAGATGTATGCTTACCACTAAAGGTAAGTAAATCTTCAGGGAGCATTTCCTTTAGTGATTGCTGGCGAATACTGCTTATGTAATTCGTTAAACGAAGCTGTTCTTCAAGAGCAATAAGCTCTTTATGTTGCTCTACAAACATACTTACTACTGGCCAAGGCGCAACGCGTAAAGTTTTAACCTGTAAAAAGCTAATTGCTGATATGAGTTGATCGTGTAACTTTTTTAAAATGGGGAGCTGTGGCGTTTCAAGCAAGTCGTAATTAATACGATCTTTACTTGCGCTCAGTAACTCGTAGCACCAACCTAAAAAATCTTCTGGGTGGTTTTCTACTTTCACGGCCATTAGGTTTAGGCTAAGTTCTGAAGCTTGCTTCAAAATATTTTGGTAAATTTGACTTTCTTGCTCGCCTAGCGCCATTTTTGACGGTGAAATTAGCAGTTTTTTCATGCTTTGAAGACTCTCCGATTAGATACATTTTTTAGCTGCTTCATTTTAGCGTAAATACACCAATAGCAACAGGGGCGTGCATCATACTTAAGAAATTAATGTATGCAATGTTGAAGAACTTCAATAAGTACGATAGATATTAACTTGCGTTTTTTTAAAGTTGTATGTGTCAGTTAAGTCGTTTTTCAGCACAAATTCATTTTTAGGTAAATAAATTGCCATAAAACGCTTTTTTATTATAACTACAATGATTTTAAAGCTAACACTCGCTATGATAAGAACATTATTTGCACGTTTGAAAGGATGATCATGAAGACCTTACTTAAAATTGTTGGTGTAATACTCCTACTTTGTATTGCATTAATTGTTGCCGCGCCATTTTTAATTCCTACTGATACCATTTTTAACAAAGTTTCGCAGCAGGTTGAAAGCACAACTGGCCGCACACTTACTATAAATGGCGATAAAACGCTTAGCGTATTTCCTGCGTTAAAGTTAGAACTTAACGACGTGCACTTTGCGAACATGAAGTCTGGTTCGCGAGATGACATGGCAAGTATGCAGCAGCTAGCAGTTCATATACCTTGGATGTCGTTATTTGGTGGTGAGTTTAAGCTTGATAAATTTGTAATTAATGAACCCAATATTTTATTAGAAACCGATAAAAACGGTAAAGCTAATTGGCAATTATTTGATGCTGTAGCAGAGCAGCCCACACAGCAAACTCAATCAGGTGAGGCTGTTAAACTACCAGAGAACTTTGATATAGAGCTGGGTGAGGTCGCTATTTATGGCGGTACGTTTACTTACCTAGATGGGCAAACAGGCGCTAAGCAGCAAATTAGTGATTTAGAGCTGGCTATTTTACTTCCTTCTCTTCGTAAAACATTAGAAGTAAAGGGGGGGATCACTTATATGCAAGAGCGTTTTGAGCTTGATATAACACTAGATACACCGGCAAAAGCGATAGAAGGCGCTACATTTGATGTTACGCAAAGCCTTGACTCTCGTTTAGTCGATTTAACGTTTAATGGCAGCATTGCTCAGCAAGGAAAAGATATTAAGGGTGAGCTGGCACTCAGCGGTGACTCAGTCAAAGAGCTTGCAGCATGGCAGGGCGTAGACTTAAATGCTAAACAAAACGCGTTTAACGCCTTTAGTGTTAACGGTAAAATGCACCTTGCGGGTGAGGCATTTAACCTTGAAGAGTTAATCGCTACATTAGATGAGCTAGAAATAAAAGGTAAGAGTGAGCTTAATTTAGGAAGCCGATTGGCCGTTAACGCTGATATTGACTTAGGCATGCTCGATTTAAACCCTTACCTACCAGAAGCTGTAGCAAAACAGCAAGAACCTGTAAGTGAAGAATCTACTGCTGCTCAACCAATTGTGTGGGACGATACTAGCATTGATTTGAGCGCATTAAATGCACTTGATGCTAATGTAGTTATTCGTTCAAGCGGTTTAAAAGCTAACGATATTGAGCTTGGGGCAAACCAGTTTACAGTGGCTCTCAAAAATAGTGTGGCTAAATTAAGCCTTGATAGCTTTTCTGCATATGAGGGCACTGGTAAAGGGGTTATTAATATTAATGCGCAAAATACACCTTATAAAATAACCACTAATTTTGATTTGTCAGGCATAGATGCACAGCCATTATTAACTGATGCAGGAGGATTCGATAAGTTAATGGGCAAAGGTTCATTAAATTGGAATTTGACGACCACAGGGCAAAGTCAAAAATCATTTATTACTGCATTGAATGGTAAGTTAGGCTTTGAATTTGCTGATGGGGCTGTAAAAGGCGCAAACATAGCTGAAATGGTACGTAAGGGAAAAGAGCTTATATCGGGTAATTTAAGTACAGTAAGCGAAGGGTTAGATACCGGTTTTGAAGAATCAGAACAAACTGATTTCTCAGCGCTTACAGGTAGCTTTAATTTCACTAATGGTGTGGGGAACAATACTGACCTTTCACTAATTAGCCCATTAATACGTATTTCTGGTGAAGGCGACGTAGATTTACCAAAAACAAATGTAGATTATCGCTTAGTTACAGGGATTGTTGATTCTATTGAAGGGCAAGGTACTACTGATGATAGTACTGGCTTTAAAATACCTCTACGTATAAAAGGCCCATTCCACGATGTGGGTATTAAATTAGACGTGAGTAATGCGCTTAAAGATGAAGCAAAGCAAAAGCTAGATGACGCCAAAGAAAAGGCAAAAGAGAAAGCTAAAGATAAGGTAAAAGATAAACTAAAAGGTTTGTTCGGTTAAAAAACGTAAATAATAAACAAACAAGGCGCTTTTGCGCCTTGTTTGTTTTGTAACCACCTGTAAAATAGCTACATAGCCGTAATTACTCAATTTTAATTCCCATCTAGATTAAATTAATTAAAAAATAACCTATCGTTACCCCCTCAATGCTGGTACAATTGCCCGCCCTTAAGAGACAACTCGTTTGTTTTTGAATGGGATTTAATCGAAATGTCTGATTTTTAAACAAATTTTAGACACGTTGTAATTACTACACCGGAGGTCATTAACATGATCCAAATGCAAACTCAGCTGGAAGTTGCTGATAACAGCGGCGCTCGCAAAGTGCAGTGTATAAAAGTCCTTGGTGGTTCACACCGTCGCTACGCAGCGATTGGCGACATCATTAAAGTTTCTGTAAAAGAAGCTATTCCTCGCGGTAAAGTGAAGAAAGGTGATGTTAAAAACGCGGTAGTTGTGCGTACCAGAAAAGGTGTTCGCCGTCCAGATGGTTCTCTGATCCGTTTCGACAGCAACGCGGCTGTTATCTTAAATGATAACTTGCAGCCAATTGGTACACGTATTTTCGGCCCTGTGACTCGTGAACTTCGTAATGATAAGTTCATGAAAATCGTTTCACTAGCCCCAGAAGTACTGTAAGGAGCCAATCATGGCAGCAAAAATACGTCGTGATGACGAAGTAATCGTACTAGCAGGTAAAGACAAAGGTAAGCGCGGAAAAGTGCTTTCAGTTGTTACTGAATCTGGTCGAATCTTTGTCGAAGGCATAAACTTGATCAAGAAACACCAAAAGCCGGTTCCTCAATTGAACCAAGCTGGCGGCATTGTTGAGAAAGAAGCGTCAATGGACGCATCAAACGTTGCGATCTTCAACTCGGAAACGGGTAAAGCGGATCGTGTAGGTTTCAAGATTGAAGATGGTAAGAAATTACGTATCTTTAAATCTACTGGTAAAACTATCTAATAGTTGGAGTAGAATGATGGCGAAACTGCATGAAGTATATAAAGACAAAGTAGTTTCTGAACTTCAAGAGAAGTTTGGTTTCAGCTCTGTCATGCAAGTCCCTCAGATCGAAAAGATCACATTGAATATGGGCGTGGGCGAAGCCCTAGCTGACAAGAAGATTTTAGATAACGCAGTAGCGGATCTAGCAGCAATCTCTGGTCAGAAACCTCTAATCACTAAAGCACGCAAATCTGTTGCTGGCTTCAAAGTGCGTGAAGGTTACCCAATTGGTTGTAAAGTAACCCTACGCGGCGAGCGTATGTGGGACTTTTTTGAGCGTTTGGTATCAATCGCTATCCCACGTATTCGTGACTTCCGTGGCGTAAGTGCTAAGTCTTTTGATGGACGTGGTAACTACAGCATGGGCGTACGTGAACAAATCATCTTCCCAGAAATCGATTACGATAAAGTAGACCGTGTACGCGGTATGGATATTACTATCACTACTTCTGCGAAATCTGATGAGGAAGGCCGTGCGTTGTTAGAAGCGTTTAACTTCCCATTTAAGAAATAAGGGTAGGGTTATGGCAAAGAATTCTATGAAAGCGCGCGAAGCAAAGCGCACAAAACTAGTTGCTCAGTATGCTGAAAAGCGTGCGGCACTAAAAGCTATCATCAGTGATGTTAATACATCTGAAGATGATCGTTGGGACGCGGTACTTAAGCTACAAGCTTTACCTCGTGATTCTAGCCCTGCACGTCAACGTAATCGTTGTAACATTACGGGCCGCCCACATGGTTTCCTTCGCAAATTCGGCATGAGCCGTATTAAAGTTCGCGAAGCAGCTATGCGCGGTGAAATTCCTGGCCTTAAAAAGGCTAGCTGGTAATAGAATCATGGGAGTAAGACTATGAGCTTGCAAGATCCTATCGCGGATTTGTTTACACGTATCCGTAATGGTCAATCAGCGAAGAAAGTATCTGTAACGATGCCAACTTCAAAGCTGAAAGTAGCATTAGCTAAAGTACTAAAAGACGAAGGTTACATCGCAGATTACGCTGTTAACAGCGAAGCGAAACCTGAGCTTTCAATCGAGTTAAAGTACTTCGAAGGCAAAGCTGTAATTGAAAATATCCAGCGTGTAAGTCGCCCTGGTCTACGTATCTATAAGAAACGTGACCAATTACCTAAGGTAATGGGTGGTCTTGGTATCGCTATCGTATCAACTTCTAAAGGCCTAATGACAGACCGCGCAGCACGCAGTGCTGGTGTTGGTGGTGAAATCATTGGTTTTGTAGCTTAATCGGAGGGGAACTATGTCTCGCATAGCAAAGGCACCAATTAATGTTCCTGCCGGTGTAGAAGTTACATTAAAAGGCCAGGAAATCACAGTTAAAGGCAAAAACGGTGAACTTACTCGTACTATCAACAACGCTGTTGAAGTACAAGTTAACGACAACGTTATTACAACTTTACCTCGTGAAGGCGTAGCTAATGCATGGGCTCAAGCAGGTACTGCTCGCGCTCTAATCAACAACATGGTTGTTGGTACGCATGAAGGTTACGAGAAGAAACTTCAGTTAGTAGGCGTTGGTTACCGTGCAGCAGCTAAGGGTAAAGTTTTAGACTTAACACTTGGTTTCTCGCACCCAGTTAATTTCGCAGTTCCAGAAGGAATTACGATTGAAACTCCAAGCCAAACAGAAGTTCTAGTTAAGGGCGTAGATAAGCAGTTAGTTGGTCAAACAGCTGCTAACATTCGTGCATACCGTAAACCTGAGCCTTATAAAGGTAAAGGTGTTCGTTATTCAGATGAGAATGTACGCCGTAAAGAGGCTAAGAAGAAGTAAGGTAAGACGATGGATAAAAAAACAGCTCGTCTACGTCGTGCTAAACGCACTCGTAGAAATTATATTGAACAAGGCACAACGCGTCTTGTTATCCACCGCACGCCACGTCACATTTATGCTCAAGTAGTTACTGCTGAGGGTAATGTACTGGCTGCTGCTTCTACTGTTGAGAAAGCTATTAGCGAAACAGTTAAAGGCACCGGTAACGTTGAAGCTGCGCAAGCAGTTGGCAAAGCGGTTGCTGAACGTGCGGCTGACAAAGGCATCGAAAAGATTGCTTTTGATCGCAGTGGCTTTAAATATCACGGCCGTGTGAAGGCGCTAGCTGATGCTGCGCGTGAAGCCGGTTTGCAATTCTAGGAGTAGACTATGGCTAACGTAGAAGCAAAGCAACAACAGCCTGATCTAGCTGAAAAGCTAATCGCGGTGAACCGTGTGTCTAAAGTAGTTAAAGGTGGTCGTATCTTTAGCTTTACTGCACTAACTGTAGTTGGTGATGGCGCAGGTAAAGTAGGTTTCGGTTATGGTAAAGCACGTGAAGTTCCAGCTGCTATTCAAAAAGCAATGGAAAAAGCACGTCGTAACATGATCAACGTAGACCTAAATGGCAACACATTACAGCATCCTGTTAAGGGACGTCATGCTGGCTCACTAGTGTTCATGAAACCAGCATCTGAAGGTACTGGTATCATCGCAGGTGGTGCTATGCGTGCAGTACTAGAAGTTACTGGTGTGCAGAACGTACTTTCTAAATGTTACGGTTCTACTAACCCAATCAACGTAGTACGTGCAACGATTTCGGCTCTTGAGAATATGAATTCTCCACAGTCAATCGCTGCAAAACGTGGCTTACGTGTAGACGAAATTCTGGGGTAACCATGGCAAATCAAACTGTAAAAGTAACACAAGTAAAAAGCTCTATCGGTCGTTTACCGAAACATAAAGCTACATTACGCGGTCTTGGTTTACGTCGTATCAATCACACTGTTGAGTTAGAAGACACAGCATGTGTGCGTGGTATGATAAACAAGGTTTCTTACATGGTTAAGGTAGAGGGTTAATTCGATGCATTTGAATACACTTTCACCTGCTGCAGGTTCTAAAACTGCTCCAAAACGTGTTGGTCGTGGTATCGGTTCTGGTCTTGGTAAGACTGGTGGCCGTGGTCACAAAGGTCAAAAATCACGTTCTGGCGGTAAAGTACGCGTTGGTTTTGAGGGCGGTCAAATGCCTATGCAACGTCGTCTACCTAAATTTGGTTTCACTTCTCGCAAATCTTTAGTATCTGCAGAAATAAACCTTTTTGAAATCGCTAAAGTTGAAGGCGATGTGGTAGACCTAAGCGCGTTACAAGCAGCTGGTCTAGTTAAAAAGAACGTTCTGTTCGTTAAAGTTGTTAAATCTGGCGAAGTTTCACGCGCTGTTACCGTTAAAGGCCTTAAAGCCTCTAAAGGTGCTCGCGAAGCTATTGAAGCTGCCGGAGGCAAGGTAGAAGACTAAGGAAGTACTAATGGCTAAACCAGGTCAAGATACACAAAGTGCACAAAGTGGACTTTCGGAATTGAAGCGTCGATTACTATTCGTTTTAGGTGCTATCATTATTTACCGTCTAGGTTCATTTGTGCCAATCCCTGGGATTGACGCCGCTGTACTTGCCGATTTCTTCGAGCAACAAAAGGGCACCATTGTTGAGATGTTCAACATGTTTAGCGGTGGTGCGCTTGAGCGAGCTTCAGTGTTAGCACTGGGTATTATGCCGTATATCTCGGCTTCGATTATTACGCAACTATTAACGCATATGTATCCTCCGTTTATAGAGCTTAAGAAAGAAGGTGAGCAAGGGCGTAAAAAAATTAGCCAGTACACACGCTACGGCACGCTTGTGCTTGCTACTATCCAATCAATCGGTATTGCTACTAGCTTACCGGGCATGATGGACGGGTTAGTTGTTAACCCTGGTATGGGTTTCTATTTCACCGCAGTGGTGAGTTTAGTTACTGGTACTATGTTCCTTATGTGGTTGGGCGAACAAATAACAGAACGCGGTATCGGTAACGGTATCTCAGTTTTAATATTTGTTGGTATTGTAGCTAACCTGCCGTCTGCTATTGGTTCGACAGCCGAAATGGCGCGCCAAGGTGATTTGAATGTTTTTGTACTGTTGATGGTTGCGGTTATAGTATTCGCTGTTACTTATCTTGTAGTGTTTTTCGAACGTGGGCAACGTCGTATCGTTGTTAACTACGCTAAACGCCAACAAGGTCGTCAAGTATTTGCTGCTCAAAGCACGCATTTACCACTAAAAGTTAACATGGCGGGTGTTATTCCACCAATCTTCGCTAGCAGTATAATTCTGTTCCCTGGTACTATTGCCAGCTGGTTCGGCCAGGGTGAAGGTCCGGTCGCTGATGTGTTACAAGCAGTTGCAACTACGTTGACCCCAGGTCAGCCGTTGTATTCACTTGTACTAGCCGCGGCTATAATCTTCTTCTGCTTTTTCTATACAGCGTTGGTTTTTAACCCGCGTGAAACAGCAGATAACCTGAAGAAATCTGGCGCATTTATCCCAGGTATTCGTCCAGGTGAGCAGACATCTAAATACATTGATAAAGTGATGACACGCCTGACATTGGCAGGTGCTTTGTATATAACCTTTATCTGTCTGGTGCCCGAATTCATGACTATGGCATGGCAAACGCCATTCTATTTCGGCGGTACATCAATTTTGATTATCGTTGTAGTAATCATGGACTTTATGGCACAAGTACAGACTCACCTGATGTCTCATCAGTATGATTCTGTGCTGAAAAAAGCGAACCTTAAAGGCTACGGTCGATAAGGTCAGTTTACGGAGTTGAGCAATGAAAGTACGTGCTTCCGTTAAGAAAATATGCCGTAACTGTAAAGTTATTAAACGTGCTGGTGTAGTACGCGTAATTTGCAGTGAGCCTAAGCATAAGCAAAGGCAAGGCTAAGTAAACAGTCGTGCAGGCTGAGGTTTCTCGGCCTGTGTTTTTAGTTGTGATTTGGTCTTCGTTTGAGTATCCTTACGGGCTTTTCAAACTTATGATTACCAAATTCAAATATAGGAGATGTGTTAGTGGCCCGTATCGCTGGCATTAACGTCCCTGATCATAAACATGCAGTTATTGGTTTAACAGCTATTTATGGCATAGGTAAGACTCGCTCTAAGGCTATCTTAGAAGCGACTGGTATCGCCGAAACCACAAAAATCGGTGAACTTTCAGACGAAATTCTTGACGTACTGCGTGATGCAGTTGGCAAGTACACTGTAGAAGGTGACCTTCGTCGTGAAGTTACTCTAAATATCAAGCGCCTTATGGACCTTGGTTGTTTCCGTGGCCTACGTCACCGTCGCTCTTTACCACTTCGTGGTCAAAGAACAAAGACTAACGCGCGTACCCGTAAGGGTCCTCGTAAGCCTATTAAGCGATAAGGGGATAGTATTATGGCTAAGACACCAATTCGTCGTAAAAAGGTTAAAAAGCAAGTTGCTGATGGTATGGCTCATGTTCATGCGTCTTTCAACAACACTATTGTAACGATTACCGACCGTCAAGGTAATGCACTATCATGGGCTACTGCCGGTGGTTCAGGTTTCCGTGGTTCACGTAAATCTACACCATTTGCTGCTCAGGTTGCTGCAGAGCGTGCAGGTACTGCTGCTCAAGAATACGGTTTAAAAAATCTAGAAGTTTTCATCAAAGGTCCAGGTCCAGGTCGTGAATCTGCTGTACGTGCTTTGAATGCTGCTGGTTACCGTATTACCAACATTACTGACGTGACGCCAATACCACATAATGGTTGTCGTCCACCGAAGAAACGTCGCGTTTAACAATAGGTTAGGAGAAATAACATGGCAAGATATTTGGGCCCTAAGCTCAAGCTGAGTCGTCGTGAAGGTACTGACCTGTTCCTTAAGAGCGGCGTAAGAGCTATCGACTCTAAGTGTAAACTTGAGACTGCACCTGGTCAGCACGGCGCTCGTAAAGGTCGCTTATCTGATTACGGTTTACAATTACGTGAAAAGCAAAAAGTACGTCGTATCTACGGTGTATTAGAAAAGCAATTCCGTAACTACTACAAAGAAGCTGCTCGCCTTAAAGGTAATACAGGTGAAAACTTGTTACAGCTTTTAGAGCAACGTTTAGACAATGTTGTATATCGCATGGGTTTTGCTAGCACACGTGCAGAAGCACGTCAGTTAGTAAGCCACAAAGCGATTCTAGTTAATGGTCGTGTTGTGAATATTCCTTCATACGTAATTACTCCAGAAGATACTGTAGTAATCCGTGAGAAGTCTAAAACACAAGCACGTATCATCGCTGCTCTAGAGTTGGCTGAGCAACGTGAAAAGCCGACTTGGGTTGAAGTTGACGGTAAGAAATTGGAAGGCAGCTTTAAGCGTCTACCTGAGCGTTCAGATCTGTCTGCGGACATTAATGAACAACTAATCGTCGAACTTTACTCTAAGTAAAGTTAAGAGTTAAGAGAGGATAAAATGCAGGGTTCTGTTACAGAATTTCTAAAACCAAGGTTAGTCGACATCGACGCTATCAACCCAACGCGTTCTAAAGTAGTTTTAGAACCACTAGAGCGTGGCTTCGGTCATACTCTGGGTAATGCCTTACGCCGTATACTGTTATCATCTATGCCTGGATGTGCAGTAACTGAAGTTGAAATCGACGGTGTATTGCATGAGTACAGCGCGAAAGAAGGCGTACAAGAAGACATCATTGAAATACTATTAAACCTTAAAGGTTTAGCAGTAACGTTAGAAGGCAAAGATGAAGTTTTTCTGACCCTGACTAAATCTGGTGTAGGCCCTGTGACTGCGGCTGATATTCAGCACGATGGCGATGTAACAATTGCTAATCCAGATCACGTTATTTGTCATTTAACGACAAACAACAGCGAGATCAGCATGCGTATTCGTGTTGAACGTGGTCGTGGTTATGTGCCGGCATCTAGTCGTTTATCCTCTGATGACGATGAGCGTCCAATTGGTAGGTTGTTGCTTGATGCATCATTCAGCCCAGTTGAACGTATTGCGTACTCGGTTGAATCAGCCCGTGTTGAGCAACGTACAGACTTAGACAAGTTAATCATTGATATGGAAACAAACGGCACTTTAGATCCTGAAGAAGCGATCCGCCGTGCGTCTACTATCTTAGCTGAGCAATTAGATGCATTCGTAGATTTACGTGATGTAACTGAGCCAGAAGAGAAAGAAGAGAAGCCAGAATTCGATCCTATTCTACTTCGTCCAGTTGATGATCTTGAACTAACAGTACGTTCAGCAAACTGTTTGAAAGCCGAGCAAATTCAATATATCGGTGATTTAGTTCAGCGCACTGAAGTTGAGCTTCTTAAAACGCCTAATCTAGGTAAGAAGTCTCTAACTGAAATAAAAGACGTGCTAGCTTCACGTGGTCTTTCTCTAGGCATGCGCCTAGAAAATTGGCCGCCTGCAAGCCTAGCTGAATAATCTAAATCACTATATTAGTTTAGTTAGAAGGATAGGGTCATGCGCCATCGTAAGAGTGGTCGTCAATTAAACCGTAACAGTAGCCATCGTAAAGCGATGTTCAGCAATATGGCAAGTTCTTTGGTGAAACACGAAATCATCAAAACTACTTTGCCTAAAGCGAAAGAGTTACGCCGTGTAATTGAACCTTTAATCACACTGGCTAAGACTGACAGTGTAGCAAATCGCCGTTTAGCGTTTGCTCGCACGCGTGATAATGAAGTAGTTGGTAAATTGTTCAGCGAAATCGGTCCTCGTAATGCGGATCGTCCAGGTGGTTACACTCGTATTCTTAAGTGTGGCTTCCGTGCTGGTGATAATGCACCAATGGCTTATATTGAACTAGTAGGTCGCCCAGCGACAAACGAAGAAGTTCAAGAAGACGCGCAGTCTGCAGAGTAAGTCTTTAAAGAGACACCAAAAAGCCGAGCTTATGCTCGGCTTTTTAATGCCTAAAATTTACAAATAACATTTCTGAAATAATTATATTTACCTATTACCTATTACCTATTACCTATTACCTATTTAACTAGGCCTAATTCTCTAGTCACTCAAAATCCAGCTGTATTACTAGATGATTCAGAGCACTATTGCATAAGCGCCAACGTTAGCATTCACGTAACACAATAAATTCATAAGCTGACAAGAGTTCTTACAGTAATCACCTATCAGATAGGCACAGGTAATAGATTTACCATCAAGAATTCAGGTTAAATAACGTTATTAGATAAATAAAGCTTACTTTTAGTTGTGTTTTTGAGCGTTTAGTTCAAATACTCAGCGAACAGTCATTTATTTCAGGTTTTCTTCAAAAAAGGGTTGATCTGTTTTCGGATCTCCCTATAATGCGACCCCACTGAGACGGCAGAGCAGGCAACGCTTAGCGAGGCAAGCAAACCACTTAGTGAGTCGAGTAAAACTTAGTTCTGAAAACTTTCAAGTTTAACAAAATTAAGTATTGACAAAAAAATAGGAAAGCGTAATATGCGCAGCCCTAGCGAGATAAAGTTTAACGCTTTAATCGCAACGTTCTTTAACAATATAAAGCAATCATCTGTGTGGGCACTCGTACAGATTGAGTTCTAACAGCCAAGCTACTTAGGTAGCGAGGCAAACAAATTAGAGTCTCAATTGAAACTGAGTGACCAACAGAATAATTACTTAGGTAGTTATTCAGCACAGTCAATTCAATATCGAAAGATATTAAATAAATTCAGAATTCATTGAGCTGTCGAAAGACATAAAACTTTTTAATTGAAGAGTTTGATCATGGCTCAGATTGAACGCTGGCGGCAGGCCTAACACATGCAAGTCGAGCGGTAACAGAAAGTAGCTTGCTACTTTGCTGACGAGCGGCGGACGGGTGAGTAATGCTTGGGAACATGCCTTGAGGTGGGGGACAACAGTTGGAAACGACTG
>NZ_LOFG01000004.1:0-121572 GCF_001469205.1 Pseudoalteromonas sp. H103 | reverse complement strand
CGTCGTGAGACAGTTCGGTCCCTATCTGCCGTGGGCGTTTGAGAATTGAGAGGGGTTGCTCCTAGTACGAGAGGACCGGAGTGAACGAACCGCTGGTGTTCGGGTTGTCATGCCAATGGCATTGCCCGGTAGCTACGTTCGGAACTGATAAGCGCTGAAAGCATCTAAGCGCGAAGCAGGCCTCGAGATGATTTCTCACTAGACTTTTAAAGTCTCTGAAGGGCCGTTGAAGACTACAACGTTGATAGGCAAGATGTGGAAGTGGTGTGAGCCATTAAGCTAACTTGTACTAATTACCCGTGAGGCTTAACCATACAACGCCAAACGCGTTTTGTGACAGTGAAAGCGACAGAAGTTAATAACTAAAGTAGATATTACTTAGAAACTTAAAAAATATTATCAGCTATTTTCCAAATTCAGTTAGTGCGTAGAAATACGGATTAACGCCAAAATTTGCTTGGTGACAATAGCGTTTTGGACCCACCTGACTCCATGCCGAACTCAGTAGTGAAACGAAACAGCGCCGATGATAGTGTAGCATTTGCTATGTGAAAGTAGGACATTACCAGGCTTCAAATTAAAGAAACCCGTTACAGCAATGTAACGGGTTTTTTGCTGTCTGGGGTTTAGTAAATAGCCCATGCCTAATTCAGTAGTGAAACCAAAGCTTCGACCGATGATAGTGTAGCATTGGCTATGTGGCTCTCGAGCGCTGTGGGGACTACGACATCACCAGGCTTCAAATTGTAGAGAGCCCGGCTAGAAATAGTCGGGCTTTTTTACGTCTGCAGACAAGTGAGAAACAGTTAGCTACATGTTCCACATTATATAAAGTGGGTTACTAACACACATTAACTTCATCAGTAATAGCGGTTACATTGATGTAGTTAGGGCTTAAAGTAATAAAGTTTGTAAGAGTAGGCGGTGTATTTAATAAATTTATCACAAACTAATTACTTCTCTTGTTTGTATGGCGTATGAATACTAATATGTGCTTATAACTTTAGTATTAATTATGAATGAGAGTCCAACCTCAATGAATCAACCGCTTTTTTTAGATGACTCTGCATCACTTATCGAATTTACACGAATATACCTAGCACTTTTTTATACTTTCGTTGCTGGCTTTTATACCTTCAGAATTATTTATAAGAATCGTTCAACTCCAAAAGGGGTCATTTTTCCTGGCGAGCAATTTTGCGCTAGTTGGTGGAACCATATGGTGTTTAAGTTTTTTAGAGCGGCTATATGGTTTGTTTGTGTGCTACGCGTGTTTATTCCTGAGGTTGATAGCTATCTAGGTTTGCTAAATGTGTTGAATGGCTGGCCAGGTGTTATGTTTGGAAATATTTTACTAACGGCTGGTTTTGTACTGACAATGTTTGTTCATTTTCATATGGCTTCGCTTTGGCGATCAGGAGTAGATCCTCGCGGCCCGAGAGAACTCAAAACAAATGGCCTGTATGAATTTTCAAGAAACCCAATGTACTTAGGTGTTGTAGCCGCACAAATCGGTTTCTTTTTAGCTTTACCAAGTGTGTTTAGCCTAATTTGCTTAGTTGTTGGCATGATTGCGGTATACAGACAAACTTTAGTTGAAGAAGCTCATCTTGAGCAGCACTTCTCTGGGGAATATAAAGAGTATAAACAACTAGTGCCACGTTGGTTGTGAGTTATTGTTTAACTAGGGCATGTTGATCTTTGATGGTTGAATTTGCAGCAGTGTGTTTGGTTTTTAGGCAAGGCGGAGCCTATGAAGTGTGGTTACTCCCCATAAATAGGCGATAACGAAGCATAAATGCCAAACATGCGCTGCCCTTCGGGTTCTGCCTAGGGGCGATAAACTCTTTGTTGCCTACATGGATGTAGGTAAGGGGCGTGAGCAGGACGCGGAAGCTTTACTCGGTTTTTACTTAGCCCACTAGGTTACAAACCTCGCGCCGCGATTTAATAGCCCCTAGATTGAACAAATTTCAATCCGCAAAGATCAATACGCCCTAGCTATACGTTACAAAGTAAATAACCTGAACTTAGCAATTTGAGTTCAGGTTACCTCTAACCAATATTTTTCGTGATATATTTTTCTATAAACTCTTTTTTTGTAATTGCTTTTGAAAAAATATAGCCTTGAATATAATCGCAGCTAAGGTGTTTCAATAGTTCATATTGCCTACTTGTTTCCACCCCTTCAGCCACTACCATAACATCTAGGTTATGTGCCATTGTAATTATGGCTTTCACTAGCGCAATACTGTTGTCGTTAGATTCAATATCTTGAATAAATGAACGGTCTATTTTTAAAATATCTATATCTAGTCGTTGTAAGTAAGCGAGAGATGAGTAGCCAACACCAAAATCATCAATCGCTATATCTATGTTAATAGCACTTAAACGTTTTAGTTGGCGTTGTATTGAAGAGTCGGGGTCCATTAAGGTGTTTTCTGTAACTTCAATAAGTATGGTGTTGTTAGGTAGTTGAGATTCTTTACTTGCGGTTATCCAGTCATCTACCCACTGCCCGGCACGGTCTATTTCTAAAGGCGATGTGTTTACACTTACTTGTACTGCGTCTTTACTCAGCTTGTTAAAATCGACAGTATCTTTAATCGCCTGAGATTTAACCCAATGACCAATATCTCCTATTAAGCCGTTTTTCTCTGCTACAGGTATAAATTCATTAGGGCCAATTAAACCTCGCTTTGGGTGGTTCCATCTAATCAGTGCTTCAGCTTTAGGTACTGATAAACCATCAATTGAGAATATTGGTTGATAGAATAGCTCAAATTGTTTTTTATCCAGTGCTACTCTAATTTCCTCTATAAGTAGGCGCCTTTGCGTTGCTCTTTCTTCTATTTCATAAGAGAAGAACTCATAGCGGTTACGGCCTTTATTTTTGGATAAATACATTGCTTGATCGGCTCGTTTTACAAGCTCTTCAACAGTTTGGCCATCAACAGGGTAAAATGTTAAGCCTATACTGGCTGTGACATAAACCGTTTCATTTTTTATCTTTATACTTTCCATTAGGCTACTTTTGACTGTTTCAGCAATTTTTGATGCTTGATTAGCGTTGCTAACGCCTTCTAGAATCAAAGTGAATTCATCTCCGCCTAATCGAGCAACAGTGTCTTTGCTGGTTATGCAGTTTTGTAACCGGATTGCTACCTGGTGCAATAGTAAGTCACCGTAGTCATGCCCAAGGCTGTCGTTAACTTCTTTAAAACCATCTAAATCTATAAAGATAAGTGCAAAAGTCATATCTTTTACGCTTATTAAGCTTTGTATTTTTTCGTAAAAATAACGTCTATTAGGCAGGTCTGTTAAGCCATCTTGATAAGCATATTGATGTAATTGAATATTAGCGCTTTCAAGTTCATTAGTTCTAAGTTTAACTTGGTTTTCTAATGAGTTTTCTCGTTGTTCAATATTGGATAGCATATCGTTAAAACAGGCCGTAAGCTGGCCAACTTCATCTTTTGATAGTTGTTTAGCACGCAAGCTATAGTCGTGTGATGTAGTAATTTTATCTGCTGTTTGTGCTAGGTAAAGTATAGGGTTTAAAAAGCGACGTCTTAATAATAAAGATAAAACTAAGCTTACAGCGAAGGTAAATGTCATCAAAACAATTAAAAATTTGCTATAAAAAGAAATTTTGTTTTGAATATAGCTATCGTTAGCTCTTATTTTTAATAAACCATAGTTATTGGTTTCAAACGTAAGGGGAGTGTTTACTTCGATACTATGATCGAGCTCTTGCTTGGTTGAGAGTGCGACAGCAAGTTGAACATCACTTTGGTTATACACCGTTATACTTACTACGTCAGAGCGCATTAGAATAGGATTTATTAGCTCTTGAACTGCGTCTAGGTCGTCAAACATAAGAGCCGTAGTTATATTTGGTGCTAGCATTTTCGAAAGGGAGTCTAAGCTTTCTATCTGTTCTTCTTTTGCGCTATTTATCTCATAAGCACTAAATACAATAGTCACTGTAGCGGTAGAGGCAAGTGCAACGCTCATTAAAATAACTAATAATTTTTTACTGATAGTGTTTAGTGCGAATAAAGTTTTCATTACATTACCTTTGCACAACGCGAGCAAGGCGTAATACTTTTGAGCTCATTGTAATACCTGCATCTTTTAATTGTTTGGGTGCAATTTCAAAACGAACTTTTCCCGCAGAAAGAAAGAACCTTATGTGCCCGCCACCTTCTATAAATGAGTCGCTTTCGCCAATTACCATTATATTTTTTACAGTGGTGATGTTAGCTGTTTGCCACTTTGCAAATGTATTAGAAGTTATAAACACAATATTGCAGCCACGTATGGAGGTGTCATCAAGCGTAATAAGTTTATTATGCAGTGGTAAGTTTTTTATAGTTCTGTTTTTTAAAGCACTATTAGCTACATCGATAAAATATTTGTCGGGGCTGCACACTGTAAACTGCTTTAAGTTATCTAACGGCTGATCCCAGCTTCCAAATCGAGCAAAATTGTATAAGAAGCCTGCCTTTAGCATATATTCTTTTTCCACAGCATTAGCGCCCACACTAAAAAGAATGAGCGTTATCAATATACTATGGATTAAGCTTCTTAATTTACTCATCTTATTTGCTTAAAAGGTTGCCGAAACAGTAAAAGTTATACATTCATCAATGTAGTTTGGTAGCGTGTATGTTTCGCGTGTATTGTTATATTCAATATGTGAACCTGCAAATAGGTTTTTACCCGAAAGTGCTGTTGCCCACACAGGGCTGAGTTGCCAATTCCAAGTAATATCTAGCGTTGTGTAACTGTCTGTATTGTATGCATTAGAGTTCTCTGCGCGCAGGGTTGCAAATACATTATGATCAGTTAAAAAAGTATAATTAGCTTTAGCAAATAGCTGCCTGTTTTTTGAGTTATACCCTATGGCAGGCTCAACTCTAGGAGGTAAGTCATAGGTGTATTTTGTATAGCTATAACCTAACTCAGTGTTTAGGTTATCAAGTGGTTGCCACGAGAGCAGCACATCAAACCCTTTTGTTGTTGTATCTGCAACTGATGCAAAGTCTAAGTCTATGCGAGTTGTTGTTAAAGCTTGAAAAACTTCTGGAATTCTTCCTGCAAGAAACAAATCAAGTATTGGCCCAAATTGCTCATCATGTGCATTCATATCAATTACAGCAACATTTTTTGCATCAGTATAATAAGTCGAAAGATCCACTGACCAGTCATTATCGCTAAATCGATAACCTAATTCGTAAGACAGGTACTTTTCTGATTTTACTTTGTCATTGCCATTTAGGTAGGTCGCAATTCGGTAATTATCTAAGGCTTGAATACCTGAGCTTAATACAGCCAGGTCCTGTACTCTTGTGCCATTAACTCTAAAGTTGTCGTTAAATTCAATTAGTGTAGGGGTTCTAACACTTTGAGACACAGCCCCCCACGTTAAATGGTTTTGAGTTGGTTTATATATAAACCTTGCTGAAGGTTGGTTTTCCCAACCGGTTAAATCGTTATGATCGGCTTTAGTACCAATAATAAAGTCTAACTTATCTGGGGTTACATTGTATTGGGCTTGAACAAGCACACCAAATTGCGTGAGATCATCAAAGTCTTTATCACTATCTAAAAATAAACTCTCTGCAAATGAAATAGAGTTATACCGGTAGTTTAACCCCCAATCGAGTTGTAAAGATTGATATATAAAATTCATTTGATAATCAATATCTATCGATTCAAAGTCTTCTTTTATATAGTCTTGCGAGCCATTTTGCTTTAACCAAGATAGCTGTAACATTTGATTTGCATCTGGCGACATTCTATTTTCGAGTCGAGCCATAATACGCGAGTCAGTGCGTTTTAAATCATCTGAAAACGCAATGTTCTCGTTAGATTGGTCTATTACACCACGGTAGTTTTGACCAAGTGTAGAGTGAGTTACATCACCTTGAATTAAGCCTGACCATTCATCACTGGGGGTAAAATCGGCTCTAAAGCCTAGTGAATGCTGTTTTGTTGTATCGTTAGGAGGAAGTGAAATCCCTTTTTTTGACTCATTAGCATTTTTTAAATGGCCATACACACGGTAGCTACCTTGGTTACTTATATCCCCACCGTAGCGTAAATTTACATCGGCATTAATTTGGTTACCCGTTGTTGCATTTGCAAAACCGCCTCGAGTATCAAGGCTGTTTTTGGTAATTATATTAATAACACCATTATTTGCATCACTCCCCCAAAGTAACCCACCTTGGCCTCGTATTACTTCAATGCGTTCAATATCGTATAAAGGCACATTTAGGGTTTCCCAATATACGGCTGCAAATTTTGGTGTATACAAGCTTTGTCCGTCAATCATCACCAATAGCTTACTGGAAAAGCGAGAAGCAATCCCCCTTGATGAGATTGCCCATTGGTTGTTATCAAGTTGACGTACAATCAGCCCAGGTACCATTTTTAGCGCTTCAGGGAGTGATGTTGCCCCTGAATTAGTAATTTGATCTTTGCTTAATACATAGATAGATGATGCGGTATCAAAAGCTGATTGTGCTCTTTTCATTGCTGATGTTGCTTGTACATCCATTCCCATAAGGGCATCGAGGTCTAGGTCGTCATCTTCAAATGGGTCTGCCGCAACGATAGGGCAAATTAAAAGCAATGGCCAAAAAAAACGTCGTGATAATTTCACCAATATCTCCTGCACAATCAAAAGAATCACTGTTTTATAAAACATGTGGTATTACACAATGTTAACATGTATTGGCGCAACACAATTAAAAAATGCGATTAAATACTAGGGCGTGTTGATCTTTGATGGTTGAATTTGCAGCAGTGTGTTTGGTTTTTAGGCAAGGCGGAGCCTATGAAGTGTGGTTACTCCCCATAAATAGGCGATAACGCAGCATAAATGCCAAACATGCGCTGCCCTTCGGGTTCTGCCTAGGGGCGATAAACTCTTTGTTGCCTACATGGATGTAGGTAAGGGGCGTGAGCAGGACGCGGAAGCTTTACTCGGTTTTTACTTAGCCCACTAGGTTACAAACCTCGCGCCGCGATTTAATCGCCCCTAGATTGAACAAACTTCAATCCGCAAAGGTCAACACGCCCTAATAAAGAGCTTTTATATGTTTTCGTCGCTAATACATCAGCTTATAACGTAAATAATAAGTTAGTTTGAATCATTATTATTAGCGTGGCGGTAGTTAAATTTACGAGTAGGTTTATAAAATATAATAAATTTGCTACAAACTTAATTACAGAATAAAAATAGCCATAAATTGTCATGTGGTATTATGTTTAATTACACATTTAACTGAGGTGAGCTTAGTCAAATAACTGCATGAATACTGGTTCATCAGCGTAAAATAAATTACCCTAAGTGCATTAGCCACCTTTAAATTAATTACCTTATGAGCCTTCTTTTTTCTGTAGTATTAGCAAGCCTTCCTGCCTTACCAGAGCCCGTTGCAAACAATGCCGTAGCTAAGGTTACTGTTGAAAACCAACGCTATTTTTTGAGTTTTATGGGGCTTGGTAAAAACAAACAACATAGCGATGTACACAATAAGGTATTTTCACTAAAACTGGGCGACAGCGCTTGGCAGCAACAAGCGAGTGTGCCTTCAAGTTTGCCATTAAAGGGGCGCTTAGCGAGTACTGCAGTGGGCTTAGGTGAATACGCTTATATTTTTGGTGGTTATACGGTAGATAGCGATCATACTGAAATTTCAAGCCCCGATGTGTACCGTTTCGATATAAAAAACAATACATATAAACACCTTGCAAGCATGCCAGTACCGGTAGATGACAGCGTAGCGATTAGCTACAAAGAGCGTTACATATACCTTATTAGCGGTTGGCATAACGATGGCAACGTAAATTTAGTACAGGTATACGATACCCAAACCAACATATGGCAACAGGCATCACCTTTTTTAGGAGAGCCTGTATTTGGCCAAGCGGCTGCTATTAGTGGTAATACTATTGTTATTTGCGATGGCGTTAAAACTCAAGCAAATCCAGATTCACGCCGCTCTTTTGCAGGTGTTGCGCAGTGTTTAAAAGGCACAATAAATGCCAACAATCCGCTAAAAATAGATTGGCGCACGTTACCTCATCCTACAGGTGAATCGCATTACCGTATGGCTGCTACGAGCTACAATAACAATATTTACATGCTGGGCGGCTCTAATAACCCCTATAACTACAACGGTATTGGCTACAATAAAAAGCCAGCACCGGCAAGTAAACACGTGTGGCGTTTTAATATTGAGCAAAATTCATGGCAAGTTTTATCGCCTTTAGCCGAAGGCAGCATGGACCACCGCGGGCTACTTGAGCACAACGGGGCTTTATATCGTATTGGCGGTATGAACAACCAACAGCAAGTAATAAGCGATGTAACAGGTTATGAGGTAACACAGTGAATACGCTTTATATTACAGGCGCAGGAGTAAGTGCTGCTAGTGGTATACCTACTTTTAGGGGCGAAGATGGCTTTTGGACGATAGGTAGTAAAAACTATACACCTATGGAAATGGCCACGCGTGCTATGTATCAAAACAATCCGCGCGAGTTTTTAGCCTGGTATTACAATCGTTTTGCAACGTATCGTAACCATGGCCCTAACGACGTACACCATTGGCTTAGCGATAAAAACTTAATTACCCAAAATATAGATGGGCTTGATGGCAAAGCGGGTAATAAAAATTATGTCGCTATACATGGCAGGCTCGATCAAATGACGTTATTTCATAAGCAAGGGGAAGCAGTCAAACCGCTTATGACCCCGTGGGATAGCGTAGACGAAAGCCGCCTGCATGACTCTCTTTTTGAGCTATTTAATATTCAAAATCAAATGCCAGAGCTAAATCATTCATTTAAGCCCTTTGTTTTATTATTTGATGAATACTACACCGAGCTTTACAGAATATCCGAAGCACAGCAGCGTATGCTCAATGCCGATAAAATTGTATTTATGGGCACTTCATTTAGTGTCAATATCACTCAAATGGCAATTGAAATAGCCCGAAATTACGACATACCTGTTGAAGTGGTTGACCCAGAGCCTGCACATATTTTGCACGCTAACGTCACGTATAAAAAAATGAATGCACTAGATTACATTCAATCTAATTAATAAGTGCTATATTTCAAAGAGATTGATAATGTTTTCTTAAATATTACAATCTCTTTATATAATATTAACGAATCAAAAATGTTACTATTATCCTGATTATAACAATACTAAAGAGATCTGAATGAGCGACTTAACTGCAATAGCAAACTTGTCAATTTTACTTGTAGAGCCTTCAGAGGTTCAGCAAAAAATAATAATAAAATCGCTTTTAGAAAGTGGTGTAAAACAAGTTGAAACTGCATCTACACAAACACAAGCGCTTAGCTTATTAGCAAGTTATCATCCTGACTTAGTAATAAGCTCTATGTATTTATCTGACGGCACTGCCGATTCATTATTGCAAGAAATAAGAGCAAACCCTACCACTGAGCATCAACCTTTTATGCTTATATCGAGTGAGCGTAATAAAAAATACCTTGAGCAATTACGCCAATCGGGTGTGCTGGCTATTTTACCTAAGCCTTTTAGCGCAAAAGCTATTACCCGCGCACTAAAAGCAACGCTCGATATTATAAGCGAAGAAGAAGTAGAGCTTGATCATTTTGATGTAACGCTACTGCGTGTGTTAGTGGTTGACGACAGCCGCTTTGCGCGTAAACACATAATACGCGTACTTGCTGGTATGGGGATTCCTGCTCCTGTAGAGGCCGAAAACGGTAAAGAAGCGATAGAGCAACTTAACGAGCAGTCGTTCGACTTAATCGTTACCGATTACAATATGCCAGAAATGGATGGGCGCGAGTTAACCGAAACAGTACGTGGCTCAAACGCCTACTCGCATATTCCTATTTTAATGGTGAGCTCAGAGGCAAACGACACCCACCTAGCTAATATTGCGCAAGCGGGAGTTGATGCCATTTGTGATAAACCGTTTGAACCCGCAACAGTGCGAGAGCTTCTATATAAAATAATGTCTTAGTAGATTAAAACGGCGAACAAGTAAAAAATTAAACAGCGGTAGTAACACATATTACTACCGCTTTTTTAACCTATTGGCTGGGCACGTTATACAACTGAAGCGCTACAAAACATAAAATAGCGGCTACACAGCTATCAAATATGCGCCATCTAAAAGGGGAGCTTAAAACCTTTTTTAATTTTGGCGCAAACAACACTAAGCTGCTAAACCAAATAACAGAGGCAACACAAGCGCCAATAGCAAAGTACATAGGCTCTGGTTGTAGTGCGCCAATACTGCCAAGCAGTAATACGGTATCTAAATAAACATGTGGATTTAGTAAACTTATTGCAAAGGCCGCAAAGGCGGTTTGCCACCAGCTCACTTTTATTACCTGAGTTACTTTTAACCCCGATGTGCCTTTAATTGCACTGCGTGCAGAGCCAAATGCTAAGTAAAGCAACATAGCTATACCGCCCCACGTTAACCACGGTAATAACTCCGGCAGCCATAACTTTAACTCATTAGCTGCAAATACCCCTACAATAATTAATGTGGCATCACAAATTATACAAACCGCGGCTAAAACAAAACGGTTAGCACCCGCCATACATTGGCTTAAAATCCAAATATTTTGCGCTCCAATGGCAATAATTAAACTCAGCCCCAGCATCACACCCGACAAAAACGACATACTTTAAATCCAAATAAATAAAACCTGCTATTCAATGCCTTGCAGGGTAGGGAGTATTCTGTTACAAATCCAATGAATATATTTATTGTTATATGCGTAAAACTCATGATTGATTATCAGTTACTCAATGCGCTTAGCGCCGTGATAAGTGAAGGCGGATTTGAAAAGGCATCTAAAAAGTTATTTATTACGCAATCGGCGGTGAGCCGACGTATTCATCAGCTAGAAGCTAAACTAGGTGAACCCGTATTAATAAGAACCCAGCCACCATCGCCAACAGCATTAGGCAAGCGCTTACTTAATCATTTACAGCAAGTATTACAGCTAGAAGTAGCCCTTAATGTGGGGGCACTTAACGAGCATACAGATTTAAATACACCACTTAGCGTAAGGCTTGCTGCTAATGCGGATTCGCTTGCAACCTGGCTGCCCGAAGCACTGGCCGTGCTCGATAGTGAGCTTACGTGCAAGCTCAGGTTCGAAGTAATTAGTGAAGACCAATCCATTGCTCATAAAAGAATGAAAGACGGCGAGGTTATGGTGTGTATTAGCTCATCACCCGAGCCTGTAAATGGCGGACTTGTTAGCCCACTTGGCGCTATACGCTATAAAGCCATTGCGAGTCCTGAATTTATAAAGCAGCATAAAATCAACGACCTTTCGCAGTTAGCGCACTTACCGTGTTTAGTGTATAGCGACCTTGATAAGTTACAGCATCAGTTTTTAAACGACATTAACGGCTCATCACCACTGTTTACCCATATATACCCTTCGTCAGAGGGATTTAAACAAGCCATGATCGCAGGCTTAGGTTACGGGTTATTACCTACATTACAGCTAGGAGATTCGTTAACAAAAGGAGAATTAGTCGATTTATTCCCAGAATATTATATTGATACGCCTTTGTACTGGCACTATTGGCAAACCGAAAGCCCGCAGCTTAAAACGTTGCGTAAATTTGCATTGCAAGTAGCAGGCAAACGGTTAGAGCGTATTAACCCATAAAAGCTAAGCCTGCGTTTATAACTGCCCTAATCTATATATAAGCAGCGCTGTTTTAGCGGTGTTTTTATTTAGGCTGGTTAAATCGGCGGTTTCGTTTTTAGTGTGCGCGCCACTGCCCATTAGGCCAAGGCCATCAAGCGCCATATCAACATGGTTTGCAGCAAACGAAATATCAGCAGCGCCGGCATTACGAGGGTTTGCAGCCACCACTTTGTTATAGCCTAAGTCTTGGCTTGCTTCGCTATACAGTGCAAGCAGCTTTTTATTACCCTCGGTGAGCCCCATTGGTGGGTAGCCGTCTTCAAAAATAAGCTCAGCGTGGCTGCCATTTAAGCTTTTAGCCACTATTTGCTGCATCACTTTTTTAGCGCCTTCTACCTGCTTTGGCGAAAGCGCTCGTAAATCACCCGCTACATGCACGGTTTGCGCAATTACGTTACTTTTACCAAACGCCGTTGCTGACGAGTTAGCACTGTCGTAATCGGCATTTGTACCGCCTACAATAAGCCCAGGGTTAAAGGTTAAATTAGGTTGTGTAGCTAGTTGCTCTCTAAAGTCATTTAAAATACGCGACGCCTCGTAAATAGCGCCATAGCCCACACTATCACTAAATATTTGCGATGAATGTGCAGCATTGGCCGTTATATTTAACGTCCAACCGGTATAACCACGGCGCGCTGCCATCGCGGTTTTAATATTGTTATCGCCATTTTCATAGCCAAGCGCTACATCTGCCCATATTGCGCCATCAACAATAGCTTGCTTAGATAAGCTAAGTGGGCGACCGCTGCTTTCTTCATCGCCCGTAAGCAATACTTTTATGCTTACGTTTTCAAGTAAATTAAGGGCTTGTAAGCTTTTAAGGGCGGTAATTATTATAGTGTTACCGCCTTTCATATCGGCTACACCTGGGCCGCTCGCGGTGTTTTCATCAAGCTGTTTGTAGGTAGTAAAGTTATCGTTTTTGGCAAATACCGTATCTAGATGGCCGATCATCAGTATTTTTATTGCATCGGGGTTTTTACTTTCATGGGTTGCTAATACATGACCTGCGCGGTTAAACGCACTGCCATCAAGCCATTCTACTTTAAAGCCAATGGCTTTCAGCTGCTCGCTTGTCAGCGCGCCCACTTTTTTTACACCTTCAATATTAAGCGAACCGCTATTAATATTTACGGCTTGCTCTATTTCTTTAAGTGCTTGGGGGATATTTTTATCGATCTGTTTTACTATTTCACGCTCGTTTTTATCAAGCGCCGCATGGCTTGTAAGCGGTAGGGTGCTCGCAAGGGTAAATATAAGTACATGGCTAAATTTTAAAAGTGACATAACAGCCTAATAATTGAAAAGTAGTTCAGCTAATATGAAGTAAAAATACAAAGGGTTCAATAGAAGTAGATTGTGATTTTTAACTAATTTTATAAACAACAACGAGTTAAAAGATTAAGGGTTAAAGGGGGTATGCGTTACTGGTTTAAACTCAGGTATTTAAAATATGATTTGTTAATTAGTAATCAACTAGTACAACTACACAGCTATATGTCTGATATTACTGATCTCCAACATTTTTGGGTTTTGCTACATTTAGGAAAGGTAAGGCGAAGCTAACTATTTGTTTACAGGTATTTATTTTATGGTTAGGATGAAATTAGTATAAAATAGGGACATTTGATACTTTGTAAAATGACAAATGTCGTAAACTAAATTGTTATACCTATTGAGGAAGTATGAAGAAAATTTTCGCATCTATATTAGCTTTGTTCATGTCAAACTCTCACGCGAATGATGATTGGGCTGACTTCGTAACAATTGCCCATAACTCGTTATCAGCAAAGCAAGATGCAATAATGGATGAATATAAAATTGGAGAGCACGAGCGTTTCGATTGGGATCAAGAGAATGGAACTTTGGTATTTTCGAACGACGGAATAAAAGCCGTTATTGCAAAAGTGCAATTTGTTGGTTCTGTATCGACTAAGTCAAACACATGGCTTTGGTCATGGGCAAATTCTTCAGTTTTGAATAATGTTAAAGATCAAATGTACAAAGTTAAAGAGTTTGGTCAATCTAAAGGCTTCGATGCACTAATAAATGATAAGTGGTCTGCAGACGAAGTCGATGGTTGGGAGATGACATCTATTACTAGCTATATTTTAAATGCTAAAGGCGCTTATAGAACTGCTGATAAAACTGGCTTTACTTATATGGTCATTACAGACATATATTGGGTAGAATAGGTATAACAAAATGATGAAGACGGATTTGTCAGAAGAGCGCCGCCAAACCGCTTATCGTAAGTGTTAGGTATACAAGGAAGTTAGATGCCAATTTATATCAAAATTGAACAATCGAATTAAAAGCTAGCTCACTTAGCAAAAGGTCATTGGGAACTGCCTATCCAGATCCAAGAGCTTGAAAGTTGGCTGTTAGAAAATCCTCTTAATTTAACTCCATCAAAATACATTGCCGATGTAGGTTTTAGCATAAGACAGAATGCTTGTTATGGTGGAGCTATTCTATCACCAGAAGCTATGTTAATAATGAGTAATTTGGGTGTTAAATTATATTTGTCTGAGTATGGTGAGTAACGTAAACATAACAAAGCATCAACTAGAAATTAGGTGTTATGCTTTTTATTGGGAGTATCATGAAAGTAAGTAACCCATTGACGATAGTGGCAATTTTTGCTGGTGCAGCTGAGACGTTTGCAACGGGAGCTCTAGTTGCTTTACCCTTATCTTTACAAGAAAAGTTCATCTATTTTGTAATGTTCTTCCCAGTGTTTATCGTCACGCTTTTTTTCTTTGTATTAGTCTTCAAACCTCAGGTTTTATATGCACCTAGTGATTTCTCCAACGAAGAGCATTTCTTACACGCAAACCAACTTAAAGAGGTTGTCGCACAAGAAACTGAAAAGGTTCTTTCAGAAGCAAAAGAAAGCAACCAAATCACTGGAAACCTTAAAGAGCTTTCAAATAGAATTGCAGAATTAACGGTTAAAAGCTGGGAACATGAGCTGGATGAAAAGGTTCATAAATATATGTTTGAGCACTCAAATGAAGCTTTTACGCACCGAGGACTCGGACATATACTTCTAGTGGGGAAGTCATCTATTTTGGCATCACTAATTCGTCTAGAGGTAGATGGGAAAATTCTTTCGGGTATGGATGGCACTGTTAAAGTGTGGCAAGCAAAAAAATAGCAAAGCGGTTAAGATCATTGCCAACACTAGGCATTTTCGGTTTGCTTTGAATTTAGTGTTTACAACATAAAGATTTAAGTTAGGTGTAGCCGTTGCTTACTACTTAATTCGGAGTTGGGTGTTCTTCTGGTAGAGGGTAAATTGTGGACGATAATATAGATGATAACCCTGAATGGGTAACTCGCGGCAAAACAATCAAGCAACTCATCAAAGAGCTGCAAACGTTCGAGAATCAAGACTTAGAGGTTCAGATTTCAGTTGATGGTTGTGAGTCCTTTAAATGCATAAGTTTAGTTGGCAAGCACAATAGTGGCGGGGTTCAATTTTGTGTTCTTGAAAATTTTGAGTAAATGTTTAGGCGTTATAAACACTTGAGAATCTAATGAAGCAATACTCTGTAGTAAAAGTTATATCTCTTAATAAAAAGTTTATCTATTCAGAAAAAAGCTTTGGCTCAAGAGCTCCTCAAATCGGTGATGTTGGAACAATAGTTGAAGTTTATGATGGAGTCTTTGATATTGAATGTTGCGATGAAAATGGTGTTACTATTTGGCTTGAAATATTCGAACCTAGTGATGGTGATTTAGAGTTACTGTACATATAGTAAGCTTTTATTAGTGACGAATACTTTCTCTGCATTCTATCCAGCCGGTATTTAAAGTTAACAACCATCAGGTTTAACACCATTGACATTAAACCTGACAGCTCAAATTTAACCAATCAACGTTAATTAGTCGGCATTAAATATATCTCGCGTACGTTGTTGCGCTGGTTTGCTTCTATTGCAAATAGTACGGCGTCGGCCACATCTTGTGGGTCGAGTTTGTCGGGTTTTGCTTCATCAAAAAATGGGGTGTTTACCATGCCTGGGGCTATGGTGGTACAGCGGCCGTTCCACTCGCTCATTTCTTCAGCTAAGTTTTGCCCAAACCCGTAAGCAAACCATTTGGTTGCGCCATAAATAGAGCCTTTTATTGGCTTACGGCCAGCAGCTGAGCTGGTTAATATAAAGTGGCCTTTGTTTTGGCGTAAATGAGGCAGGGTTGCTTTTGCCGTCCACAGTAGGGCTTTAATGTTTATGTCTATCATGGTTGACCATTCATCAGGGTCGCCTTTTTCGGTGCCTGCGGTTGAAACGCCCATACCTGCATTGGCAAATGCGGCATCTAGTCGGCCAAATTTTTTAAGCCCTTGTGTTACTACGTTTTCAAGTTCGGTAAAGTCGGTGGCATCTGCGGGTACACTCAGTGCGTTATCTTCACCTAATGACTCAACTAGTTCAGCTAATTTATCTTCACTTCTGGCGGTAAGAATGACTTTATGGCCGTTATTAACCAATGTTTTTGCACTCGCTTCACCTATGCCACTAGAGGCACCTGTAATTAGAACTACTTTTTCTTTCGCCATGATTATTTCTCCTATGTTTACATATTCAAAATGATAAGAACGGTTTAACTAATACGTGCTATTAACTGTACCAGTTCTGGGTTAACAGGGCTTGAATGGAGGAGCCTGTTTATCTTTTGAGGTTGAGTTTTCAGCTGTGTGCTTGGTATTTAAGCAATAGGCATAAACACAGCGCGATTAACTCTTCCTTGGATAGAGCCAATTTTAATCCTGAGAGGTCAGCAGGCCCCATTAATTGGTTGGCCTTAGGTGAATTTCTCTGATGTTATTGCGCTGGTTTGCTTCAAGTGCAAAGAGTACGGCGTCGGCAACATCTTGTGGGTATAATTTGTCTGGCCTTGCTTCATCGGTAAATGGGGTATTTACAGCACCTGGGGTTATGGTGGTACAGCGCCCGCCCCATTCACTCATTTCTGCTGCTAGGTTTTGACCAAAGCCATAGGTAAACCATTTACTTGCACCATATATTGAGCCTTTAACAGCTCTGCGGCCAGTGGCTGAGCTGGTTATAATAAAATGGCCCTTGGTTTTACGTAAATAGGGGAGGGTAAGTTTAGCGCTCCACAGCAGGGCGTTTATGTTTATATCAAGCATAGTTGCCCATTCGCCAGGGTCGCCTTTTTCTATTCCTAATGTGTTTAGCCCTTTACCTGCGTTTGCAAATGTAGCGTCTAAGCGGCCAAATTTGTTAAGCCCTTTTGTTACTACGTTTTCAAGCTCGTTAAAGTTGGTTGCATCTGCCGGTACGCTGAGTGCGCTATCCTCGCCTAATTCTTTAACTAATTTTGTTAGTTTGTCTTCGCTTCTGGCGGTAAGTATGACTTTGTGGCCATGGTTAACCAGCGTTTTGGCGGTTGCTTTGCCAATACCGCTAGAGGCACCTGTAATGAGGATTACTTTTTTGATCGCCATGGTTATTTCTCCTATGTGAGCCTATTCAAAATGAGAAAAGTATTTACAGTAACTTTTGTACTAACATTAACAGTGTGTGGTTAACCTAAATTGAATAGTAACGTTAGAGGAACATAGCTTTTATTTAATGTTTTAATTTAATACAAAAACAATAGGTATAACTAATTTATAGCTATATACTCGCGCGGTTTTTAGCCATTAAGGCTAAATTGTGGGTTTAGCGCATTTAGCTTTGCTCATTTTTAAATTGTGCTGAGTGTCAGCCGTTTTTTGGAATATGTATGAAAGATAAACTTATTGTGTTTTGGCAAAGCCATTCAGAAACAATCATCACTTTAGGTTACAAAGTGGTATTAGCCTTGGCTATTTTAGTTGCGAGTGCGCTTATTGCGCGTTCAGTAAAAAAAGCGATTAAAAATTCTAAGTCGCCATTAAAAAAAGTAGACGAAACGCTACTGCCGCTTTTATCGAGCATTGCGGGGTATTTAGTTTACATAATTGCTGGGTTGTTTATTTTAGATATTTTTGGCGTTAATACGGCAAGCTTAATAGCGCTAATGGGCGCGGCGGGTTTAGCGATTGGTTTAGCACTTAAAAACACCTTAAGTAATATTGCCGCTGGCATTATGCTATTAATACTTAGGCCATTTAAAATAGGCGATTTTGTAGATGCTAGCGGCACGCTTGGCACAGTGAACGAAATAAACTTATTTACGACCATTTTTAAAACCACCGACGGCCTGTATATCGCATCACCTAACGGTAAAGTGTGGGGCGGCAACATTAAAAACTTTACCCGCAACGGTAAAAGGCGCATGGATATAGTGGTGGGAATTTCGTACGCCGACTCTATTGATGTAGGCTTAAATGTACTTAAAGAATTAGCTGCATCAGAAAGCCGACTACTTGCAGAGCCAGCGCCTAAAGTAATGGTTACCTCAATAGGCGAAAGCGCAGTAAATATTCAATTACGTGCATGGGCTGTAAATGGCGATTACTGGCAAACCGTGTGGGATTTAAATAAACGCGTTAAAGAGGCTATAGAAGGCGCGGGGCTGAGTATTCCGTTTCCGCAGCGAACGCTGCATATATCTGAGTCGATGGCATCTGCAGTAACGGTTAATACCAATCCGCAATAATACTTAATCATTTTGCGGGGCTAAACATGTCGCTACCTGCGTTAAAAAATTCTCATTTAGAACAACTAAATAACGAATTTTTTGCCTAGTTATCAACACGTTTTTTCCAGCCTCAAAATAGATCACTTAATTAAGCGAATTGGTATAATAAAAACCTTTAAACTCTATTAGCATAAGCACAAATAAAAATAGCGAGCCTTGGCTCGCTATTTTTGTATTAGCCTATGTGTTGGCCGAGGTATTAACCTTCTAATTGAAAGTCGTACACTGAGCCTAAGTTAAGCAGCTGGGTTAGTTCATCCAGTGCTTGGTAGCTTTCGGTAAGTAGGGCTGAGTCGGCAAAGTCGCTTGCGCCTAACTTATCGCGGTAGTTACGCTTTGCCCAGTCACAAAGCTGAGTGTATTTAGTATCGGTTAAAATAACCTCTGGGTTTACCGCAGCAAGTTCTTGCTCGTTAAGAGCTACGCGTAAACGTAAGCAGGCAGGGCCGCCGCCATTTTGCATACTTTGGCGCAGGTCAAAAAACTGCACTTGGTTTACTGGGTTATCGGCTAAAATCATTTCTTCAATGTAGGCGTTTACTGCGCTATTACGTTGGCACTCTTGTGGCGCTACTAATAGCATTGAGCCATCATCTAGGCTTACTAATTGGCTATTAAACAAGTAACTGCTTACTGCATCGCTAATGCTTACTTTATCAGTAGGTACTTCAATTATGTATAGCTGTTTGCTGCCGGTGTAGGCATCGCGAATTTCTTGCAGGGCATCTTGTTGGTTTAAAAATGCTTGCTGGTGGCAAAGCAATACGTTTGCGTTACCTACTGCAATTACATCGTTATGAAACACGCCTTGATCTATTACATCTGGGTTTTGCTGCAGTAAAATTTGGCTCGATTCTTTTAAGTTATGTAATCGGCAAATGGCTTCTGAGGCTTCAAGTGTTTGCCTTGCAGGAAACTTAGCCGGTTTTGGTAGTTGGCTGTTAAAGGCACTTGCGCCAAATACAAACATTTCTAGGCCTTGCTCGCCGTGGCTGTCGCAAAGTCGGGTATGGTTAGCCGCGCCTTCGTCGCCAAAAAAGCCCTGATCGGGTAGATGCGTGTGGTGTGCAAAGTAGCTATCGTTATTAAACATGGCTTTTAGTAAGCGGGTAGTTGTAGCAGGCTCTAGGGAGCGATGAAACTTATTGTTTAAATTAGCTGAGGTAAAATGCACTTTGCCATCGAGGGTGTCTGGCGATGGAGAAACAGTAGCGGCATTGGCGGTCCACATTGCAGAGGCCGAATAACACGCGCGCAATAAGATAGGGTCTGCTTTAAATGCTTTATGAATAACTTGCGAGTCGTTGCCGGTAAAACCTAAGCGACGTAGTACGTTTAAATCGGGGCGTGCGTGGGGCGCAAACACACCTTGTGTTAGGCCTTTGTCGTGCATGGCTTTCATTTTTTCAAGGCCCTGTAACACAGCTTCTTGAGGGTTTGAAAAACTTGCCGCATTATTTAACGAGGCAACGTTACCATACGATAAACCCGCATAGTTGTGAGTAGGGCCAACTAAGCCATCAAAATTTACTTCTAAGGCGTGCATACACGTTCCAATCATATTGTTTTTAGTAACTTAACAATACAACGCAATGGCCGCGCTTGCAAAGCCTATAAATACGAAATTTATCGGCTGTAAACTCGCTCTTTGTCGCACGTGGTATGGGTATTACTCGGATCGTTTACCTGCCATACGCTAATGTCTAAACGCCAAATTAGGTAAAGGGTGTGGTATAAGTTAGCCATGGTATTTTCCTTGAAAGTTTCACTGAACACATCTGTACTGTGGAAGAATTATGCCAACTGTTAATTGAATATTTTATGAATATAAATCAGTAATTTATTAAAACACTAAAAATAACTTTTGAGCGTTTAGCACCACTTTGGGGCTCAAGGGCTTAAAAGTTGCACCAAAAAGCCACGCAGCAGGTGTGTGGCTTATGTTTTATACGTGGTAATTAGCGGCCTACTTTACCTTTTACTAGCGGGTCGAACGACAGCACACTAAATTTCCCTTGGCTGGCATTTTTACCGTTATTTAGTACTGGCGAGCGGTGTAGCTCATCTACGGTAAAATATATTTTATGATCGGCGCCATAACTAAAGCCATCAGGCCAGCTTAAGCGCTCGTCTTTAAATAATATTTGGTATTTACCGCTTGGTTTTACTACGCCAATCGCGCCATTAGTTATGTCGGTAACATACACATTGCCGCCGCCATCAACAATAATGCCATCTGAAATGGGTTTAGTGCCGTAACGCGTTACTTTACTTTCAAGGGCGCTTGCGCTCAGGCTTTTATTATTAATATCGCTGGTGGCAATACGGTAAACCGACGTGCCAGACATAGAGCCAAAGTAAAGCCACTGTTCGCTTGGGTCGAGTGTGATTGGGTTTACCCCTAAACGTGCTGGTTGGCCGCCTAGTTTCATGGTGCGCCCTTCAATGACCATATCGATATTTTCGGCTGTGGTGTATGGGCTATTTTGTAATACTCTGCGCGCCTCACCTGTTTTTAAATTTACGGTAATAATAGCGGCTTGGCTGCCTTGTGCGGTGTCGGCAATGTATACAACGCCGTGTTTATTATCGATAACTAAATCGTTTAAAAACGAGGTGTCGGTAATGGTGGGTTTAGCTAAATAAATTATTTTATGCAGCTGCTCTTTGTTGGTATCCCATCCGACTAAACGCCCAGCATGATCAGGGCCTGATGTATCAAGCATCCATAATACGCCATCGGCTGATACATTTATGCCAAGTACATCGTAAAAGCCTTTGCCGTTTTTATACGCGTATGCCCATTCTTCATTAGGGTAGGGTTTGGTGGTGCCATCGTTTAATAGCTCCATAATTTTTTGTTTTTGGCCGTAAAAACCATGTACCGATAAAAACTTACGACCCGATGGGGTAATAGCAATATTCCCCGGTGGGTGTTGCGCGTCGAATGTGGCTACTGTTTTTAAATCAGCATTTTGATTAGCGGTATTAGCAAACACACTGCTGGTTAAAAACGCGGTGCTGCAGGCTGCAACTAAAAGTATTTTTTTAATCTCGATCATGTTTAAAAGCCTTCTAAAACAAGTTTACCGCGTGAGGTGTGCGATTCTAAAATTTGGTGCGCTTTATATAAATTAGCGGCGTTTATTGGGCCTAAATTTTGCCCAAGTGTGGTTTTAAGCTTACCTGAGTCTATAAGCTCACTAATTTCATTAAGTAAGGTGTGCTGCGCTGTTATATCGGTTGTAGTAAATAGCGAGCGGGTAAACATAAACTCCCAATGCACCGATATACACTTACGCTTAAATTTTAAAATATCGAACGATGTAGGGTCGTCTATTAGCGCAAATTTACCTTGGGGTTTAATACACTCCACTATTTGGTCTTGGTATTGGTCGGTATGGGTTAAGCCAATAACGTAATCAAACTCAGCTAACCCCAGTTCTTTGCGCTGCTCGTTTAAGTTTTTAGAATGATCGAGCACGTGATCGGCTCCTAACTCTTTAAGCCAGGTTACGCTTTGCTCGCGCGATGCAGTACCTACCACCTTTAGCCCAGTAAGTTGCTTGGCAAGCTGTACTAAAATAGAGCCAACGCCACCAGCGGCGCCAATAACTAAAATAGATTGCTGAGTATTTTGCTTATTTTTAGGCACTTGCAGGCGCTCAAATAGCATTTCGTAGGCGGTAATACCTGTTAGTGGCAGCGCTGCGGCTTGTGCGTCGGTTAATGTTTTAGGTGCGCGCCCTACAATACGTTCATCAACTAATTGAAATTGCGCATTACTGCCTTGGCGCGACAAATCGCCAGCGTAAAATACGCGATCCCCCACATTAAATAACGATACCGACTCGCCAACGGCTTTTACAATACCTACGCCGTCCCAGCCTAATACTTTGTGGCCTTGCTCTGGCGTTACATTGGCACGTATTTTTGTATCTACAGGGTTTACCGAAATAGCATTTACTTCAATAAGTAGGTCGTGCCCGGTGGCGGTTGGAGTATCAAGCTCAATTGCTTGTATAGAGTTGGGTGTGAGTACTTTAGAGTTTTTGGTGTAGCCAAATGCTTTCATGTGGGTTCCTGATGATTTTAAGTACTTTTTAATATGTAAACACTATAGCTCAGTTGAAAAATAGAAAAAGACATGAAAAACTAAAGCACTTTCAAATTTTAATTGAAAATATGCGATCATTTAACGATATTCAAACTTTTATAGATGTAGCCAGTTGCGCCAGTATTTCTGAAGCCGCACGGCAAAACGCGCAAACCCCAGCGGCGGTAAGTGCCGCTATTAAGCGCTTAGAAAAAGATTTAGGAAACGTGCTGTTTATTCGCTCTACCCGCAGCTTACGATTAAGTGTGGCAGGGGAGCAGTTTTTAACTTACGCCAAAGACTCACTTTCGCTTATTCAACAAGGGGTAGCTGCAGTACAAACCGCAGTAGGCGAAGTAACGGGAACGCTACAGGTATCGGCTCCGTGCGACTTAGGGCGCAATAAACTAAGTGAATGGCTTAATGAGTTTTTAGCACACTACCCGCATGTAAAACTTAAACTGCACTTAAGTGACGAAGTAAGCGACATTTACAGCCAATCAATTGATATTGCGCTGCGCTTTGGTGTACCAAAAGATTCGCAGTTAATTGCAGCGCCACTTTTTTTAAATAATACGCGTATTTTAGTGGCCTCTGCTGAATATGTAGCAAACAATGGATTGCTTACACATCCACTTAACTTAACGCAGCACACCACCATTACCTTTATGCGCTTTGGCGAAGTGTTTAAAGAGTGGCGATTTTATAAAAATGGAGCAGTGCAAAAAGTGCAGCTAAATTGCCAACACATAGTTAACGATGGCGAAATGGTTAGGCGCTGGGCGCTAGAGGGCAAAGGCATTGCGTATAAGTCGTACTTAGATGTCATTGATGATTTAGCAAGCGGGCAACTCGTTCATTTATGCCCCGAGTGGCAAAGCGATCCGCTACCGCTTTATATGATGTACGCCGACCGACGCCAAATGACCCCGGTGATCAGCGCATTTAGGGCGTTTATTCAACAAAAAATAACCGCGTTAGTTGGCTAACTCATCATCGTTTTTAGTTGTTAAATCGCTTACTACTAAATCAAGTAGCTGCATGAGCTGTTTGGCTTGTGTAGGGTCTACACTTTCAAACTTACATAATATATTTTTTGGAATATCAGCAGCTTCGTTTTTAAGGGCTTGCCCACTTTTGGTAAGCTGAATTAGGCGCTTACGCTTATCGTGCTCATCTTTAATAACAGCCAGCAGAGACTTTTCGGTCATTTTTTTGAGTATTTGGGTCATAGCGCCGCCATCAATAGCGGTTTTATCTATTAGCTGCGCTATGGTTATTTTGTCTTGCTCCCACAGCGCCATCATTACTACATACTGCGGATACGTTAAATTAAGTGCAGCTAAAGGCTCACGGTAAGCACGTGCAATGCTATTTGATGCCATATATAGCCTATGACACAGCTGATTTTTTAATTTTAATTGCTCAAACGACATACTCAACTCCTAACGTGTTAATACCTTCAGCTCAAAAAACATTTTAATTTGCATGCAAAGTATTTGCAATCTCTAATTACTTGGCCTATTATTTTGCATGCAAACTAAATTAATTGATAAACTTTGGAGTTCACTATGAATGTATTACAAAACGTTGCTTACACAGCAAAAGCAACTGCAACCGGTGGTCGTGAAGGTGTAGCTAAATCTGACGATGGCCGTTTAGATGTAAAACTATCAACCCCAAAAGGGCTAGGTGGCGACGATGGGCTAGGCACTAACCCAGAGCAGCTATTTGCAGCAGGTTATGCTGCGTGTTTTATTGGCGCACTAAAATTTGTAGCCGGTAGCGAAAAAATTGCGCTACCAAGTGATACACACATTAATTCTGAAGTATCTATTGGCGCGATTGAAGGCGGTTTTGGCATTGCAGTTAAATTAGCTGTATCACTAGGTGATATGGATAAAACAGCAGCGCAAGAGCTGGTAAATAAAGCACACCAAGTATGCCCATACTCAAACGCTACACGCGGTAACATTGAAGTAGAGCTTTCGGTTATTTAATTAACTGATTACTTAGCATTGTAATAGCCCAGTGGTTTGCCACTGGGCTTTTTTGTGCGCTGCAATTTACTAGAGGTCACATTAATTGAAGCGGGCTTTAAATAAATATACGGAAAATCGTATATTCACTATTTCATATATTCTAATTTTGTTTTATTGTATGCACACTAACTAAACGAGGATGCTATGGAACAACTCAACCCACTTCAATTTTACAAATGCTTAGCCGACGATACGCGCTTAAAAGCCATGTTATTAATTAGCCATGAGCAAGAGCTATGTGTGTGTGAGCTTGTTGCTGCGCTGGAACTGAGCCAACCTAAAGTGTCGCGCCATTTAGCGCAACTTAGGCAATGTGGTCTATTGAGCGATCGTAAGCAAAATCAATGGGTGTATTACAGTATTAATAAAGCCCTGCCACAATGGGCTCTTAGCGTACTAACGCAAACACGAAACGAAAATTCTGCGTTTTATAACGACGATTTAAATCGACTCAATGCTATGGGTAATCGCCCAGAGCGTGCAGCAAGCTGCTGTTAATTAAGCAAATTGATATAACTTTACTAAAGGTATTTATTATGACAATTAAAGTAGGTATTAACGGCTTTGGCCGTATGGGACGTTTAACACTGCGCGCAGCTTTAGAGTGGCCAGAAGTAGAATTTATTAAAGTAAACGATGTAGCGGGCGATGCTAAAACACATGCCCATTTATTAGAGTTTGACTCAGTGCACGGGCGTTTAGCCCAAAATGTTACAGCAAACGAAAATAGCTTTAGTGTGGGCAAACACACTATTGCCGTTACCAATAACAAAACCATTAACGACACCGATTGGTCTGATTGCGATGTTGTAATAGAAGCCAGCGGTAAAATGAAAACCACTGAGCTGTTAAATCAATATTTAGCACAAGGTGTTAAGCGCGTTGTGGTAACCGCTCCGGTAAAAGAAGACGGCATTTTAAATGTGGTTATGGGCGTTAACGATAATTTATATAACCCAGATGAGCACAAAATTGTGACTGCGGCTTCGTGTACGACTAACTGTTTAGCGCCTATTGTAAAAGTACTGCAAGAAAAAGTAGGCATTAAGCACGGCTCAATGACCACTATTCACGATATTACCAATACTCAAACTATTATTGATGCGCCACATAAAGACTTACGCCGAGCTCGTTCGTGCGGTACTAGTTTAATACCCACCACAACAGGTAGTGCAACAGCCATTACGCATATATTCCCTGAGCTTAAAGGTAAGTTAAATGGCCATGCCGTGCGGGTACCTTTAACTAACGCATCAATTACCGACTGTGTATTTGAGCTTGAGCGTGGTGTAACTGCAACTGAGGTGAATGAATGGTTTGCTCAAGCGTCTAAAAACGAGCTTGCAGGTGTATTAGGCTACGAAGAAAAACCGCTGGTATCGATTGATTACAAAACCGACCCGCGTAGTAGCATTATTGATGCGCTATCTACCATGGTTATTAATAATACCCAGCTTAAATTATACGCTTGGTACGATAACGAATGGGGCTACGCTAATCGTACCGCCGAGCTTATGCTTAAAGTTGCTAAAAGCGACTTGGTTTAACCATTTATAAGGTTTAAAGGGCTTTAACCATGTTTGAGCAACTTGCTAATTTACCTACAGCAATAAAACAGTATTTAATTATTACCGGTAATTACTGGGCATTTACCTTAACTGATGGCGCACTGCGTATGCTGGTAGTGCTGCATTTTCATCAGTTAGGGTATGGCGCGCTGGCCATTGCCATGCTGTTTTTGTTTTACGAAATTTTTGGTGTGATCACCAATTTAGTGGGCGGTTGGCTTGGAGCTCATTTAGGTCTTAATAAAACCATGAACTTTGGCTTGGCGCTGCAAATAATGGCGCTTGCCATGTTATGCGCGCCAAGTGAATGGCTCACAGTGGCTTATGTTATGGCGGCGCAAGCGCTTAGCGGCATAGCAAAAGATTTAAATAAAATGAGCGCCAAAAGCGCCATTAAACACTTAGTGCCCGAGGGAGAAAGCGGCCAAGGCCAGCTCTATAAATGGGTGGCTATTTTAACGGGCTCTAAAAATGCGTTAAAAGGGGTCGGCTTCTTTTTAGGTGGTTTACTCCTAACGGTACTGGGTTTTGTAGGTGCTTTAAAAGCACTTATTATACTACTTACTATTGCGTGGATGATTAGCGTTGTATTTTTAAAAGGCGACATGGGTAAAGCTAAAAATAAGCCCAAGTTTAAAGAGCTTTTTTCTAAATCCCGTGCAATAAATTTATTAAGTGCAGCACGATTATGCTTGTTTGCCGCGCGTGATGTATGGTTTGTAGTGGCTTTACCTATTTATTTAGCCCAGCAATTTAACTGGAACTTTTGGTGGGTAAGTGGCTTTATGGCACTTTGGGTAATTGGCTACGGTGGTGTGCAATCGCAAGCGCCGCGTATTACCGGCACCAGTAACTCAAACGTTGATACTGTTAAACATGCCTATTTATGGGTGTTGCTGCTAAGTGGTGTAACAGCACTATTAGCTCTTTTTATGCAACTTGATGTTGCCGTGCATGCCACGCTAATTATAGGTTTGCTTATTTTTGGCGGTGTATTTGCCGTTAACTCATCAGTACATAGTTATTTAATTGTCAGCTTTGCTAAAAGCGATGGTGTATCGCTTGATGTTGGCTTTTATTATATGGCTAATGCAATGGGGCGTTTAGTGGGCACCGTGCTTTCGGGGTGGGTGTTTCAGGTTTATGGTTTTGTAGCGTGTTTATGGGTGAGCGTAATTTTGCTTATTTTGGCCTCTATAGCCACTGCCTTTTTAACCAAAAATAAAAGCTAAACGTTTGTATTAGATTTAATTTTCTTAGCGATATTCATAGCTTCATTTCTCAGATCTACTAAACTGTAGCCGTAGTTTAAATTAAAGGGTGAAATGAATGCGGGAATTATCGCTAGCAAAAAAATTACTGTGGCTTACAGTCTCAAGTATATTATTAACAGTAATAGTATTGTCGGTTACGTTGTGGTGGCAATTATCATCAAGTAACAAAGACTTAGCTGTTAAATCAGAAGGGTACATTGTTGCCGAGGTTGAGCATAAACTTAATTCAAATGCAGCCGCTTATGGTGAGAAAATAGCAGGCTTTATTAACGAAGCCTATCGCGTACCTTATTCATTAGCTGCTTTGTTAGGCGATGCTGCACAAAGTCAAAATTTAGATCGCGATACGGTTGTGAGCATTAACCGTTCGATGTTAGAGCAAAATAAGTTGCTTTCTTCTATATATTCGCAATTTGAGCCAAATGCTTTTGATGGGCAAGATTCGAGCTTTAAGCAAGGGTATAAACAATCAGTTAATGGCGATGGCACCTTAGAGGTGTATATTACTCGCGATCAAAACGGCGCCATTGAGCAGCAAAAAGTAGCCAACGCAGCCGATAAATATATAACCTCATTAAACGAGTTTGGTATTCGCGAAGCGCATTGGTACTTATGTGCAAAAGACACGTTAAAGCCGTGTATTATGGAACCTTACTTATACGAAATCCCATCGGGCGATTCAGTAATGTTGACCTCGTTAACTGTGCCGATATTAAAATCGGGCCAGTTTATAGGTTTAGCTGGTGCTGATTTAACCCTACCTACCTTTCAAGCAATGACCGAGCAATTGTCTAGCGAGTTATATAACGGGCAAGCAAAAGTAACGCTTTTGAGCGACATCGGTTTAGTGGTGGGCAGTAGCCATTATAAATCTAAATTAGGGCGCCCATTTAAAGAGGCTGTTAGTTCCGCTACTTTTAAAGAAGCCGAAAGATTCAAAGGTCAAAAAGGCATTTTTAAAATGTCGTCAGAGTATTTAGTTAATTACCCTATAAATATTAAACTTGCGAATACTCAGTGGTCTTTACTTATTGAAGTACCTACTAATTTAGCGCTTGAAGGACCTGATGCTCTTGCTAAAGGAATGGATGATACAGCAAGCTACTTAGGTGTGATGATCTTAATTACAGGTGCTGTAATAGCGCTAATCGCATTTATAATTATGAAAATTGTGGTGGGCAGCGTGGTTGCTCCTCTTGAGCAAATTCAACAGCGTGTAGATAACCTAGCCAGCTCTGAGGGCGACTTGACACACACACTCCACGTTGATACTCATGCTGAACTTATTGCTCTTGCTGGTGGGTTTAATGCCTTTTTAACTAAATTACGAGGCTTAATTGCAGAGCTAAAAGATGTTTCATCGCAAACTAAGCATCAAGGCGAAATAGCGCAGCATATTGCTATTGATACCAAGCACAACGTGCAATCACAATTTCAAGAAATTGAAAGCGTGGTAACCGCCATGAATGAAATGAGCGCTACTGCACTTGAAGTTGCAAGAGCCTCTGAGCAATCAGCTCAACAAGCGGATGAAATAAATGGTTTAGTGGTAAGTAGTGAGTCGAGCTTGTCATCGGCTATGAGCCAAGTTAAAACCATGTCTGAAGAAATAAAAGAAGCTAACCAAGCTGTTGAAAAAGTGGCGTCGCGTAGTAAAGACATTACACAAATTTTAGATGTAATCAGAACGATTTCAGAGCAAACAAACTTACTTGCACTGAATGCAGCCATTGAAGCAGCACGTGCTGGCGAGCATGGCCGAGGTTTTGCGGTTGTTGCCGATGAAGTACGAGCACTTGCTTCTAAAACCCGTTCATCTACCGATGATATTAGCCAACTTATTGATAGCTTATTGTTAGAAGTAGGTAATGCATCTACCGTAATTGAAAAAGGCGTAGTACGCGCTGAAAGCGCAGTAGACGAAACCTCAGTTGCCTTTGATGCTCTGCATAGCGTGGTAGTAAAAGTAGACGAAATTACTAATCAAATTACGCACATTGCCACCGCAGCTGAAGAGCAAAGCTTAGTAACCGAAGAGATAAACCGTAACTTAACGCTTATCTCTGATGCGGCATCGCAGCTTGCTGATTTATCTACTCAAGCGGGCGATAGCAGCGAAGCGCTTAATGCATTGGTAGCGCAACAAGATAGCGAGCTTAATAAGCTTAAAACGTAAAAAAGTAAGATATAAAAAAGCGGCTAATTCAATGTGAATTAGCCGCTTTTTTTGTTGAGACTTTTTTAGCAGTGAGTAATGCGAAAAGTTATAGCTTTTTGATCAAGGCAAACATTTGATTGATCATCGGCTGCGCTAATTGCTCAACCCCTGGGCGGTTAAAGTAGCCACGTAGCCCAGTAAATTGCACCTGAAAAAACTGCGCATATTCAAGTGCCGTAAGATTACTACTAAGCTCATTATTTTTAATAGCTTGAGCAAACAAGGTTGTTAGGTAAGCTTCAAACTTTGCCGATAAGTCTAAACTCAGTTCATATAAAGAGGCATCTTTTTCTGCAAATTCACTGTTTGCTTTTACCAACATACAAATAGCACTTGGGCTACAGTCTTTGGTTTTAATTATTACGTTTTCTACAAACGCACGCAAACCACCTATAACAGTGTCAGAGCTTGCTAAAAAACCGTCAATTTGGCTTTTCATTTGTACGGTGTAGTCTTTTAAAGACTCACTATATAAGCCTTCTTTAGAGCCAAACGCCGCATAAATACTGCCTGGGCGCATATTAATTGCCTCTTGTAAATCGCGGGTTGAGGTTGCTGTAAACCCCTTTTCCCAAAACAATTGGCTTGCAACGCGAATTACATTCTCGCGTTCAAATTTAACTTTGTTAGCCATTTTAATCTCAACTATTTTGAACGTATGCTCAACTTTAACTTGAACAGTCGCTCAAAATCAAATAGTATGTGTCTCGAAGTTACTCAAACACATTAATTTATTGGAGCAGAACATGGCAGAATTTACGTTATATACTCAAGACAACGCACCTGAAGAATCAAAATCGCTTATGGCTGATTCAGTAGCTGCATTTGGCATGGTGCCTAACCTTCACGCAGTAATGGCAGAAGCGCCTACGCTACTTAAAGGCTACCAAGTACTGCACGACTTATTTCAAAAAACATCGTTTAATGCAGAAGAGCTAACAGTAGTATGGCAAACAATTAACGTTGAGCACGAGTGTCATTACTGTGTACCAGCGCACAGCGCAATTGCCGCTTCAATGAAAGTTGACCAAGGTATTGTTGATGCACTAGTAAACAAAACACCACTAGCAGATGCAAAACTTGAAACACTACGTGAAACAACGCTTGCAATGACACGCGATCGCGGCGTAATTAGCGATGAGCAAATTGAGAAGTTTTTTGCAGCAGGTTACGCTAAGCAACAACTACTAGAAATTATTGTTGGTTTATCGCAAAAAGTAATGAGCAATTACACAAATCACCTTGCTGATACACCAGTTGACGAACCATTTAAAAAGTTCGCTAAATAATAGCAGTTTTATAAATAACAAAGGCAGCCTAGGCTGCCTTTTTGTGTTTTAAATGCAAAGTTATTTAAATTTAACGGTTTTTGTACTGCGAGTATAAATACGCTGCTCGGGCTTAGTCCATTCACCCTTTTTTAAATATGAGGTTGAGACTACAAATTTATCGTCTTTTAACTCGCTCATCGACTTAACCTTAGTAATACCATCTTGACTGCCTGTCACATCTTCATAGGCTACAAATTGAGTAGGGCTGAGCACTTTCATGGTGCCTTTTGTGTAAAACCCTGCGGTAGTGAAATAGTAAAACACTAATGACTCTTTTTTACTGTCGTAAAAAATCATCGATTCACCACCATATTCGCCTTCATTAATAGAGTGCTTGGTATGTATAGCTTTACCATTTAATGCCCGCTCCCATCGGCCAACATCTTGTACTGGTTTGGCACCTTCAGGCACTTTAAAGTCGGCCTGCCAAGTGCCTAAATAAGGCTTAAATACGGCAAGTTCTTTATCAAGGTTGGTTGGGGTATCGGATGCATAGCTGCAAATTGTGTATAAGCATAATACTAAGAATAGCGCTTTAAAATATGTCATAATTTGGCTCTTATTATTTTGGTTTAACAGCTTTTAGTATAGGCGAATATTAATTGATAAAGAAAACATTAATCACGTTCTCACTGCTTTATTTAGCAATAATTTGGCTTGCGTATCTATCTCAGTACTTGCCTATTTACATACCTATTTATGTACCAGGTTATATAAGCTCACTGAGCCTAATCACTTTTATAATGTACGCATGGGATAAGCGACAAGCTAAACAATCAACGCATAAAAAAGTTAACCGCACGAGCGAGCGAACACTTCAGTTATTATCATTATTTGGCGGCTGGCCCGGTGCGCTCATTGCACAGCAATGGCTTAGGCATAAATCGAAAAAACGTCGTTTTATAGGTGTGTTGTGGTTGTGTATTATTTTAAATATAAGTGGGGCAGGTGGTGTATTGTATTTTTTGATAGGTAGCTAAAATTATGCCTTTAAAACGAGGTTTAAAGGCATAATTCAAAATTCTATTTAGTGTTTAGTTAGCCGCTTCAGTTGCTGCTACTTCATCTAAATTTACAGTTAAAATAGTCTTTTTATCTACAGCAACCCACTTGCGGTAAGTTAGGTAGCCAGGTTTGCTTACTTCAACGTCGTATTCACCTTCTTTCAGCTCAATAGCGTCTTCGTATACAGGCTTTATGTTCATTATGCGTACGCGTGCATCACTAGGGTTAGTGATTACAGTTAATGAAATAGGTGCTACAGCTTCAACAATTTCTTCTTGTACTTGAACTGCTTCTTCTTTTGCCGTTTGCTGCGTTTCGTCTACTGACGATGTAGTAGAACAACCACTTAGTATTAATAGTGCTGCTAGTGCGCTTATCTTTTTCATAGGTACTCCATAAACTCATTTAAATAGTAATAATTACGAAAAATCTTGGAGGAGTTTATGCAAAATGATCGCTCAACTCGTCGTCCTTGACCTTCGTTTGTTAAAACAAAACGTTTGTTAGTTTAATATATATCGTTATTTTTAGTTATTTGGTGATACTCACCAAATAAAAACAGTTGTTTAAAGCATTACATTATCAAGAGACTGAGTAATAGCTTCGCTTCTTTCAACTAGTTGTTCTGCTGTGCGGTACATCTTTCTTTTCATTAATGTATTTGCCATAGTGATGTAGCGTCTAGATAATTCTTGTTTTAAAGAAACCAATAAAGAAAAGTCCTTAGGTAACGCTGCAGACTCAGTATTGATTAACTCTTCAAAGTCTAATAAATCTTTATACTCTTCAATTGTCTCTAGTTTTTGTGTGTATCTGTCAAATCTTGGGCCGTAAAATACAACGGCATCTTCAGTTGGAAAATCAGCTTGTTCACCTAGGTTAATTTTCTTTTGGTAGAGCGTTAAAGCATCTATCGCCGACTCTCTTTTAAGAAGGTTTGCGAAACCAAGTTCATTTTTTTGATTATTAGTGAAAATAGCTTTACCAACATTAAGTAAAGATTTTTGCGTGATCACATCATCTTCTTCAATAGCTTTATCTAAGGCAAGTTTGTAATTATCAAAATGTATTTCAGACGGACGATAAACGTAGGTACTATCTACTACGCTTAAATCATTGATTAATTGTGGAATACTATTATTGTCAAGTTCACTATAGCGAGATTGCTCAAGTAACAAATCAATACGAGAAGTAATATCCGAAATTATTGATTGGCGTTCTCTTAAAATACTTTCGAGTTGTACAGATAGCTTTTCTGAATCAGGGTAATACTCTAATGCTTTACTATAAACATTAATAGTTTCATCAAAATCTTTAAACTTATTAGCGCTTGTATTGATTTGGTTAGCTCTGTAATCAAAACTCTGCAAGATATTAGCTTGATTTGATCTTAATAAACCTTGTTTTAATACCTCGTATTGCGGGGGGATTTCTGCAAGTTTATTTAAAATCTCCGGTCCATTCCAAGACATCCATGTTTCTACTTGTTGGTTTATTGCTTTTGCATTGTCTAACTTAGCTTCAAGCTGCTTTATATTGTTTGTATTTGTTAGGTAGTACTGGCCAGCTAAAAGAGCTAACACGACAGTACTGGCAACAAGCGCTATTGCTGGTTTAAAGTTACTTTGAAGCTTAGCTAAAACGGGCTTTAACGAATCAGTTCTTTTTGCTGCATCTAAAGAAACTGCTTTATTAAGCGTGCCCCACAGCCATAAAGGGCAGTTACTAGGGCGTTTTGCCGATGTATCTTTAGGGAGTGTATCTGCTGCAACACGATTATATGGATGTTTGCTACTTAATAATTCTAGTGCAATACACGCATAAGAAAAAACGTCATCTTTGACAGATGCTGCAGCACCTTTAAGTTGTTCAGGGCTTGCATAGGTTGGTGTATAGCCCCCTACAGTACCTAAGCTTGATTCGCTTTTAACTGCATAGGCATCTTCAATGGTTTTATGTTTTGCAATACCAAAGTCGAGTACCTTAAGGCTACCATTAGAATCGAAAATTATATTTGATGGTTTTAAATCGTTATGAATAACGCCACGAGAGTGAGCATAAATTAATGCATCTGCAAGTTGGCTAAGAATTACATTCGCTTTTTTGAAAGCCATTCCAGAGGGTTTATTGCGCTTGATTATTTGCTCAAGCGTTTCGCCTTCTACTAATTCCATGGTTACATAATGTAAATCGTTATCAGATCCTGCAGAATATACTTTTACAATATTAGGGTGAGAGAGCTGTTGTGTTTTAGTTGTTTCATCTTTAAGAAGTGAAATAGCTTCTTCAGAGTGAGAAAACTCTTCTAACAATACCTTAATCGCTACAAAAACTTCAGGGCGACTCGCACTTTCTAAAAATAAATCTCTGGCTCGATAAATGTAACACATACCACCTTGGCCAATAAGTTCTTCAACTAAGTAGCGGTCTGATATTTTTTTACCTACAAGGTTTAATTTATTTATTGCTTTTGGCGTGCGAAGATTTGAGTCAAGCGAAGCTATCTGCGTTTTATCATTAGAACTGTTGACACCGCTCATTATAAATCCTTTTATTGTGTATATTAAAATAATCGCAAAGGTGAGTTTTTTATTTTTATCAATTCTCCCTTTGATAAGCGCTGTATTTTTACAAAAATCAGCCAACTTAGCAATGTTTCTATAGCAGAACTTTCGTACAAAACTTTAAAAAATTTAGAGCTTTTATATTAATTATTGAAATATCGTTTAATTGCTATTTGTTTTTATAAACAGCGTAAGTCTACAGGCATTGTTTTGTAACACTTTAAGGTATTTAAAATGAATAATGTGTTGTGAAAATTAATAAATAGTAATTTTTTAAATCGGAACATACAAAATATGTTTTTTAAGCTGTGAAAGGGCTTTTTTAAAGCGGTTTTGATTAATTTAAATTATTTGGATTTATGCTTTTAAAAGACTGAGTATATTTTTATATATTAATTTCAATGTTGACAATAGTTTCTCTTCTACTTTATCCTAATAAAAATGTAGATTTATGGGACTAACTTATCAAATGGAACTGATACTAAACATCACTAGTTATCATAGACTCTCTCCAGAAATTGAAGCCACTAAAACAGTAAAAGACTCTCTAATATTTGGCCGTTCAGAAGCATGTGATTGGCACTTTCCTGATCCCGAAAAAATCATTTCTAGTAAGCACGGGCGCATAGTTAAAGAGGGCGATTCTTTTTATGTTTACGATACATCTACAAATGGTACTTTTGTAAATTTTGGCGTAGCTCCATTAGGCCAAGGTAATAAACAACGCTTGTCTGATAGTGACACAATTACTGTGGGTGATTTTCAAGTAGAAGTGAAATTAGCTACCAACGAAAAAGCTCCTGAGACCGATTATGGTAATTTAAGTGCAGCTGCTAGTTTGAGCAAAGAGCCAGAAAGCGCTTATCAGCACCCTACTGAGCGTTTTTCAGAGGCAGAGCAGTATTTTAATGAATCAATAATGGATGAATCTATGCCTGCAGTTTCTATGACTCAGGCCAGTGAAGATAATTCAGCAAACCAAATACCTGAGAACTGGGATGAGCTTGCTCACTTAATGAACCCGGAGGCGGTAACTCAACCAGCACCAGTTGTAAGTAAGCCACAGCCAAAACAGCCTGTTAAACAACAAGTTTCAGTTGAGGCTGCGGTACTTGATACACCTGTAAGCAAACCTCAAGCTGTAAAGCCTGTTCATAAGCCTGCTGCGCAAAAGAATTCAATATCACCGAGTGAAGACACTGCGTTAACCGATGCTTTTTTGAACGGGTTAGGGATTAAAGCTGAGTTACAAAATTCGTTAAATTCGCAAGAACTTTGGTTTGAAATGGGCCAAGGGTTAAATTTATTACTCACAGAGTTGATGGAGTCTCTTCGTCAAAGAGCACTTGTGAAAAACCAATTGCGTTTAAACCAAACAATGTTCCAAACTCAACAAAATAACCCAATTAAGTTTTCGGCAGATATTGATGATGTTATTCAGAATTTATTCATCAGAAATAGTGCAAGCTTCTTGTCGTCTCGAGAATCAATCAAAGAAAGCTTTGTTGACACTCGAAGACATGAACATGCTTTATTAGCAGGAGCTGATGGCGTATTAAAAGGGATGTTAGAGCAAGTTTCTCCCCAACACATAAATCAACAAATAAATGATAATTCTAACGTATTAAAAATCATCCCTGGTCAAACAGAGGCTAAGTGCTGGAAGCTATACCAAAATTTATATGATGAGTTATCTCATGATGTAAATAGTAAGGGAGCTATGGCATTGTCAGATGATTTCTTAAAAGCATATAACGATAGAATTAAAGAATCGTTCTAGAAAGGAAAGTAGATAATGAACAAGTTTAAGCTCTTTTTAATGAGTTTCAGTTTACTGTTTTTAGCCATGGGTTGTTCAACTGTTAACAAGTTTGTACCTCCTTCTACAGATCTAAAAATCAATGTGTCTAAAAATGTTAATCCGGACACTTCGGATAGGCCTTCACCAGTAGTAATGAAAATTTTTGAGCTTAGCTCAAGAACAATTTTTGATACGCAGGATTTTTTTAGCCTATACGAAACACCTGAAAAACTATTAGGCCCAGACTTATTAAAAAAAGATGAATTAGAATTACAGCCAAACTCTGTTCAAGAATACAAAATGAGCTTAAACCGTAATACGCGATATGTTGGAGTTGTTGTTGCGTACAGAGATATCGACCAAGCACGATGGAGAGCTGTAATTGAAGTTGACCCTACAGGCTATGACGATATAGATGTAAATGTTGAAGCAATTGCTACATACATGAGAGAGCAATAAAAAAGGATTTGTACAATGAGTGATAACACTCGTGTTGCCTGGACCGAAGGAATGTTCTTGAGGCCGCAACACTTTCAGCAGTCAGATAAGCATTTTTCGCATTTAATAAAGCAAATTTGCAATGGGAATTTATCAGATCCTTGGGGCATACTTGATATAAGTATCGACACTCAACTATTAAGCTCAGGCCAATTTGCAATTGAGTCGTTATCAGCTATTACTCCTGATTTGCTACCCATCGATATGCCTCAATCAACCTCTTTACCTGAGCCTTTAGTAGTTGGTAAAGATGTTTATGATGAAATAGTTTATTTAGCGGTTCCTGCACTAAAAGCCAGTGGTATTAATATTTCATCTTTAGATGAAGATATTGTTACGCGTTATAAACTTAATGACTTATCAGTAAGCGATGACTCTTTAGGTGCGCAAGCTCAAGAAATTATTCAAGTAGCTAAGGTATTTAGTAAGCTAGTATTGTCATCAGACGATCACGCTGGCTATATATTATTGCCATTAGCACGCATTGTTGAAGTAAGTAGCGAAGGGCAAATTAAGCTCGATTCAAAGTATATTCCAGCTTCATTAAAAGTAGGTCAGTGTAAGCCATTACTTGGTCTAGTCAGAGAAATTGGCTCAATGATAAAGCAGCGCTCAGAAAGTATCGCTGTTAGGTTGTGCCAAGGCTATGCGGGAAGCACATCTGTAGCTGATTTTATTATGCTGCAAACGTTAAATAAGTATGACGCTGTTTTTGAAAACTTATTATCAGTTAATAACCTTCATCCAAATATTCTTTATACACGTTTAATAGAGCTTGCTGGTGAACTCTCTACATTTAGTACAGTAAATAAAAGAGTACCTAAATTACCTAAGTACGATCATAAAAATTTAGGCCCTGTATTTAGCGAAGTAGTAAACTTTTTATATCAATCTTTGAGTCATGTAATCGAGCAAACTGCGACAGAAATAAAGCTAGAGCAAAGCAAGTTTGGTATTTCTTTTGGTGCACTCAAAGACAAATCGGTACTTAGCTCGGGTCAATTTGTATTGGCTATTAAGGCGAGTGTCCCCCACGAAGAGCTTCGTAAGATACTACCTTCTCAAATTAAAATAGGTAGTGTTGAGACAATCCGAGATTTAGTAAACAATCAAATCCCAGGTATTACAATCAGTAACTTACCAACGGCACCGCGTCAAATTCCTTACCATGCAGGTTTTCATTATTTTGAATTAAATAAACATGGCGAGCATTGGGCAAAGCTTCATTCTAGTGGTGGTATTGCTATTCACTTGTCTGGAAATTACCCCGAGTTACAACTAAGCCTGTGGGCAATAAGAACTTAACTTTTAAAAGGAAGAGTTTCAATGGACGAAACCATTATAAAACCACGTCCTGGTCGATTAGGGCGTGATGCCTCAAATAATACTCAAGTAGATAATGATCCAGACAAAACAGTTATGTCTGTTGAGCCTGTTGCAAGCAGTATTCCTAGTAATGCAAAGGTATCTATATTTAAAAACCCGTTAATGGAAGCGGCAACAGACTGTTTTTCATTGGTTATTTCAATAAGAAAATCAGTTGAGATGACAAACTTGGCTGCGTTAAAGCATCGATGTGTTGAGGCTATCAAACGCTTTGAAGTCGAGATTCGTAATCAAAATTTATCAAAAGATGTAATCAAAAACTCTCGTTATTGTTTATGTGCAATTTTAGATGAGTCTGTTTTAAATTCTAAATGGAGCTCTATGGAATGGGCTGACGAAAGTTTGCTTTCAACATTTCATAAAGAGACCTTTGGCGGTGAGTACTTTTATACTTTGCTAGATAATGCATTGTCTCAGCCAGAGCAACACAAAGCCTTTTTAGAGCTTCAGTACCACTGTTTAAATTTAGGTTTTAAAGGTAAGTACAGGCTAGATACTGTGGGTGATAGTAAAGTAGAAGAATACCGCTCACAAATGTACCACCTATTAAATCAATTAGATGGGCCAATCAATAATAAGCTTTCTCCTAACTGGAAACAAAGAGTAGCCGCTGGCGTTGAATTAAGAAATCAGGTGCCGCTGTGGGTTATTTTTTCTGTTCTGGGTCTACTTTTACTTACCGTTTATTTATTTATAAATATGAAGCTAAATGATGATGTTACCGCTGTAAATGACAAGCTGGCCATCATTCACCCTCTAGCTGAAGACCAAGCAATAGACAAAAAGGATCAGCAGCTACTTGTTTTAGAACAACTATTACAAACTGAGATTCAAATGGGGATTGTAACGATAAAGAAAAATATCGATAGGATCAGAATCTCTATTAATAGTGAGAGCCTTTTTAATCAAGGTGACTCTAAATTATTACCTTCATTTCAGCCTATTTTAGAAAAGCTAGCATTAAGCCTTGAAGGAACTAAAGGGCGTATTTTAATAACCGGCCACACAGACGACACACCAATTAGAACTGATAAATACCCTTCAAATTGGCACCTTTCTTTAGCGCGCGCAACGCAAGTTGCAAACTCTATGGCTAAAAGTACAAACCTCAGTGGGCGTTTATGGCCCGAAGGTAAGGGCGCAGCAGAGCCTATTGCCAGTAATTCAGATTCAGCTTCTCGGTCACTTAACCGACGAATTGAAATCGACTTATTATTTTAAGAGGCTGAAATGAGTTTTTCACAAAAAATAAAAAAAGTGACCTACGCACTTACATCTCGTACGGCAATGCTAATTATTGGCTTTTTAGCTTTATCATTACTAATTTGGTTTGGCGGCCCATTAATCGCAATAGCTGACTATGTACCACTACAAAGTATAGCAGCAAGACTGTTTACTATTATATTGGTTTTATTGGTTTTTTCTGTGTCTAAAATTTATCGTCTTATGCAACAAAGCAAACGAGACGAAAAAATGGCTGATGAGTTAATTGATAGTAATAGCGATACAAATAGCTCTGAAGTAAATGAAGAAATTACCACGCTTAAAACGCGAATGAACGAAGCTATCGATCTTTTAAAAGATGTAAAGCTGTTCAAAGGTAAAAACATTTACCAGCTGCCTTGGTACATAATGATAGGACCGCCAGGAGCTGGCAAAACTACCGTTATTCATAACTCAGGGCTTGATTACCCACTAAAAGATAAGCTGGGTGTTGATTTAGTTCATGGTGTTGGCGGTACGCGTAATTGTGATTGGTGGTTTACCAATAAAGCTGTTTTAATTGACACTGCAGGGCGCTACACAACGCAAAGCAGCCATGCAAAGCATGATTCACGTGCATGGGAAGGCTTTTTAGGATTACTGCGTAAGTACCGTCCTCTTAGGCCGATTAATGGTGTAATGATCAGTATGGGTATTTCTGAGCTTATGAGCCAGACCAAAACTGAGAGAAACCTACATGCTCGCGCTATTAAACAGCGATTACAAGAGCTACAAAGCCAATTAGGCATGACTTTTCCTGTTTACGTTATTTTTTCAAAAGTTGATTTAATCGAAGGCTTTAGAGAGTTTTTTGGCGAATTAACAGAAGAAGAATGTGAGCAGGTTTGGGGCGTAACCTTTGAACTTGATTTAGACAAAGACACGCAAGTAGATGCATTTAATAAAGAATTTCACACATTAATTTCTAAATTAACCGAGATGTTAAATCGTAGATTAATTAATGAAAGAAACGAAGAAATTCGCGCTAAAATATTCGAATTCCCAAGGCAGCTTCGTGTGCTACAAGGTGTAGGAGATGCTTTTTTAAAAGAAATATTCACTCCTAATGCATACGAAGAACTACCAATGTTTCGTGGTGTTTATCTTACAAGTGCAACGCAAGAAGGTACGCCATCAAGCTTTTTAAACGAAGCGAACGCAGGCGAATCGGGATACATCAACCAATCTAAAAGCTTTTTTATAAAGAATGTATTAGAAGGTGTGATTTTTCCAGAGCAAAACTTAGCAAGCACTAACAAACATCATGACAAGCAAAATAAATGGCTTCGTGTTGGTAGCATATCGCTTGCATGCATAGCTTTATTTGGTTTTTCAACATCGTGGTACTTTAGTTTTGCTTGGAATAGTAACTTAATTTCAGAGACTGAGGATGCGATTGCAACGTACCAAGAGCTTGATACCGCCTCATTTGATCGTAATAACTTATTGGTACTAAACGACAGATTAAAAGCTCTTAGAAACTTACCTGCAAGCAACCCTGAACTTGTTAATACACAAGAGTCTAAATCAATTGGGTTTAACAAACTAAATGAAATAAAAATGGCTTCTACACAAGCCTACGACCGTTCATTGCAAACGTATTTAGAACCGTTTATTGCAAGTACCTTAATTAAAGAAATGGAAGCTCATCCTGAGCACTTAAGTTATTTATACGAAACACTGAAGTGTTACCTTATGTTGTTTCAGCCTGAATACTTTGAAGGTGAAGATATAACGGTATGGTTTAACGCGTATTTAGAACGTAATTTACCAGGCGATAAAAATATGCAAACCAGAGTAGAGCTAATGGAGCATGTTGCTACATTACTTGAAAACGGTGTAAGCCAAATTGAAATTGATAATCAAGCCGTGCGTGTTGCACGAGCTGAGCTAACTAAGCTACCAATTGCTGAGCGAGCATACCAACGACTTCAAGCCGACTTTTTAGATAGCAGTATCCCGCCATTTAGGCTTACAGACATTATTAGTTTCGAAAGTGCGCAAAAATTTACTTTTAGAAATGACGGTGAGCTTACGCGAAGTATCCCGGGCTTATATACATTTAATGGTTTCCACGGCATTTTTAATGTTGAGAAAAGTAAAATGCTTGGTAATTTAATGGCAAGTAGCTGGGTGTATGGTGAAGAGGCCACGGGTACCTACGATATTTCTAAAGATGAGATTGAGAAGAAACTAGAGCAACGATATTTTCAAGATTATATCTATTATTGGCAATCATTTATTGATGATTTGAGCCTGAACCAATATAGCTCTCCTGCTGAGGGGGTTAATATTACTGATGCTCTAGCGGGCTCTGAAGCACCTATTAAAAATATTATTACTGCAGTTCAAAAAAATGTGCAGCTTACTAAATTACCCGTATCGGATAATCAAAAGGCTGCAGGTAAAGTGGCAGCAAATGCTGCTGAGATTGCTATGCAAACAAAGGCTAATCGCATCAAACGATTTTTACCTGACGAAGCCCCTAAATTTGATATTAAATTACCGGGTCATCAAGTTGAAGAAGCCTTTGAAGGTGTAATAAATATTGATGCTCAACAATTAGATAATATTCAGAAAAATCTAAGAGAGCTAAACGTTTACTTAACCAAACTTGATAGAGGCGATCAGTTAAAGTCGTCAATTAAAGATCAAATTAGCGGTAAAAGTAAGCCAAGCTTTATTCGTCAACTTGAGTTCCAAAGCCGAGACTTACCTTATCCGTTTAATAGTTGGTTGTTAGATATCAGTCGTGATACTAGCAATATAACTAAAAATAGTGCCAACAGACATTTAAACGAGATGTGGAAAAGTAAGGTATTACGCGAATATAACGCTGCAATTGTTGGCCGTTATCCATTCTCTCAGTACGCAAATAAAGAAGTGAATATGAAAGACTTCACTCGATTCTTCGGCCCTGGTGGCACGATTGATAGCTTTTTCACTAACTATATTGCGCCTAGTGTAGATATGAGCTCAACGCCATGGAAATTTGAAAAAGATATAGGCATTAGCCGAGATACATTAGCGATGTTTGAACTTGCTAATCAAATTCAAACCGTCTTTTTTGATGGCGGTAGTGCAACACCAAGAATTGAGTTTGGTTTAAGGACTGTAGAATTAGATCAATCAGTATCAAAGTTCAGGGTCGAAATTGATGGGCAATCTATGTCATATCGTCATGGGCCAATTAAGATAACTAACTTTGTATGGCCAGGATCATCAGGGCAAAGTAATACTCGGATTGAATTTACTCCTCCAAGTGGTGGTCGTCCCATTAATACAACTTACCAAGGTGAATGGTCGCTATACCGTATGTTAGACGAGTTAAGTGCTAAAAGAACAAAAACACGTGAAGACTTAGAGTTACATTTTTCACTCATGGGGAACAATGCAAAAGTCGAATTATTGCCTAAATCAATCAGGCATCCATTTTGGAATAAAAGTGTAGAGAAGTTTTCATGTCCGACCCGATTATAAATATTGGTTATCTTGGCAAAGTGCCTAGTTTAGGTGATTTTGTACAAGATAACGTATCGAAAGAGTTTTCAGAGCATTGGGAGCAGTGGCTGCAAGCAGCCATTGCAGTGAGTAAAGAGCAACTAGGTGAGGTATGGCAAGATAATTACTTAACCGGACCAGTATGGCACTTTGCATTATCGCCAAATATTGTTGGTGACAAAGGGGTTATGGGCACGTTGTTTCCGAGTATGGATGCAGTGGGACGACATTACCCTTTTACAGTTGCAAGCACATTAGAGCAAGCACCGATTGATGTTTTAAACACAGGAGTGTTCTCTTTAGAGTATGAAGATACTGTATTAAAAGTTTTAGATAGTTCTGTCGATTTATTTTCATGGCGTAAAGAAGTTGCTAAATCTATAAGTGCTATAACTGGAGTTAAAAAGCAGGTTAGCTTTTCAAATTCTGCAGATAAAAATAAAAGTGCGGAAGCATTTGAGTTCTCAGGTGATGAGTTATCGGGTGAAGTTCTTCAAGATGCAATGCATGCTCTTTTATTAAAAAAACATGGCGATTACAGTGTTTGGTGGACGCATGGCTCTTGCAATATAAAACCAATGGTACTTATAACCCCTGGTTTGCCTGCAGTAAATCAAGTTGCGGCAATGTTAGATGGAAGGTGGAAACACTGGGAATGGAATTTTACACAGGTAAAAAATAGTGATTAGCAAGTTTAGTACAAGTTATGCAATTACCCACCGTGGTGCTGTCAGGCAGCTTAACGAGGATGCGCATGTAGAAATAAACAGCCATAACTTATGGGTTGTCGCAGATGGGATGGGTGGTCACGAGGCTGGTGAAGTTGCCAGCCAACTTGTTGTAGATGTAATAAGAGCAAAAGTTGAAGAGCTTCCACTTGAAAAACTAGAAGTATCACACATAGTTGAAGCCATTGAAGATGCTAATAGGCAATTAAACGAATACAGTGCCCAATATCTAGGTAGTAAAACCGCGGGCAGTACAGTTACCGCATTATTTTTAAAAAATAATAAGTACTATGTTTTGTGGGTTGGCGATAGCAGAGCTTACATGCTTCGAGATGGTCAATTTAAGCAAATATCAAGAGATCACAGCCAAGTAAATGATTTAATCGATGAAGGGATTATTTCAATAGAAGAAGCTAAAACGCACCCATTATCAAATGTAATCACAAGGGCTGTGGGTGTAACTGAAGAAGTGAAAGTAGACGTTATTCAAAATGAAGTGAAAACAGGCGATATATTTTTACTTTGTTCAGATGGTCTCACTGGTGAGTTGTCTGATGAGGACATATGTTTGTCATTAGAGCCTAGTAGCATTATTGATTCTGGTATGGCGCTAATGCATTCATCTTTAGTTAGAGGTGCGCGAGATAATGTGACCTGTATTTTAATAAAATACGATAAAGGATACGTTGGTAATAATTCAGAAACATTCAATATTCAAGATGAAGCTACAATACCTCTTTTTTCAAAATAACGATATTTAAAATATAAATAGTGCTTTTATTTTTATATTAGAGTTTTTACTTTAATTACACCTATTAATTTATAAGTATATTAAATTTTAATTGTTTATATAAAGGCAATAATTAAGGTTTAAACTCAATTGTAACTAGGCTTGTAATTTATTATAAAAAATGTAATATGAAATCCGCTCCGCTTTATTGGAGTTTTATGGATAATTATTAGGACGACGGAATGTTTTTATTTGAAGAGTATATTTCCCCTATTTCAGACACCGAAGTTGCAGGTATTGATCCTCGCTCAGATGTGTCTCCTACGTCGACTTATTACGCCTTAAAAGATTTAAGAAACCAGCTTCGTGCAGCAGAAAGAAATGCGTTAGTTGATGAAGAAGGTATTTCCTCACTAGCAAGAGATTGGCTTCCTTTATTAGAGCAATGTAGCAAAGCAATAAAAACACAAAGCAAAGATATTGAATATTTAGCTTGGTTTATCGAAGCCCTTTGTCGAATTCATAGTTTTAAAGGTTTGGCTTTTGGTTTTAAAGTTGCTCATAACTTGCTCGATAATTATTTTGACGAACTCTATCCGTCTCTCGATGACGATGATGAAGTGTCAGATAAAGTATCTGCCTTGGTTGGCCTTAATGGTTCTGCAGGGGAAGGTACATTAATAATCCCAATTAAAAGTATCTATCTGACCGACAGTGCCAGTATGGAGTCATATTCTTTTTGGGAGTATCAGCAGGGCTATGATATTTCTCGTTTAACGGATGAGAAAAGAGAAAAAAAGCTTAATCTAGGTGCTGTTGATTATGAGCTTATTGAAAGAAGCGCTGCAGAAACTAGTACTGAATTTTTTGTTACTTTAAAACAAGACATTGAAAACGCGATTGAGCAATTTGCCTTATTAAGCGAAGTAATGGATAGAGTAACGGGTCAGCCCCAGCCAACTTCAAATATAAAACAAGCATTAGAAGTAAGCCTTGCTGCTGTTGAGCATGTTGCAGCAGATAAGCTTGAAGCTGCTGAAAAAGCAAAAGCGGCACTAAATGAAGTGCAAGAAGTGGTTCAAAGTGAGGACGACGAAGGTCAAGGTGTTGCATTACAAGCTGTGAAAGTTAATAACGAAATTAACTCAAGAGAAAGCGCGATTAATAAACTCAAAGAAATCGCTACTTTTTTTAGAAAGACAGAGCCGCACTCACCTATGTCGTACACCATAGAACAAGTAATTCGATGGAGCGAATTGTCGCTGCCTGAATTATTAAATGAATTAATTACAGATAGTGATGCTAGGACGGGGTACTTTAAGTTGTCTGGCATTAAAATCAGCGAAACTGAAACATAAGTAAAAGGAGTTCTCTATGAGTATCCATGATAAATTAAAACGAGTTCGTAAGCCTCGCGTACACATCACTTATGATGTGGAAACTGAAGGCACTGCAGTAAAAAAAGAATTACCATTTGTTGTTGGTGTTATGGGCGACTTCTCTGGTGATAATACTGAAGCATTAAAACCACTTAAAGACAGACGATTTGTGCAAATAGATCGTGAAAACTTTAACGATGTTTTAAAGCGTATGAGCCCTTCATTAAAATTATTAGTTGATAATACGCTTAATGATGATGGTTCTGAATTTGAAGTAAAACTTAACTTTAAATCGATTGACGATTTTGAGCCAGCAGCTGTTGTGAACCAAGTTGAGCCATTACGTAAATTAATGGAAACACGCAACAAGTTACGCGATTTGATGACTAAGATTGACCGTTCAGAAGAATTAGAAAATGTACTTGAAGAAGTGCTAAGCAACACCTCAAGCTTAGATACGATCGCAAAAGAACTTAAAATTGAGGAGACTGAAAAATGAGTACAGAGCAACTAAGTACTGAATTAGAGTCTACCTCAGAAGCGACGTCTTCACTATTAGAACAAGCAATCGGCGCTACTAAGCAAACTGATGCAAGCCGTGCAGAAGAGCTACTTAAAACACTGACAGAAGAAGCCTTAAAAGGGACTGTTCAGTGGAACAAAAACATGACAGTGACGTTTAATGAAGCAATTCAATTAATCGATCAAAAAATCTCAAAACAGCTAAGTGTAGTAATGCACAGCGAAGAGTTTCAAAAGTTAGAAGGCTCTTGGCGTGGATTGCACCATTTAGTAATGAACTCTGAGACAAGCTCTACACTTAAAATCCGTATGCTAAATATGAAGAAAAAAGAACTTCATAAAGATTTAAGTAAAGCTGTTGAGTTTGACCAAAGCCAAACATTCAAGAAAATTTATGAGTCTGAGTTTGGTACTCCAGGTGGCGAACCTTACGGTACTATCGTAGGTGACTTTGAGTTTACTAACCATCCTGAAGATGTTGAAACATTAAGCCTAATGTCTAATGTAGCAGCCGCTGGTTTCTGTCCGTTTATTGCCGCTTCATCGCCATCATTATTTGGCTTTGATAACTGGGAAGAGCTAACTAAGCCTCGCGATTTAGAAAAAGTATTCGAATCTTTAGAATACACTAAGTGGCGCTCATTTAGAGACAGTGATGATTCACGTTTTGTATCATTAACTATGCCTCGTTTCTTATCTCGCCTACCTTATGGCGCTGCTTCTAAACCTGTTGAAGAATTCAACTATGAAGAGTTTGAAGTTGAACCAAAAGATGGTCGCTCTGTAAGTACTGATAACAGTGATTACTGTTGGAGTAATGCAGCTTATGCAATGGCAACTAATATGACCAAAGCATTTGCTCAATACGGTTTCTGTACTGCAATACGTGGTGCTGAAGGTGGCGGTAAAGTAGAAGGTCTTCCTACGCATATTTTCACTAGCGATGATGGCGATCCAGATCTTAAATGTCCGACTGAGATTGGCATTACAGACCGTCGCGAAGCGGAATTAAGTAAGTTAGGTTTCTTACCTCTTTGTCATTACAAAAATACAGATTATGCCGTATTTTTTGGTGGCCAAAGCTGTCAAAAACCACAAATTTATTCTACTCCAGATGCAACTGCTAATGCGGCTATATCTGCACGTCTACCTTACCTTATGGCAACGTCTCGTTTTGCTCATTACTTAAAAGTAATGGCGCGTGATAAAATTGGTAGCTTTATGGAAGCTGAAGACGTTGAGTCTTGGTTAAACCGTTGGATCTTATCGTATGTAAATGCGACTGAGGGTGGTGGTCAAGATATCAGAGCACGTTATCCTCTAGCTGATGCAAAAGTATCGGTTAAGGAAATCCCAGGTCAGCCAGGTGCATACAATGCAGTTGCATGGTTACGACCTTGGCTACAAATGGAAGAGCTTACTTCTTCTTTACGCCTTGTAGCTAAAATTCCAGAGATCGGTTAATAAACTGATCTTTAGCGTTAAGGATAATGCAGTAGAATGAATCACGAAGAGTTTTCATTTATAAATCAAGACTTCGCTTTTGTACAAAAAGCACAGTCTAGAATAAGTGATAATGAGGCTTTACTCGATAGGTTTTTAAACGAAAAAAACCTAGATAAAGCCTTGTTATTATGGCTTGAAGGCTCTTCAGATTCACCTATCTCATGGACTAAAGAATCACTGGGTCCTTATTTGCAGCGCGTAATTGTTGAGCTCGATCAGCTCATTTCAGAACAATTAAACCTGATAATTCATAATGATAGATTTCAAAAGTTAGAAGCCAGTTGGCGTAATCTTTGGTGGCTAATACTTCAAAGCGAACAATACGACAAAGAAAATAAAGTAAAAATAAAAGTATTGAACTGCGATTGGGCAACACTTTCTAAAGATGTAAACAAAGCCATTGATTTTGACCAAAGTTTATTTTTTCAGCTGCTTTATCAAAGTGAATTTGATAGCGCAGGTGGCGAGCCATTTGGTGTTGTTATAGGTGATTACGAAATTAGTAACATGTGCTCAGCGGGCACAATTTATAATGACATAGACACAATAAAAGAAATATCTAGAACCACTGCAGCGGCTTTTTCCCCATTTATTTGCTCCGCTTCTCCTAACTTATTTGGTGCAGATAACTTTTCTGATTTAGGCTATTACGCCGATTTGTTTAATCAGTTTGAACAGCCTGAATACGCTAAATGGCAAAGCTTTAGAGCGATGGAAGAATCTCGCTTTATTGGGCTTACGCTTCCTCATGTATTAGTTAGACCGCCATATAGCAATGATGGTAAACGCCATCAAGATTTTTACTTTAAAGAACAAATTAAAGACCCTGAAAGCGATATGCTTTGGGGCAATGCAGCATATCAATTCGTATCTACCATAATAAGAGCATATTGCGACAGTGGCTGGTTTGGACATATTCGCGGTATTGAGCCGGGTAAAATTTCAAAGGGATTGGTAACTGGGCTGGCTAGAGATAGTTTTGCAAACGACACTTATCAAAAAGAAGCAAAGCCACCTCTAAACTTGTTAGTAACAAGCAAATTTGAAAAGCAATTTTCTGAGCTTGGCTTTATCCCAACATCGTCAGTAACCAATACAGAACACATTGTTTTTTATAGTAATGCGTCGGTTCAAAAAACTAAAAACTATGAATCAAGCGCTGCTAATATAAATGCGCGCTTATCTTCAATGCTGCAATATATTTTATGTGTATCTCGCTTTGCTCACTATTTAAAGTTATTAGCTCGCGACCGTGTTGGGTCTTACAACACAGCACAAGCTTGTGAGCGAGACTTACAAGCATGGATAAATAATTATACCACTGCTTCAGATTCTGCCTCAGAGCATATAAGAAGTAAGTACCCTTTAAGTAATGCCAGAATAAAAGTCAGTGAAAATAAAGCTAATCCAGGGCATTACTTTTCTGTTTTACAATTACAGCCACATTTTCAATTAGATCAGATGATCTCCAGTATTAAATTAATTACTGAGCTCAGTCCTCATCATAAAATAAAGGAATAGTCATGAAAAAAATACATAGCTTAATTCGCGAGGGGAAACTTACTGATGCATTATCTTGTTGTGCTACAGAGCTTCAAGATGAGCCACTAAATTTTGATATCAGAAGTATTTACGCCGAACTACTTTGCATCAATGGTGAGCTTGAAAAAGCTGATAAACAACTAGATTTTATGGTACAAAAAAATCCAGAGTTTGCAGTAGGTGCAGTAAATTTAAGACACCTAATTCGTGCTCAGCAATCTCGTGTAGACTTTTATCAAGGTAAAGGCATTCCTAAGTTATTTCATGATGCAAACGAATTAGACACACTATTTTTGAAAATGCATGTGGCTCTGTTAGAAGGTTCAACCGACGAAGCAGCTCAGTTAGCTCAGGAAATGGAATCTATAAGAGTTAGCACAGACGAGTCATCAGCAAGAGATCTCGATGATTGCTTAAACCCATACCTAGAAGTTCTTGGGACTAATGGTGAATTTTATTTAGCTAACTTTAACGAAATTGAATCGTTAAAAATGGAGCCAGTAGAGTCTTTATTAGAAAGCATTTGGTTACGTGTTGAAATTACGATCAAAGATGGCCCATCAGGTACAGCTCATTTGCCACTTGTTTATATTAACTCTGAATCTGAGCTTGAAAAGCTAGGTCAAGTATCTGACTGGGTAGAGTTAAAAGATGAATTTATTATAGGCAAGGGAATGAAAATGCTGTTTGTTGATGATGAGGCGATCACCATTCCAAATTTAAAAATCAACTCACTTGAAACAGCTTAATTTAAGTTTTAGCAACCATGATAGAGCATAAGCAACAGCTTCAAGCATCCATTATAGATAAGCTCATTGATGATGAGCCAGATTTTCAGGATGCGCCATCACGTACGGAAGGGATCACTATTAGTGAGCTTAGAAAAAACGTGCGCAGAGATATTGAAGCTTTGTTAAATGCCCGAATTCAGTGGCATACGTGGCCAACTCAATATACTGAGCTGGCTACTTCGTGTTTATCTTATGGTTTACCTGACTTTTCGAGTATGTCTGTAAGCTCTCATGAAGGTCGCGCATTACTGTGTGAAACCGTCAGAAAAACAATTTTAAAATTTGAGCCACGGTTTCTTGAAGTGGAAGTGTTCACTGACGAAGAAGTACCTTTAAATAGAGTATTAAATTTAAGAATAAATGCACTTTTATACGCCGATCCTGAGCCAGAATTTATTAGTTTTGATTCAGAAGTTGAGCCCGTTAACTTGGGTATGAAGATTATTGAGGCATCATTATGAACGATGAGTTATTAAAGTATTACAATCGTGAATTAGCATTTGTGCGTCATTTAGGTAAAGACTTTGCTGAAAAATACCCAAAAGTTGCAGGGCGTTTAAAGTTAAGTGAAGATCATATTGAAGACCCTCATGTATCAAGACTAATTGAGTCTTTTGCATTTTTAACCGCCAATATAAGACAAAAGCTCGACGATAGCTTCCCGGAGTTAACAGATGCTTTGCTCGGGCAAATGTTGCCAGATTACCAAGCACCAATTCCGTCAATGTCGGTTGTTAAACTTGAAGCCGAAAATTTATCAACGGCGGGCGTAGTAATCCCCAAAGCCAGCGAAGTAGAAACAAACGTTGACTCAATGAAGCAGTGTAAATTTCAAACATGTTATGAAACTTACCTTTGGCCCGTTGAAATTACAAATGTGCAATTTGATAATAGCCCATTTGTAGCGCCTAAGCCCCGCTGGCACGAAAAAGCAAAATCTATTTTTAAAATAGAATTAACGGGTGAGTATAAAGGGGTTTCGCTTGCAGAAACAGGCCTTGAAAAACTTCGTATTTTTATAAATGGTCAGTGGCATCATACGCTTAAAGTGTACGAGTTACTGTTTAAGCATAGTATCGGTATTGCTATAGATAATGGCGATGAAGGTATTAGGTACCTGTCAAAAAACCAATTAAAAGCCGTAGGTTTTGATTCTAACGAAGCCGTAGTCCCTTATTCGCAGCGCTCATCTGCCGGATACCGTTTGCTTGTTGAGAATTTTACTTTTCCTGAGAAGTTTAGGTTTTTTGAGCTTGAAGGCATTCTCTCATCACTGCCTAAGCAATCGAATAAATGTAGTATTTACATTTACCTAGATACTGAATCTGCTGAGCTTGAAAAGCAAGTAGATAAAGATATGTTCTTATTAGGCTGTACCCCAATAATAAACTTATTTGAACAAGAGCTTGAGCCAATAAGACCTGAGATCAGTGAATATGAATACCAATTAACACCGCGTTATATGGATTCGGAGATATCAGAAGTAATTGGTATTTCTGAAGTTATTGCATTTGATCATAAAGGCAACAAGCAAATTGTTTCGCCTTTTTATGGTCAAACACATCCTAAATATCATGGGCATGATGATTTGTTTTGGCATATTCGTCGAGAAACCGCTTCGTGGGCTGGCGGTTATGTAGAGTCAGGAACCGAAACATTTTTATCGTTAGTTGATGCTACTTTTGAAAATAGTGCGATGGAGTATGGTGACGGAAACTCTGTACTTACTGTGCGCGCAAATTGTAGTAATCGTAACCTACCAGCAAGTATGCCCTTTGGTGATGACGAACTTGGTTTATTAATGCCTGAGCGCGGCGATGTAATAAAAAAAATTAGATGTTTAACGCCATTTACTCATGCAGTAAGACCAATATTAGCTGATGCAACACGGTGGCAGTTAGTTAATCATTTAACGCTTGATACGTTTAGTGGTGAAGATGCATGCAATAAGCTTAAAGAAGTTTTACGTTTATACGATTTTAGAGCATCGCCACAAACTAAGGGCATGATAGATAACATTTATAGAGTGATAATCGAGCCCTCAACAGCACGTGTTATTCAAAAAGGCAAAGTAAGCTTTGCAACAGGCAGTGAAATAGAAATTACATTTGCTAACGATGACTTTTCTGGCAGCGGCATGTTTTTCTTTGCATCAATACTTGATCACTTTTTTGCTCAATTTGCAGCAATAAATAGTTACACGCGTTTAAGTTTAAGGCTTAAAGAGCAAGAACAAATATATTATCAATGGCCTGCAAGAGTGGGTGACAGTCCATTATTATGATTAAGCAAATAATCTCACAAGCTTCTCAAATTGACTTTTATAAAGCTGTTTTCATAATTGAAAATCAGCTCAAAAAGCATGGCTTAGATTATCGACACGTCGGTTACGACAGTAGTCCAAAGCAAGAGTTGATTAAATTTACTGCTACCCAAAAGTTTGGCTATCCAGGTAATGCAATTACTAAACTAGAAGAAACAGGTTTTGAAGACGGTATGCATAAAGTAAATATGCAGGTTTCTTTTATGGGATTAACGGGTTGTTCAGGCGCTTTACCCCAGTTTTATAGTGAACTTGTGATGCAGCGTTTACGCTATAAAGATACAACGATGCGTGACTTTTACGACATGTTTAACCATCGCTTGATCTCACTGTATTACCGCGCTTGGAAAAAATATAAGCCTTCGCTTAATCACGTTAATAATGAAAAAAACAAAGACCCATACACACAAATACTCGGTTTATTAAGTGGTGGCTATAACGAGCACCAACTGCATTTTTCGGGTTTATACAGCCGTAAAATTAGAAATGCCTTTGATTTAAAAAACGTACTTTCGTCATACTTAGGTTGTGATGTATCAATTAAACAAATGGTTGGCCAATGGCACGAGCTAAAAGCGCAAGAACAAACCCGTTTAGCCAGCCAAGCATTATATGAAGGCCAGCATGCCCGATTAGGTGTTGATACCATGATTGGAAATAAAGTATGGGATGTCTCTTCTAATATCGAAATCCACATAAAATCAGATGATCCAGATAAAGCAAAACAACTTTTGCCCAAAGGTCCGCTTTTCGAAATCGCGAATAAAATAACAAAAGACTATGTTGGCAGTGCCATTAACTTTCGCTTAGTCATTGAGTCAAATTTTCAAAATTTAGGCGCCGCTAAACTTTCAAAAAATGAGTGTCAGTTAGGTGCCAATAGCTTCTTATCTGTACAAGATAAAAAATTAAAATCTAACCCTACTAAGTTATCGTTTAAGGGATAATTAAAATTAAAAGGAACAAAGTATGTCTTCGATGACACTGAATAAACTAGTTGAAAAACTGAGTCCCGATTGCAGAAAAAGCCTAGAAGGTGCTGTTGCTATATGTAATAGCCGCAGTCATTTTACGGTTGAACTTGAACATTGGCTACTAGCTATGATTGAGCAGCAATTAGATGACGTTAGACTAATTTTTGGCTCGTTCGATATAGATATTGATAAAGTTCAGCAGGATTTAAATCAATCACTAGAGTCATTTAAAACGGGTAGTGAGTCATCACCTAGTTTGTCAGTGCATGTAACGAGTCTGCTTAAGCAATCTTGGTTAAGTACCAGCATTGAGTTTACAGATAATCAAATTCGTAGTGCATACGTTATTTATACCCTTACTAAAGACGATACTTTATCAAGTTTAGTTACACGTTGTAGTAAGTTATTTAATAAAATAGAACCAGGTCAATTGCTTCATGCATGGCCTGAAATAGTTGCGCAATCTCAAGAGCGTAACCATTCAGTACAAAATGCATCAACTCAGGTAAATGCTGGCTCTAAAACCCCAAGCTTAGATCAATTCACTGTTGATTTAACAGCCCAGGCACTCGCTGGAAAAATAGACCCTATTCTTGGTCGTGATTTCGAAATACGTCAAATGGTAGATATTTTAACAAGGCGTCGTCAAAACAACCCAATTTTAACGGGTGAAGCCGGTGTAGGTAAAACAGCAGTCGTTGAAGGGCTTGCGTTAAGAATCGCTCAAAAAGACGTACCGGCTGTATTACAAAATGTAAAAATTCACAGCTTAGATTTAGCTCTACTACAAGCTGGTGCGGGTATGAAAGGTGAATTTGAAAATCGCCTTAAATCACTTATCAATGAAGTAAAGAATGCGGTAAATCCGGTAGTTTTATTTATTGATGAAGCACATACCATGATTGGTAGCGGTGGTGCTGCTGGTCAAAATGACGCGGCCAACCTATTAAAGCCCGCTTTAGCGCGTGGTGAATTACGTACAATAGCGGCAACTACTTGGGCTGAATACAAAAAGTTTTTTGAAAAAGACGCTGCATTAACACGCCGATTCCAAGTTGTAAAAGTTGAAGAGCCAACCCCTGAAAAAGCGGTAGCAATGTTACGCGGCTTAGTACCGGTAATGGAAAAGCACCACAAGGTATTTATATCTGAACAAGCACTTGAAGGCGCGGTGCATTTATCACATCGTTATATTACTGCAAGGCAGCTACCAGACAAAGCCGTGGCATTACTAGATACAGCGTGTGCACGTGTAGCAATGAGCCAAGCATCAACTCCAAATACTATTGAGCAGCTTGTAAATCGCTTAAGCGAAATAGAAACACAAGTAAAAATGCTTAACAGAGAGCAAAAAACGGGTTTAGATCATTCACAGCAGCTAGACACATTAAAAGCAGAGCTAATTACAATTGAAGAGCAATTAGCCCCTTTAAATGAACAATTTAGTACTGAAAAAGAAATTGTAACTGAGCTTAATCAAGCTCTAGAGCTTATTAACTCTCAAGACGATGAGTCATCACAAGAGATACTCGATAAGCTAAGACTTAGCAAAGAGAAGCTAGCCTCTTTTGAACATAATATGGTTCATTGGCAGGTTAACGAAGAGCTTATAGCGCAAGTTATTTCAGATTGGACAGGCATACCTGTTGGTAAAATGCACGAAGATGAAATTCATGGCATTTTAAATTTAGCACAACAAATGAAGCAACGAGTTGTAGGACAAGACCATGCTCTTGATTTAATAGCTAAAGTTGTTCAAACATCTCGTGCTCAACTAGCTGATGAAAGCCGCCCTAACGGTATATTTATGTTAGCAGGGCCAAGCGGTGTAGGTAAAACAGAAACAGCGCTTTCTTTAGCCCAAGAAGTATATGGTAGTGAAGAAAACGTCACTGTAATTAATATGTCTGAGTTTAAAGAAGAGCATAAAGTATCTTTACTGCTTGGCTCACCTCCAGGGTATGTAGGTTACGGCGAGGGAGGCATACTAACCGAAGCCGTAAGAAGAAAGCCATACAGTGTTGTACTTTTAGATGAGATGGAAAAAGCACATCCTGGCGTGCAAGATATTTTTTATCAAGTGTTTGATAAAGGTACAATAAAAGACGGTGAAGGCCGCGATATCGACTTTAAAAACACTATTATAATTATGACCTCAAACGTGGGCACAGACACCACAATGAGCTTATTTGAAGACGAAGAAAGTAAACCAAGTATCAAAGGTTTATTAAAGGCACTACAAGATGATTTACTTGCTTCATTTAAACCCGCATTTTTAGGTCGTATTAATGTAATACCTTACATCCCACTAAGTGACGATATTCTTACAGAAATTGCCGCTATTCAAATAAATAAAATAATTAAACGTGTTAAAAAACATTACAATGCCGAGTTAATTTATAATAAAGATGTAATTGAATATATTATTGCTAATTGCCAGAACGCAGGCTCAGGTGCACGTAATATTCACACTATACTGCAAAACAGAGTGCTGCCATTATTGTCTGAAGTTTTACTTTCTAGCATGATTGATGACAAAGAAATTAATAGTATATCGCTATTAATAAAAGATAATGAATTTGAACTGGAGCTGAATTAAAGGTTAATTAAAGTTAATTTGAAATAACTTGTTATTAAGGTTGTTTCTTTAGTTTGAGGGCATTATAATTTTGGTGCCTGATATCACTACATGGAATTTTTGAGACATTGTCTTCATCTAAGGAAAGGAATCAGAAGGCCTTTTCATTGCTGTATTAAAGATAATGGTTTCAAAGGAATTTTGGTATATACCAAAGTAAAGAATCCAGTATTAATGGATAACATTGTTTAATAAAAAGGAGCATTATCAAATGCAAGCAAATACATATTTAAAATACGGTTCAATCAAAGGCGAAACTACTGCTGAGTCTTTCAAAGATTTAATTACAGTTTTATCTCTTGATTGGAATGTAAGTCGTGAAATTAGCTCAGCTACTGGTACAGCGATGGACCGTGAGTCAAGCTCTACTCGCCTTGGCGACGTAACAATCACTAAACTTCAAGATAAAGCATCTCCGGATCTTTTCAAAGAAGCGACAATCGGTAAAGGTTTACCAGCTGTTTTCCATATCACTAAGCAAGGTGATAAGGTTGAAGAAATCATGAAAATCGAACTTACAGATGCAATGATTTCTAGCTACTCAGTATCAGTACAAAACGATCGTCCAATCGAAACAATCACTATCAGCTACACAGAAATGATGATGACTGTTACTCCAACAGACGACAAAAATAACATTACTGCTCCTCTTGTATACGGTTACAGCGGTGTTAAAGGTCAACAAATGTAATATTTGTTACCTTATAATGGCTCTGGGCATTGCTCAGAGCTTTTTTTGATCTTTAGGACGGGAAAAGCAAGGAATGCAAAAAGCAACACAAGATAAAAACGTAATTCAAATTAGCACCCCTGCTGGTAAAGATGCCCTCTATTTAACTCGTTTTGTTGCCCAAGAGGCAATGTCTGATTTGTTTGTTATGTCTGCCAATATGTACACGATTGGAAAACAAATCGCACACGAAGATTTAGTGGGTAAACCTGTATCTATTAAAGTAAAAAATGCAGAAGGCGGTGGTGAGCGTTACTACCACGGTATAGTTAGTCATTTGGTTTCAAACGGAAGCCGTACGGCAGATGTTGACGAGCAAAAAAATTATATAGATTATCAAGCGACGATAGTTCCATTCGCAGCTTCAATGCGCAATCGTAAAAATAGCCGCATTTTTCAAAAGAAAACAATTAAAGAAATATTTGCTGATTTATTTGGCCAACACAATGTTGCCTTTAGCGATAAAACCAGTAAAACCTACCCTAAGTACGAATATTGTGTTCAGTATCAAGAGTCTGATTTTGATTTTATTCAGCGCTTATTTCAACAAGAAGGTATATTTTACTTTTTTGAACACTCAAACAGTAACCATACGCTTGTTTTAGCTGATGATATTACAGCTTATGAAGTATGTGGCGAAGGCAAAGTTGTATTTTCAACTGGTCATTTAAGTGAATCACACGTATCGCGCTGGCAAGGCGGTTTAAGCATTGCCCCTGGTAGTTTTAAACGTGTTGGTTACGACTTTAAACAGCCATCTCGATACCCTGATGGCGAGCAAGCAAACCCTGAGCTTCCTACTCAATCGGTCTCTGAAATTTTTGAATACACGGGCGAGCAAGAGTGCCACCCGCGCGCAGCTAATTTAGCATCTGTACAGTTAGAGTCACTGCAAAGAGACATGAAGCTTTCCAGTGGGCGTAGTGATTGCCGCTCATTTACTGTAGGTAAGTTATTTAGCTTTAAAAAGCATGAAGACCCACGCCTTGAAGGTAAAACATTTGTTATTACCTCTATGATGACCTCAATTACAGTGCCAAACCAATCAGGTTCGCAGCAGTCATCGGTAGAGGAAGTTTATTCAAATCACTTTGAATGTGTCCCAAAAGAAATCCCTTACAGAGCACAAATAAATAAGAAAAAGCCTGTAATAAATGGGGTTCAAACGGCAATTGTAACTGGCGACAGCGCTGATGAAATTATGATTGACCAATTTGGCCGTGTAAAAGTGCAGTTTGATTGGGATAGAGAAGGCAAAAAAGATTCTAAAAGTTCGTGTTGGATCCGTGTTGCTCAAAATTGGGCGGGTAAAAAGTGGGGGGCGTTTTTCTTCCCTCGTGTAGGCCAAGAAGTTCTTGTGGACTTTATAAATGGCGACCCAGATCAACCCATAATAAGTGGGGCAGTGTATAACGCTGACTTAATGCCTCCGTACGCATTACCTGCTGAAAAAACACAAAGCGGTATAAAAACACGTTCTACAAAAGAAGGCGGGGCTGATAATTTTAATGAGCTTAGATTTGAAGATAAAAAAGGCAGTGAGCTGGTTTATCTTCAAGCAGAAAAAGACAAGCAACTTTATGTTAAAAACGATCAAAACGATAAAACAGATCACGACCATAATATTGAAATTGGCAACGACAGAAAAACAGATATAGCTAACAACGACAGCCTTAAAGTTGCTAAAAATCGTATTGCCGACATGGGCGAAAACGATACTTTAAAAGTAGGCAAAACATTAAATATAGAAGCGGGTGATGAAATAGTTATTAAAACAGGTTCTGCGCAAATTAAAATGAGCAGTAGTGGTAATATAACTATTGAAGGCACTAATATAAATATTAAAGGTAGTAATGTTAAAGTTGATGGTAGTGCTATTACTTTATCTGCCGGAATGATTAAATTAAATTAGTGCATATATGGAAATAATAAATAGCTTTCATTCAGGACTAAGAAACGGCATTAATAATAATGGCTATGTTGTATATTGCCGTTATGGGCTTGCACATTTAATATGTTTACCGATTAATAGGCCTGATGATCCATTGTTAAATCCTGCATTAACTCACTTAAAAGCAATGAATGGTTATTACGCTAGTCAGTTTTTAAATAATTTACACCCAGTATTAAATAGTGAAGATATTGTGTCGGGGTTATACCAATATGCTATGCAAAGCCCTGTTGCACTTTCAGATTACTCTCAAAGTGAGTTAATAGAGTCTTTATCTCTTTTAGTGGCGCACAGTAAGTTATTAATTATCCCTTTATTTGATTAATTTTATTTAAAAAATATAAACAGACAAGGAGTCTTTATGGGTAAGCCCGCAGCTACAATTGGTCACATGCATGTGTGCCCTAAAACAACCGGCACAGTGCCGCATGTAGGCGGCCCTGTAGTTATCGGCTCAACTAATGTGTTAATTGGTGGTATGCCCGCTGCGCGTAAAGGCGACATGATGGTATGTATTGGCCCGCCAGATAGCATTAAATCGGGTTCTGGGTCAGTTAAAATTAACGGAAAGCCTGCCGCTAGAATGGGTGATGACAGCTCCCATGGTGGTAAAATTGTTGTTGGCAACCCTACAGTATTAATAGGTGGCTAACCTTGCTATCTACATACCTAAGTAATCATAAAGCGCAACTGCTAACAATTAGTGAAGCACAATATTGCCCTTTTACATGCGTAGGTTTTATAAAAACGCTTAAAACCAAGTTACTAGAAGCTTGTTGGTTAACGGCTAAAAAAAATAACGTAACACAAAAATTCAGCCAACCAGATATAGTGCAATTAATCACTTTTTTACAAAGTGACACCAATATTGATACCACAGCACAAGCATGTATTGAGGTTATGGCTAATTTGCCCCAAAACATTAACCTAGCGTTTATTAACGCTTTAATGAATGAGCCCGCCTTACATAGCCTAACTAAATTAATTATTTATAAAGTGTTATTACAACAACATAGCTTTAATTTAATCGCTTATATTGATTTAAAAACGCTGGGCTTTGCATTAACCACTAATCAAGAGTCGCTTGAGAATTTACAGCCAGCGTTGGATAAAAATCTTTTAGTAAGCAGCCAAACAAAAAATACTGATGTAATAAATACGTTTAAACACCTGTGCAATGCTGGGCTTATTAATTCTCCGTTAATGTCGCTTTTTTTATTATCACTAAGTTGGGAACAGGTAAATGTAGTTGGCAACTATGCAAGTAACACTTTAACGGTTGATCAAACTATGCAGGTTTTACTGCAAAGTAACTTTGCAAAACTTATTCCTTTAGCTAGTACCTCTTTAAATAAAGTTGAAGATCCTAGTGCCATTATTGCTTTAATAAGGCGCTTGCTTGGCGATAAGCTTGATTTATTGGTGAGCTTTGAAACGCAGTTACAAGCGTGGCAGGGCGATGAGCTATCGTGCAGTGAATTTAAGCGTCAGTTACAAGCTAACTGGCCGAAGTTTGAAGGCGAGCTTTCATCTTCGCGCTTAATAGCTGGGAAGGCATTAAATACTAAGTTAAATGCGATAGAAATATCTGCTATGGATAGCTATAGCCAAGCTGTATTTAATTTATATAGCTACTACCAGCACGTTACTACTAAGCAGTTAACTGCGGAGGCCGTGCTGTGAGTGCTTTTAATATTAATATGGAGTGCTTTTCAGCGCCATTTTCACAAGACATAGATGAGCTTTTATACGGCGAAAACCCAGCATCAAAAGAGTTTAAAGAATGGCAATCTTGGAATGCTTGCATATACGATTGCATATTAAAAGCAAAAGAGTTATTTGCAAAAGTTGAAGACCTACAAGCGCCTTTAGTTTGGCTGCTTCCTGCGCTTGAGTATCAAGGTGAGCTTAAGCAACTTTTGGCAAATAGTTTAAAACAATTATTTCCACAGCATGTTAATCATATTTTGTTTTATGGTGCTACGGGCGCTAATGCAATGGTTGAACTTGTACAAAAAAATCAGTGGAAAAAGGTTAACGTACTTGCAGTAGACGCAACATATAAAGCAAATAGTAACAGTGAATATATTTATCAAGGTGTTGGTGGTGCATTTGCAACGGTTACAGCAGGTACAACGGGTTGGATGCAACAAAGCCACGAATTAGCTCCATCTGTAGATTTTATAAAGCATAACCAGTTAAGTGGGATGTTTTCTAACATTGCGCTTAATAGTAAAAAACAAATAGATTTTATATGTGCGCCAGGTAATGGCGTAAACCACGAAAGCGATGTGTGGTTAACTAATTTAGAATTGCTCAGTAGCTTAATTAATGAGCATACACATTATGAATTACCTAATTACAAATTAGGTAAAATTGGTGCGCTTGAAGGACTCGTCAATTTATATCAATTGACCTCAAGCCCGGCTATTGTAAATCACTTTAAACATGCATTAGTGATTTCTCAAGAACAATCAAAATACCAAGCTGCAGCATCATACTTATGGATAAGTGAGGAAGTACACAACTAATGCAAAGTAATACAGTTGTTTTACAAGGAACAAGTTACCCCATTTGCCTCGTTGCTGGTAAAGGCCAAACGCCGTCTGGTTATGCGCCAACTGTGGCAAACACCCCAGAAACGGCTAAACAACAAATAGCTCAAATTGGTGGTGCGTTAACAGGCGATGCTGCCAAACGCCTCGACGTAATTAACTTATTAAATAGCGCAGGCGTTAGCTGCCCACGCAGCGCCTCTGCCCGCGAAACCGCAAGTGCACTTACCCAAGCTTTAATAGCTGGCGCTGTAACGTGTTATCACCAAAAAGCAAAGTCATCTATTCAAGTTAGTGATAACACCAATAGTGGAGCAGCTGGCAAAAAGTCGAGCAAAAAATCAAGCTCAACAGCATCAGGTAAAAGCGCATCGCAAGCACCCGCTAAAAATACGGGTGCTGCAAGTAATAACACCGCAAGCGAAGAGCCAATTACAAACCAAGAGTGCCGTTCTGATCCGGTATCAATGCTGTCGGGCGAAGAAATTCTTCCGCTTATCGACTTTACCCTAGCAGGCAGCCGCCAATTAGCGTGGCGACGTTTGTATCGCTCATCTCATGCTGATGTGTGTACAACAATGGGTAATGGTTGGCGCCATGACTTTATGGCAAGCCTTACAGAGCATTACTTGCCGCCGCCAAAAGTGGGCCCTAAGCAAAAAGGCACCTACTGGTTAGAGTACCAAGACGAGCACGGCGCTAAACATAAATTTGAAAAGGTAAAGCCTGGCCAATCAAGCTATCAGTTAAGTAGTAACCTTGCGCTACATTACCAAACAAATGGTAAGCAAGTACTTGTAACACCAGATGACCAACACCTTACCTTTAAACCAGGCGAAAGCGCGTGGTTGCTTGAAAAAATAATTAACGAAAAAGGCCAAAGCATCGCGTTTTATTACGATGCAACAGAGCGCCTACACCGCATAGAAGTAAACAAAGTACGTGGCTGCATTATTAGCTACAACGCGCAAGGTTTATTAAGCAAAATAGCAGCGTACTGCACCGATAAAAACAACAAACAGCAATTGCTATCGCCATTACTTGCAAGCTATGAGTACGACGAAAACAAAAACCTTGTTCAGTCTACTAATCAGCAAAACGAAACTGAGCGCTACGCCTACAACGCCGCTAATTTATTAACAAAGCGTACCCGAGCCAGTGGCTTTAGCCATCATTTTGAGTGGGATAGCTACTCACCTAGCGCCAAATGTATAAAACAGTGGGGCGATAACAACACCTATACTTATCAGTTTGAATATAACTTAGCGGCTGGTGAAACAACCTGTATAGATTCTCGCGGGCACAAAGAGCACTTTGTACATAACGCACAAGGTAAACTGATAAAACATACCGACCCTAACGGCAACGTTTGGCAATATACATACAATGCGCAAGGCCAAAAGCTCAGTGAAATAAAGCCCGATAGCAGCACAACACGCTATAGCTACACATCTTTCGGCCAATTAGAAACAATAACGCAGCCAGATGGTAGCCAAACGCATTTTGCCTACAACCAGCTTGGGCAACGTGTATTAACTACCTTACCTGATGGCCAAACCATTACGCGTAAATACAGTGTGGCTGGCTTATTACAAAGCGAAACCTTTGGCGATGGCCGCACCACTTTATACAGCTACGATAAGCTCGGCCAGTTAACTCAGCATATAAATAAAAATGGCCAAATCACCAAGTTTATTTGGAACGAGCAGGGCGAGCTATTAGCAAAGCATTATAACGATGAGCTAATACGTTACAGCTACGACAGCCTAGGTCGCGTAAATGCCACACTTAATAACGCAGGCTTACTCACTCAATATAAATACAATGAGCACGGCCAGCTTACACAAACAATTGCCTTTGATGAAAACGAGCCTGAAAATAAACAGCATCAATACTTTAGCTACGACGAAGCAGGGCGATTAATTAGCTCGCAAAACAGCAAAGGCGACACCACAGAGCAACACTTTGAAGGGCTAAGCCAACCGCATTGTGTTATTCAGCCCGATGGCAGCGCACTGCATTTAACGTACGACAAAGAGCGCAACTTGACAGCCATCGAGCGAAGCGACGGCCACGTATACCGCATAAGTTACGACGCTAACGAAAACCCAACACAAATAACCGGGTTTGATGGCACGCTACAGCAATATAAATACGATGCCTGTAACCGCTTAGCCTCAGTAACGCAAAGCAATAAACGCCATGTAAAAATAGAGCGCGACAGCCTAGGCCGTGTAACTGCGCAGCATGCAAGCCTGGCCAGTGACTCACATATCATTAATAACGCCAATTACTACAGCTACACAAAGCAAGGTAAAATTGCGCGTGCACATAATGCGCAATCAACCTTAAAGCAGCAGTTTGATAAAGGCGGGCGGTTACTGCGTGCTGAGCAAGTACATAATCAGCAACAAGCGCATACTTTAAAATACAGTTACGACGAATACGGCAGAAGGCAAACGCTTACGCTGCCAGACTCAACCACACTTAAATATAGCTACTACCAGTTTGGCCAGTTAAGTGCTATTCATTTACAGCAAACAAACAGCAAAGCGAATGATTCAGCTAGCGCAGCAAAGCCGCTCGTAACATTAAGCTACGACAGTCAAGGTAATATTAAAACCCAGCAGTTTGGTAACAGCATTACTCTTACTCAGCAGTTTGATGTATTCAACCGTTTAACGCAGCAACAGCTTACACACCCAGCGCAAGCATTATTTGATACCTGTACGTACAATTACGACAGCATCAACCAGCTTATTGCCCGTAAAAACGAAGGTGTAAGCAGCCAAAATATCAATTTTGAATACAACAGCCTCGGGCAGTTAATACAACAAACTTTAGCAAGCTCACGTACTGATACAACCACACACTACCAGTGGGATAGCTTTGGTAACCCACAAAGTCAGACTGTTCAATCAAACACAAGCGATGCAGACCTTAGAGATACAGGCGAGCAGGACATAGAACATGATACTGCCAGTAACGAGCATACAGCCAGCTCTTCTATTGATTTAACACACGCCACCCATAGCGAATACAATGAGCTAGCGCTAAATAGTAGTGAAAATAGTAGTAAAAATAGTAGCAACGCTGACTCAGTAGCAAACAATAAAAGTACATACAACACCACAATAAACAGTGCCACCGACGCCGACCGCCTAACACAATTTGGCGACAGCGACTTCTACTACGATGAGTTTGGTAACCAAATACGCGAAACCGGCAAAGGCATAAAAACCCGCCGTGAATACAACGCGTTTAACCAGCTAAGTTGCTTTAATAACAACGGTACGCTCACGCAATACGACTACGACCCACTCGGGCGTCGTATCGCCAAGCACACCGAGCACGGTAAAATTGACTACATTTGGGATAACGACCAGTTAATCGGCGAATGCCAGCACGGTGAATATACGTGGTATATTAACCTGCCAAATCAATTTCACCCAGTCGCACTAATTAAACAAGGTGAGGTGTACTACTACCACCTAGACCAACTAAATACCCCACGTTTTGTTACTAATAACAAAGCAGAAGTGGTATGGGAAAACCAAGCCGATGTGTATGGCTATGAAGAACCAGAAGCCGAGCCTGTCACTAATAAAGAACATACCTTCACTCAGCCAATTCGCTTTCAAGGGCAATATTTAGATATCGAGAGTGGTTTACACTACAACCGTTATCGCTACTACAGCCCCAAACAACAACGCTTTATAAACCAAGATCCGATTGGTTTGGTTGGTGGCATAAACCACTATCAATATGCGCCAAATCCGGTTAATTGGGTGGACCCGTTTGGGTTGTTGTGTAAAGAAGGGCAGGCAAAGGTAAAAGCAGCGCTTGATGCAAAACCAGAGATATCAGCTGACCTTAGAAACCAAATAGAAAATATTTGTAAGCAAGAGCAATCAGGGTGCACCGCTGATGAGATGGTTGAGCAGATTAATGCTTTTGATGCAGTTACAGGTGGGCTTGATCTATTTGTTTCTGGATTATTAAACTCAGTAGTTGATGTTGTAGCTGGTGGTGCAGGTATTGTCACTTTCGCTATGTCAGGAGGTGATGTAGATGCAGCGGTTCATACCATAGAAAGTGTACAATCCAATCAAATAGGCCCATTTACTGATGCAGGACAAGCCGTATCAGAGAAGTTAGCTCCTATTGTACAAGAGTATTATGAAGACAATATGTCAGCACTTGGTGATAGGGTACTAGAAGCGACAGACTCACCAGCACTTGCTACAATGACGCATAAGTCGGTTGAAATTGCTGCAACATTAGCTGGCGGTAAAACCGTTTTGAATGGAGCAAAAGGAGCTAAAGCTGGGTTAAAAGCCCCTAAAGCTTCAGTTTATAAATTTGATGATTTAGAGTCTTTCAATCGTGCTGCAAATAAACCTAAGCCAAATAGTACTTACGTACATGGAGATCATAGCTGGAAAACCGATGATAAAGGGCGTGTAATTGAAGCTTCCGGGAAAGTTAAATTACAAAAAGCTGATGGCCGTGCAGGTACCGATGGTGTCAGTACTGTTCTAATAGGTAAAGAAGGGGAAATAGGAGATATAGGCTTTCATTTAATAGGTGATCAATTTGATGGTCCAACGAATCGACTTAACGTTGTTCCCGGTAATGGAAAGCGCATTGATCCAAATTTACCTCCGAATTTAAATCAAGGTGCGTATGCTAAATTTGAAAGAAAAGTAAAAGATGTAAGATTAGACCCTGTTAACGCAGGTAAAGATATCGAAATCAAGATAAAACCTAAATATAGGAAAAGTAATCAAACTAATAGACCAGATCAGTTCGAAGTTTCCTATCGTGTAGGTGGTGGAGAGTTGGAATCTTTTATATTTAAAAATCAACAAGGTGGATAAATTATGATTTTAGATTTACAAGAAAATATCATTCATGAAATAGTGGGAGTATTACCGAATCATTGGGAAAAGGTTGCGATTAATATTGAAATAGATTCTATTGACGGTGAAATTGTAATCAGTCCAAAAAGTAAATATTTTATTCAAGGCAATATACATGAATTCAGTTTGGAAATAGACGCTACAGATGGTTTTGAGGAGTTGAGAGAAGAGATGAAAAAAAATGATGCACAACACTCTGCCTGGACTATTTGTGACCTCGAGATATTAAATGACGGAACTTTTAATTATAAGTTTTCTTATGAAGAGGCGCCAAGACTCGCATCATTAAGAGAAAGTTAATTAAAAAATAATTAAACACTCATCGTAACATTTACACTTTTTGAAGAAAGTATTTCTCTTTATCAGTGTAAAAAAAAGCTGGTTTGATGTAGCAATCGCAAGAAAGCGTCAATTAAGTTTGGTTGATACAAAATATTACCACTGTATTTCGCGTTGTGTTCGGCGTACTTGTTTGTGCGGTGAATACCATTTTACAGGTCAATCTTACGAGCACCGCAGAGGGTGGGTTGAAGACAAACTCCTTGAGTTAGCCAAAGTGTTTTGTATTGACGTGTGTGCTTATGCAGCAATGAGTAACCACACCCATTTAGTGCTGTATGTAGATGATAAAAAAGCGAATCGATTAAATGACAAAGCGATTGTTATTCGCTGGCATAAGCTGTGTAAGGGCACCGAACTTACGCAAAAGGTCATGCAAGGTGAAGAGCTAAGTAAAGCTGAATCTATTTTTTAATTGAACGGTCAAACAGCATCGCGAGTAACTGAGAGGTATTATCTGGTTTATGCGTTTATTTAATGAAAACAAGATAGTAGAGTAAAAAGTAAGGTAACGTTACAGGTTTCTTTTGGGAGCCAATTCAAATAGCAAGCACTATCAGATGAAGCTGCTCTTGCTGCGAGTATTGCGCGCATTCAACATGATATGGCTAATGAGGTAACGCTTGAAAGTCATTTACTTTCACGTTTTTAATTAATGGTACTTATTTCAAATAATTAGAAATATAGGTAAGGAGGCCCAAACCACTATGTTTGGTTTAATAAAAAAATATGACGTACATATGTGCTCTGAAGTTAAAGGGGTTATTACTGTAAACGGCAATCCCGTTGAAGGTGTTTTAATTAATCGCAGCCTCAAATTTGCACATAAAATTGAAAAAGAAGATCAGGTTATTACAGCTTCCGATGGCACGTTTAATATGCCAGAAGTTGTTGTTGAGTCAAAAATACCCGGTGATATGTTCTCCCATGAAGTTACTTATCAACTTATTACTGCAATTAATGGCGGTGAAGAATATGAGCTTTGGAATAGTGAGCTACGTGGTATTGATGAGCCCGATGAGTACAAACAAAAGCTAAGCAGTCTAAACGCTGATTTAGTATCACCTAATGTAGATTTTATATTTCCTAACCATGCTCATGAAAATTTAGATTTTTATGGCTCGAGTATTTGTAGATGGGAAAGTGATTTTGAAATCTATGAAACTGAAGACGACGATACGGATTACTTTAAAGATTTTAAATAATAAAAGGATTTTACATGAAAATTTTATCTCCTAGCATAGCGGCACAACTAGCTGATTTTGCGTACAAAAGCATTGCGGTTTCGGCGGCTGGTGATCAGTCAAAAAAAATAAAATCGAACCCAATTATTAGTAAACATTTTGCATTTGATTCAAAAACATCAACACTAACAGGTGTAAGTGGCACAACAGCAGAGCATGTATTGAACCAATCTACTGGTTTTGGCTTTTTTGGTGTAGGCAAAGGTACCGGTAACTATGCGGGCGAGATTGTCATAGCAATACGGGGTACTGCTGGGCTTGCTGATGCGTTAACAGATTTACACTGTGGTGTTACCGCTGGTCCAAATTTAGCTCCGGTGCATTCTGGGTTTAACCGTACTTTTGAAACGATTAAACCGCAACTAGCTGCAATATTGAGTAAGGCAGGTGGGCGCCCTGTTCACTGTATTGGGCATAGCCTTGGGGGAGCTTTAGCAACGTTAGCAGCTAATTGGATTAAAGCTCAATATAAGGTGCCTGTAAAACTCTATACATTTGGGTCTCCAAGGGTAGGGCTAAACCCTTTTGCAATTAAAACAGAGACAAGTTTAGATGGTATTTATAGAGCTGTTCATCGTAGCGACCCTGTAGCTATGGTTCCTGTTTGGCCTTTTGTACATGCTGGGAACGAATATAGGCTAAGTACGTGTGTTTCATTAACGGGGGCGGCACATAAAATGGCAGGTAATGCACCTGGTTATATTAATACTGCAGCTAGTTACCCTGACTATAAAAGTATGCAGAAAGGCTCGATATCTAACTTAACGATGACACGTCTGAAGTACTATAACCGTCATCATGCTTCTTTTAATGCACATTGGTCTGAAAAAATCACAAGTGCCCTTATAACCTTATTACGTGAGAGTGGTAAGTTAGCAAGTATTATGGGTCAAATAGGCACATCAGGTGTTTTAACTATTTATGACTTATTAGCTCGGTCAATTGTAGAGATTTCTCAAATGTCGATTAAGTTTGCTGAAGATAGTAAAGGGCTAATTGGTCATATACTTAACTTTGTAGGAAAGCCATTTGTTGCCGTTGATATAACTTATGCAGGTGTAAAAAAAGCTTTAACTTGGATGTTAGAAAAACTCAAAACACTAGTAATTGCTGCGGTAAAAGTTTCACCTCATATCGCACTTGGTTAGTAATTAAATTAAGGCTCAGGTAACTACTGAGCCATTTTTTAATAAACGAGTAACAGTTAGTAAATGTAAAATATCTAGTTTAAAAGCCCTTCGAAGACATTAAACATAAGGAAATACAGTGAATAAAATAAACACGGATGTAAATTATAAAACAATGGCCGGTAATGCACGCTTAGTGATGCTTGGTGAATCTAGCCATAACCCAGCTATTTATAAATTTGAGGCTATTAAAGCACTTAGACAATTGAAAGCTTTTGGGTTTACTCACTTTGCAATCGAAATGCTACCAAGATCTATGCAGGAGAAAATAGATTTTTATCAACGCACTGGTAAAGGCTTTAATGTTATTCAACAATATTTTAATGATAACTGGGGTTGGGGCTACGGCGTACCAAACAGTTATGGTGAACTAGTTAAAGCGGCTAGAGAGTTAGGATTAAAAATTATTGCTTTGGATTTAACTTTAGATGAAATGGATTTGATTGACGCTTCATGTAGTTACAATAATTCAGTCGCAGGAAATTGTTTTAATAGCCATACAATAAGAAATATGGTTTGGACACAAAATATTAGTAATATTTTAAATACGTCTAAGCAGAACAAAATTATTGCTTTTATGCATAGGTGGCATGCTGTGAGTTCTACTAATTATCAAGAAGGCCTAGACACACTGATAAAAGCGCAAGGTATTTTAAAAATTAAATTTATCGATTTTATTGGTGGGTCAGTTTGTTATTCACAAACTGATTGTAAGGGTTACTCTGATGAAAAAGAAGCGCTTAAGCAAAAGTACTTTTACCGAGAGGGCTTCCCGTTTAAATCTGCAGTAACAACTTATCAGGTTCACTTACCCGAAAATTCAGCTCATATGAAAGGGCTATAATGGTGAAAACAATAGCTACCTTTCTTTTTACTACCGTAATATGTTTTGGTGCGATGGCAGGAACTCTTTTTCCTAACCTTGATATTAATGATCCTAACTTATCGCAAGATAAAGTCATGCGCCAATGTCAAAAAAGCTTAATGCATGCACCTCAAGAGCTTGAGGCTTGGTGTGATAAAGCTTATAAAATGGGAAATTGGCAAGCTCTAGAATTGGTAGGCCTTCATACAGGAGATGGAAGTCGCTATATTGCTGAGGCAAAAAAGCATGCTGCAGAAGGCGATCCTGATGGTATTTTAGCTTTAGCGTATGTATATAGTACTGGACGTTTTGTTACTAAAGACCTAAAACAGTCTATAAAACTTTATAATCTTTACCTAGCCGATAATGGTAATAAAGCTAAAGAAAAAATGAGAGTGCAAAGGACTCATAAAGATCTTTATTTAATTTACACTGAACTAGGCGACTTAGAAAAGGCTGCTGAACATAAACGCTTTTTAGATGAAAGTAATTATGAAAAAATCAGAAAAGAAATGTTTGAAAAGCAACTTAAGGATTCGGGTATTTCTTTAGATAATTAAGAAATGAGCATTTACTCAAACTATTTATAATTAGTACAAACCATTAAAGTTATTGCACTTTTAAAGGAGCTATAAACGCCTAAGCTAAGGCACTATAGAAATATTATGGAACAACAAAACCAACAAACACTAACTAACCTTGTTTACGATATATACGAAGACCCAACTTTAATAGAAGAGCATCAAGTGCTTATAAACCCTTTGTTGAGCGATTTAGTTGCTAGCGCGCCAGCTGGGTTTGAGGGTATGGCGACGATGATTAATACCCATATTTCTAATGGGTTTAAATTCAAAAATCCTAAAATACAAAAATTTGAACTTGAGTCAGGGCTTTTAAAACTTAAAACATACTTTCAAAAAATAAACCTGTAACACCTACCTCTCTTTATTATTGAACACCCACATTTTAATTTTAATGCAGCACAAGTGCTGCATTCGTTTTTTCTCATTAAGGATGATGTATGAGCCTTATCACCACGAGTATTTTAATGCTGTTTTTACAGCCTTTATTTGTATATTTAGCTCTTTTTAAAGAGTCTAAGCACAGTGCCCAAAACCGTTCACTTGATAACGAAGATGCTATGTATCTATTTATCGCTCCAGGGTTAGCTGTATTTTATCCTGATGACTTTTGGCAGGCAGTACTTTATTTAGGAAGTGTATGCCTATTAGGTTTAATGCTTGCCATTATTGTAAAAAGCAAAGCTAAAAAACGATTAACAAGGGATGACGCTATCGGGTTTACTATTGCCAGTTTTTTATTTTTTTGGCTTATAAAATTAATTATTGGTGGGATAGGGTATCTTTTTACCGAAAATGCCGCGAATGCTTCAGCACCCGACATAGGTCAGCAAGCTTATTCATCAACTTCAGGTGAGCTTTTAAACTGGGGGTATTTATATTATCAGTTTTGGCCAACGTTATACTTTTTACTCTTAATGCTAGCCACATTAGCTATAAAAATAATAGAGAGCCGGTTTAATAAACATTCATTTTCAGGCTCGCTGCTAATATTGGGTGCAGTTTTAGCTGGCGTATCACCGTTATTTGGCAATGCTTTTATTTTAGGGGTTATCGCTAACTTTTTTATATATTTTGTTGTTTGCACGGCATGTATAGAAATTGATAAAAAGAGCGACCCCTCAGCGGGTGCTATTAGCTTTATGTATGGCTTTTTGCTTATGGGCGGCATCATGTTTAGTGGCATAGGTAAATTAATATATACACTATTTTATAATTAGATTAGTGATTGTTTTTTGATTAAAAAACATGCAGTATAATTGTACCTAATTAGACCCCTGCTTTTTTAATATAAATATGGCTTGTGTAATTAATTAGCCATATACATTAAGTAGCTTATAGCTAGTGGGAGAGTGTTTACTTTGTTTTTATCGCGTTTAAAAATTTTTGTGTTGGTAATAGTGTCTATTACCGTTGTTTTTTTTACTACATCACAGGCTTGTGCAGATATGTTTGGTTTTTTTAAAAAACATGATTTTGTTTTATCAGTTCCAATTAATGGTCAGCTACTAGAAGACGGTAAGCCACTTGCGAATGTGACTGTTTTTAAGTCGTTTACATTTGGCGATGAGTACTTAGATGAAACAACATCAGACGAGAATGGTCATTTTTCATTCCCTGAAAAGGTTATTAAAACCTCTAAGCCATCGAATATGTTTGATAACGGATCTTTAATTCAGCACATTTATATAAAAAGTGATAACGCTCAAGATAAGGTTATTTGGTTTGCTAGACTCGGTTTACATAAACAAAGTGCTACCTTGAATGGTTATTTAAATAACTTAATGTGCGACATAGCAAAAGAGCCTCAAACTTACGACATACCTATTATTGAAGATAAACAACACGTTTTTACGGTTTATACAACATGTAAAATTTAGCTTAAACAATTTAAAGGGATTTAGCATGAATACATTAACACCTGAGCAAGCGGTACAACTTGCGTTACTTGCTTATGACGCTAAAGATATTAAGAATACGGATCTTATAAATAATTCATTGTCTCCTTCTTTACGCGGTCAAGTTGATTTTTCTATAAGCCGTCATTCAGTTCAAGGTGTATCTGGTGGCTTTATCTCACATTTATTTGGATTAAGCTCAGGCTTTGGTCTTGTAGGTCATGGTATGGGTAGCTTAAAAGGAGAATCAGTAATAGCAATCAGAGGTACAGATACAATGCGCGATGGCATTACCGATCTTCACTTTGGCTTAAGCGGTGGTGCAAATGGCAGTATGGTTCATGCAGGATTTAATAAAACGTTTTATAGTATGCAGCATGCTTTACAAGATTTTATTAAAGATAATTATAAAAATAAAATCACCGGCGGAGTCCATGTTGTTGGGCACAGTTTAGGTGGTGCTTTAGCAACACTTTCGGCTGATTGGATTAAGGCGGAGTTTGGGCTCCCTGTTAAATTATATACGTTTGGATCACCACGTGTTGGGCTTGAAAACTTCTCTCGTGCTGCAACCTCAAGAATTGATAAAATTTACCGCTGTACGCATGGGGCAGACCCAGTTGCCAAAGTGCCTTTGTGGCCTTTTTCACATGCTCCTTACAATGGTCAAGAAATACGTTTAGATAATGGCCAAGGTTTAAAAGGCCCTGCTCATAAATTAGATGGTACACCAGGTTACATTAACACGGCTAACAGTAACGATTGGAATAACTTAACTGTAAAAGCTAACCACTTTTTAAGTACGCCTGTGCGTTTAAAGTTTGAAGACAGAAATCAAGCTTCATTTAATTCACATTGGTCTGATAAATTAACGGCAGCGTTAATAACGTTACTCAAAGATGCTGGTTATTACAGTGCAGTTGCTACCCAAGCATCTATTGGTACAGGGCTCACTTTTTACGATATGCTGGCACGTACTTTAGATAAAATAGCGAAGGCCTCAGCCTCGTTTGCTACGCAAACACTTGGTTTACTTGGGCATATGTTAGTGTTTGCAGGCAAAGTAATTAGTAAAGCGGTAGAGCTAACATATAGCTTTATAAAATACGTATTTGACTCAACCCTTGGTGCATTATTTAGAGCAGCGAGGGAGGGGTTAAACGGCCTAGATTAACATTAATCAGCCTTAATCTTGCTCTAATAAAATAGCACCACTTTGGTTTTCGCCTAAGTGGTCGTTTTTGTTATAAATAGGGCACTTACTCATAGATAAGCAGCCACAACCAATACACCCATCAACGCGATCGCGCAGGCGCTGCATATACGCTATGCGTTCATCAAGCTGTGTTTGCCACTGCTTTGAAAGGGCTGACCAGTCTTTTTGTGTGGGAGTTCGCTGATCTGGCAAAGTAGCCAGTGTTTGTTTAATTTCATCAAGGGTTATTCCCATTGCTTGTGCGGCTTTTATTACCGCTATACGGCGTAATACATCTTTTTTGTAGCGGCGTTGGTTGCCGCCATTTCGCCAGCTACGTATTAGTCCTTTTTTTTCGTAAAAATGTAGGGTTGATACTTTTACGCCGCTACGCTTTGCTACATAACCTACTGTTAAGTTGGCCTCAGTTAGTTTTTTTTGATCTATTGGCATTATTTTTAATTTCCGTTTGACCTCAATATAACTTGAGGTTTTAAGCTTCTTTCAACATTAAAAAAGGAGCTAACTAAATGCAACAAAAACTTGAGCGTAGTACGGTTATTATTTATTCAAGCGCACGTAAAAATGGTAATACACAGGCGCACGTTAACGGATTTGCAGAGCAAAATGCTGTGCGTGTAATTTGCCTGGATGATTATAAAATTGCGCCATACTGCTATAACAAAAACTATAAAAATGATGATTTTTACGCTGTGTTTGAATCGCTTTTAAAGTATGACCATTGGGTGTTTGCCTCGCCCGTTTATTGGTATAGCACCACAGTACAAATGAAATTATTTATTGATAGAATAACCGATTATATGGACGATGAAGTATTAAAACCTAAGCTTCGTAGTTTACGTAGTAAGCATTTTTCAGTGCTTTCGAATGCGTCATCAACCGAAGCCCCTGCGTGTTTTATAGAGCAGTTTAAAAATACGTTTAGCTATTTAGGCATGCAGTTTATTAACCATAGCCACAAAAGTACCCAAAAGGTTGCTTAAATTGCAGCCTTTTTTGGTTGTCTCTGGTAGTTTAGTAATACGCTTAAAAAACAAAGGATAGTTTAATGAAATATTTACTATGGTTAGTACTAATTTTTAGCCCGTTTATTAATGCTAATGAGCAACCAATTGAAGGGTTTGGGAATTATTATAATGTACCCGAGCATGACAAAATTAATGACGCTACGGTATTTAAAATAGCATTTGATGTTGCCGATGGCGCTAAAAAAGGCGAGCAAAATAATTCAATAAATTCACTAGCGCGTTTTATTAACATGCATGTAGCGCATGGTGTAAAGCTTAAAAACATTCAGCTTGCATTAGTTGTGCACGGCAGCGCTAGTGTTGATGTGTTAGCTAATAGCGAATATAAAAAACGCTTTAGTGCTGATAATAAAAACCAAGCGTTAATTAAGCAGCTACTTGCTAATAACACTAAAGTGTATGTGTGTGGGCAATCGGCAACTCATTTTAAAGTAACACCAGCGCTTTTAATTGATGGTGTAAAAATGTCGCTTTCTGCGATGACCGCGCACGCACAACTTCAACAACAAGGCTATACGCTCAATCCATTTTAATGACTCAAATTATAAAAAACATACTTTGCTTTGGCGACTCAAATACATGGGGCTTAAACTCTGTAACGGGTAAACGTTTTGATGAAAATAGTCGTTGGCCAGCGCTACTAAATAAAAATTTAGGGCCTGGCTTTAACGTAATTGAGGCGGGGCAACCAAATCGTACTTTGGTGAATAACCCACCGTTTTACGGAGTGCTTAGCGGTGTTAGTTATTTAAAACCTTATTTAGATACGCATAAACTAAATATTATAGTCGTTGCACTGGGTACTAACGATCTTAAAAAACGTTTTGATTTAACTTCAAGCGCAATTGCAAATGGGTTAAATGACTTAATTAATGCTATTAAAGCGTTTTACCAATCTAATAGTACGTTAAAACCTCCTCAAATTATTGTTATTAGCCCTGCTAAAATAAGGCTAACTGAGCAATATGCGCGCATCTACAGCGGTGCTGATGTAAAGCTAAAAACACTGTCTGACGAATTTAAGCAAATAGCCGATAATCAAAAATGTGAGTTTATAAATTTGAACTCGGTGAACGCATCAGCAGAAGATGGTATTCACTTTAATGCCCAAGAGCACGAGCAAATCAGCTACTTAATTGCTAATGCGATAAAGCAATTAATGAACAATTTTTGAATCTATCTGTTTGAATTTAATGCAAGTTATGTAATTATCCTGTTTAAGTCGCTTTATAAATAACCATCCTCGGGATACTATGAAAAAGTACCAACAAAAATCAATAATAGCCGTTATAACCGGAGGTGTGGTATTTGTGGCTGGCTGTTTTGTTTTATTGTATTTTGCAGCGCAGCAATTAACGACACAAATAAATACAGACGCTAAATACATTATTGACCATCTTGACTCTGCCGCGCAAGAACGTCGCGATATATTAACCCCACTTAATAAATTTGCTTTTAAACAATGCGATAAAGCTACTTTGCTTGAGATGCGCCGTGCTTTGTTTGATTCAAAATATGCCATTGATATAGGCTTTTTTATAAATAATCAGCTCGTGTGCACTACCGGTGCGGGTTTATTAAGCAACGTTATAAACGACAGAGAGCCCGACTACATTCGCAAAGACGAAAATGTACGTGTGCGGTATGAGCCACAATTATACTTATTACTGTTTACCGGCCGCCCAATGAAAGTAATCATAGTTCGCCAAGGTAACTTTAATTTAATTATGGACTTAAGAGCATTCGATTCTGCTGGCATTGAGTCGCCTAGCTGGGAAGTAATTTATAAAGAAGATGAAAAGTTGCACCACTTAGCAGGCATAGAAGGGCTTTTTAGTCAGGTAGGAACTCACTCTTTTTTACCTTACGAAACAGGTTTTACCTGTAGTAATAATAATGCTAATTATTGCGCTGCGGTACATTTACCTTGGAGTAAGTTTTTCTCTAATAACCACTTATTGTTAATTATTTCTTTAATTTTGACTTGTTTAGCGGGTGTATCGAGTGCATTGCTGGTTGATGCTCGCATCGCAGCGCGTCGCTCTACTAATCAACGTATTAAAAAAGGGCTTAAAAAAGGCTCATTTTATTGGACTTACCAACCTATTATTTGTTTGCAAACAGGCAAGCTAATTGGCTGTGAGGTGTTAGCACGCTTTGAAGATAAGTATGGCGCACTCTTCCCCGATGAGTTTATTCCAGTAATTAGAAAAAAACATTTAACGTGGGCTTTTACCGAGGCAATGATAGCCACTACGCTTAAAGAGCTTACGTCAATAGAGGCATTACCAGAGGGATTTAAAGTATCACTTAATATATTTCCGTGTGATGTAGAGCAAGGTAATGTGTCGCTGTTACCACAAATTACAGAGCTTACCGATTCACGGTTTATTATTTGTTTAGAAATAACAGAAGATGAATACCTTGATACAAGCATGGCTCATGCTCATTTTAGAACCTTGGTTGAATCGGGTTTTAATTTGTCGTTAGATGACTTTGGTACTGGTTATTCAAATTTAAGAAATTTACAAAATCTGAGTTTTCATCAACTTAAAATCGACCGTACCTTTGTTCAAGATATAGCCACTGAAGGCTTAAAAGCCTCTATGATCCCTAACATTATGGAGCTTGTACATCAATTTAATTACACCTGTGTAGCTGAAGGAATAGAAACCTCTGAACAAGAGGCTATATTAAAAACAGCTGGAGTACATTACGGACAAGGTTGGAAGTATGGAAAACCGATGACTGCCGCTACATTTAAAACGTTTTTAACTAAGCAAAACTTTTAAATCTTAAGTGCTAGCTAAAGCGTAATATTATGATACTTAAAAAGTAAGGTTTAACCATGTTCAAATTAATAACAAGTGTGTTTGCGGTTGTGCTACTTAGTGCATGCTCTGCTCAATACCCAAATCAGCAGCTAGAGGGGGAGCAATTTCCAAGCATTAGTGGTGAAAGCTTAGATCAAAGTATGGTAACTATACCTAGTGATTTCAAAGCCGATAAAACACTCTTATTAATTGGCTATAAGCAAGACAGCCAGTTTGATATTGACCGTTGGTTAATCGGTTTAGATATGGCAGGTGTTACGCTTCCTACCTACGAATTACCTACTATTGCTGGTATGGCACCGCGTATGTTTAGTACATTTATAGACAACGGTATGCGCAAAGGTATACCAAAAGAGCTGTGGGGTGGGGTTATCACTATTTATAAAGATGGCGAGACAGTTCAAAAGTTTACAGGTAATCAAAACCCTAATAATACCCGTGTGATACTTATAGATAATACAGGGGAAATTTTATATTTTTACGACCGTGGCTTTTCGGTTGATGCATTAAATAAATTAAAAGCGAGTATTGAGTAATTCACTTTAGCATTTAAAATTATTTACTTAGGTTAATTAAAGTGAATGGGAGCGAATGCTCCCTAATCTTATAAAAGTTAAAACGCGTAGCTTACACTAAAGCGAGTGGTGCGCGGCATAATGTAACGGCCATTTGGCGCATCGGCATTACGCGGGTCACCCTCGGTAATACCTTGCTCATCAGTTAAGTTATCAATGGCTACCTGAAGTTTAATACCTTCCATTGGCTCTAAAATTAGGCCTAAGTCTACTTTTTCGTAGCCATCTAGAGTAACCGTGTTTTCGTTGTTACCAAAACGGTCATCAACTGCCGAAAGTGTACCGTACAAAGTGGCGTACATGCCTTGTAACTCAAAGTCGTAGCTTGGTGTTACACGCACTTGCCATTGTGGTTGACGCTGCGATTGATTGCCTTCATTTGTTGGGCTTTGAGTTATTTCAGTTTCTTGTAATGTGGTATTTAAATTAACAGAAAAACCAGACTCGTGGTTAAAGTTGTAATCAAGCTCTATACCGTATGCTTCATTAGTTAAAATTTCAGCGGGTGCACCAGGGCGGCGTACAAATGTATCGCCCTTTACTTCATTCACAAAAAGTGTTGCGTAAAAGTCGGTTGATTCAGTAATTAGCTTATACCCTAACTCACCTTGTGTTACTTCTTTAATAAGCTTTTCGCCGCCTTCATAAGCATCAAAGTTATCTCTAAAGTCATCAAAGTAAGGCATTTTATAACCACGGTTAACACGGGCAAACACACCCATATCATCATTAATTGAGTAGTTTAATCCTGTAGTCCACGATGTTTTACTTTCATCGTAACTAACAGCCTTTGTAATAATACCGTCAAGGCCTTCATCTACACTGTATTCTACTTCGTGGTTTTCTTGGCGTACGCCAACATCAAGCGTAAATGCATCTGCAAATTTATATTGGCCCGTAACGTAAAAGGCATGAGTACGTGCATCACCTGTTGAGCTTATATCGTAGTTAAAATCGCAGCCGTCGGTGCTTTGATTACACTCAATACCAGTTAATGCTTCACCGCCTGATTCTAGTACGTGATACGCAGTGTTACCTAAACTCCACCAATCGTTTGCCGAAGTACTTGCAGTGTAATACCCAAAAGTTGTTGATAGGTCGCCAAATTTTTTCGAAAACGCTAAATCGTTAGTGAATGAGCTGATTTCTTTAAGTACAACCCAGCGTCCAAGTTGTTGCACCGGGGTGTCGCTTGCGTATTCTGTATTGGTAACTGCGCCAAACGCAGTTTGGCCGTTATCTGCAACGTCCCCAACTGTTGTAGCAGAGCCGCTAGGCACTAAACCAAATGTATTCGCATCGCCTTTGGTGATGTTAAAACGATCTGATAATTGCCAACCATTATCAAACTCTAATTTAATGCTACCGCCAGAAACATGCCCATCCCAGCCCCGGCCATCACCTAAGTCTATATCATGTTCTTGTGCATCAGGGCCTGTGAATATTGTTGCCTGACGGTTTAATGTACCGAGCTGCGTATATTCTGCATCAATACCATCAATATTAAGGGGGGTTGGTAAGTACCATGCACCATGATCGTCTGTTTGGCGGGTATAAAAGTTTAGCTCGCCGTTATCTAAATCTTTAGTAATATTAATTGTAAATTGGCTGCCTTTTTCAGAGGTAAAACCTGCATCACGAATACCAGGTGAGCTTTTTACATATCCACCCACCATAAAGTATAAATCGTCGGTGATTTCGCCGCTTATAACCGCGTCTACACGCTGTAAATTGTAATCGGACGTGGTGTATTTAAATAAGCCTTCAGTTTCTTCGCTGCCTCGCTTTAATCTAAAGTTAGTGGTTAGGCCAGGTTGCCCGTTAGATAGAACGGGGTTAGGACCACCGCGAAGTGCCTCTACTGTTTCAATTGTTTCGTCAATTCTAAATAGCGATGAGTTTTCTAAAAAAGATAATGTAGAAGCAGGATATATCGGTGAGCCTTCAAGGCTAAGTGTTAAAAACGGGGCATCGCCACCGCCAGGAAATCCACGTACAAATACATTTGCTCCCGACTCCCCACCAGAACTTTCTACCCAAACACCAGGGATTGCTTTAAATAAGTCAGCCGTGCTTTTTGGTGACAACTTTATGATTTGCTCACTATCTATATTAGTAACCGCATAACTTGCGTCTATTTTTCTTATACCTACTCCAGTGGGAGTGCCTGACACCACAATACGCTCTACTTTTGGTTGATTTTGGGCTTTTTCAGCGGCATAAGTGCATTGGGTGCTAAGTGCTAAAGTGATGGCGCAGGCAAGTACGCTTTTTGAGTTATTAATTTTCATGTGTGATCCCGTTTTAGTGTGTTAAACAGTGTGTTTTTGCAGCGCAGTTTGTAAAAATTAATGTAAATAGGCTGTGTAGATTGAAACCTTAGAGATAAATGCAAACGTTTGCAATATTTATTTGTAAATTATTTATGAATTTATATAGTTTATTTATTGAGCTTATTTATATGATAAGAACTTTTTGTAGAGTTGTTAGCGCCATCAAAAAGTAATAATGCTATATTGTCAGTTAGTTACATATTATATTTGCGATAGCAGGGCGGCTTAGAGTTTTCATGAATAATAAAAAAATTAAATTAGCTGATTTAGCGAAATTAGCAGGCGTATCTACCTCTACCGTTTCGCGCGCATTAAATGACAACCCATTGATAAAGCAAGAAACACGCGACAAGCTTCAGCAGCTCGCAAAAAAGCACAACTTTAGCTTAAACACGGCGGCAAGTCGCTTACGCACTCAAAAAACAAATGTAGTTGCTGTAATTATTAACCTTGATGAACAAACAGAGCAGTCAATTAGTGATCCGTTTTTATTAAAAGTAGTTAGCGAAATTAATCTAGCACTTAATCAACAAGGGCTAGAGCTTTTATTATCTAACTCCATAATGGCGCAACACGATTGGGCTAATTATTTTATTAACGGGCGCAGAGCCGATGGAATTATTGTTGTTGGACAAGGTAAAGACCAGCGTAATATAGAGGCTGCCGCTAAAGCTGGTATTCCATTAGTGGTATGGGGCGATCCAAAAACACCTAGCAGCTATCCTATAGTAGGCAGTGATAATTACCTTGGAGGCATGCAAGCAACGGCGCATTTAATAGAGCATGGTGCGAAAAACATTGTGTTTTTAGGCGACCCAGAACACGGTGAAATTAGCGAAAGACACCGCGGCTACGCTGCTGCGCTTTCAACACATAAACTAGAGCAACACGTTGTTTCAATTGATATTACAAGTGGCTCTGCTTATCAAGCAGTAAACCATTTACTGCGTGAAAAAGGCCTGTATTTTGATGCTATTGTTGCCTGTAGTGATATGGTTGCGCTCGGGGCAATGAAAGCCTTAAAAGAGCGTTATGTGAGTATTCCAAACGATGTTGCTCTTGTTGGATTTGACGATATTGCAATGGCAGATATAAGCCACCCATCACTTTCTACAATTAAACAAAACACCCAGTTAGCTGCCTCTTTGATAGTTAAAAAGTTGATGCAACAATTTTTAGGCGAGAAAGTAGAATCTCAAGTTATTGATATAGAATTAATAACTCGTCAGTCTAGCAAGCGCTAATTTATAGCTATGTGTATTAATTGTTAAAGTTAAAATGCAAACGATTGCAATGATTTTTATTCTACACTACACTCAAGCTTCACTGACACACACGCTAATACCCTAAGGTCATTAGCTTATAAAGTTACAATGCATTGCGTTGTAAGTAGGGCAAGCTATGAGTAAAACAAAAATCACACTGGCAATTGCTGCAAGCTATTTTATTTTTGCAATATTATTAAATAGCGTAGGTACCGTTATTTTACAGGCAATAAATACGCTAAATGTTAGTAAAACAGAAGCATCGGTACTTGAGGGATTTAAAGATTTATCGATTGCGATAATGTCTTTTGCCGTTGCATCTTTTATCCCTAGGTTGGGTTATAAACTTGCCATGCTTGGCGCATTAACTGTGGTTGCAGCGGCCTGTGTAAGCACCGCAATGATTAGCGACTTTTATATGTTTAAAGTATTATTTGCGGCCATAGGCTGTGGTTTTGCTGTAGTAAAAGTCTCTGTTTATTCAATTATTGGCCAAGTAACAGACGATGCAAATAGCCATTCGTCATTATTAAACACCATAGAAGGTATTTTTATGGTGGGTGTATTAAGCGGCTACTGGATATTTACGGCATTTATAAATCCCAGCGAGCCTAGTGCATGGCTAAATGTATATTATGCGCTTGCTGCACTTACTTTAGTTGTGGTTGTAAGTGTTATAGCTGCGCCTATTAAGCCTGCGCTTCAAAGTGATAAAAGCAGTTCGAGCTTAAGTGACTTTATCGCCATGTTAAAGCTAACTTACCAACCACTTGTTGTTATTTTTATTATAAGTGCTTTTTTATATGTACTTATAGAGCAGGGGGTTGGAACTTGGTTACCTACCTTTAATAACCAAGTATTACAGTTACCTGTAGCTATAAGCATTCAGTTAGCCAGCATATTTGCAGCAGCTCTCGCGCTGGGTCGATTAGTTGCAGGGCAAGTGCTTAAACACATTAATTGGTTTTTTGTATTATGTGGCTGCCTTGTTGCGATGGCATCACTGATTATTATTACGTTACCGCTTACTGAAAACTTACCAACAACTGCGGTTAAAAGCTTATTTGACGCCCCGTTAGTGGCATTCATTTTGCCTCTTATTGGCTTTTTTATGGCACCTATTTACCCAGTATTAAATTCTGTGATGTTAAATGCGCTGCCAAAATATCAGCATGCGGCCATGACTGGTTTAATCGTTGTATTTTCTGCTTTGGGTGGTACGACGGGTTCAATGATCACAGGCTATGTGTTTGAGCATTTTAGCGGACAACATGCATTTTACCTTTCTTTAATACCCATTAGTTTGATTTTTATTAGCGTGATTATTTTTAAAAAACGTACCCATGCCATTTCTCAACATACAGCTAATGCTTAATTTTTAGGATTGTTATGAATTTTTTTGATAGCCAATTATTTAAAGATGTACAAACGCAGCATATTTTTAGTGACTGCAAAACATTTGCAGATGCTACCGCACGTACCAATTGGCAAAGTGCTTGTAAAAGTTACGAGCAAGTAGCACCACTTAGTAACATTGATCTTAAAGAGTTTGTAAACGCTCACTTTTTAACAACCCCGCTATTAAAAATGAGTACTGAGGTAGATACTTCAAGTGTAAAAAGTTACATCAACTCGCTGTGGGATGGTTTACGCCGCGAGGCAGACACGCCTAAAGCCGATTCATTATTAGCACTTAAGCACAGCTATATTGTACCAGGTGGGCGTTTTCAGGAAATATACTATTGGGATAGTTACTTTACAGCGCTTGGCTTAATTGATGCTAATAAAGCCGACATTGTTGAAGATATGCTGCAAAACTTTATTGATTTAATAAACGATTTTGGTTGCATTCCAAATGGTAACCGTCGCTATTATTTATCACGCTCCCAGCCGCCAATTTTAGCGCTTATGGTGCAATTATTATGGCAACATGTGCACAGCAAATCGAATAACTTAGCCTGGCTTAAAAATTGTGTTACGGCGCTTGAAAAAGAGTATGCGTTTTGGATGCAAGGTGCAGATAATTTAAATACTGAGCAAACAGCCATTAAGCGTGTAGTGAAGCTCAATTGTGGTGGCGTTTTAAATCGTTACTGGGACGATGAAGCTGCTCCTAGGGCCGAGTCGCTTAGAGAAGATTTAGAGTTAGCCCATGATTTTGTTGATCATGAAAAGCCTGATTTTTATCGCAATATTCGTGCAGCGTGCGAATCGGGGTGGGATTTTAGCTCTCGCTGGTTAGCCGAGCCGCTTTCGCTAGGTTCAATACAAACAACAGATATAGTGCCAATTGACTTAAATTGCTTAATGTACAACTTAGAAAATCAGCTTAGTGAGTTTTACACTTTATTAGGTAATAACTCGCAAGCTAAGGTATTCAATACCTTAGCCGCTAGTAGAAAGCAGCTTATAAATAAGTACTTATGGAGTGATGAACATCACTTTTTTGTTGATTACAATCACAGTAAAGCGAGTCAGTCTGATGTATTGAGCGCTGCAGCAAGTACAGCCCTGTTTGTAAATGTGGCTTGTGATAAACAAGCTAAGCAGGTTGCTAAACTTATAGAGCAAGACTTTTTAAAAGAAGGCGGTGTAGTGACTACTATTACCGATACGCCACAGCAATGGGATAGCCCAAATGGTTGGGCTCCGTTGCAATGGTTTAGCGTAAAAGGGCTTAATAACTACGGCTTTAGCGGTCTTAGTAAGCGTATAATGCAAAATTGGTTAACTATGATCGAGCAGGATTTTGCTCAAAATAAGTGCTTACTTGAAAAGTATAATGTGTGTGAGCCACAGCTAAAAGCAGGCGGTGGTGAATATGCGGTACAGCAAGGTTTTGGCTGGACTAATGGAGTAACTACCCGTTTTTATACTTTGCTAGGCTAACTGATCAGAGCTGTAACTCATACAGCTTTTTGTTATTCTATTTTTGTAACACCATGTTATATAATAAATTTAACTAAATAGTATGAGTGAAAAAACTGCATCTTCTCATACCAAAATCGCATTGTAACTTTGGTATAATTTCGGTAATGTGGTTTAAACATTTCAAGGATGAGATTTATGTCACAGCAGCAGGCTATTTTTGTAAAGACCACATTCCAGTCATCTTTTCACACAGAAAGTTACACAACTATTTTAAAAACGATCCAGGCGCTTTTTGGCGATATCAAAATGGACGATACTTTGCCTAAAGCAGAGCAACGCGGTCATTATGATTTGTTTTTAATTGATGGTGCTAAAAATAATTGGCACGACCTAATTCCAGCAGATCTAATATGCTTAGCTAAGCAATACAGCATTGTTGTTTTTAATGTAGATAAAGAAAGTGTTTGTGAAAAAAACTTATTACTAAATCATATAAATGGTGTGTTTTATAAATCAGACGAGCCTGAAGATATTTTTAAAGGATTGGTAAGGGTAAGTGCAGGGGAGCTTTGGTTTACTCGTAAGGTCATTTCTCAAGCATTTAACGATATACTGGCTGTTGCAGCTTCATTTAATAACTTAAGCGATAATATAGAGCTTAAGCAAGATGATTACGCACATTTAACGAAGCGAGAAAAGTCGGTTATTCATTTAATAGCGCAAGGCGCGAGTAATAACGCCATTGCTGATAAGCTTAATATTAGCGATCACACTGTAAAAACTCACTTGTACAGCGCGTTTAAAAAAACCAACTCTCGTAATCGAATTGAATTAGCTAATTGGGCCCAGCGTTACATATCGGTTTTACTTCCAATGAATAAGTAAAAGGCGAGCTAGGTAATATTAAGGTACTATATTAAGGTAAAGATGAGCTAAAGCTTATATACACTACAAGTATCAAACACTAAAAAGGCTACAGTTATGTAGCCTTTTTAGTGTATTTAAATGTCTTGTCCTGAAATGTGTTTACGCTGTTTTTTGAGCCCACAAACCTTTGTTAATACCTTTTGTTATTAAATCAGTGAGTGCTTTTTCAATGGCTTGTGTTACACAAATGCTCATAGGTTCGTTATCACTAAAACCAGCCTCAGCTTCGGCTAAACGCTTGTAGCTTACGTATCTAAAAAATCCCGCTCGCATTTCTTGGCTAAGCACTTTTTTACTAGTCGCTACACTTAATAATACTTGCCCAGTACGTACATCAACTGCACGTAAGTAAATAGATATTGCATCTTCACGGTATAGCTCCGATGCGCCAATACCAAAATATTCCATACCTAAGCCGCCAGTTTTTACGTTGGTGTCGTAACTAATAATGCCACCTTCTAAAATTATTTTTGCAGTAGTTAAAGGGGGTAATTCTGCTTGGTTAGGGTTATCGGATTGACCTGCTCTAATAATTTTTCGCTCAGTTAATATATTTTGAAGGCCTTCTCGTTCTACAGGTGTAAACCAATCAGACTCATGCAGGGCTTGTATTAGTATTGAGTTAGCGCCTTGTGTAACCGCTGTTGAAAAAGAGCTGACGTTAGTTTGCGGCTTATATTGACCTGTTTGATCTCTAAATGAATAGACAGAAACAGGAATACTACCAACAGGTTTAGGTAAATTTTTTAAATCGCTAAATATTTCTGTTGGTTCTAAAGACATCGCTTTTTGCTGAGAAGGGGGAATTAAATTTGCCATACTTGTGCAGCCACTAAGGCCTAATAAAGTTATTGTTATTAGTATTTTGTGCATTATCCAAACCTCGGTACTTCGATGATCACAACAGAGTCATCTAACATATTTGTTATTTTTACGGTAATACTGTCTGTTGTACTGGTTATTACTTCTATTTGATAATCGCCACTCATAAAAATTGAGTCTTGGTCAAAAAGACTGTCTTCAATGTCTTCACCAAACGCCATATCAGTAATTTCTCTGACCATACGGTTTAAATATGTGCGCTCTAATGTGTCTTGAAATTGCTCGGCGTAACCTTTTTCAACGCTAGGTGCTTTATGTTTATTTTGTGCTTGAGCTTTGCTCAGCAGCATATTTGCGTTTAATGGGTTGCCACCAAAGCTTGGGTTTATTGGAGTGTAAATTATTTCAGTCGCAGAGGCTGAAAAACTTAATGTTGTTATTATTATAAGTGCTATTTTTTTCATTTTACCATCCATTTACAGCCATATCGGGTGATGATGTTGCCATGTTTGAACGCGCCATTGCGTCTATTACAGTATAAACAGCTTGTTCAACACGCTCATCAAGGGGCGCTAATCTACGGCCTAAGTAAGTTGCATACACTAGTTGGTTGTTCATAATTAAAGAAAGTTTTGTGCCAGCTTTAGGGATTACGGTTTCTCTTATTTCAATATTAAAACCAGCTGTTGAGGGAAGATCTCGCCAGTAGTTTGAAAACTCGTAATAAAACTGATGACCAAAGCGGCTAATACTTCTATCGAGTAATAAGCCATCTATTTCTAGTTCGTCGGCGCCAAAGCTTGCCGAAGAAAAACACAGAAAAATGGGGAGTAGGTAGTTACGAATCTGAATATGTTTTTTCATAAGTAAAAATGGGGAGGGTTAACCTCCCCACCTCAGCAATTACATTTGCGTAATTGTTGCAGTGTTTCCGTCACCAATTTGAGTAACTGACACAGTGCTGTCGTAGCCAATTACAGAGCCTTCAACAAGGTTGTCATTACCTACTTGAGTAACACTGAACGACACATTTTCACCGCCTACTAAAAAGGCAGACTGTTCAATGCCGCTTACCCAGTTGCCTTCACCTTCTTGTGAAATATCAATGCTGTGGTTATTACCTTCAACCATCATGTCAACTAGGTTTAATGTACCATCTTGCGAAATGTCAATTTGGTTATTGTTGCTATCAAGAATCCCAGCAAGCGTTACAACAGTTTCGTTTTGAGAGCCACTTTGCGAAATATCAATATCGTTGTCGTTAGACGTTAAAGACACATCTGGGTAAGATGATTGCACAAGCATTGTATTTTCATCGCCAGATTGCACTAAATCAACATCGTTACCTGTGCCGTTAAAGTTAGCTAAGTGAATAGAGTTTAAATCACCCATTTGGCTTGATGAAAATTCATTGTCTGAACCAATTACACCCATGTAAACTTCGTTCAAATCACCGTTTTGCATTGATGTTAGTTCGTTGTTGTGACCAATTAAATCGGCTGTCATTAAGTTTTCAGCGCCAACTTGAGTTGCTGAAACTTCATTATTCGAACCTTCAAATAAGTTTGATTCAATTGTATTTAATGAACCTTCTTGATCTAAATCTATTTGGTTGTCGTCGCCAATTACAGCTGCAAACGTTACCGCATTAGTTAAGCCATCTTGCTCAATTTCAATTTCATTTGCATCACCAGAAATTGCACTAAATGCTACAGCGTTACGATCACCGTCTTGTTCAACTTCAAGTTCGTTGTCGTTACCTTGTAAGCTACTTACTTTGAAGGTATTCCAGTAGCCGTCTTGAACTAGATCAAGTGTATTTTCATCGCCTGAAAGCATAGTAATCTCTGCTTCATGCCATTCACCAGTTTGCAAAGATGTGATTTCATTTGCATTACCTTGCATATCCATGTTGTAGAACCAGTGACCGCCATTACCTTGCTCTACATCAATCAGGTTATCATCACCTGTTACAATATTAATTGCTTCGTTATTTACAAAAAAGCCTTGGCCAAATTGGCTAACAAACAACATGTTATTATTACCAGTTACTTCAGAGATAAAGCCGTTTGCAACGCCATCTTGAGAGTATACTTGTGTGTTGTTGTCACCTGTTGTAATTACTTGGGCATAATTACCAAACTGGTTTTGTACAACTTCAGTATCATTATTGTTACCAATTGTAGTAACAAGCATGGTGTTGCTGTCGCCATCTTGATAAAGGTATGCATTGTTTTCAGTTAATGTTTGGCTCAACGTTAATGTATTTTCAACACTTTCAGTTGTAATTTTGGTGCTAAGTTGTGAGCTAGAAGCTGATTTATTATCTGTATCAGCGTATGAGGCAAAGCTGGTACCCATTGCAATAGCAACTGCGCAGCTTAAAAGTGATTTATTTAACTTCATTATTATTCTCCTTGAATATTAAAATCAAATACCTAGGTGTTATAAGTTTTAAAAGGTATTTGCTGTTTCAGCATGCCGTGCCGATATAATGTTTGTGATCCGCCTGTTTAATTCTTAATAGTAAAACGTACCGTACAATTAATAATAGCTAGTGAGCGTATTGTCATTATTTTTAACTTACGTTTAGTAGCTGTTAATTAATAAGTACCCAATTACTGTATTCCTCAAACGCGATTACTTAAATCATCTTTTTTTACCAATTTATTACATCTTAAATATCATGGGCTTACGGGTTGTTTCTTGTTTGTTTCTATTTTTGGAATAAAAACCAGTAAAAATATCTGACCCTATATTAGGTATTGCTCAGATGTTAAATTTCATGAAAATGACTGTGTTTGGTGTTTTTTTTGAAACTGAACTGGTCAAAAAAGATGGTTTTTAAACCAATTTATTTTTTTAGCTTGTTTAATTAGTAATTAGGTTGTTTTCTAAGTACATGCCACGTGATCCGCTGTACTCGAAATAGTGAAAAACTTGCTTAGAGAAACTAAGCCAACTTAATTAAACTATGGATAGAACAATGAAAACAAAATTATCTATTATTACTCTTGCTTTACTACCGTGTTTAGCTGCAGCAAAACTCCCTGATGCTGGTGTTAAACAACCTGTTGTAGCAAGTAGTGATGCAGTAATTGTTAAATACAAAAAAAATGCGTCAGCAGAAATGCGTAAACAAGCGCGTTCATTAGTAAAAGCAAAAATTTCAGATGTAAACGCAGATGAGATTGATGATAACTACAAGTCTTTACTTTCTGGACGTTTAGCTAAGTTTAAAATTTCAGGTATGAGCACTAAAGAAGCAATCGCTCGCCTAAAATCACACCAAGCAATTGAATACGTAGAGCCTGATTACCAAGTAAGCGTTGCACGTACGCCAGATGATCCTCGTTTTGATGAGCTTTGGGGCTTAAATAATGATGGCCAAACGGGTGGTACAGCAGACGCTGATATTGATGCAGTAGAAGCATGGGATATTTCGACTGGTAGCCGCGATGTAGTGGTAGGTGTAATCGATACGGGTATTGATTACAGCCACAGTGATTTAGCTAGCAACATGTGGGTAAATAGCAGTGAAATTCCTGGAGATGGCATTGATAATGACGGCAACGGCTTTGTTGATGACGTGCATGGTATAAATGCCATTACCGACAGTGGCGACCCTATGGATGACGAAGGCCATGGTACCCACGTTTCAGGTACTATTGGCGCAAGTGGCGGCAATGGTATTGGTGTCGTAGGTGTTAACCATGAAGTGTCACTTGTTGGTTGTAAGTTTTTAGATGCTGCGGGTAATGGTTCAACATCAGACGCTATTAAGTGTATTGACTATATGGTTGGTCTTAAAAACTCAGGTGTTAACTTACGCGTTTTAAATAATAGCTGGGGCGGTGGCGGTTACAGCCAAGCATTAGCTGATGCTATAGACTCTAGCGAAGCGGCCGATTTACTATTTGTAGCTGCAGCGGGTAACGATACTATTGATAACGATGTTAACCCTCACTACCCATCTAACTACGAAAATGCAAGTGTATTATCAGTTGCAAGTACAGACCAAACTGATGGTATTTCATGGTTCTCACATTATGGTTTAACAAGCGTTGATATGGGCGCGCCGGGTAGTGCTATTTTATCTACTACACCAGGTGAAAGCTATGCGTCTTACTCAGGTACATCAATGGCAACGCCACATGTAGCAGGTGCTGCAGCGTTAGTATTGTCAATTAACCCAGAGCTTAGCACTCAAGAGCTTAAAGATTTACTAATGAGCTCTGGTGATGCAAATGCTGCACTTCAAGGTGTAACTGTTGCAGGCACGCGTCTTAATGTAAATCAAGCGCTTATTGATGCAGATCCTACGCCAGGATTTAAAATATCAGCCGATCCACTTACGCAGCAAGTTGAAGCTGGGCAAGCTACAAACTACACGTTTACAATTGGCTCAATTGCTGAGTGGGATGAAGAAGTAACGCTTGAATTATCAACAACATTAGGCGGTGCTTATTTGTCGGCTAATACAGCACGCCCTGGTGATGAAGTAAGACTTAACGTTGAAACCGACACTGACACTCAGTGGGGCGAATACGATCTTACTGTAACAGCTACCGCGGGTGATATTGTTAAGCAGCAATCAGTTAAATTAATGATTCAACCTGTTGGCTTAAATGACTTTACGTACAGCAGTAGCACAAGCGTTGACATTCCTGATAACTCGCCAGTAGGCGCAATGTCAGTAATTAATGTACCTGATGACTTAACTGTATTTGGTACTACTGCAGATGTAGATATTTCGCATACTTACTCTGGCGACTTAGTGGTTAAGTTAGTATCTGCTCAGGGCACGCAAGTAACGCTACAAAGCAATGTGGGTGGTTCTAACGACGACATAGTTAAAAGCTTTACGTCTGAATCGTTTAATGGCGAAGTTGCTACAGGCGATTGGACACTACAAGTAGAAGACACTGCCGCAGCCGATACGGGCACAATTAATGGTTGGTCATTAACGCTAAGCGCTATTGGCGAAGTTAGTCCACAACCACCACGTGCTAGCTTTGAGGCTGAAACACAAGGTTTAACTGTTAACTTTATTGATTCAAGCACAGATTCAAATAACGATATTACGCAGTGGAGCTGGAACTTTGGCGATGGAGCAACATCATCTGATCAAAATCCTATGCATGTGTATGCGGCATCAGGTAATTACGATGTAGAACTAACGGTAACAGACAGTGAAGGCAACACAAGTACATCAACTCAAACGGTTGTTGTAAGTGATGTAGAGCTAGAACTGACTTTAAAACGTGCTAATAAGTCTCGATTAGATACTATGCGAGTAGATCTAAGCTGGGATCGTGTAGGCGCTGAGTCATTAAGCGTATACCGTAACGGTGAGCTAGTAGATACGACGTCAGATAACGGCAGATACCGTGATTATGTACGTGGTGCTACATTACCTTCGTACGATTACCAATTATGTGTAACAGAAAATGTGTGTTCGAATATCATTACTGTGTCATTTAATTAACTACTCCTAAAGTGACCTTAAGCCCAGCATTGCTGGGCTTTTTTTGTTTAAGCTCTTAGAGTTTAGTTTTAACGGCACACCACTAGGCTTTTTTATACGGATGGGTTTTAAGCCAGTGCTCGGCGATTTGTTCGCGCGTGGCAAACCATACCTGCTCATGCGAGCTGGCATATTCTAAAAACCGCGCTAGGGCTTTAATGCGCCCAGGACGGCCAATTAAGCGACAATGTAAACCTATCGACATCATTTTTGGTGTGTTTTCACCTTCTGGGTCGCCTTCGTCATAAAGCGTATCAAAGGCATCTTTTAAATAATTATAAAACTGATCGCCCGCGTTAAAGCCTTGCACAGCAGCAAAGCGCATGTCGTTTACATCAAGGGTGTAAGGTACTATTAACTGTGGTTTACCTTCTTTAATACTGTAAAAGGGTAAGTCGTCGCTGTAATCGTCAGCGTCATATAAAAACGAGCCATTTTCTACCACAAGGCCTGCAGTATTGGGGCTTGTACGCCCGGTATACCAGCCTTTGGGCTTTTTACCACTAAGCGCTTGAATTATTTCAATGGCTTTTTGCATGTGCTCGCGCTCGGTTTGCTTATCTATATGTTGATAATTAATCCAGCGTAGGCCATGGCTTGCAATTTCGTGCCCTGCATCAACAAAAGCTTTAGCTACATCGGGGTGGCGCTCAAGAGCCATCGCCACTGCAAAAATGGTGACCGGTATATCGTATTTTTTAAAGAGTTTAAGTAAACGCCACACACCCGCTCGCGAGCCATATTCGTAAATGGACTCCATGCTTATATGGCGGTCTTCTACATGTGGGGCACTGACTATTTCAGACAAAAACGTTTCAGCCGCTGCATCACCATGCAGTACACAGTTTTCGCCGCCTTCTTCGTAATTTAATACCACTTGCACAGCAATACGGGCTTTATTGGGCCAATTTGCATGGGGCACCTGGGAGCCATAACCAATTAAATCGCGCGGATAGTGTTTAAATTGCTCGCTCATGTTATTGCTCCTTTTTAAGCGCTGTGAGCCAAGAGCCTAGCGTTTCGCGCTCTGCATCAGTCATTTTGGTCATATTTGCCAACGGCATGTCTTTGGTTATAACCGCGCGGGTATGAATAAGCGTGCTGGCTTTTTTTACATCATTAATAGAGTCGAGCTTAAAGCCAAGCGGCGCTGCTTGAAAAAGCTCAGAGGTAGGTGTTTCACTGTGGCACTGTGTACAGTGCTTGCTGATTATTTCCCACGCTTGAGTGTCGGTAATGCTTGCTTGTAAAGGCGCGCTTTCGCCTGTAATTGTTGGGCTGCTAGGCCATGGAGCTATAGCCAGCATTAGGGCAAAAAAGGCGGCAATACCACTTATAAGTACCGAAGGTTTATTAACGCCTTGGTGCTTTAAGTTAAAGTAATGGCGTATCCACATGCCAATACCAAATAACGCAATTAATATAAGCCAGCCAAAGCTGTGGCTGTAGGTGTAAGGAAAGTGGTTGCTCAGCATAATAAATACCACAGGTAACGTGGCGTAGTTATTATGAATAGAGCACAGCTTTGCTTTTAAACCCGGTGCGGAATCGGGAATACGGCCAGCTTCTACTTCGCTTACCATGTAGCGCTGCCCTGGCATAATTATGTGGTACACATTGCCAACCATACACGTACCAATAAGCGCACCTACATGAATATACACAGCGCGGTCACTAAATAGCTGGTCAACCCCGTAAGTCCAAAGGGCCAATATGCCAATAATCACAGCAATAAACGCTTTACCGTTTTCAACGAGCGGGGTTTTGCACAATAATCGATAAACACCATACCCTAAGCCAATAAAACCAAGCGACGCGCCAATAGCGGCAAATTTACTTAGCTCACTTTTACTGTTATCGATTAGGTAAACATCGGCGCCAACATAATAAAGTAGGCTAAATAATAAAATACCGGTGATCCAGGTTGTGTAGGCTTCCCATTTAAACCAGTGCAGGGTATGCGGCATTTCTTCAGGGCCATTTTGATACTTAGCGACTTCGTAAAAGCCACCGCCGTGCACGGCCCATAAATCGCCTTTTATGCCTTTGTCTTGTTTCCATTGTGGCGGGGTTTGTAAGTTATTATCAAGCCACGCAAAATAAAACGACGCCCCAATCCACGCAATGCCTGCAATTACATGAAAATAACGCAGGACTAAATGAGCAAGCTCAAATAAATAGTTTTCCATTGGGTTAAGCCTCTTCTAATTGCGGTATGTGGGTTGTTGAAAACTGCTCTTTTGCATCGCGCTTATACACGCTTTTACCCATGATGTAGGTTTGTTCTATGCAGCGGTCATCGCCTAGCATCATCATGGCAAAAAGCTGCTCGTGCAGGGTTTTTGCATGGCCAATTCTGAATTTTAAAAATGAGGTGGCCGCGTAATCCATGACAATAAAATCGGCTTCACAGCCTATTGCAAAGTTACCTATTGTGCCTTCTAAATCAAGCGCTCGTGCACCGCCTAAAGTAGCTAGGTACATGCCTTTAAACGCTGAAAAGCGCTGGCCTTGTAATTGCTGAATTTTGTACGCTTCGTTACCTGTTTGTAGCATAGAAAAACTTGTGCCTGCGCCTACATCGGTACCCATACCCACGTTTATTCCGTGCTCTTCACAAGCTTTTAAATTTAATAAGCCCGAGCCTAAAAATAAGTTAGAGGTAGGGCAGTGCGATATAGCTGCGCCCTGATCTGCAAGACAGCAAAGCTCACGTTCAGATAAATGAATACTATGGGCAAATACCGAGCGTTTACGCACCATTTTAGCTTGCTCATAAACGCCAAGGTAATCTTCGGCTTCAGGAAATAACCCTTTTACCCATTCGCACTCGTCTTTGTTTTCAGATAAGTGTGTATGCAGGTAGGTGTCGGGGTATTCTTCTAATAATTGAGTACATTTTTGTAGTTGTTCAGGGGTTGATGTAGGCGCAAAACGTGGCGTGACCGCATAGCTTAATCTATCAACATTGTGCCATTTTTCTATAAGTGCTTTTGATTGATCGTAACTAGTTTGCGCGCAATCTGATAAATCGTCAGGGCAGTTTCGGTCCATCATCACCTTACCGGCAATCATGCGTAAATTACGTTTTTGTGATTCGTTAAAAAATGCATCCACCGATTGCGGGTGCACAGTGCCAAATACTAACGCGGTGGTGGTGCCGTTTCTAAGTAGCTCGTCTAAAAAGCGGTTAGATATGTCTTTTGAATAATGCTCACAGGTAAACTTTTTTTCGGTTGGGAAGGCATATTCGGTGAGCCAGCTTAAAAGCTGCTCGCCATACGCGCCGACCATTTCGGTTTGCGGCAAATGTATGTGCGTGTCTATCATGCCGGGCATAACCAATTTGCCATCGTGGCGAATAATAGTGGCTGACTTATCAATGCTTGGAAGTATCTCTTGCTCGTAACCAAGGTTAACCACTTTGCCATTTTGAATAACTAACGCGCCTTTTTCAAAATAGCGATGGGCGTTGTCGCCGGCTATGGCTGGGTCGTCAACAAAATCGAGTATGTTGGCACAAATTACGGTTATTTTATTATTGTTGTGGGTGCTCATAATTAGCTGCCTCTGTACGTTGAGTAGCCAAATGGGCTAAGCAATAATGGGATGTGATGATGCTTTTTATCTTGCAATCTAAAGGTTATTTGCGCCTCTGGGTAAAACGCTGGAGTAGGTTGGTTTTCATAATAACTATCTAAATCAAATACCAACTTATAGGTGGCAAATTCTACGTCTGTGTTGAGCCAGTCGGTAATTCGCCCGTCGCTATTTGTTTTACCTTGAGCAATTAATTGCCACTCGTTATTAGTGAGTAAAAACAATTGTACAGCTACATTGGCTGCAGGTTTACCTGTGCTGGTATCGAGAATATGGGTAGTGATAGGGCTTTTATTCATAGCAATGACTCCAATCTTATTTTTGTTATTTTGGCTTGTTCGCCCGCGGCTATATTAAGCTCTGTGCTGCGGGTGTTGTGTATACGCTGCTCAATAAGTTCAAGCATTTGCTCAGCACTTTTGCCGCTGGCACACACAATAAATATAAAGCCAAATTTACTGAGGTATTCTTTATTTAGCGCAATCATTTTTTTAAGGGTTTGTTCGTTTGCTTTACTCATGCCTGATTGTTCGTGCCCCGCTTTTTGCGCTGTAGCGGCGTACTTTTTACTTAATGTTGATAAATCGCCAATTTGCGGGTGGCCTTCAAAAGCGGCTAAATAATCGCTCTCACCTAGGCTATCCCATACGCTTTGAGCGCTCTGAAATAGGTGCTCTTTATTTTCAAATGGCATGGTATTTAGCATACCGCTTACCCAATTAGGGGCGGCGCAGCAATGCTCTAAGGCTTGATACGCTTGCGCTTCATCTAGGTTATTAATTTTTAAGCTACTCATGCGTTTTCTTCCTCTTGCGTGGTGCTAATTAGGGCATTTTTAAGTGCACGCCATTGCACACCTTGGCGTTTAGGCGCATGGGTTTGCATAGCCTGATAAAGGCCAATTAACTGCCCGCTAATTGATATTGCCACTTCCATAGGGAGCTTGCCCGTTACATTTTCTAGCCCAACAGGGCAGACCATTTGCTTTATTTGCTCGGTGGTAAAATCGCGATGAGCTAAGCGCTGCTTAAAGCGTTTTGCTTTGGTATCTGAGCCAATTACGCCAAGCCAATTGGCATCAGCGCGTTTAATAATGGCTTGTGTGAGTGCAAAATCGAGCTGGTGGTTATGGGTTAATATTAAGTAATTGTTAGCTTTAGGGGCGCGTTTTACTTGCTCTATTGGCTCTTCATCAACCACTTTTACTACGTTATTAGGAATAACTTGTGGGAATACATCGGCGCGGCTATCTATCCAACGTATACGCATAGGCAGCTGTGCCAATATACCAATAAGCGCCTGTGCTACATGGCCTGCGCCGTATATGTCGAGGGTAAAGCGCTCGCATTGCATGCACTCAAGCATCACTGTGGCAGCTCCGCCGCAGCACTGGCCTAAATTTGCGCCTAGGTTAAATTGCTCTATCACTTGGGCTGCCTCGCCTTTAGCAAGTAGCTCGCGGGCTTTTTCTATTACTACGTATTCAAGGTGACCACCGCCAAGGGTATCGTAAATATGCTCGCCACTTATTACCATTTTAGAGCCTGTGCCTCGTGGGGTTGAGCCATTAGTTCCCAGCACCGTGGCAATAACATAGTTAGTGCCGCTTTGTTCGTGCTCGTTTATAGCTTGCGCCCAATTTTGAGTATGAAAACCCTGAAACGACTCATTTAAATTAGCCATGTTGATGCTCCTTAAACCAGCTAGCGGTTTGCTCAATTGCATTTAATACACGCTCAGGTGTGGCAGGTGTATCAAGTGGGGCGGTGTATTTGTAATCGGCCACACTGCTTATGGCGTTACGAATAGCGCTCCACACACTAAAGGCCAGCATAAACGGCGGCTCGCCAACCGCTTTTGATCTAAATACGGTGGTTTCTGGGTTGGCCGAGTTATATAAATTTACATTAAATTCGGCTGGGGTATCGCCAATTGCAGGAATTTTATAGTTAGCTGGGCCAAAGCTTGCAAGCTGGCCTTTATCGTTCCATTGTAGGTCTTCGGTGGTAAGCCAGCCCATACCTTGCACAAAAGCCCCTTCAACTTGCCCTATATCAAGTGCTGGGTTTATTGAACTGCCCACATCGTGCAGTATATCAACACGGGTTACGGTATTTTCACCTGTCAGCGTATCTACTTCTACTTCACTGAGTGCTACGCCGTGCGCGTAGTAAAAAAACGGTCGGCCTTCGCCTTTCGCTCTATCGTAATGAATTTTAGGTGTGGCGTAATAACCGGTTGATGAAAGCGATATTCGATTCATGTAAGCAAGGTTTGCAAGTTCGCTAAAGCTAATTTCGCCTTTACTAAAGGTAATGAGGTTATCTTTAAATACAATACTTTGGCTGTCTACTTCAAAGTGCTCACTTATAAAGTTTATTAAACGCTCTTTTATAGTATTTACCGCGTTTAGCGCCGCCATGCCGTTTAAGTCAGTCCCGCTTGATGCAGCAGTTGGCGAGGTGTTTGGTACTTTGTCGGTACGAGTAGCGCTTATGCTTATGGCGTCAAAATCAACGCCAAAGCCATGGGCTACTATTTGCGCTATTTTTGTATTAAGCCCTTGGCCCATTTCGGTGCCGCCATGGTTTAAATGTATCGAGCCATCGCTATATACATGCACTAATGCACCCGCCTGGTTTAAGTGCTGTACAGTAAACGATATACCGTATTTTACCGGCGTCATCGCAAGGCCTTTTTTGATAATGGGCGATGATGCATTAAAGGCTTTAATTGCCTTTTTTCGCGCCCAGTAATCACCCGACTCCTCAAGCTGGCTTATCATATCTTTTAAAATATGCTGCTCTACTGTTTGATGATACGGCGTGGTGTCGCGGCCTTTTTTGTATAAATTAAGCTTTCGGATCTCAAGTGGATCTTTACCTAATTTAGCGGCTATGTCGTCCATTATTAGCTCGCCCATAATCATGCCTTGCGGTCCACCAAATCCTCTAAACGCAGTGTGACTTACGGTGTTTACTTTACAGCGATTCCCCATAATAGTGGCAGCTGGGTAGTAATAAGCATTATCTGCATGAAACATTGCGCGGTCTACAATGGCATCAGATAAATCAGGCGAATAACCACAAAACCCATTTACGGTTACATCAGCGCCTTCAATCAGGCCATTTTCGTCAAACCCTACATGGTATTGGTTATAAAATGGGTGGCGTTTACCGGTAAGTTTAAAGTCGTCGCTGCGGGCTAGGCGCATTTTAACGGCGCAGCCAAGGTAGTAAACTGCAAGTGCTGCAAGGCAAGCCCACGGCGCGCCTTGGGTTTCTTTACCACCAAAGGCTCCGCCCATGCGGCGGGTTTCTACGTTTACAAAGCTAAATGGCTTTTTTAAAATTTTAGCAACTAAGTGCTGCACCTCTGTTGGGTGCTGTGTAGAACATTGCACATGGATCCCGCCATCGTTGTCGGGCTGAGCAAGTGCTATTTGCCCCTCAAGGTAAAAGTGTTCTTGCCCGCCTATGTGTATTTCACCTTTAAGTTGGTGGGCTGCATTATTTATTGCTTGCTCGCTATTACCGCGGTTAAGTGAATGCGGCGGCCTTACCCAATGCTCTTTTTTTATGGCTTCTTTAATATCAAGTATGGGGGTGGTTTGCTCGCACTCTATAACCACCAAGCGTGCTGCGCGGCGCGCAATGGCGTAGCTGTCGGCAACCACTACCAGCACTGGTTGCCCGTGGTATTGAATTTCATGACTGGTCAGCAGTACATCACCTGGAAATACTGGGCCAATATCAAGCTTACCGGGTACATCATCGGCCGATAAAATACGCTTAACACCTGCAACTTCAAGCGCTTTACTTGTATCAATTGATTTAATAAAGCCGCTGGTAATGGGCGCAAGTACTGGGTAGGCGTGTAAGCAGCCATGAGGCTCTGGGTTATCGTCGGCGTAGTTTGCATTGCCACATACTTGTTTTATTGCGCTTTCGTGATACTTAGATTGGCCAACGCTTCCGCCTTGGGCTTTTAGTTTATCCATTTCAAAGTGACGCATGTGAGATCCTCGTAATGGCAATGTTGTTATTATTTTTACTGCTTGGCTGTGCACCACAAAACTCAATACCAATACGCTGTAGCAAGTTTTTGCTTACCGTAGTGCGGTAATGTGCGCTGCTGCGTACATCGCTCATGGGGGCAAAGTCATCATTTATAGCACTAGCGGCATCTATAAACGTGCTTACTTGTAAGGTCTGAGCATTAAGCTTTTGCTCTATGTGCGCTGCGCGTTTTGGTATTGCAGCCATACCGCCCATGGCGCAGCGGGCATTGCTAATTAAACCTTGTGCTTGCTCTATAGCCAGCACTAAACACACAGTAGATATATCATCTTCAAAGCGTTTTGAAATTTTATGACACGCAAGCTTTAACGAGTCTGGACGTTTTGGCACTGTAATTTTGCTAATTACTTCATCGCTTTTAATGACTGTTTTTTTGTAATCAACAAAGTAGTCGGCCACGTTTATAGTGCGTGTGCCTGCTGTGCTTAATAAATCGATAGTGGCATTAAGTGCAATTAATAATGGGGCTGGATCGCCAATAGGAGAGGCATTTCCTATGCTGCCACCTAAGGTGCCACTGTTACGTACTTGGTTAGAGCCAAGGCGTTCAAACAGCTCTTTAGACTCAGGGTAGTAAGTGTAAAACGCTTCAACAAATTGGCTGTAAGGTAGTGCTGCACCAATATGTAGCTCGCCGTTGTTATCGCTTAAAGTGCACAGCTCACTGGTTTGGCTAAGCGATATAATAATATCGGGCAACAGCATGTTTTGGCTAAGCTCAATGGCAAAGTCGGTGCCACCAGCAACCAAGTGTGCATGCGGGTAAAGCGCTTTTAGCTCAACAAGCTGCTTAGCATTTTGTGGCAAGTAGAATTTGCGAGGGCCATTTTTTAAAAATGGAACATCGTCATCATGTTGCGTATTAAGTGAGGCTTTAAACTGAGCTGCCATGGCTGAGTAAGGCTCATTTTTGCGCTCATAGCTGTAGGCTTTTTCTACCGCTAGTAAAATAGGGCTGTAGCCAGTACAACGGCACAAGTTGCCACCTAAAGCATGAATAGCGGCTTTTTTACCCGGGTAACTCGGGTTATTAATATAAAGCGCCAACATGCTCATTATTATGCCAGGGGTACAAAAACCACATTGCGAACCATGGCACTCAACCAATGCGCGTTGTACTGGGTGTAAGTCATCAAGGGTTGGGTAAAGCCCCGTTGTTACAGCCTCTACGGTTACTATATGTTTTGCGTGTGCATTGCCTAATAAAAGCAGGCAGCTGTTCATGGTTTGGTAGTGCCAAACTGGGTTACCGTTTGAGCTTAGTTTTTCTTCGCCAACTAAAATTGTGCACGCGCCGCAATCGCCTGTAGCGCACCCTTCTTTGGTGCCCATTTTCCCTTTTTTGGTGCGAAGCCAGTCCAAAATGGTGAGATTCGGCGCGCATTCTTCTACTTCTATTGGCGTGTCATTTAATAAAAACGTAATCACACAGACCCCCTTAACTTTTATAAAGCCCTGATATGTAAAGGCTTGGCGTATATTTTTTCTTGTTGTTTTGGTACTGCTAAGAAAAAAACTTTTTCATCTTGGTAAGTTAATTGCAGATACCATGCCATTGTTGACCGCTTGGTCAGCTAAGTTTCTAGGCTAGCTTATTTAACCAACAAGCACAAAGAAAGGTTTAAATAATGGACAATAAATACCGCCTTACTATGCAGGGAATGACAAAGCACTACCCCGGATGTATAGCCAACGACGGCGTAACAATAAAAATAAAACATGGTGAGGTGCATGCCCTGCTTGGTGAAAACGGCGCGGGTAAAAGCACGTTAATGAAAATGCTTTACGGTGTAGTTAAACCTGACCAAGGGGACATGTTTTTTAATGGCCGAGTAATGAACATAAAAGAACCCGCAGATGCCCGCGAATTAGGCATAGGTATGGTGTTTCAACATTTCTCGTTATTTGAAACTCTAACCGTGGCGCAAAATATAGCGTTAGCACTGGGTGATTTAGCAGGGCACAGTAGTTCGCTTGCTAGCAGAATTAGTAAAACATCGGCTAGGTACGGTATGCCGCTTGACCCACGCAGGTTGGTGTCTACGCTTTCAACAGGCGAGCGCCAACGGGTAGAAATAGTCAGGTGTTTATTATTAGATATTCAGCTACTTATTTTGGATGAGCCTACCTCTGTACTCACTCCTCAAGAAGTAGATGCACTGTTTAAAACGCTCCATTCTTTAAAAAAAGAAGGCTGTTCGGTACTGTTTATTAGTCATAAATTGCATGAAGTTATTGAGCTGTGCGACAGCGCGACTATTTTACGCGGTGGCAAAGTAAGTGGGCATTGCATTCCTAAAAACGAAACCAGCGAATCAATAGCCCGCTTAATGGTTGGCGATAGCACACCAATAAGTAACCAAACACGCAGAGCGAGAGGCGCAGGTGATTTTTTAACGGTCAATAATTTATCAACCAATGCGCAGGCACTATTCGACACGCCACTAAAAAATATTAACTTTGCCGTACAGCAAGGCGAAATAGTGGGTATTGCAGGCGTAGCTGGTAATGGGCAAGAAGAGCTATTAAAAGCGCTCTCGGGTGAGGAAATACAAGAAAACAGTAGCGCTATCAAATTTAAAAATACCGTAGTTGATGCGTTATGCCCATTAAAAAGGCGCAGGCTCGGGCTTGCCTGTGTACCAGAGGACAGGCTAGGGCGCGGCGCAGTACCCGATATGGACTTAGCTCAAAACGCACTACTTACTAGTTTTGATAGTGGTTTAGTTAAAAACGGCTTTTTAGTAAAACAAAAAATTAGCCAACTCGCCGACAAAATTATAAAAAAATACAAAGTAAAAACCCCAAGTAACCGCACGCATGCACTAAGCCTTTCTGGTGGTAACTTACAAAAATTTATTATTGGCCGAGAGGTCGAGCAAAACCCACAATTGTTAGTAATGTCGCACCCAACATGGGGTGTAGATATTGGCGCGCAAGTGGCAATTCACGAAGCTATTTTAACGCTTCGCGACGAAGGCTGTGCGGTGCTGGTTATTTCAGAAGACTTAGACGAGCTCTATAAAATTTGCGACCGAATTGGCGCAATTTGCGATGGCAAACTCTCTCCTATTTTAGATACCGACTGTGTACCGCTTGTGCAATTAGGGCAATGGATGGCGGGCGATTTTAATCACGACCTTAAAAACAACACAACACAAATAACACCGCAAGGGGCGCTAGCATGATAAAGCTTGAGCCACGGGTAGAGCGCTCAAAAAGTTGGAGCTATCTCTCTCCTGTTTTAGCCATTTTACTTACATTAATAACAGGTTATGTGGTGTTTTCCTTACTAGGGCACGATCCGTTTAATGCCTTATATACGTTACTTGTAGCACCTATTGCTGATTGGTACGGCGTTACAGAGTTATTAGTAATGACCACACCTATTTTACTGTGTGCTTATGGATTAGCACTGTGCTACAGAGCCTCGGTGTGGAATATAGGCGCTGAAGGGCAGCTACTTATTGGCGGCGTATGCGCTAGTGCCGTAGCTGTTAACTTTGTTGATTCTACAAGTGCATTTGCATTACCGCTTACATTACTTGCGGGTATTGCCGGTGGCATGTTGTGGGCAGGCCTTGCTGCATTTATGAAATTACGTTTAAACACCAACGAAATTTTAGTCACCATTATGCTCAATTACATAGCAGTAAATGTATTGCTGTGGGCTGTTCATGGGCCATTGAAAGACCCTCACGGTTATAACTTTCCTGAAAGCGCGCTCTTTGGCGATAGCACTTTACTGCCGGTGATTTTTGACGGCACTCGACTTCACTTAGGGCTGGCTTTTGCGCTATTAGCGCTGTGTGCAACATGGGTGTTTATTAGTAAAACTTTTGTGGGTTTTCAAATTCAAGTACTCGGGCTTGATGCATCTGCTGCCAAAATGGCGGGCTATAAACGCGCGTTTTTAATTGCCGGTGTATTAGTGATTAGTGGCGGATTAGCAGGGCTTGCGGGAGCTGGCGAAGTGGCTGGGCCTATTGGGCAATTAGTGCCGCAAATATCACCCGGATATGGTTACGCAGCGATTATTGTAGCCTTTTTGGGGCGCTTGCATCCTCTGGGTATTACCTTAGCAGGGCTGCTAATGGGGCTTATTTATATGGGCGGGGAAATGGCGCAAATAAACATAGGTTTGCCCAATGCGATTACCGGTATTTTTCAGGGGTTAATGCTGTTTTATTTACTCTCGTGCGATGTGCTTATTGGTTATCGCATTAAATTATCGCTGCCATTTAAACAACAAACGCAGTTAACCCCTATTGCACAGGAGTCATAAAAATGGATTTAGAGGTTATTACTAATATTTTATACGCCACTATTCGTACCGGTACGCCTTTATTGCTGGTGGCACTAGGTGAAATGGTATGTGAGAAAAGCGGCACACTTAACCTTGGGCAAGAGGGCATGATGCTGCTCGGTGCGGTGGCAGGATTTATAACCATGTACCAGTGCGACAACCTACTTATAGGCTTTAGTGTGGCTGCGCTTGTGGGGATTATGGCGTCGTTAGTATTTGCGTTTGTAGCACTTAATTTAAATGCCAGCCAAGTGGCAGCAGGATTGGCGCTCACTATTTTTGGCACGGGTTTGTCGGCCTTTTTAGGCGCCGACTATGAGGGAAAAACCATTAATGCTTTACCTACTTTAGCAATTGCTGGGTTTGAGCATATTCCGGTACTGGGCAAAGCGCTATTTTCGCAAGATGCCATTGTGTATTTAAGCTGGGCGTTAGTGCTAGGTGCTTATTTATTTTTTAAACATCATCGAGCAGGGCTTGCAGTACGTGCTATTGGCGAAAGCCCAGGTGTAGGCAATAACCTAGGTTTACCAGTAATGCGTACTCGTTATTTAGCGGTGATGTTTGGCGGCGCATTAGCGGGTATTGCAGGGGCGTATTTGTCACTTGCTTACACACCGCTTTGGACACAAAACATGACATCAGGGCGTGGCTGGATAGCGCTGGCTTTAGTGGTTTTTGCAAGCTGGCGAATTGAGCGGGTAATGCTCGGCGCTTATTTATTTGGTTTTGCCAGCATTATGCACTTAGTGGCACAGGCATTTGGCTTAGCGATTGATTCTAATTTACTGGCCATGCTGCCTTATGGTGCAACGCTTATTGTATTGATTATGCTAAGTAAAAATAAACAAAAACTAAAAATGTACGAACCCATGTGGCTAGGGAAACCGTGGCACAAAGGGCATTAAAACTTTAAATAAAGAGTAAAAATAAGCCTTCAACAGGATATTAAAAATACAACACGGAGAATAACAATGAAAAAACTAATAACAGCGCTTGGCGTAGCACTTAGCTTAGGGTTAAGCGCTAGTGCACTTGCAAAAGACAGCGTAAAAGTAGGGTTTGTATATGTAAGCCCCATTGGCGAAGCCGGTTGGACCTACACACACGATGTAAGCCGCCACTACCTAGAAGAAAAATTTGGCGAAAAAATAGAAACCACCTTTGTAGAAAGCGTACCTGAGGGCGCCGATGCAGAGCGAGTTATTACACAATTAGCTAAAAGCGGGCACGATTTAATATTTACCACCTCGTTTGGCTACATGAACCCGACCATTAAAGTGGCTAAACGTTTTCCTAATGTAAAGTTTGAGCATGCAACAGGTTATAAACGCGCTAAAAATGTAGGCACTTACTTTGACCGTATTTACGAAGGACGTTACTTAACCGGTGTTATTGCTGGGCACATGAGTAAGTCTGACAGTATTGGCTATATTGCCGCGTTTCCTATTCCTGAGGTAATACGCGGTATTAACGCGTTTACTTTAGGCCTGCGCTCAGTAAAACCTAACGCAAAAGTAAAAGTAGTCTGGGTTAATAGCTGGTTCGACCCAGGTAAAGAGCGCGAAGCTGCCGACAGCTTAATCGACCAAGGTGTTGATATTATTACTCAACATACCGACTCGCCTGCGCCACTTCAAGCCGCAGAAGCAGCCGGAATATACGCGATTGGTTACCACTCAGATATGAGCGGCTATGGTAAAAAAGCGCACCTTACGGCACCTGTGCACCATTGGGATGAGTTTTATGCCCAGCGTGTACAGCAAGTGCTTGACGACGAGTGGCAATCGCAAGATGTATGGAAAGGTATAGACGCTGGTATGACGCGTTTAGCGCCACTGAGTAAAGATATTCCTGCCAATGTAGTCGCTGAAATTGACGCTCTTAGTGCAAAAATTGCTAATGGCGAGTTTCATCCATTTAGTGGTCCAATTAAAAACCAGCAAGGTGAGTTGGTTACTAAAGCGGGCCAAACAATCGATGATAAAACCTTACTAGGTATGGACTTTTACGTAGAAGGCGTTGAAGGGCAGCTTAAATAAGCGCTTAGGTAGTTAAATTAAAATAAGGGCAAGGTTGTTTTACCTTGCCCAAATTTAAGCGCTAAAAGGATATTGACCATGTCAAACCAAGAAGCTATTTCAGAAGACATAATATACGCGGTAGATGATAAACCAGGGCTAACTGAATCATTTTTTGCCGCACTACAACATGTGCTAGCAAGCTTTGTTGGCATTATTACGCCCACGCTTATTATTGGTGGGGTATTGGGGCTTGGTAGCGAAATACCGTATTTAATTAGTATGGCGCTGTTTGTATCGGGAGTTGGTACTTTTATACAAGCGCGACGAGTAGGGCCTGTTGGTTCAGGGCTTATATGCGTTCAAGGCACTAGCTTTGCTTTTTTAGGCACCATTTTGGCAACCGGATTTACCGTAAAAGCCACTGGGGGCAATAACGATGAGGTACTTGCCACTATATTTGCAGTGTGTTTTTTAGCGGCCTTTGTAGAGATTTTTATTAGTTTTTTTATAGAAAAACTCGGGAAGGTAATTAAACCTGTAGTCACCGGTGTGGTGATCACCACCATTGGGGTTTACCTCATTAAAGTAGGCATGACCGACATAGGCGGTGGCCAATGGTTATTAACTAATATGCCCGAAAATTTTGCTTCAGCAAGTAACTTAATTGTTGGTTTTTCGGTGGTGGCACTAGTGGTGTTACTTAACGCCAGTAAAAACCAATGGGTAAGGCTTACTGCTGTGGTTGTAGCCATGATAGTAGGTTGGCTGCTAGCGGTTTTATTAGGTATTGCCAAATTTGAGGTGGGCGAGTTTGATTTAATTGCCATGCCAATACCATTCAAATATGGCTTTAATGTTGATTTTGGCGCCATGATTGCTTTTGGCTTTTTATACCTTATTACAGCCATAGAATCGACCGGCGATATAACCGCTAATTGTGCAGTATCTAAATTACCCGTTAAAGGTGCAAGCTATTTAGCACGCATACGTGGAGGCATTTTAGGTGATGGCGTTAACTCAATGATTGCAGCCGCGTTTAATACCTTTCCTAATACTACTTTTAGTCAAAACAACGGCGTTATTCAGTTAACCGGTGTAGCAAGTAGGTACATTGGCCTATGGATTGGCGCAATACTGATTGTTTTAGGATTATTTCCGGTAATTGGTGCTGTACTGCAAAACATACCAAAACCTGTACTAGGCGGCGCAACGCTCGTGATGTTTGGTACCGTGGCAGCCGCAGGGGTCAAAATACTGGCCAGTGAAAAAATCAATCGCCGTAGCTTACTTATTATTGCGGTGAGCTTAGGCATGGGGCTAGGGGTTAGTTTTGTACCAGAGCTATTTATTAATGCGCCTAAGCTAGTAACCGCCATATTTGGAAGTGCTGTTACGGTATCAGGTTTAACAGCAATAGTTATGACGCTGGTATTGCCTGAAAATTATTCAGCAAGTACAGATCATCTTAACTAAACTAATAAAATTACAAAAAAGGGATCAATAATGAAAATCAAAACAATAAAAAGTTTAGCGTTAGTAACTGCAATATCACTGTGTTCAACGGGCGTGTCGGCAAAAGAGCTTTGGTCAGATTTTAGTATTACCGCTATGACTGGTGCAGATTACCTAGAACCGTTTTCTGGCGAGGAAGACGACAGAAGCGTAGTAACCATTGAGCACGCATCGGGCCATACCTGGGGAAGCACGTTTTTCTTTATGGATAGGTTAAGTAACCCTGATGAAGTATACGGAGAGCTAAATATAAACCCAACGCTGTATAAACCACAAGACGGCTTTGTTAAAGAGGTGTTTTTAGGGCTACAAACAGAATATGGCTCAGGCGATACCGATCAAAATAACTATTTATTAGGTGGTGGCGTGTCGTTAGATGTACCTGGTTTTCAATACTTTAATGTGGCTTATTACCGTCGTTTTCAAGACGATATAGGTATAGAGCGTGAAGATAACAACCAAATAACCGTAACGTGGGGCTATAACAACGGTAACTTTAGATACGATGGCTTTTTAGATATTGTTGATAGCACCGACACTATGTTTGGTAAAAGTGAAGGCGGTTTTAACTTTACCTCACAACTTAAATACAACATTGCTCCTATGCTTGGCCTAGACACAGGTCGCCTTGATGTAGGCATAGAATACGTATATTGGAAAAATAAGTTTGGTGTAGACGGTCAAACAGAGCACAACCCAAACCTAATGGTTAAATGGCATTTTTAAAACTTTAAGCGTTACCGAATACAAAAAAGGCTGCTAGTTAATGCAGCCTTTTTTGCATTATTAAATGTACCTATAAAAGCACTTTTTATGATAGCTTTAGATGTGGTTTAAATATCTTTTAGTATTTATGGTATTACCTTAAAAGATAGCCATTTCCCAATTAACATAAAGGATTTTTTATGAATATTAGTGCTAATTTTATCTACATTATTTTAATTTTTTCATCTTTAATACCTGCCTTACTTTCTGTACGTATAGCTGCTAAACAAAATCGTTCAAAGCTTGTTAGTGCATTTGTTACGTTTGCCTTAGGATTTACTTTTATTGGTGGTTGGATTTACCTTGCGGTAATGAATTTAGTAAACCCTAAAAATAAAGATGCAGTACAGTAGAGCAATGTTTTTAATTTTAAAACGCCCTCATATAAGCTTAAATTGACAAAAAATAGTTATTTGAAGGCGCACAAAGCAATATTAATTTACTTTTTTATCAACTTCTTACTTTTTTAATTGTGTTGTTGGCCTTGTTATTTTTTAACCTATTAAATATTGGCTTATTGCGGCGCTTAAAACTTAATTACAAACTATAAAAATTATAAGGGCCTTTAGGCCCTGTTAACTAGTTTGAAGATACAAACTACCAATCTACATAATTCCCCTACAATTGCTTATTACACTATCTATAAATATTTATATCTGCTGTGACATATTGGAGCGCAAAAAATGAAAAACTTATGGATATTATGCTTTGCCATAGTGTACGGGGTTTCGTTAGCTGGGTGTAATAACAACACAAGTAATACACAAAGCTCGGAATCCAATACGTTTAAATTAGTTAGTAACGTAATGAAAAATAACGGTACGTTACCTGTAGCCTATACCTGTGATGGCAATAGTGTTAACCCCCCTCTTAGCTGGAGCGGAGCACCAAAAGGCACAAAGTATTATGCTCTCATAATGCATCACAATGCGCCCGATGGAGTACATTGGTATTGGAATGTTTATAATATTAATGCAAGCACTTCACGCATAAATAGCGGCCAAAATTTAGCTGATATTAAAGCAGAACTTGGTAGCAACAGTGTTAATAATTTAAACCAGTATGCGCCGCCTTGCTCAAAGGGGCCTGGTGAAAAACGCTATACATATACTGTTTATGCACTATCGGATGCGATAAATTTTGCTAAAAACACTCAAGTAGATAGAGCTACCTTACTTAAAGCTATAAAAAATATTACCCTAGACTCAGCACAAATGACGGTAACTTACGAGCGAGCAGGCAGTCCACATAAGCCTGCACGTAAAAAGCCTAAAGTGCATGAAAGTATAAAAACACCTTTAAGTTTAGTTAACTCAGCACCTCCTGTTGATTTAACAGCTTTGCAATCTAGTCGCTGTAATACAATAAAAAGCTCTGTAAATAACGCAGGGTTTAGTAAAAACGCACGCGTTACCTGCGATAACCAATATGCTTACATAGTATCGAATACTTACCCTGAACACCCTGTGATGACGGGTATAACAGGTACTAATGAACAGGTGCCAGTACCAGCAAAAAATTACGCCGCACCTATTAAGTTAGCTCCCGAAAAGGCCAAAAAGCTTACAACAATAGATGCAGCACTTGGTGTAGCGGTAAATGGTGTACCAATTTACGATTATTCATCGCAAGGTGAGTTAAACATTAATCAGTATGATGCCAAACACGATACTATAAAGTTAGGCCAACTAGATAACTGTGGCGGCCATGCAGGGCGCGGGGATGATTACCACTACCATGTAGCACCCACATGTATGATCGACACAATGAAAAACCAAAGCAGTGATGCCATTATTGGCTGGGCGTACGACGGATACCCGCTGTATGGCAATAAAAACCCTGATGGCAGTACCATTGCCAAAAACGAACTCGATGTGTGTAACGGGCAAAGTGATAGCAAGTTTGGCTACCGATACCACACATCAAAAAATGCACCGTATATTTTTCAATGTTTAGTAGGTGAGGTAGATACGCGTGTATTACCACGAGTTGCGCCGCTTAGTGGTGATACCCATGGTATTAGATCTCAATTAAAACCACCTGTTGGTGGGGTAACAAATTTAACTCACACAGTAGGCGAAGATGGTAGCCGTACTATGCGCTACACATATAAAAATGAGCAATACTTTACAACTTATAGCCCTTCACAGCAGGGGGATGACTGCTTTGACTTTAAACAAAAAACCATTAGTAACAAAAACGGTATTCAAACAGGGACTTTTTGCCGAGGTCAGCAACCACAAGCTAAAAAACTAAGTCAAAATAATCCCGAAGCTCGTTTTAAATTAGAGGCATGGGCCGACAATTGGTTTGCAGCCTATATTGGAGATAAATTACTAATTGAAGACTCTGTACCTATTACTACAGAGCGATCTTTTAATGCAGAAAGCATTAACTTTTCAGCGTCTTACCCTATACAGCTTAATTTTATTATTAAAGACTTTAAGCAAAATAATACAGGGCTTGAGTATATAGGTACGCGCAGGCAGCAAATGGGCGATGGTGGTTTTATAATGCAAATTACTGATACCAAAAATAATAAAATAGTGGCGGTAAGTAATAAAACCTTAAAATGTGAAGTGTTACACAAAGCCCCACTAGATAAAACATGTGAAAATAGCCAAAACCCAACCGCAGGTATCGCTCCGTGCAAATATATGGCAAAAGAAGCGCCACGCGATTGGTTAAAAAGTAACTTTGATGACAGCACCTGGCCTAATGCTACCGAGCATACCACCTCCTCGGTAAGCCCTAAAGACGGGTTCGATGATATAAACTGGGATAAAACCGCACAGTTTATTTGGGGTAGCGATTTAGAGACCGATAATACGCTTATTTGTAGAGTAACTATAAATGAGCCGCATTAATAAACTTAAAGGCAAGATATGTTTGTATTAAAAAAGTGCTATTTAATTTTTATGTGTGTATTACTAAATTTAAGTGCAGCCGTGAGCGCGCATGAGCTTAATGGCACAAGTGCTCATATTATTTTAAGAGATGGCCAAGTAGAAGTTAAAATAATAACCGACACAGCCCATTTAGCATCTACATTACAAAGTGATCAAGCGTGGTTAATGGGCGACATAGAACAAGTTATGCCAGAAAATTTGGGCATAAACGATCAGCAAAGCTATATTAAAATTATGCTTTTACAATCGACTCAATTGCAAATAAATAATCAAGCAATAAAGTTTGAGCGAGCATTATTCAACACATACCCAAATCAACATGATGAAATAGTTTTGCTAGCACGGCATAAGGTTTCAAAAGTAAGTGATGTGTCGTTGTCGTTTTCTAAAAGCTTAGGCGCGGTGCACGCTAACATTGTTAAACCGCAGTATAAGTTGCTCAATGCTGGTGAAGCTTTAAACGCCAGCTTTTAATGTGCTAAATAACGAGGGGTTATTTATTTAAAGCTTAATTGTAAACCCTCGTTATGCAATACTGCTAATTAGAGTGTAAGCACTATTACCGCACACGCCTACAGCCTAAAAAAATAGAGTGCCAGTGAAACTAATACATAAATTCTTTTTAGCATTTTTTATAACGAATATAACGCTCGTAGGCTTAATGTTTGTGTTTATTTATATGAACTTTGCTAGCGAGTTTAATAACTTTGTTGAAAAAGAAGAACAACAGCATTTAGCTAATGTAAAACAGCAACTTACCAAAGTGTATAGCCAATATAATAGCTGGCAGGGTATTTCTCAAAGTGTACATTTATGGCGCTCTATTGTTGCCCCAAAATCTAAACCAGTTAAAAGCAAGCCAAAAAGTAGCGTAGCAAGCAAACCACTACAACCAACCCCTTCATTGTTATGGATAAATTTACCCGCCGATTTGCTTAAAACAGGGCAGCGTATTAGCTTATATAACGCAGAGAAACAGGTTGTGGTAGGCAAGCCTCAAATAGCCGACAATCCTCATATTGAGCCTATAGTAATTAACAAAAATACCGTTGGCTGGCTTGGTTTAATGCCGTCACGCTTAGTTGAAAACAGCCCCGCAAAAGCCTTTTTAACGGCTCAGTTTCATAACTACATTATGATCACACTGCTTGTAATTTTATTGGCTTTTGTAATGGCTATTTTACTCTCTCGTCATTTAACTAAGCCAATTAAACAAATAGTGCATGGCACAAATCAGCTTAATAAAGGGAACTTTTCAAACCGAATAACCCCTTTAACGCGCGATGAGCTAGGTATACTCACAAGTAACGTAAACGAGTTGGCTAATACACTTGAGCACAACCAGCAAATGCGCTTTCAATGGATGTCGGATACGTCTCATGAACTTAAAACCCCCATTACTGTATTGCGCTCTCATTTATTAGCTGTGCAAGATGGCGTTTTTATAGCCGACGAAAAACGTATAAACTTATTAATAGAGCAAGTAGATAACTTAAATCATATTGTTGACGACCTAGCTCAACTGGTAAATAACGACACAGCTAATTTAACCTATCATTTTAATAAGCTTGATTTAACCAAGGTATTTAAACTCGCTTTACAAAATTTTAGCGCACGTTTTAAAGAGCGATCGCTAACCTTAAACAATGAAAGTTTAATTGCCGCGCCACAATATTTTATAAATGCCGATAAAGACCGCTTAATGCAGTTATTTACCAACCTACTAGAAAACACTTGCAGATACACCCATGCTGGTGGGCAAGTAAATATAACTATTTGCAAAAACCTTAAACGTAAAGAAGTTACATTATGTATTCAAGACTCAGCACCCGGGGTCAAAAGCGAAGAATTAAACAAACTTTTTGAGCGATTTTACCGAGTAGAAAAGTCTCGTAATAGAGAATTTGGCGGCTCGGGGCTTGGCTTAGCGCTTTGCCAGCAAATAGTGTTGGCGCACAATGGCGATATTACGCTTGGCCATAGTGCACTAGGTGGGCTCGAAGCTAAAATAACTTTACCGCTTTTTGAGTAACACGATGACTAAACAAAAAATACTAATAGTAGAAGACGAAAAAAACATAGCCGAAGTACTCATAGCTTACAGCCAACAACAAGGTTACAGCACAGAGTATTTTAACACTGGCAATGGAGTAGTGAGCTTTGTAAAAAATAATCAGCCCGATTTAATTTTACTCGATTTAATGATCCCTCATATTGACGGGCTAACTATTTGCAAACAGGTTAGGTCGTTTTCAAGCATACCTATTATTATGGTAACCGCCAAACGTGAAGAGCTAGACCGATTACAAGGGCTTGAACTTGGCGCTGATGACTACATATGCAAACCTTTTAGCCCTAAAGAGGTGATGGCCAGAATAAAAGCCGTATTAAGGCGCACAAGCCAGCCTAAAAATAATGTAGTTAGCTATGGTGAATTTGAGTTATTTAAAGATGATTACGTAGCTTTAGTCCATGGTAAAAGCCTAGCGCTGACAGCAGTAGAGTTTAAAATATTTTTATTGTTTATTAGCCATGTGGGCCGTGTATTTAGCCGTGAAGATATCATTAATAGCGTTTATAACCACACAGTTGAAATATCAGACCGTAATATTGATAACCACATTAAAAATATTCGTAAAAAAATTAATGATATTAAAAGCGATTTAAACCCTATTACTGCAGTTTATGGGGTTGGCTATAAGCTTAATGGCTAAATAGTCTGCTTTATAACTTATTGAATATTATTAACTATATATGCTATTTTGAGGAGGATTATTCAAAGGAATGTACAAAATTGAACACTCAAATAGACTTTACCTCCTACACCTTAGATGAGCTTTACTCCAGCGCAAAAGTAATTGATCGAGAACGCTTTCCTGAGCGCGCAAAAGAAATAGACGAGCTTATTAAAACCCGAGAAGCGCAAGATCCCACACAAAATACCGACTCAAAAATAGTGGGCGAACAAGCATCACGCGGGGATAGGCTCGTTGCTGCCATAATTGATGGCCTAATAGGAATCGCTTTTACTATACCTTTAATGATGTATATCGGCTTTGATAGCTTAATGCAGCCAACCCTTGGGTTATCTTTGTTTTTATTGGGTTATGGTGTACTTAGCGTTTTAGTACTTCATGGTTACCTTATGTATCACAGCGGACAAACTATTGGTAAGTACTGTATGTCTATTCGTATAGAAAACATAGATGGCACAAAAGCGAGTTTTACAACTATTTACTTTAAACGCATGTTACCCATGCAGCTGTTATCGCTTGTACCTTCTGTAGGGCAGGTGATAGCTGGCGTAGTTAATCCAGCCTTTATTTTTGCAAAAGATAAACGCTGTTTACACGACCATATAGCAGGAACCAAAGTGAGTTATATTGAGAAGTAGTAATACCCAGCTAAGGATAATGTTTAAAAGGTATTTATGAATAAACTAACGAGGTATAAAAAAGCACCCAGTGCAAAATTACTTTGGACACTTGGTTTCAATACATTTATCGCAGTTATAATTTTATTTTGGGTAGAGGTATTTATTGAACAGCCTTTGCTGCATCAATTTTTATACTTATTTGCGTTTGTATTATTGAGGGTGTTTTCACAGTGGTATTGTGCAAATAAGGAACAATCTCAGGCAGTTGAAATTGTAAATGGCGAGTTTGAACTACTCGGCATAAATATAAAGGTGTTTGAGCTAGAAGAAGTACTTTATTGCCAAACTAAGCGTTTTGAGCATATTTTAAGATTTAAATTTAAAAACGCCACATACCAAGATATTGAAATAACGGCACCAGATTTAATTGACGACCTACGCTTTTATTATTTTATGGTTGATAACGCCCTACCAGTAAAAATGACAGATGATAAGGGCCGTTTTTTTGAGGAAGATTAACAGCGCAGCAAGGAGTTGTGGTGAGCAAACCGATTTTAATATTTTTGATGCTAGCAAGTGCCATCTTTAGTGAATATTCATATGCAAGCTCATTTGAGGGATGCTATTCAAGGACGGATAAAATAACGAGTGCGATCCCTATGCTCAACGAAGATGGGAGCGAAAGTAATGAGCGTTTTAAGTTAAAAACGAGCTATATAAATGTATTTAAAGAAGATGATAAATATTTTACAGAAGGCTTGATATGGGGTTACAACTTTCACATTTGTACTATCACCGCCCCTGTAGAAGGAGTTTCAGAACCATTGCCTTTAATACTAAAGGGTAAAAAACTAGTGTTTGAAGAACAAGAGCCCGAATACGATATTAACTGTAAGTTTGAACTAGAATTTGACGAGAATGGCTTGCATATTAAGGATAAAAACTATCATTGCTCTAACTACATGTTTTACTGTGGGGCGCACGCAAGTGTTCATGACGTTCACCTAGTTAAAACCAACAAAGGCTGCAATTAACTTAGCTAGTTTATTTTTTAACTTAACGATGCAGCAACAAGGACTTATTATGCGCAGCTTTTTATTATTTATTGGCTACTCATCATATATTGGCAGTGTGGGCGACGGCTTACTTGGCTTGTATGCACTATGGGTTTTAATAGGTAATAATTTAGCACTTTTAAATTTATCGCTTAATGACTTTTTAGCACAGTATGTTGAGTTTATATATTGGGTGAAGCAGGTTGCGTTTTATGTAATGCCCGAAGGCTTTGCCAATTGGTTATTTGGTATTCCTGCTGTTATTTACTTTCCCGTACGTATACTAATGAGCCTAATAATTGGCTGGTGGGCGCTTAAAAAGGCAGCTCAGCTAAAAACAAAAAATATGTAAAAACTACTCACTTTTAAAATAATTACCTTTTTAAATATTATATTTTATTAAGCCTGACCTACAACCGCGTTAAACGTTTACTACTGTATTGTTTTTAAATAACATTTTTAATCCTCTTTTTGCTCTTGCTAATTATTTTTGGCATATAAGTTGATGCACTCATTTATAAATTTTTAAAAGGACTGCACATGACCGCTGAATATTTTATGGTGTTGGGGCTGCTTGGGGTGGCATTTTTTTCGGTAGCAGGTGCATTGCTCGGCTATGAAAAAAGCATAAGTGGTTTTGGTGTAGTGGTGGTAGCAACTGTAACTGCTTTAGGTGGCGGTACGCTAAGAGACATACTTTTAGATAAACCTATTTTTTGGATAGCCACGCCAGAGTATTTATACTCAACATACGCCGCTATTATTGCCACCATATTTTTTGTGCGCTACTTACCTCATGTAAATAACTATTACTTTTTATTAGTCGATGCCATAGGTATGGCCTTATTTAATATTATGGGAATAGAAAAAGCATTAATAAGCGGCACAGGTATGGTAATAGCGATAACAATGGGGATCACCACAGGGATTTTTGGCGGCCTAATACGAGACGTAATTTGCCGCGAAGTACCTTCAGTTATGCGAAACGAGCCCTATGCTTCAGCCTGTTTAGTAGGCGGCCTAGTTTATGCTGCGCTGTTTACCATAGAAGTCGATTACATTTGGTGTATTTTAGGCTCACTTTTTACCACTGTATTTTTAAGATTAGGCTCGCTTAAATGGGGCTGGCACCTAACCATTTTCAGAAAAAAAGATTTTAAAGATCAAAGAGAGTAGCTCTTAGTTATTTATAGGCTGGGTTTGCATATGGTACTCATAGTTATCTTCCCCAGTGATCTTAAAGCCTAGTCGAGTATAAAGTGCTTTAGCAGGGTTGTTTTTAAGTACTGTTAGTTTGATAGGCTTTAACTTTGCAGTTTTAATTACTTGCTCAATAACGCCTCTGCCGTAGCCTTTATTTTGATGGTTGGGGTGTATTTGCAATTGCATTATTTCAATGTGGCTACCCCATATTTTGTACTTTAACGTACCTAAAATATCACCATTAAACTGTATGAGATGAGAGCAATCGTATTGCTCATCAACCCTTTCATTATGCTGTTGCTCAGTTAAAAATAACCCGGCATTTTCTAAGTGTTCAACCATAGTCAGTTTTCTGAGGCTTAATAAGTAGCCTCGGTCTGAATATGCTGCCTTTATGAATTTAAAAACCATAGTGCTACCTTGCAACAGCCTTAATGTTTATATTAGTAGAACTAATCAAAATAAGTCTGCAGTATTAAATGTGCAAGCCAAGCTAACAAAGGCAATACTACCAATACCCAAGTGCCTTCCACCAAAGCCCGCCAATAATTCCCCATACACTTAAATTAATAACGCTCATTATAAGGCCCATTACCCACCAGTCTTTTAACGATACATAGCCTGAGCCAAACACTATGGGTGATGTGCCTGTTGCGTAATGCGTTAACGACATCATGAGTGATGAAGCGCCAGCTAACAGTAAGCCTAAAAATAAAGGAGGAGCGCCAAGCGCTAAACCTGCGGCGTAAAATGCGGCAAACATAGCAGTGATATGTGCTGTGGTACTGGCAAAAAAGTAATGAGCATAAAAATACACAGCTACCAATATAATAGCCGATACAATCCAGTCAAAGCCCAGTTGCGCAATATTGCTCTCAACAAGTGTTGAAAACCACGTTACCAAACCTAGTTTATTTAAAAAAGTGGCCATCATTACTAATGCTGAAAACCAAACAACGGTATCCCACGCAGACTTTTCTTTAAGTACATCGTCCCAGCTTAATACACCAGTCACTAATAAAACCGACAGACCCAAAAAAGCCACTGCGGTTGTATTAACTGCGTAGTCAGCCCCTAAAATCATTGCAGGTACGCCGGCCCATAAAACAAGCAGCATAGCAAAAACACCCACCATTATTTTTTCGCCATAACTCATTGGGCCCATTTCAGTTAATTTAGATTCTGCGTAGGTTTTAGCGTCGGGCGTACTTTTAACTTCAGGTGGGTAAATGGCATAAACAACCAAAGGCACAAGGGCAATACATAGCAAACCAGGAACAAGCGCTGCGAGCGCCCATGTACTCCAAGTAATACTAATATTTGCACCAGTAGCATCAGCAATCAGCTTTACAATTAGAGGGTTTGGCGCAGTCGCTGTAATAAACATAGCTGATGTAATAGGGTTTATATGGTAGCTCACTAAAGCAAGGTAGTGGCCAATTTTACGAGAGGTACCTTCCTCAGGGGACGAGCCAAAGCTTGTTGCTATCGACTTCATAATTGGGTGAATAATAGCGCCGCCTCGCGCGGTATTACTTGGCGTCACAGGCGCTATAACAAGTTCAGACAGCGCGAGTGCATAGCCAATACCAATAGTTTTTTTACCAAAAAAAGAAATAAAATTATAGCCAATACGGTTTCCCAAACCAGTTTTAGCTAAACCCCGAGAAATAATAATAGCAATACCAATCAGCCAAATTAATGAATTAGAAAAGCCACTTAATGCATCTTTAATAGCGCCAGATGGGCTGTCATTAGTTACGCCGGTTAACGCAACAGAAGTGATAGCTAAAATAGCAATGGCACCGATAGGCATTGCTTTACCAATAATGGCAACTACAGTACCAATAAATAAAGCGAGCAAATGCCATGCATTTTCGGTAACACCTTGCGGAGGTGGTACAGCAAACCAAAGTAGTAAAACAATGGCTATAGAAATCAGTCCAGAGGTAACTCGAATATCAGTACCTTTCATTAAAAAATGTCCCTAAGTTTTAGAAATGCATGCATTCTGTGTATTGAAAAGGCAACCTTATTCTACTTCATTTAATAATAAAAAAGATGACGCACATCATATGAAAATTAAACTTATTTTATTAATAAAGAGGAAATTAACTATAAACTAAAGTGATTGATTACATTACCCGATAAGAGCTTACAGTGTGCTTAATCAACTATGATTTTTAAGAGTTAGCTTGAATTGTTTTATAGGTTCGTAAGGTCTTTATAAACCTCAACGAATACTTGGAAATACAATGAACTTAAAACTAACCAATAACGTGATTACTTTTTTATTAGCGAGTAGCTTTTTGCTACTTGGCTTGTCGTTTGCGTTAGGATCAAACCCTAATACGTTAACGGCTACGTTTAGTTTTTATGGCGTTGACTCGCTAATGTCTGTATCTGCATTAGGTTTAATTAGTGGCTCCTTTATGATTGCCTTAGCGTTTGCCACCGTGCTCGCTCGCCTTAAACTAATGAAACCTACGCCAGCACTTTTACTTGCAGCAATTATAAGTTTGGTTGCATTACTTACCTTGTTTGCCAGTAACCGTTGGATGGCGCAACTTGGTGGCTTTCCAATCATTGGTAGTGGGCAGGGCATAATTAAATACTTTGCAATAGTGCCTTTGTATTTATTTTTGTTTTATAAAGACAAACTTACCGACAAACAACACGTACTTTTAAACTTTATACCGGTTGCCATGGTTTTATTGTGGATTGGCGGCATGAAGTTTTATGAATTTGAAGCAAAAGGCATTGTAGGTTTAGTAGAAACCTCACCGTTTATGTCGTGGTTATACACGGTATTTAGCGTACAAGGCGCGTCTAACGTGATTGGCGGGTTTGATGTATTATTTGCTGTGTTATTGGGCTTAGGGCTATTTTTAAATAATAAAAAGCTAATTATTGTAAGTGGCTTAGCGTGTTTAAGCGTATTTATGATGACCCAAACATTCTTAATTACCGCAACCGGTGCATTTAGTGCCGCCACTTTATTAGATGGTCTCGGTTTGTTTGTAATTAAAGATTTTTGGTATATCGCCAACCTTGCAGTAATAGCACATTTAATGCTTTTTCAATCAGCTAAATAATTTATAACGAGGCTTTATGATCAGTTGCCACCAATATGACTACATCGAAATTGCCTGTATGCACAGGCTGAATATTGAGCTTGTATTAAAATATGGTGATGGTGTATGCGGGATAGCAACGGATACAAAACGCAATGTAAATAGAGACGAATGCATAGCTGTTAACGTAAATAGCGAGCTGCAACTCATCGTGCTTACTACAATTAGCGTACTTAAAGCGCGTGAGAAAAACCCATACTTTGACCATGTGAACTTTGATGTAAGGTAAACACCTTAGCGAGCCTGTATTATCAATATGTTAAGGCTCGCTTATCTCACCAATGCTTTAGCTAATTACGCGCTAAATACATAAAGCCAAAATATTCGTATTACTTTCCTCTGTTTTTAATCGAGTTTTTTTACCGAATAAGGCTAAACGTTAACTATTAAAGCGTATAAAAATGCTAATCCAGTATAAGTAAGCCTCAATAAGCTTGTGTAGCGCTTAGTATCCGTACGTTCGTTAATTATGGTCGTAAAAGGTAGCTACATAAATAAAGCTAACTTACAGAAGTAACTGTTTATATAAACAGCTAATTTAATTTTGTCCAATAACATTATTAAACGCCGTTTTGGTGCAAAATAACAAAGGGCTTTTTATAAAATGCCTAAATACTTGTTTACATTAAAGTTATTTAGTGGAATTATTGCACAATGTAATATACGCCGTTTTGGGGTGCTATAAACCCCCAAAGTGGTGTTCAATAAGCTGTTAGTTGCCTTAGGAGTATAAGTTGAACTTTGATGATTTGAAATCGATTATCGATACTGAAAATGACCAAGAATTAAAGCTTACTTCTAACTATTGGGAAATCACTAAAAACTCCAATTCAGAATTGAAGCCTTGGTTATCTGAAGCTCAATTTAATCAGGTATTCTCAAATATATTAGAGTATCAAAATAACGATACTGTGTTTGTATTTGAGTCTTTCGAGCGTATATTCAAAGATTCAGGTTTAACTAAAAGGTTAACTGAACAGCTGAATTTAAACTGGGCAAACTTTAATTCTTTTCAAAGTTCTACCGATATTCTTTATTTCTATATGGTTCCAAAAAATTTAAATTGGGTTTTATATGCAAACAGAGACTTTTGGCAGTTTGCAAAAGGCAACTAACAAGTTACTCAAACGGACGCTAAACAGTTGGCTAGCGCTCGTTCCTCGCAATTTTAGCCAACAATTTCGCGCCGCTTAGTAAGGCGTTGGTATGACTCCCACTGTCAAGTTAAACGCACTGATCCCTGCCTAACTTTTTTAAGCCATAATTACTTTAGCTCGAATTAGAGCGAGTTAATACATAAGATGAAGCAAGTAATTTCGTCGGTTATCTTGCTGATATTCGTTGGTTATTACTATTTCTAGCAACAGAGCAGACCTTACTTATTCCGTCGTGGCACCTGTCTTCAGTCTATGTTCGTGGTTCAATGCAGCGTTAGCTGCATTGCCATCCTAACGCCGTCGGTGGTTGTGCCACACCCGATGCTTGATCCCATGCATTAACTCTAATTCGTTTATCATGCGGGTACTCTTGCCAATCTAAGTTTTGCGTTCACTGGCGTAAGTACCACTTCTTTTGCAATGGCCCATATGTACGCAATCATTTCTCGGGCAATTGCGGTGACAACAAGGTTGTAGTGTTTCCCTTTGGCTATCATTTTTTTATAGCGCTTGCAGAGCCTAAGTTGTGCTTTCCACGCAATATCAATAATGTCCTTTGGTAAACCTTCTTGTCGTTTTTGCATATCTGTCGATATATTTGCCGCATACCGATAAGTGTGTGCACCTTCAACGAGAAGGCGTCTTGCTCGGCCGTTTCCGCATTTTGTGATAGCGCCAA
>NZ_LOFG01000003.1:0-137986 GCF_001469205.1 Pseudoalteromonas sp. H103 | reverse complement strand
GTCGTGAGACAGTTCGGTCCCTATCTGCCGTGGGCGTTTGAGAATTGAGAGGGGTTGCTCCTAGTACGAGAGGACCGGAGTGAACGAACCGCTGGTGTTCGGGTTGTCATGCCAATGGCATTGCCCGGTAGCTACGTTCGGAACTGATAAGCGCTGAAAGCATCTAAGCGCGAAGCAGGCCTCGAGATGATTTCTCACTAGACTTTTAAAGTCTCTGAAGGGCCGTTGAAGACTACAACGTTGATAGGCAAGATGTGGAAGTGGTGTGAGCCATTAAGCTAACTTGTACTAATTACCCGTGAGGCTTAACCATACAACGCCAAACGCGTTTTGTGACAGTGAAAGCGACAGAAGTTAATGACTAAAGTAGATATTACTTAAAGACTTAAAAAATATTATCAGATATTTTCCAAATTTATGAGGTGACTCTTAGCGCGTAGCGTTAAAGTAGAGGCACCTTGCGCAAAGGAAAAAGAAGCACTACGTGCTTGTCATTACTCCTTTGCACCAAATTTGCTTGGTGACAATAGCGTTTTGGACCCACCTGACTCCATGCCGAACTCAGTAGTGAAACGAAACAGCGCCGATGATAGTGTAGCATTTGCTATGTGAAAGTAGGACATTACCAGGCTTCAAATTGTAGAAAGCCCGACTAGCAATAGTCGGGCTTTTTTACGTCTGCAGAAAAGTAAAATGTGCGTAATTAACACACACTCATATCGCGACACAAAGATAGTGTCGCATTGGCTATGTGGCTCTCCACCGCTGTGAGCACTACGACATTACCAGGCTTCAAATAAGAGAAACCCGTTACAGCAATGTAACGGGTTTTTTGCTGTCTGGGGTTTAGTAAATAGCCAAGAGCCCATGCCGAGCTCAGTAGTCAAACAAAACAGCTCGAAGGCGAGCCCCGCACAAGGCCGCCCCGACACAAAGATAGTGTAGCATTTCACTGTGACTCTCGAGCGCTGTGGACACCACGACATTCTACTGCGTAGCGCACCGACTTCAAATTGTATAAAGCCCGACTAGCAATAGTCGGGCTTTTTTACGTCTGAAGAAAAGTAAAATACGCACACGTAATGTACACTCATCCAATACAATACCTATCGCGTAGGTCTGTAAGGCGAGCACTAAAAAACACATTGATTAAAATTTATAGTGCTCTTATTTCACGAGCTGGATTACCCGCTACTACCGTATTAGCCGTTACATTTTTAGTAACTACAGATCCCGCACCAATAGCACTGTTATCCCCAATAGATACGTCCGCCAAAATAATTGCACCAGCGCCAATCCACACGTTGTCTCCTATTGTGATGGGTGATGCAAAGTTTTCTTTATTGAGTCGCTGTGTAGGGTTAACGGCATGGGATACCGCTAAGAGTTGAACGTTAGGACCAATTAAGCAGTCATCACCAATTGTAATTGAAGCTTCACTAATTGGGGCATCTAATACAGTACAGTTAATATTTATGAAGCTACGATCACCAATAGTAATTTGATTACCATAATCGCAATGAAAACCTGATTCTATAATTACTCCTTCACCGCATTGAGCGAATCGCTCTTTAATACGTTTTAAATTGCCTTTACTCGGGCTTTTATTAAAGAGTCGGCATATTTCGCCTGTTTGTTTACGTAGGGCTAAAAGCTCTTTGTTTAAGCTATTAAATGGCTGCATTATGGTTTCTTTGTTTAGTTAAGAGATGCTAAAGCTATTTTACCTTTATTATTACTTGTTGAAAGCTGCTTTATTTTTGTTCGTTCACTTGCCATTTAACTTGTTTCGTTTAAACTTGCACATCTTTCGAAACGAAACTTAATATCTTACTTTATGACTAAACGAAACACACAGCAGCGTCGCCATAATATATTGGCTCAAGTTAATGAGCTAGGTGAAGTGGCTGTTGAAAAGCTTGCTGAGCAGTTTCAAACATCTGAAGTAACCATTCGTAAAGATTTAACTGCGCTTGAAAAAAGTGGTCTGTTACTGCGCCGTTACGGCGGTGCTATTGCACTGCCTAAAGAAATTGTAAGTGACGAAATAGACTCTAAGCGAAAAGTAGCAATAGCAAAGGCTGCTGCAGCACTTATAAAAGATCATAACCGCATTATTATTGATAGCGGGCGGACTACGGCCGCTATGATCCCAGAGCTTGCAAATAAGCGCGGGTTAGTTGTAATGACCAACGCGATTAAAGTGGCGAGCCGTTTGCTATCTCTTGAAAACGAGCCAACACTTTTAATGACTGGCGGTACTTGGGATCCGCATTCTGAGTCGTTTCAGGGGCAAGTTGCCGAAAACGTATTATGCTCTTATGACTTTGATCAGCTATTTATTGGTGCTGATGGCATAGACGTAAAGCGCGGTACTACTACCTTTAATGAGTTAGTTGGTTTGAGCCAAGTAATGGCAAAAGCAGCCCGCGAAGTAATCGTTATGGTTGAATCAGATAAGATTGGCCGAAAAATACCAAATTTAGAATTACCGTGGAAAATAGTAACCACTTTAATAACCGATACTGGCTTAGCAGATGATAAACGCAAAGCGATAGAGGCGTGTGGTGTAAAACTAATTTGTGCAGAGATTATTGGATAGTAACTACAAAGCGAGTTACTAGAATTAAAAAATTAATGGAGACACTATGTGTGGAATAGTTGGGGCAGTTGCAGAACGTCCAGTAAATAAAATTTTAGTTGAAGGCCTTAAACGTCTTGAATACCGTGGCTACGACTCTGCAGGTGTAGCGCTATTAGAAGGCTCTACGCTAAATACTGTAAAAGCAGTCGGTAAAGTAGTAAACGTAGAAGCTGCACTTGAGAAAGCAGGCGTTAGCGGCCATACAGGTATTGCACACACACGCTGGGCAACACACGGTAGCGTTACTGAAGAAAACGCTCACCCGCACGTATCAAAAAACCAACTAGCACTTGTACATAACGGTATTATTGAAAACCACGCAAGCCTACGCGCATCGCTTAAAGAAGAAGGCTACGAGTTCTTATCTGAAACAGATACCGAAGTAATGGTTCACTTAATTCATAAGCTTCGTAAGCAACACACTACGTTACTTGCATCTGTTCAAGCAGCGGTTAAGCAATTTGAAGGTGCATTTGGTACAGTTGTATTTGATAAAGCAAACGACAACGAAATCATCGTAGCGCGCTCAGGTAGCCCGCTTGTTATAGGTTTAGGCCTTGGCGAAAACTTTATTGCCTCTGATCAGCTAGCACTATTACCCGTTACTCGTAGCTTTATCTTCTTAGAAGAAGGTGATGTAGCGCGTATTACTCGCGACACAGTAGAAATTTTTGATGAAAATGGCAATGCTGTAGAACGTGAAGTTGTTGAATCAAACATCACACAAGATGCATCAGGCAAAGGCGATTACCGCCACTACATGCTAAAAGAAATCTACGAGCAACCACTTGCGGTACGCAATACCCTTGAAGGACGTTTAAACGACGACCGTGTAGCAATTGATGCCTTTGGCGACAGCGCTCAGCAAATATTTAAAGATGTAAAACACGTACAAATTATTGCCTGTGGTACGTCATACCATTCAGGTATGGTTGCCCGTTACTGGCTTGAGCAATTTGCGGGTGTTAGCTGTAATGTAGAAATAGCTTCTGAATTTAGATACCGTCAGTCGTTTGTTCATGAAAATAGCCTACTTGTGACTATTTCTCAATCGGGTGAAACAGCCGATACACTAGCTGCGTTACGCCTAGCTAAAGAGCAAGGTTACATGGCCTCAATGACCATTTGTAACGTACCGGGTTCATCGCTTGTACGCGAATCTGACCTTGCCTTTATGACCAAAGCCGGCGCTGAAATTGGTGTAGCTTCTACTAAAGCATTTACCACACAATTAGTTGGTTTGTTAATGCTTACTGCGTCTATAGCGCAAGAAAAACAGCTTGATCAAAGTGCCATTGTAAATGCTATAAAAGTACTTCCTGCTAAGCTTGAAGAAACATTACTACTGGCAGATGGCATTGCAGACCTTGCAGAAGAATTTGCAGACAAGCATCACTCGCTGTTTTTAGGTCGTGGTTCGCAATACCCAATTGCAATGGAAGGTGCGCTTAAACTTAAAGAAATTTCGTACATTCACGCAGAAGCCTACGCAGCGGGCGAGCTAAAACATGGCCCACTTGCACTTATTGATGCCGACATGCCAATTATTGTTGTAGCACCAAACAATGAGTTATTAGAAAAGCTTAAATCAAACGTAGAAGAAGTACGCGCACGTGGCGGCATTATTTACGTATTCGCAGATAAAGATTCACACTTTGAGTCAGACGACACAATGCGTGTAATCAACGTAAACCACACTGACGACATTATTGCGCCAATTGTTTACACATTGCCATTACAGTTACTTTCGTACTATGTAGCGGTAATTAAAGGTACTGACGTTGACCAACCACGTAACTTAGCTAAATCAGTTACGGTTGAGTAAAATCAAAAGGTTGGTAATTAACTGTTAAAGATAAAAAGGCGCTTAATGCGCCTTTTTTTGTACCTCAAAGCCTGTTAGATTAAATAACACACTATTTTCTAAAGGATTAGTAATGCGTTTATTAACCGCTGTTTTTATATGTAGTTTATTTATATTTTATTCTAGTAGCACACTTGCAGAGCCTGATTTAAAACAGCAAACCATTAGCTATACGCAACAAATACATACTATTAATTCAGCAGTTTTAAACGAAGAGCGCACAGTTGTAGTCCAGCTTCCAAAGAGTTATCAAGCTAATCCAAACAAAGTTTATCCGGTCATTTATCGCCTTGATGGTGCGGGTAACATACCGCTTATAAGTGCTGTGATGGAGCGCTTGCAAAATGATAATCGTGCGCCAGAGGTTATTATTGTCGCTGTTGAAAACACCAATCGACTCAGAGATTTTTACCCTACAGTTAATAAAGAGCCACAAGGTCCAGTAGGTGAAGGCGGTGGTGCAGCAAAGTTTTTAGTATTTATTGAGCAAGAACTTATGCCCTTAATTAATAAAAGTTATCGTACGCACAATTATAATGTGATTGCAGGGGCCTCTGCGGCAGGCGTGTTTGCACTTTATACAATGCAAGCTAACCAAGATCTTTTCCAAGCGCATATTGCGTATAGCCCAGCCGTTTGGTGGAACTATGGTGCGTCGGTAAAAGCAACTAAGGCCTTTATTAATAAATCAAAAAACCTAAATAACTATGTTTACATTAATATAGGCGAAGAAGCAGGCATAATGCGTGAGCGATATAATGAGCTGCAGCAAGCTTTAGAATCTAATAGCTTGCCTAATTTACGCTTCTTTAGTGACGCGTTTGATGGTGTCTCGCATAACCTGACTTCGGTTGCTGGTTCATTTAATGCCTATCACAACTTATTTTTGCCTAAACAAATGCCCATAAGTGATTTAACTGACGATGTAACCTCTATTGATGCTTATTATCAAAACTTATCTCAACAATGGGGCGAGCAGATTGCGCCATCGGATCGCGCTGTTAGATCACTCGGTTATAATTTAACGGGCAGCAAGCAATTTACCCGTGCTATTAAAGTGTTTAAGTACAATATAAAAAACCACCCAAAATCAGTCGATGCGTTTTCAGCCTTATCTTATGGCTATGAAATGCAAGGCGATACTCGCCAAGCGCTTAAACAGATGGAATCTGCTTTAGCCATTACAAATGACTCATATCCTTATATAAATTATTTAAGAGAAACAAAAGCTAGGTTACAAGCAGAACTTAGCAAGAACTAATAATATTGCTAACTTAGTTGTTGGCTTTTTATGAAAGCCTCTTTAAGTTTGGAGTGCTCACGGTGACAGTCAAATTTCCTCGAAGCTTGTAGCTCGACGCTCGCAGCGATTACTTAAACCACATTAAAATCACTAATCCCTACTTAATAAGCGCTAAATACGCTAAAATTACAGGCTACTTTTTTAGCAATGAGCCCGTAATATTCATGACCTCAGCAACAAGCCCTAGCACCTTTAACGATCTTGGCTTTATTCCAGAGCTACAAGCTCGTTTAACCGATTTGGAATATAGCCAACCTACGCCAATTCAAACTAAGGCGATTCCAAGTGTACTGGCTGGTAGCGATTTAATTGCGGGGGCAAATACTGGCTCAGGTAAAACAGCAACGTTTGCTTTACCAATGCTACAAAAGTTATTTTTAGAGCAAGGCGCTAAAAAAGCAGCGAGCAAAGGTAATTTTGTCACTGGGCTTATTTTGGTACCTACCCGTGAGCTTGCTACGCAGGTGGCCGATAGCGTTAAATCGTATTCTGCTAACTTTAATGGCGCCATTAAAACGGTGGCGGTATTTGGTGGTGTGTCGGTTAATACACAAATGCAGGCTCTACGCGGCGGCGCCGATATTATTGTAGCAACGCCAGGGCGCTTGCTCGATTTAATCTCAAGCAATGCGATTAAGCTCGATAAAGTAACAACCTTAGTGCTTGATGAAGCCGACCGCATGCTAAGCCTTGGCTTTACCGAAGAGCTTGCTGAGTTATTAGCGCTAATGCCTGCTAAAAAACAAACCATGTTGTTTTCAGCGACCTTCCCAGAGCAAGTCACACAATTAACGCAAGAGCTGTTAACTAACCCTGTTGAAATACAAGTTCAAAGTAAAGACGAAAGCACCTTAGTACAGCGCGTATTTACGGTTAATAAAGGCGAAAAAACCACGGTTTTAGCGCATTTAATTAAAGCGAATAAATGGCGCCAAGCACTTATTTTTGTAAACGCTAAAAAAGACTGTGAGCACCTAGCAGGTAAGCTTGAAAAGCGTGGTATTAACGCGCAGGTATTTCATGGTGATAAAGGCCAAAGTGAGCGTACTCGCGTAATAGAAAAATTTAAAGCTGGCGAAATAGAAGTACTTATAGCCACCGATATAGCAGCCCGTGGTTTAGATATTGCCAAACTGCCTGTTGTTATTAACTTTAACTTACCGCGTAGCCCCGCTGATTACATGCACCGTATTGGCCGAAGCGGCCGTGCCGGTGAAGTTGGCCTAGCGTTATCACTGATTGATTATGAAGACTTTCATCACTTTAAAATAATCGAAAAGAAAAACAAACTTCGTTTAGAGCGTGAAGAAGTAACCGGTTTTGCGGTAAACCAAGCAAACCTTGATGCAGCACAAGCACTTAAAAACGATAAGCCAATGGCAAAACCTGAAGGCACAGGTAAGAAAAAGAAAAAAAATAAAGCTGATGATATCGATGATGTATGGAGTGGTTGGAGAAAAAAATAAGCTTTAGTACGGTATAAGTCATTAAACTCGAATTATTAAAAAACCCTGCACATTTGCAGGGTTTTTTTATTGGTATTAGCTTGTTTAGCTCTGCAGAAAGTTAAAACTTAGACGGAGCTGGTGGCACCACTAAAGGTTGCTTAGGGTTTTCTTTAAGCTCCTTTAATAACTCTTGTACAGCACGTTCTATTGATGGATCTTGGCCTTTATAAATAAGCTCTGGGCGATCAACCACTTTAATATCAGGAGCAACGCCTTCGTTTTCTATAATCCAGTTACCTTGGGTATCTAAAATACGGAATGTAGCCGCAATGACTTGCCCGCCATCTACAAGAGCAGGGTTGCCAGAAATACCAATTAAGCCACCCCACGTACGCGTACCAATTAGCTTACCTAAACCCGCTTGGCGGAAGTAGTAAGGAATTGCGTCACCGCCTGAGCTTGAATAGCCGTTTATTAGCATTGCTTTAGGACCGTCGTGTGCAAACTGTGGCGTTTTAGTCGGCTCGGTGCCTCGGCGTTTCCAATAGTTAAGTGGTTTACGTGCAAGCCAGGTGATCATATGCTCAGGAATATAGCCACCGCCATTGTAACGGTCATCAATAATCATGGCGTCTTTGGTTGTTTGCGGCATGTAATTTTTAAACATGGCGCGGTTACCTTCATACGCTGTATTTGGCAGGTGTACGTAGCCAATACGTCCATTTGATAGCTTATTAACGTAGGCTGCACGCGAGTTAACCCAATCTAAATAACGTAGACCTTGCTCACTGGCTACCGGTTTTACTGTTACTTGCCACGCACCTTTGCTACGCGGTTTGCTGTTTAGCACTAGCTCTACTTGCTCGCCTTGGGTGTTTTCAAGGAGTTCGTAAAAGTTAGCAACGTCTTTAACCGAGCGGCCATTTACCGCAATAATATAATCGCCGTTATGTGCTTTTACGCCTGTAGTCCCCAGCGGTGAGCGGAAATCGTCATGCCAGTTTTCACCTTTGAAAATTTGCTCTATTTTTACGTAACCCGATGGATCGCTTGCAAGCTTAGCGCCTAATAAACCGTGGTTTTTACGTTCGGCTTTTGGCATATCACCCGATTGCACGTAAATATGGCCGGAGTTAATTTCGCCAGCAATTTCGCTAAGTACGTAATCAAGGTCACTACGGTGGCTAATAGCATCAGCCATAGGTTGGTATTTAGCTAAAATAGCATCCCAATCTTGACCGTGGTGGTTTTCGTCGTAGAACCAGTCACGCAATGTGCGCCAGCCTTCTACGTACATTTGTTGCCACTCAGCTTGCGGGTTAATTTTAAGCGTCATTTTGCTTAAATCGAGCTTGTTGGCGTCTAGGTCTTGCTTTGGTTTAGGCTCAATTAAGCTGTAACCGCCGCTTGTATGTACAAGCAGATGTTCGCTGTTGCTCGATATAGTGTAATTGCTAACACCTTTAGCGACTGTTTCTAGCTCACTGTCGTGCTCGGTGCCTATAAGTTGTAAACCACCATTGGCAAGTGTAAGCACGCCGTCTTTTACTGCGGTTAAGCCTCGGTAATCGCCCGCTGGTGCATTAAGCGCGGTAACACGCTGCATAAAGTCGCTGATTTGCAGTGCGTTTTTAACTTTTTTGTCATCTTCTTTTTCGTCTTCTTTATCTTTTACAATCGTGGTTTCGTCACTTTGTAAGGCGATAAGCGGTTTAACGCTGTCGTTTACTGCGGCCGCATAAATACGGGTGGCGCGGTTAAACATGTAGTCAAACTCGTAGCTGCTAAACGCAAGGTTAAAGTCGCGCTCAGAGCTGAAGTAAAGGTATTGGCCATCTGGCGAAAAGGTTGGGTTTTGCTCGTTACTCATTTCGTCTGTTAGGCGCGTCACCTTTTCTTTTTTAAGGTTGTAGTGCCACAGTGAGGCATAACGGTTTTCGTTATTTTTAACATACACAATGTCTTGGCTATTAGGCGACCACGTATACTGAGTAATGCCGTCTTCGTCGTAAATGCCAGTATCAATTTTGTGTTGCTTGCCCGATTTTGCATCTAACCACCAAAGTGTGTTGTTTTTATCTGCAAACAATAGCTTAGCGCTATCGGGTGACCAAATAGGCGTAAAGCGCCAAATGGTACCATTGCTAGTAAGTTGCTTAATGGCATTGTTTTTACTGCGATCTTTTAAGTAAATTTCGTACTCGCCGCTTTCATCGCTCATGTAAGCAATGTAACGCCCATTTGGCGACCAGCTTGCGTCTATTTCACGGCTCTTATCTGTGTACGATAAGTTACGCGTAGGGCCTTGTTTAACAGGTACACTAAATAGCTCGCCACGGGCTGTAAATACAGCACGTTTGCCATCGTGAGAAATCGACATAGAATCAATAAAGTCGCTCACATTTTTGCTATACGGCATAGCGTATTGGCGCACACCGGCAATATTAATGCTCAGCTTAGTGCTTTTTTGTGTTTTTGCGTCAAAGCGATATAAGTAACCGCCGTTTTCATACACAATTGCATTAGGGCCTGCTGAGGGCCAAAGTACGTCAAAGTTTTTATAATTAGTGAGCTTTTTAGGCTCGCTGCCTTTGCGGTATTGGTAAAGGTTTAGTGTGTAATCACGGTCAGATACAAAATAAATGTTGTCGCCAACCCAGGTAGGTTGCTGGTCGGTTGCACGGTTAGTGGTTAGTTGCTCTGAGGTGTTATTTTCTAAATCGTAAATCCATACGTCTTGCGCGCGGCCGCCACGGGTGCGTTTCCAGGTACGAAACTCACGGTCAATGGGCGTATAAACATACTTGCTACCATCTGGGGAGAGCATACCGCCGCCAGTTTCTGGAATAGCTAAAGGCTGCTCAAGGCCACCGTCGGCAGGGACCATATAAGGGCGACCCATACGTTTGCCCCATGGTGTGCGGTTTGCTCTAAACACCACATTTTTACCATCGGCGGTCCAATCTAAAACGCGGTAATCAAAGCCACCACGCGGCGGCATTGGGCCAACATCGTTGTAGTATGTAAGCTGCTTAAGGCCTGAGCCATCGCTGTTGATCACATAAATTTGGCGACTGCCGTTATATTCGGCTGAAAATGCAATGCGCTTACCATCAGGAGAAAACTTAGGAAATGTTTCAAAACCAATGTGGTCGGTTAAACGTTTGCTTTCGCCGGTTTGTGTATTAGCAATATAAATATCGCCACTGTAAACAAAGGTCACGTTTTGGTTATGAATATCAGGAAAGCGTAGTAAGCGAGTGTCTTTAGTTTCATAGGCCGATACGCTCGGTGCAATAACTGCAGCCAAGGCAAGCGCCAATGTTGTTAATTTTTTCATGGGATTACATCCTATATTAATAGCTGTTACATCATAACAATAAGGTTATAAATAGCGATGCACTTGCGATAAAAGGTCTGTTACAAAATGTGAATAAAAAAAGGTTGGCATTAAAACGCCAACCTTCAAGGGAGTACTCTTTTTAAAGAGTTAAATTAATGGTCGTGATCGTCTTCCTCTTGCGCAATACCCAGCCAAGTAATTGCACTTGGGGCAAAAGTAAGCTCAACCTCACTTTCAATTTCTAAGTCTTCAAGGTGTACTTGCACAACGTGCTGAGCAATCGGGTCGGCTACATAAGCAAACTGACCATTTTGCGCCACTGTCATGCTAAAGCTCATACCCTCGGGCATGGTTGATACATCTTGTTCGGTAATATCAACTTGGCCTTCAAGCTCCCAATGCATTTCGCCATCATGGTCGTGTGCGCTAAATACATTTAAAAAACCTAAGCTGTCTAATATTAAAAAGTGCTCGCCATGGGCAGAAAAAGAGTACGACACAGCACTTGCGCCATCGGCTAGTTGCCATTCTAGTTCTTCCATTTGTGCTGTTGCTGGGTTAATAGTTACAATTACGGCTTCGCCGCCACCATGGCCAGATGCTACGCCAATAAAGGTCTCGCTATCTTCGTGGCCATAAATACTACCAATGCGTAAATCGCCAACGGCTGCAATGTTCGCTATTTTTTCAGCTTCGTATTCATCATCGTGCTGGTGGGCTAATAACACACCATCACTACAGCCAAATGCCACGTAGTCGTGGTTTTGTGCCGCGCCGTGTAAATCAGGGCACGTAACTTCTAAGGTTTGTTCTAGCTCATATTCACCATCATGAAAGTGATAAACACCTACTTGGTCTGGCAGTACTTTAGCAACCGATGTGCTTTCACTGTCATCACGACGAAGTGTTGATAATAAATGCTCACCGCGAGGCTCTGCTACGCCGTGCATATTAATATCGTAACTAATACCCGGTAGCGTTGCTGTTGCGCTGGTTATGTCGTTATCTGTTAATACTTCAACAGAGGCAACCGTGCCTGAGTCTGCATCACCATCATAAAAAACAGCTAATTGGCCGTCATGTTTTACAAGGTGAGTAGGGCGGCTGCCACTTGTTAGCTCATAACTGCTAGCTGCTGGGCTTTGCTCATAGTCGTGTAAATGCTCGCCATGGTCTTCACGCCATAAACCACCATCAATAAAGCCTAAGTAATCTTGTGCGCGGCTTGCAATAACGGCATAACGAAAATCAGGTGATGACGATAGCGTGTTTGAATCATTCGTCAGGGTAAATGTTTCAAGTAAAGCGTTGTCATCTAGGTCATAAAAGCTGGCTTCGTTGCTATCGCCTGCAAGCACAGCTAATCTGCCTAATGAATCAATTGTGTAGCCATCATCATGGTCGTGATCATCATCGTCATGATCGTGCTCGTCCTCTACAACAATAGGATCTTTTTCTACAATATTGGTCTGGGCATCGCCACAGGCTGTAATAAATGTAGTGCTAATAGCCAGTGCAATAAGCTTTAATTTGTATAGTTTTTTCATGTTTATTTCCTTTAATTATAATTTTTTAACGCTTAAAAATAACCGCGAATACCTAGCGCAAAACTACGTCCTGGACGTGGTGCTATATCTTTTACAAACGAGCTGTGCACGCGTGCCTCTGTATCTGTTAAGTTGGTACCTCGTAGGTACACAGACATATCTTGGTTTAATACTGAAAGGTCATAAGAGATGCTTGCATCAACCAATGTGTAACCGTCTGTGGCTGTTTCTTGTGGGGCTGTGCGGTCTTGCTTTTGATAGCGAGTAACGTGAATATGCGCACTGAGTTTATCTGTTTGATAGCTTAGCTCGCTACCAAAACGAAGCGGTGGTGTACGGGGTAAATCGCCGCCGTCTTTAAGGCGTGCACGAACGTAATCTGAGAATAAATCTACTTTAAATTCATCAGTTAATTGCCACGCAATTTGCGCTTCAAACCCGTGTAAAATTACGTCGTCTGTTTTAAATAAATAAACCGGCAGTTCTGATGAATGGTCGTGTTCGTCAGCGCCTTCTTCTTCATCGCCATGGTCGTGGCCACTTTCGGCGAATAAACCGGTGTCTATTTGGTAATAGTAATTATCTACTTGGTTGTAAAAGGCATTTAAAATAAAGCCAATATCGCCTTGGGTTTTACGTAGTGTTAAATCGATATTATTGGCTGTTTCTAGGTCAATTGTTTGACTAGATAAACCTAAATGGCCGTCTTCATCTAAATCAAATAGTGCACCTACTTCGTAAGTGCCAGTACCAATGTGTGGCCCAAACGATAACAATTCAGAGGCAGAAGGCGCACGTTCAGAGCGCGATACAGAAAGTCCTAAATTATAGTTAGGTGTAAAATCCCACACTACGCCTGCAGATAAACTGATTGGCGTAAATTCGTGCTCTACGTCAAATACACGAGTGGTTTCTGCGCTTTCTTCGTGGTCGTGATCATGCTCGTCGGCTTCTTGCGCCTCATCGTGTGCATGAGCGTCAATATTTGGCAGTAACACGTCGCCTGCTTCAATGGTTACACGCTCTATACGCCCACCTACTTGCACTAAAAAATCACCAAAGTGTCTTTCTTCCATTAGCGCTACAGCAAAGCTTTCGGTTTCTGATGGAGGAGTAAAGGCCTCTTCACCTTGTGCTTCTACATCACTTTGTTTGTAATGAAAGCTAATGCCGCCATTCCACTCGTTAAATTGGTTATGCAGTAGGTCTATACGTAATTCATTTGTTTCGTTTTTAAATGTGGTGCCTACAGCGCCACCTTCAATTTCAGCGTGTTCGTAGTCGGTGTGGCCAACGCGTAGGTTTACTTTGTTTAGCCATTTATTATCTAGGTTGTACTCACCTAATAATTGCACTTTTGTTTGCTCTAAATCAGCAAATACGCTTTCTTCTTCGTCGCTGTGTTCTTCCTCTTCTTCATCGCCGTGCGTATGGCCCGGAATACCGTATTGACGATTAAATTGCTCTACTGCTAAGCCAATAAAGCCGTTATCCATTAAGTAGCTAGCGCCAACAGTAAAACCGTCAGACTGTTCATTACTGTTTTCAACAGTGTAATCGCCACTATTGCCTTCACCGTCGCTATCTATATCTGCGGCTACAGGCACCTCGTAGTCGTCGGCCTCACGCCAAAATGCATCGGCGTAAAAAGCCACCGAGTCTGTGCCTGTGGTGGCATTAAACGAGGCTACTTTTTGGTTATCTACTGAGTTATGTTCTACGTTCCACTCGCCGCGTGTTGTGCTATCGGTTGGTACGCGGCTATCTACCACATTAACTACACCACCAATCGCTCCGCTACCATAGAACAGTGTTGCTGGGCCGCGTAATACTTCAATTTGTTGTGCGGTAGACGCTTCTGATGCAACAGAATGGTCGGGGCCAACGCGCGACATATCACTTACATCAAGGCCATTTTGAGTTATGAGTACACGCGGGCCGCTTAAACCACGAATAATTGGTGTACTGGCTACTTTACCGTGAAAGTTAGTATTAACACCTGGGAGTTTTTCAAGGCTGTCGCCAAGTGTTGCAGCTTGTTGTCGTCTTAGTTGTTCGCCAGATAAAACGCTAACAGGTGAGGCAGATTCCATTGCCGACATATGAATAGGGGTTGCTTCAATATCAATAACTTCAATAGGCGAGCGCTTTAAATTAAACGTAACCGATTGGGTTTCATCATTCGTTATTGTTATATCGCGATGAAGATGCGCATAACCTGGCGCCACAACATGAAGCTCTTTTAAGCCATTGTTTAGCTCTGCAATAACAAATTTACCGTTTTCGTCGGTGGTGACTGTAAGGTCTGAACCTTCAACCTCTATGGTTGCGTTGGTAACTATTTTACCTTGATTGTTTAAAACAACGCCTTCAATTGTGGATGCCAGTACACTTGCTGGCAATAAAGCTGCGATGAGAACAGCTAATTGTGATCTAGGTTTCATTTGACTACCTTGTTGGATGTTATATTATATCAATTATGCGAGAAATGTTATAATGTATCAATAGTAATTAACTGTTGTTACTAAAATGTCTCCTTAAAAGTAACGCTTTTGAGTAGAGGCACTAATTTAGTAGAGGAAATAATGAAGTCGAGTCAAAGTGTTATGGATCGTATGGCGATTGGGTTATCGTTAATGTGTACAGTGCATTGTTTTGCAACCCCGGTTATTTTAGCGCTATTGCCAAGCTTTGCTGTACTGCAAATAGATAGTGAACAATTTCATTTATGGATTCTTGCAGCAGTATTACCCACCAGTTTATTAGCATTGAGCCTAGGCTGTAAAAAGCATAAGCGTAAGCGTTACATGGCCTGCGGCGTTATTGGGCTGTCTTTTATGATATGTGCGGTATTGCTAGGGCATGAAATAGCCGAAAAAGCGCTAACCTTAATAGGCTCAGCGTTTATTGCTGTAGCTCATTGGTTTAATTATCAACAATGCCTTAAACAAAATGAGGATAATTGCCCGTGTTCAAGCGCTGAATCTGATCAGGTAGCTTAGCGTTTTCAGTGCTACAAATAGCTAACATGTAGCACTGTTCTAAATTTTAATAGCCTAAAGCTAAAAGTGAGTTAAAGTAATTATCCAATATTGGTTTATTACGCTTGGCTTAGGCTAGGGCGTGCTGATCTTTGCGGATTGAAATTTGTTCAATCTAGGGGCGATTAAATCGCGGCGCGAGGTTTGCAACCTAGTGGGCTAAGTAAAAACCGAGTAACAAAGAGTTTATCGCCCCTAGGCAGAACCCGAAGGGCAGCGCATGTTTGGCATTTATGCTGCGTTATCGCCTATTTATGGGGAGTAACCACACTTCATAGGCTCTGCCTTGCCTAAAAACCAAACATACTGCTGCAAATTCAACCATCAAGGATCAACACGCCCTAATGAATATAATGAATACTGCTTTAAAATACTTACTGTTACTTTGCGCTTTTATGTGTTTTAAATTAAGCGCAAATACCCCCTACCAAATCCCTAGAAGCAGCGTTATAGAGCTCACTGAGCTCGCAACCAATCGGGTATATCCTGTTTTTATTCAGCTCCCTAAGTCATATAAAAAGCACCCTGAAAAAATATATCCAGTTATTTATTTAACCGATGCACCGTATACGTTTCCTATTGTGGCGGGAGCTACGCGGTTTCCTATGAATAGCGGCAATATGCAAGAGGCTATTATTGTGGCCATTAGCTACGAAAAAGGATCTAGAGGGTCTAATAGTCGAATTAGAGACTACACACCAAATAAGGCTAAAAGCTGGAAAAAACAAACCGGTAATGCTCACAACCATGCGCTGTTTTTAAAAAATACTGTGCTGCCATTTATACAAAGTAACTACCGAGCAAGTAGCACACAAAAAACCTATATAGGTAATTCTTTAGGCGGGTTATTTGGTGCCACTATTTTATTTACGATGCCCGATTTATTTAACAATTATATTATTGGCAGCCCATCAGTTTGGTTTAACAGCAATGCAGTATTAGCGCTACAAGCACATAAGCCTAAAGTGCCTACAAAGGTTTATATATCGGTAGGGGCAAAGGAAACGCCAAGCTTTGGTGAAGGGCAAAATATGGTGGCAGGGGCAAAGCTATTAACGCAAAAAATTAATGCACTTAGCAGTGATAATATTGAACTAAAAAGCGTTGTTATTGAAGGGGCGAGCCATGCAACCGCATTTCCTACTACAGCGATACAAGGGCTTGATTGGGTGACAGCAAATAAGCCCTAATATTTATAAAGGCACTAAAAGCTTAAGCGCTTTCAAGTGCCTGCTTCCAGCTTGCCAGCACTTCAATAAACTCTGGACCAATACCACAGCAGCCGCCAATAACACTTGCGCCCTGGCTGTACCACGTCTTTGAAAAATTTAGGTATTCTGCAGGTGAAATATCGCGGTACGCTTGCGATCCTTCGTTGGCTTTGTAGTCGCGCGCTATAGGTGTAAAGCCATTAGCAAACGCCCCTAAAACAACACTTTTATTTTGCTTGGCTAATACTGCGTTAGTATCGCTAAAGGCTTGCTCTATAACCTCAGGGATTGAGCAGTTAAAGAAAATACCAGCAACGTTTTGTTCAAGCAAAGCCGCTACTGCGTCACTTACCAGTTCACCAGAGCGAAGTTTAGCTTGCTCGCTTACCACATCATTTAAGGTAAATGCGTAATAACATGGCTTGTTTGAGCCTTTAAGTACGCTTGCCATAACGTGTGCTTCTTCAATGCTCGATATGGTTTCGCCAATCCATAAATCTACGTGCTCGTCTTGCGCTTTATATAGCGTATCTAAAATAGTAAAAGCGCGTTCGCTCTCAAATAGCTCTGGGCGGTAAGAGCCAAATGCGGGTGGTAATGAGCCTGCTACTAATACATTTTGTTTAGCGTTTTGAGCTACTTCTTTTGCTATAACGGCAGCTTGCTGTGCAAGGGCTGCACCTTGAGCTTGGTATAGCGCTTCACCTAAATGAAAGGGCACACAAGCATAGCTATTAACGGTAATAATTTCAGCGCCTGCGTCTATAAAACCTTGGTGAGCCTGCGTTACAAAATGCGGGGCTTCTATTAGTGCTTGTGCACTCCACAGTGGCTGTGTAAACGGCGCGCCAATACGCTTAAGTTCGCGTCCCATACCGCCATCTAAAATAGTGAGTTTATTCATAACAAGCCTTTGTGTATCTGTACAATATGGCGCTATTCAACCATGTTTTTAATAAAATCATAATGAAACTTCATCACCTTTAACATGAAAGAAGCTCAATGCTTTTCAATAGGTATAAAAAAAGCGACATCTCGTAGGAGAGTCGCTTATTTAAGTAAGATTGAGCTTACTTATAAAATACCTCTACCGTACCTTTTACTTTCATAAGTAATGGCTGACCGCGACGGTCTAGCGCTTTAGGTGCGGCAATTTTAATCCAACCTTCGCTAATGCAGTATTCTTCTACGTCAAAGCGTTCTTTGCCATTTAAGCTTACGCCAATTTCGTGTTCAAACACTTCTTCTACGTAATGCTTGCTACGTGGGTTAATAGAAAGCTGATCAGGTAATGCTGGTTTTGTTGAATCGGTCATGGTTTTAATCTTTATTAAAAAGTGATGCGCTATTGTAGGCAATCCACTCAATACGCTCAAGGTTTAATGCTTAGCTACACAATACAAAGCCAAGTATTAACAGTGCTATCCAAATTGTTTCAGCAATAATCATTATTATTGGTTTTAAGCCTACCTCGGTGAGTTTTCCTAAGTTTGTTTTCATACCAATGGCGGCTATGGCGGCAATTAAAAAGAATCGAGAAAGCTCGTTAGCGGTTTCGAGCACGATAGCTGGTAGGTTAAAGGTGCTGTTAATAAGCATTAAAATAACAAAGCCAATTAAAAATCCTGGTACTTTTGGCAACTCGCCATGGTTACCTTTATTTGAGCGATTAATAACCACCATCATAATAAGTACTACTGGTAACAGCATGGCCACCCGTACTAGTTTGGTAAGTGTTGCTATATCGCCAGTTTCGGGCGATACCGAATAACCAGCACCGACTACTTGGGCTACATCGTGTATAGTGCCACCTAAAAATACGCCTGCGTTATGTGCATCAAATTCAAGGTAGTTAACCACAATAGGGTATAAAATCATCGCAATTGTCGACATGGCCGTTACGCCAATTACGGTAAGTAACGTATCGCGCTCTTTATGCTCGCTGTTTGGCATAATAGATGAAATAGCTAGTGCTGCTGATGCACCACAAATAGCGACTGAGCCGCCGGTGAGTGCGCCAAAGCGTTTTTGCAAACCAAATACACGGGCAAGTACAACCCCTAAAATAATGGTGGTAAATATAGCGCCAGCTAGCATTAGGGCTGTTTGCCAGCCCAGTGTAACCAAATCGCCCAGTGCTATACGTGTGCCAAGTAAAACAATGCCTACGCGTAAAACCGTGGTGCCAGTAAAGTCTATGCCTTTAGCGCACGGGCTATCACTTTGATATAAAAACGACACCGCCATACCTAATAATAAAGCAAACAGCATAGCGGGTGCGCCATAGTGCTCACTTAAAAATAAAGCGGCAAGGCCAGTCATTGCAGCAATACTGGCACCTTGCCATAGCGGGGAAATTTTTACTTTTAATGCACCACTTAAGTTTTGCATTAGGCGTTAGCTGCCGTAAGGGCAACAAGTACTTGGCGTTTACGCTCGCCAGTAAATGGGCGGCGACCATGCATAGCCATTTCGTTATCAACTAAGGCTACATCGCCATCTTGCCACGCTAAATCAAAGGTAAATTCTTTTGATAGCTCAACAATTTTTTCAAGCCCTTGCTTAGGAATAGCGCTGCCATCGCCAAAGGTAATAGCAACCGATGGGTTTTCGCGTACGCCTTTCCAGCCCATGTAAGCGGCAATAAGTTGGTTATAAAAAACCTGTACGCCGTTTTCAAGCGTAACTACCGCAGGTAAAACCGGAGTAATTGCTTTTAAAGAGCCATCCTCTAGCCATTCCCACTCGTAACCTAGCTCGGTAAGTTTGCTATGTGCTTCTTCTTTAGTTTCAACACTTAGGGTGCTTTTCCAACTACGGCCTTGGCCCGATGTTGCATCGTCGGCTGCGGGCATATAAGTGGTGTACTTTAAGCCTTTTTGCTCAAAGTCATCGGCTAATTGGCTATCAAATTGCTTTAATGCGCTAAATAATTTATCTGAGCGACAAAGCGGTGTCGCGCCGCCTTCCTCAGCTGCCGATTTACAAAAAAAGAACAGCTTACTTGGCGAAATAGGTGTTTGTGCCATTTCGTGATGAAGGTAAATTTCTACATCTTTGGGTGCTTCGTTAGCGGTAAATACACGCTCGGTAAAGTTAATACGTACCGCGTTAGATAACGACTCTTGGTACGTAAAGTTGTCGTAATCAAACCCCGCTGAAAACGTATCAAAGGTTTCGGCGCTATCAACAGGAAAGCCTCTAAACAATACAGCGCCTGAGCTGCGTAGTTTTTTAGCCAACTCGCTTTTGTGAGCGCGAATAAAAGCTACCGCTTCTTCAACGGTGCTGGCGTTATTGTTATTAACCACAATGCACGGAAAAACCGAGTCATCAAACGTTAATTGAGTAGGCACTTGGGCATAGTTAAGTTCGGTAGCTGACATTTTATTATCCTAATCGTAAATAGGGTGAAAACGGTTAAAGGCAGCTTCACAAAAGTGCCCAGGGTCGTTAAAACGGCGGTTGCTATTAAGCGCAGAAATTTGCGCCATTTCTTGCTCTGTTAATTCAAAGTCGAACAGCGCGAGATTTTCTTTCATGCGTTCAAATTTAGAGGTTTTAGGAATAATGGCAGTGCCGCGTTGCACGCCCCAACGCAGCACAACTTGTGCTGGTGTTTTGCCATGGTTTTGCGCCGCAGCTTTTACTACGCTTTGCTCAAGTACCGACTCTGTTTGATCGGCCATTTCAAGCTCAAGGTACGAAAGCGCACCGAGCGGCGAAAACGCAGTAACCGGAATATCGTACTGTTTGGCAAGCCTTATGAGTCGCTCTTGCGTTAAATAAGGGTGCGACTCAATTTGCAGCATGGCAGGCTTAATTGTGGCGTAGGTCATTAAATCGTGAATAAGTGCGCTTGAGTAGTTACACACACCAATGCGTTTTGCTTTGTTGTTATGTACTTGCTCTTCCATTGCTTGCCACGTTAAATACAGTGGCACTTTTGCCAGCTCCATTTGTGGGTTTTGTGCATCTGGGTCTACAAACCACTCTGGCGGGTAGCGTGTTTCGATTGGTACAAACGTTTGCGCAATCGGAAAGTGAATTAAGTATAAGTCGAGGTAGTCGAGTTTTAAATCGCTCAAAGTTTTATCAATGGCTAGCTCTACATGCTCTGGCGCATGAAAGGTGTTCCATAGCTTTGACGTAACCCATAATTCTTCGCGAGTACAAAGGCCGTCGTTAATTGCTTGGGCTATGCCATCGCCAACTTGTTCTTCGTTGCCGTAGTCTGATGCGCAATCAAGGTGGCGGTAGCCTGCTTTAATGGCTTGGTATACTGTTTGTGCACAATCTTCTTGTGCTACTTTCCATAAACCGAACCCTACTGGAGGGATGTTATTTAATGAACTCATTGGGAATTCCTGTTAAAATTGCATAATGACTTAGGTCTTGTATAAGACATAAGTTATTATACGAATCTAACAGTGTCAACACTGTGTTAACCGCAAGGCAATAAATGAAAGGTGTTAAAAAACCTACAGGCAGCAAAAAGGCAGCGTTTGCTGCCTTTAAAAAATATTTAATAAGTGTGCGCTAATATAAATAATTAGCGGCTAAACGCGGTGAATCAATCAAGTTCAATTTGGTAGTGGTAATGATCGCTACGGCATCGGCTTAAACGGTATTCTATGCGTTTACCTTCGATTGATTCGGTAATGCGCGATACTAATAAAAGTGGCTCGCCTGCTTTAATCGCCAGTAGTTTAGCGTCGGTTTCATCTGCTAAAACGGCTTTAATGCTGTCTTGGGTTTTATGTACAGTTTGGTTAAATTTGGTTTGGTAGTAATGGTACAATGTATGCGGAATATCACTACTTTGATGTATATCAGGAAAGAAACTTTGCGGTAGGTATATAGTTTCGCTCATACAAAATTCATTATCGAGAATACGTCTGCGCACAAGCTTAGTGACTTTGTCTTTTTTATTAAGTTGCAGCGCATCAATAACATCTTGTGGTGCAGGGCAAAGCTCAACTGATAATAGCTCGGCTTTAGGTAGGTCGGCGCCTTTACCGTCGGCCTGTAGCGGAAAAAACCTAAACAGGGCATCTTGCGCGGTATGCTCAGATACAAACGTACCAACACCTTGGCGTCGAGTGACTATTTTATCGTCAGTTAATAAATTAAGTGCTTTACGAACAGTGCCTTGGCTTACATTAAATTCTTCAGCAAGGCGAAATTCGCTTGGTAATGCTTCGCCAGGAACCCAGCGTCTTTCTACAATGAGCTGTTTAATATAATCAGCCACTTGTAAGTAAAGTGGTTGAAAAGCCAAGCTTGGGCCACTTAATTTGTGATCAAACATAGAGTTACTCATTGTTATTTACCATTAAATATAATCCACCTGTATTTATATCATAGGTGAAAACTTTTGCGCATCTTTGCGCAAGCTCAATTAATTGTGAACTATTGCAATACAGTTTGTTTTTACATTATGCCTAAAAACAAATCGTTACACTACAATAGCGCACATCTAGGAAATTTAAAGTGCTCAGTATTTCGTTAGAACTCATATTGATTATGGCGCTGTGCCTAAGCCTTGCCACCATAATGCAAACGCTTAGCGGGTTTGGCTTTGGATTGCTGGTGGTTGCCAGTTTTACGCTGCTAGATGTTTTACCGCTCACCGCGACTACATTTTTAGTGAGCTTATTGGGTTTGGTTAACTCCACAACGGTGGTGGTTAAAAACCGCAGCTCGGTAAAAGTTCCCGAGCTTAAACTAATGTTGTATACCGGCATTCCGTTAATGCTGATAGGTTTTATACTGCTTGAATATATGTCGTCGCATTTAACGCAATTTTTAAACTTTATTTTAGGCATTAGTATTTTGCTGTGTTGTGGCTTAATGCTAATTGGCCGTGAAAGAGCGAACAAACAAAGCAGTAGTAGCTCATTTTTAATTGCAGGCGGTGTAAGTGGGTTATTGGGCGGGTTGTTTTCAACCTCGGGGCCGCCGCTGGTTTTTCAGTGCTATAAACAAAGTTGGTCTATTGAAGCCATACGCAGCACGTTACTAGCGGTATTTACTATTGGCGGCTTAGTCCGTGTTGGTATTGCCTTATTTGGCACCTTACCCGAGCTCGACATTATGTTTTTAATTGCAGCGGCCATACCGCTGGTATTATTAGTAACGCAATTTGCTCGTAAATTAACGCCTTACGTCGATGCAAAATGGATTCGTATAATAGCAATCGCATTGCTTGGCCTAAGTGGCGTTTCGCTGGTGGCTACATCGGCACCGGGTATATTTTAAAAGTAACGATGTAAATTAACTTAACTTGAGTTTATTTACGTTGACATGGGGATTACAATTATTTAACTTGTGTCTTATACAAGACTAATAATTGGTTAAGGAACTCCCATGAATGCATTTGAATTACGTGAGCCAGACTGGAACGCAATAGAGCCAGCACGCTTGACTGCAGAGCCTAAGTTACAAGGCCATGTGCTAGTTTTACCGACTCAATTTGGCGAGGTTAGCGTTACAATAAGCCAGTTTGGTTTACGTTTAAATGCAGGCACCACGCATGACGAGACGTTTAAAATATTAACCACCACCCCTTCAAACTTACCGCTATCACTTAATAAATTAGACCAAGGGTTTGCAGCCACCGCCGGTGAGTACCGCTTAGAATTTTACAGCGACCCGTTTTACTTTAAGCTTTATAAAAACGATAAATTAGTACAGCAATCAGCAACCGATGGCCACTTTGTGCGCCAGCACCGTTTACCGCCACTGGCTAAAACCGATAACGGTTGGATTTTAAGCCTAGAGCTTAATTATGACGAAGCCGTATACGGGCTTGGCGAAAAATGGGGCAAGCTTGATAAACGCGGCCAACTTATTCGTTCATACAACCACGATGCGCTAGGCGTTAACGCCGAAAAGTCTTATAAAAATACGCCATACGCATGGAGCCCAGAGGGCTGGAACTTATTTGTACACACACCAGCGCCTGTTACACATGGTGTAGGTTACGCGCTTTGGTCGCAACGTGCTTATGTGTGCTTAGTAGAAGACGACGCGCTAGATGTATTTTTATACCAAGAGCAAACGCCTGCACAAAGTATTAATCGCTACTGCGAACTAACCGGTTTTGCACCGGTACCACCACAGTGGAGTTTTGGTGTTATTTTATCAAAAGCATATTACAAAGACGCCGACGAGCTATTAAGTGTAGCCCGCGAAGTACGCGCTAAAAATATGCCGTGCGATGTAATTACCCTTGATGGCCGTGCATGGCAAGACACCGACACTCGCTTTGCCTTTGAATGGGACCCAACACGTTACGCCGACCCAAAACCTGTGCTTGATGAACTAAAAGCCATGGATTTTAAAATTTGTGTGTGGGAATACCCAATGATCTCGGTAAACAACCCATTATTTGCTAAAGCGGCCGAAAACGGCTGGCTAATAAAAGACAAACGCACAGGTAAAGCATATCAATACGAGTGGGATTTAAGCCCCTTTGGCGAAGTACTTACACCATTACCAGAGTCGGGTATTTTAGATTTTACTCACCCCGATGCTTACGAATACTGGCTGGAGTCGCACAAGCCATTGTTTGAGCTTGGCGTAGATATGATAAAAGCAGACTTTGGCGAACAGCTAGAAGACGAAAACATGGTATCGCACAGTGGCGACAGCGGTATTAGACTGCATAATGTTTATAGCATGCTGTACAACCGCTGCGTTTATGAAGCCGCCGAAAAATACTGTAAAACAGGGCCATTTTTATTTAGCCGCTCAGCGTGGACTGGCAGCCAACGCTTCCCAGCACAATGGGGTGGTGACCCACAGGCCGATTGGCAAGGTTTAGCAGCGAGCATTCGCGGCAGCTTAGCGTGGGGCATGTCGGGCGGGCCATTTTTTGCAACCGACATTGGCGGTTTTTACAAAGACACTCGCGATGCAGAGCTTTATGTTCGCTGGGCGCAAGCGTCGGTATTTAGTGCGCATATGCGCTTACATGGTATTGGCCCGCGCGAACCGTGGTCATACACCGAGCAAGCAAGTGACGCAGTATTTGCAGCGCTTAAATTACGCTATCAGTTAATTCCGTACTTACAAGAGTGTGCAGAGCAAGCGCAGCAAACAGGGCTGCCTATTCAGCGCGCTATGGCACTGGCGTTTCCTGATGACGTACTGGCACATAGTTTTGATCAGCAATTTATGTGCGGCGAAAAACTCCTTGTTGTGCCATGTGTAGTACCAAACGGTAAAGTTAAATTTTATTTACCACAGGGCGAGTGGGTACGCTTCCCTGATGCACAAACGTACCAAGGCGGAAAATATTACGAAGAAACACTTGAGCTTACACAAATGGCGGTGTTTGTTCGTAAAGGCGATACGCTCATGCTAGGCCCAGATGTTCAACACACAGAACAAGACATGAGCCAGCTAACAGCATGGCCAAAATAAAACTCGGTTAATAGCAAGCACACACAACACACGTAACACACACAATAATAAAGATATTAGCTTACTTTTTACCGAGTAAAGTAAGCTAAAAGGGGCGCAAGATGGAAGGTATGAACATTACCATGACACTGCTATCGTGCTTGGCGTTTATGGCGCTGGTAGGATATATCTCGTACCAAAAAACCAAAGGGGAAGTTAACACCCAAGACGGCTACTTTTTAGCGGGGCGTGGTTTAACAGGTACATTTATAGCGGGGTCGATGATCCTCACTAACTTATCGGCCGAGCAGCTTATTGGCTTAAATGGCTCAGCGTATGGTTACAACCTAAGTTCAATGGCGTGGGAAGTAACAGCTGGGATATCAACCATTATAATGGCGCTGATCTTTTTACCGCGGTATTTAGCCGGCGCGTTTTCTACCTTGCCTGAATTTTTACGGGATCGTTTTGACGATACCGTACGCCGCATGACGGTGATCTTATTTATGGTAGGGTATTGTTTTATAACGATCCCTTCTGTTTTGTACTCAGGATCAATCGCGGTTCTTAGGCTGTTTGATGTACCTACCTTATTAAATATGAGCTACCAAGCAAGCTTAATTGTAACCATTATTACAGTAGGCTCCGTGGGCGCTATTTACGCGGTATTTGGCGGTTTAAAGGCAGTTGCAGTATCAGATACCATTAACGGTGTTGGGTTATTAATTATTGGTATTTTAGTGCCTACACTTGGGCTTATTGCCCTTGGCGATGGCAATTTTGCCGATGGCCTAAGTACACTTGTAAACACCGATACCGAAAAGCTTAACGCTATCGGTAGCAGTGAAGATCCCGTGCCATTTGGCACCATTTTTACCGGTATGATCCTCGCTAATTTATTTTACTGGGGCACAAATCAGTACGTGATCCAGCGTACATTGGGCGCCAAAAACTTAGTAGAAGGTCAAAAGGGCGTGTTGTTTTCAGGGTACTTTAAAGTGCTAGTGCCCTTTATGATGATGATCCCAGGCGTAATTGCGTATCACCTTTACAAGCACGAAAGCTTACAAACCATTGATTTAGCTTACCCACATTTAGTTAAAGATGTACTGCCTCAGTACTTATCTGGGTTCTTTTTAGCGGTGCTACTAGGTGCGGTATTTAGCTCGTTTAATTCACTGCTAAATAGTGCAGCCACATTGTTTTGTTTAGATGTTTACAAACCAATGAAAAAAGACAAAGTAAGCGATGAAAAGCTAATTAAAGTGGCCAAAATTACCAGTATTGTAATTGCTATATTGTCGTTTATTACTGCGCCATTACTGATGTTTGCGCCAGAAGGTTTATGGCACATTATTCGTGTATTTACAGGCTTTTATAACATTCCGGTCATCACAATTGTATTAGTGGGTTTGTTTACCCGCAAAGTGCCTGCACTGGGCGCTAAAGTGGCCATTATCTTCCATATTATTGCCTACACTTTGCTTAAATTTGTGTGGGACGTAGACATTAACTTTATTCATATTTACGCCATTTTGTTCTTAATTGAATTGGCGATAATGCTCGGTATTGGTTACTACAAACCACTTAAAACGCCATGGCAATTTACTCGTAAAGCTGAGGTAGACCTTAATCCTTGGAAATACGCATTACCTTGCGCAATTGTATTAGTAAGCTTGATTGTTAGCTTATATATATTATTTTCGCCACTCGGATTGGTTGGTGGAACGAGTGTGTACTTTGTACCAAGTTTAGCTGCTGTATGGTCTACAGCCTTAGTGCTTAGCTGGTGGAGCGTACGCCGATGGCATAAGCGTTACGAAAATAGCTTAGCGCATATTGGCGTTGTTAAAGGCACATAATACCAATGTGCAATAATACTTAATCATTTTGCGGGGCTAAACGTGTCGCTACCTGCGTTAAAAAATTCTCATTTAGAATAACTAAATAGCGAATTTTTTGCCTAGCTATCAACACGTTTTTCCAGCCTCAAAATAGATTACTTAATTAAGCGAGTTGGTATAACGCGCCGTTATATTCTGTATATAAATTTAAAATTACAAATTATTCACATAATGATTGCATTTAGAAGATTGTTTGTTTAAGTTTAAAGCTCTTGTATAAGACATAAGAGCATATAAGAAAAGTATTTCAACACACTGACACCGCTTTATTAGCAACCCACACAATTGCTAGCGCGGTACCACACAGCACACACGCACAATATGGAGAATGACATGAGAGCTAAAAAGTCCGTCTTAAGCTTGGCAGTCACGTTAGCAATGACAACCGGTTTAGCACTAAGCACGCAAGTATACGCGCAGCAAGAGCAAGCCGAGCAAGAACAACAAAAAACAGCAGAAGCTACAAACGATTCATTTGAAAAAATAGTAGTTACCTCGCAAAAGCGAACGCAAAGCTTAAGTGAAGTGCCGCTTGCGGTATCAGTGCTTAATGGTGATCAGATTGACTCTGCATTTGCTAATAACATGGAAGGCTTACAGTCACTTGTGCCCTCGGTGAGCTTTAGAAAAGGCACCACAACCCGTAACTCAGCGCTAACGGTGCGCGGTATTGGTACTATTTCGTTTAGTATTGCCGCTGAGCCAAGTGTGGCCACTGTAGTTGATGGCGTAGTACTTGGCCGCTCTGGTCAAGCCTTTGCCGATTTATATGATGTAGACCGCATTGAAGTACTGCGCGGCCCACAAGGTACCTTATTTGGTAAAAATGCCTCTGCGGGTGTGGTAAACATAACGACAAAAGATCCTTCGTACGACACAACCGGCAGCGTAGAAACCTCGTTTTATCAAGATAACGAATACCGATTTAAAGGCGTTGTAAGCGGTGGTTTAACCGACGATTTAGCAGCAAGCTTAACCGTGTTTAAAGGTAAGTTTGATGGCTACATTGATAACGTTTACAACAACGAAAAAGTAAACGGTTACGACCGTGAAGGCGCACGCGCCGTATTTAAATACGAGCCAGAAGATGATTTAAGCGTAAAATTTATTGCTGAATTTTATAATGCAGACGACGACTGTTGTGCCGATTTAGAAGCCCTACCAAGTGGCCGTAATCCAGATTCGCAAGCAGTACCAGACAGCAACGGCATTGTTGATGGCGTAGCCGATATTGACCTAGATCAGCGCAAAGTGGATCACGATTACGAGTCGCGCACTATTGATGAACATAGCGCGTTTTCGGTGCAGGTTGATAAAACTATTGGCGATTACACGTATACCTCAATTACAGCGCAGCGCTCGTGGGATAACACAGAATACCGCGAAGGCGACTTTACCTCTATTGCTGGCGACAGTAACGACCCTGTATTCGATGCACCGTTTCAGTTGCACGACTTAGGCGCACAGCAATGGGATCAGTTTTCCCAAGAGTTTAGAGTTACCTCAAATCTAGCAGGCCCATTTAACTATGTTGCTGGTTTATTTTACTGGAACATGGACTCACAACGTAACTTTACTCGTGATGCGAGTTGTCAAAATAACGGTGGCCAATTAGATGCTGCAATGGCGAATTACGCGCAAAATAACCTATCGGGCGCAGAGCTTGATGCCGCACTTGCCGATTTAGATGGTTACGCACAAGGTTTAGGTGTTAGCTGTAACGCTAACGATATTGTGTCGGCAACCGCATATATGAGCACCGAGTTTAACAACTGGGCAGCCTTTGCCGACGGTACTTACGATTTATCTGAAGATTTACGCGTACTATTTGGTATTCGTTACACCGACGACGAAGTGTCGTACACGCATCGCCGTGTAAGTAACGATGTATATGGCCGAACCGGTGTAGGCGTACGCCCAGCAACACTAAATACTGACGATGCAGGCAAAGCAGAAGAAACCAACGTATCGGGTCGTTTAGGTATGCAATACGATTTAGGCGATGGCCAAATGGTATACGGTACTTATTCGCAAGGTTACAAAGGGCCTGGTTTTAATATTTATTATAACTTTAACCCTGACAACGACAGCCGTGAAATATCGCCAGAAGAGTCAGACGCGTTTGAGCTTGGTTACAAATACGCAAGCCGCGAGTTTGTGTTTAACATGGCACTTTTCAGAACAGAAATTGAAGGCTTTCAAGCTAACAATTTTGACTGTTCAGACGGCACCTGTATTACCCGCTTAACAAACGCGGGCGATGTAAGTACGCAAGGTGTTGAAGTTGACTTTATGTGGGCTGCAACCGACTCACTTACATTTACCGGTGGCGTAGCTTATATTAAAGCCGAAATTGACGAGTTTAATTGTCCGGCAGAAGTAGCAGCAGGCTCATGTACTGACCGATCTGGTTTAGATGTCCCATTTTCGCCAGATTTAAAATACTCACTAACAGCCGATTACTTTATTGAAACTGAGCATGGCTTTAACGTACACATAAATAGCTCATACATTTACACCGATGAGCAATACTCAGACTTACCCGACAACGTAGGCGAGTTTAACCCCGCGTCGTTACTGCCAGATTACGGAATTTTAAACGCAAGCGTTGGCTTATCGTTTAAAGATGATGCATTTAGAGTATCGCTTATTGCCAAAAACTTGACCGACGAAAGCTACGCAACTACTTACAGTGGTGACAACTTCCGTTACCAAATTCCGCGTGATGCAGAGCGTTACTTTGGCGTATCGTTTAAGGCACGTTTTTAATTTAATAAATACATCCCTGATATTATTTAAAAAGCGCAGCGTTTAACCGCTGCGCTTTTTTGTGTCTTAATTTTGTCATAGTTTAGTCATTGTTTTTTAATTAAAAGTACTCTTAGAGGTCACATCTGTTTTCTATAGTGCTGCGGTTACTTATTTGAGGTTTACGCTTCAAGCAAAAAATAACCACTACACTATGGGAATAATAAAGGATGAAAATTAAAAAAATTGCTGCGGCAGTTGGCTTAACGTTTATGTTGAGCACAGCAAGCCATGCCAATGTATTACCGCAAAGCCAAACAGATAATGACTGGTATACAAATGCCCAAACCACACTCGCCACAAAAACTACGCTTGCACAAAGCGAGCAAACAACAAAAGCTAAAAACGTTATTTTGTTTGTAGGCGACGGTATGGGTGTATCTACCCTTACTGCAGCACGTATCTTACAAGGACAAAGAGCGGGCGATTTAGGTGAAGAAGGTTATTTAAGCTTTGAAGAGTTCCCGTACTCAGCACAAGTAAAAACATACAACGTAGATGCACAAACACCAGATTCTGCTGGCACAATGACCGCGATGATCTCAGGGGTTAAGACCGATGTAGGCGTTATTGGTGTAGACGAAGATATAGAGCGCGGTGTGTGTTCAACTGTATCGGGTAATGAGCTTTTAACAGCAACAGAACTTGCTGAAATTAAAGGCCTAGCAACCGGTGTTATTTCAACAGCGCGTATTACCCATGCAACGCCAGCGGCAACCTATGCTAAATCGGCAGACCGTAACTGGGAAGATATCTCAGACATGCCAGAAACCGAAACTGCATGTGAAGACATTGCCTCGCAACTAGTTAATTTTGAAAAAAATCTAGAAGCACGTTTTGTAGGTACCGACGTAGACGGTCTTGATTTTGTAATGGGTGGCGGGCGTCGTCACTTTTTACCAAAAGATGAAGCAGCTAACTCAGCAGATGCACTTAGCGCTATAGAAGGCGATCGTACTGATGAACGTAACCTAGTTACTGAGTGGCAAACACAATACCCACAAGGTACTTATGTTATGGACCAAGCAGGCTTTGATGCTATTGCTGATGATGCGACTAAAGTATTTGGCTTATTCAACGAATCGCACATGCAATACGAAGCTGACCGCGCAAACGATATTGCCGGCGAGCCATCGCTTAGCGAAATGACTAGCAAAGCAATTGATGTATTAGGTAAAAACGAAAACGGCTTTTTCTTAACCGTTGAGTCGGGCCGTATTGATCACGCACACCACGCGGGTAATGCCTACAACGCACTTAACGACACCATAGAATTTGCTAAAGCCGTGCAAGCTGCGGTAGATAATACCAACCCAGAAGAAACCCTTATTTTAGTAACCGCCGATCACAGCCACGTATTTACTATTGCTGGCTACCCTAAACGCGGTAACCCAATTTTAGGCCAAGTAGTTGCCGTAGGCGAAACCACACCAAGCCTTGCTGCCGACGATATGCCATACACCACAGTAGGCTATGCAAATGGTTTAGGGTTTAGAAACTTAGTTGATGAAACAGATGCCGATGCAGCATATACAACTGGCCCAGTTGCTGGACGTGTAGAGCTTAGTGGCGTTGATACTACCAATGTTGGCTTTCACCAAGAAACCACAGTCCCTCTTGGCTCAGAAACCCATGCCGGTGAAGATATTTCGCTGCATGCAAAAGGCCCAGGTGCACAGCTAGCTCAAGGCGTAATTGAGCAAAACGTAGTATTTCATTTAATTAATCAAGCTCTTGAACTAACTCAGCAATAATGGCGGCTAACATGAACAAATTAACAGTACTTTCTTTAGCAGTAATGGTCGCGCTAGCAGGTTGTAGTGACGACGACAAAGACGAAAATAATATTCTCGCGGTAGATAACACCATTGCAGTAGGCTCTGAGCAATGTGTTAATGGCGGCGTAGAAACCCAAACTGGGGTAGATACAAACGGCAACGGCGTGCTAGATAGCGACGAAGTTACCTCTTCTAACTTAGTGTGTAATGCACCCGCTACGTCACTTACCAGCGAGCAACTTGCCACCTTAACGACTAACGCATGGTACGGCGATGCACAAACAAAGCTTGCGGCAACACAGCAAGCTAATAGCGAAGTGGTTACTGAGTCGGGCAAAGCGAAAAACGTTATATTATTTGTCGGCGACGGCATGGGTATTTCTACCGTAACAGCTGCGCGTATTTTAGCAGGCCAGCTTGAAGGCGGTTTAGGTGAAGATTACCAGTTAAGCTTTGAAAAAATGCCGTACTCAGGTTTTGTTAAAACTTACAACGTAGATGCACAAACACCGGATTCAGCAGGCACAATGACGGCAATGGTATCAGGTGTTAAAACCGATGTGGGCGTAATTGGTGTAGATGAAGACATTGAACGCGGCGACTGTGCCACGGTTACAGGCAACGAACTGGTTACCTCATTAGAGCTTGCTGAAATTGCCGGTAAAGCAACCGGCCTTATTTCAACAGCACGTATTACCCATGCAACACCTGCAGCAACGTATGCTAAATCGGCTGACCGTAACTGGGAAGATAACTCAGATATGCCAGAGGGCACTGAAGCCTGTGAAGATATTGCATCGCAACTTGTTAACTTTGAAGCCAACCTAGAGTCGCGTTATGCGGGTATTGATGTTGATGGCATTGATGTTGTAATGGGCGGCGGACGTCGTCACTTTTTACCAAAAGATGAAGCAGCAAATTCAGCCGATGCAGTAAGCGCAGTAGAAGGCGACCGTACTGATGGCCGCAACCTAGTAACCGAGTGGCAAACAACTTACCCAAGCGGCACTTACGTTATGGACCAAACAGGTTTTGATGCTATTAGCGACGATACCACTAAAGTATTTGGTTTATTTAACGAATCTCACATGCAATACGAAGCAGACCGCGCAAACGATGTAGCGGGCGAGCCTTCGCTTAGCGAAATGACCGAAAAAGCAATTAACGTACTAGATAACAACGACAATGGCTTTTTCTTATCGGTAGAAGCAGGGCGTATTGACCATGCACACCATGCGGGTAATGCCTACAATGCCCTAAACGACACAGTAGAGTTTGCAAAAGCTGTGCAAGTGGCAATGGAAAACACTAACCCAGAAGAAACGCTAATAGTAGTAACTGCCGATCACAGCCACGTATTTACTATTGCAGGCTACCCTAAACGTGGTAACCCAATATTAGGTAAAGTTGTTGCCGTAGGCGAAACCGAGCCAAGCCTAGCTGCCGACGATATGCCATACACCACAGTTGGTTACACTAATGGCTTAGGTTATAGAGATTTAGGCGATGAAACCAATGCCGATGCATCTTACTTAGCTGCACCGGTAACTGGGCGTGTAGATTTAACCGATGTTGATACAACTACAGCGGGCTTTCACCAAGAGTCGTTAGTACCTCTTGGCTCAGAAACTCACGCTGGTGAAGATGTTGGCGTTTACGCAATGGGCCCAGGCGCTCACTTAGTTACAGGCACTAACGAGCAAAGCTTTTTATTCCATGTAATGGACTTTGCAGCAGACTTAGTAACTACCGCTGATGAAAAAGTAACGCCATAAGTAATTTAATACGTACGCTCAGCACATAAAGTACGTATAAAAAATGGGGTATTTAAAAACAACTCGTACGCTGTGCGAGTTGTTTTTTTATGTCATAAAAATGCCACTGTAAATGGGTATGGTAATGCCTATTACAGTGACGTTTAAATAAGAGATAATTTAATGAAACTAGCATTATTTTTAATGGCAACACTTGCCAGTACCAGCACCCTAGCGCAGCAATGTAATATTGATAGCGCGCATTTAAAAGCCGACTATAAAATTACCAATACTCATAAAAACGAGCAAAGCACGCAATCACTTACGCTTTGGCGAAACAACTCACAAGTTGCACACCAACGAGAGGTAATTACTGAGCTTTGGCAGCACTTAGCTAACAAGCAAATTCGCCCAATTCGTTATTTTAATGCTCAGCAACGCGGTATTGAATATCAGCCATCTGAGGTACGCGGTGTACAAAGTTGGAGTGCTAAAAATCAGCTGGTGGATACGCATTTAATTGAAAAAATGACCCTAGTTAACACCCAAGGCAGCGGCTGCGATGAGGTAAAAAACTACACACTTACTGAGGGCGACAACCAATTTAAACTCGCTTTATTTACCAAATCAAACTTGGTTAAAAGCTTTAGCGTAACCAATAAAAAAAGCGATACCCATACTTTGCTAAACCTTAACGAGGTAAACAGTAATAAAGCAGAAATAACCGCACAGTTTGCCAAGTGGGATCGCTTTCAAACCACCGACTACGCCGACATAGGCGATAACGAAAACGACCCGTTTTTAGCAAAAATGATAAACCTTGGTTTTATTGAGCACAGCGCAACTGGCTTTTATAACCAGCAGGGTAAAGCGATTCAAGGCGGGCACCACCACTAGGTTTTTAAATGTTGTAGCTCATAGTTTGTTTGCTTTTTTGAGTGATGTTTACACTTCAATGGATTGGCGTCTATGGGCTACAACAAGTATTCTCACAGCAGACTTATTTAAGTCATACCTTTTTTGAGCAATCCTATCGAGTAACATTCTCTATTTTCTGAAAATAACCGAGCTGTCGAAAACTATTTATAGTTGGTAATAATTTATGCTATTTGATATTAATAGAGGTTCGCATAATAGGGACGTTTTGACGTGGAAATAGGAAAAATGTCCTTTGATAAAGTTATTATATTCAATCAACACTAATATCATCAATACTGGAAGATTATGGAAGTCGACTCAATAGAAAAGCTTAAAGCCACTAGAAATTTATTAAAAGCGAGCATTAAGGCGATAAAAATTCGTGAATTCGAAGGAAGAACTTTTGGGTCCTAGTCCGAATATGATGCAAGAAGCATTGTGGCTGGAGTAGATTCAATAATAACTGATATTGGAGGATTGATAAGAGCTCCAAGGCGTTTCCTTCAATCGTCAAATTATAATGAGAGGGTTGCATTCACTAAACAATTAACAAATTTAAATGATTATCTTGAAGACGAAGATTTAGAGTCAGCATGTAATTATGTTGAGGAACTGAAGCCAATTCTTCGTAGTTACGCTATTCGCTATACTGATGAACGGCTTGATGAATTTATAGAACGTACAAATGAGCTACAGAAAAAAGTCCAAGCGTTGTCTGAGCTATTGAGCGAGTCTAAAGAATTTCACGCAGAGATATTAGACATAAACAGCGCAGCTCAAACATTAAAGAAAGAAATCGAGAATCAGAGCGAAGCGTTCTTAGAGCGGCAAACGGTATTAGATAATCTTATTGAAGAGTCAGAAGAAACAAGAAATTCTATAATAGATAATTTTGAAACAGATAAGACTAATAGCTCAGATTTAGAAGAGCTTTTAACTGAAGCACGAACCCATTCAGAAATAATTGATAACTTTATTAAGAAAATCGCTGCTAGAGAGAATCAGATTGAAAATCAAAATTCAAAATCTACAGAATTTGAAAATACTTTAGCTACCTTCACTACTCAGCAGAAAACTCACCTTATTGAAGCTAAAAATCTTATAAAAACAGCCAAGCAAGCTTTAGAATATAAAACTGCTGAAGGCCTAAGTGCAGCTTTCATGGCTCAACATACTGCCGCAAGAAACCCTTGGGTTATGGGAGCTTGGGTAGCTGGGGCTATGATATTCTTACTTCTTTCTGTTGTTCTAGGTGTTTGGCTTACCATTGATCATGATATTTCAACGAGTTTAATTATAGGTCGTATTTCACTTCTTCCAATCTTAATCGGTGGTTCTATATTTTGTGCAAGCCAATATATTAAACAGAAAAATATCGCTGAAGATTATGCTTATAAAACGGTGCTAACTAAATCTTTAGTCGGATTTTCTGAGCAGCTTTCATCAGAGGAAGCTAAGGGTGAGGAACACACCCTTTATATAAAATCTGTACTTTCACAATTACTTGTTGACCCTCAGAGAAAACAAAATAACGATGTGCTAAGAAAAAAAGAAACAGATAAACCGGTAGATATAAAAGGTGCCCTAGATAGCTTAAAAGAGCTGCCATCTATTATCGAAAAGCTATCAAAAGCAGCTGAAGGGAAATAGTTCTCGCATTTCAGCCATCGGATGTTGCTAAGCTTTCAAAATTATTCTTTATGGTCAGTAAATACCTGAAAGACTAAATTATTACTCTTAGCACAGCACCTCCCTCTAAAGGCCTGACACTACTCAATATGAGAATCATCAGGCTTTTTAGGCCTATCAGCTAGCTCTGTTAGGCCGTCTTCACAGTCGCCGCTGTCGCAGGTATTTAAATCACTTTGTGCCTGCTTGTCTTGTTGCAGTACTTGTTTTAAATCTTCCATACGTTGGCGCACGGCTACGCCGTAGCTGGCGTCGTCGCCCCACAGTTCGGCTAGTTGCAATACGGCAGCGCGGTCGTGGTCTCTAAATAGTTTTCCGGCGTGCTGGGCATCTTCTTTATTGTTACCTAATAGCTCTAATGCATCTACCGCTAGGTTAATGGCGGAGTCGACCGTTTCGCGGTTAAAGGCATCTACTTTTAAATTAAGTAATTGATAGGCGTGGCGGCGGTCGATAGCACGGGCAACAATTTTAAGCTGCGGGTAGTTTTTATGCGCAAGCTTAATAATTTCGAGGGTTTTGTCTGCATCGTCTATTGCCACAATTAGCATTTGCGCGGTGTGCGCGCCTGCGGCTTCTAGCAGCTCTTGGCGGGCAGCATCACCATAAAATACGGTATTGCCAAAGCGGCGTAGGAGTTCTATTTGGCTTGGGCTGTGATCAAGTACAGTAATTTCGTAGCCTTGGGCGTGTAATAAGCGCCCCATAATTTGCCCAAAGCGCCCGTAGCCTGCAATTATAACGTGTTTAGCACTGCTAATTTGCTCGGGCTTGTCGAACTCGGGCGCACTGTTACTGGTGCGTTTTTGTAGCTGCTCGTAAGCCATTAATAACAGTGGCGCAACCAACATTGAAACAGCCACCACTAACGTCACAAGGCTTGTTTGCTCTGGCGTTAATATGCTTAAAGTAGTGGTTACACTTAAAAGTACAAAGGCAAATTCGCCGCCTTGTGCCAGCGCTAATGCAAACAGTAAACGCTGCTTTTTACTAATATTAAAGGTGATAGCAAGGGCAAATAAAATGCAGGCTTTTACTACAATAAGCAGCGCAACGAGTGCAATAACGGTTGTAAATTCATCCGCTAATAATTCAAAGTTGATTGATGCGCCAACAGTGATAAAAAACAGCCCTAACAGTAGGCCTTTGAATGGCTCTATATCGGCTTCTAGCTCGTGTCTAAACTCGCTTTCGGCAAGGACCACACCGGCTAAAAATGTACCGAGTGCTGGAGATAAACCAATACTTTGCATGACAAGGGCAATAGCCACCACTAAAAACAGCGCAAAAATAGTAAATATTTCACGCATGTGGGTTTGTGCTATGTATCTAAATAACGGCGCCGACACATATTTTCCGCCGGCAATAATAGCGGCGATAACCGCTACCGATACGCCTACTTGCTGCCATACCGGCCAGCTTGCAATAATGGAGTCGCTAATTTCTTTTGAGCTACTTTGCGGCGCAAAAGCCAGTAGTGGCAGGAGCGCTAAAATAGGAATAATGGCGATGTCTTGAAATAATAAAACCGAGAATGCATTTTGCCCGGCTTCTTGCTTCAGCCAGCCTTTTTCTTCAAGGCTTTGTAGCACAATAGCGGTTGATGACAGCGCCAGCATTAAGCCAATAGCCAAAGCGGTTTGCCAATGCATGGTAAAAACCCAATAACAAAACGCAAAAATAGCTGCGGCGGTAAGCACGACCTGTAAGCCGCCAAGCCCTAATATTGAATGGCGAAGCTTCCATAAACGGGCTGGTTGTAGCTCAAGGCCAACCAAAAACAGCATCATCACTACGCCAAACTCGGCAAAGTGCATTACATCTGTTTGATCCCCCACAATACCCAGGGCGTAAGGGCCAATTAGTATGCCCGCAATTAAATAACCAAGTACCGAGCCAAGTCCCACTCGCTTGGCAATAGGTACAGCCACTATGGCCGCCGCTAAGTAAATTAAAGCTATTTCTAACACGCGTATATCCTAATAGTATCAAGGCTTTTAGCATGGCTTAGTGACTTTAAAAATACAATGGGTCATGTGGCTGAAAATACATTATTTATCTGTAGCCATAACATAGTGCGTTATGGCTACAGCGTTAAATATAATGCTTTATTACAGTGATGTAGTGCAGGTTAAATATTACAAATACTTATAATTGCTAAGCTTGGTTGATCTGATTCTGAGTGATAAATAGTTATGTTTGAACTTGTTGTATTTTCGACGTTAGTTTCATTAACTGTTACTTCAAACTCGGCCGTCGCAGGTAAGTTAATATTTAATTCGCTATCGAAGTAAGTATCTCCACTTTTTTGTAAGGTAAGTGGTTTGGTTTCGTCATAACTAAACACAAAGTTATCCGAGGCTAGAAGGGTATCTACCATATTAAAGCGTAAATTTATGGTGTCGGGGCCTGTAAAATCTGCACACACAAATACCGATACCTCAACAGCTTGAAATACTGGCAAACTATTTTGACCTATATTCACACTAAAGTTGTTTTGCGTAATGGCTACTGAGTTATATTCTCCTGCTGCAAGTCTTTCGTCTGCAGTGGTGATAGTGATTTTTTCGCCTTGTGCTAAGTTAATGTTTTCGTCAAAAAAGCCGCTAGCATTGGTTGTGTATTGCACCCCATTAATATTAAGTTTGACATTGCTTACAGCATTTTTTTGTACATTAGTAATTTGGCCTTCGATACTTCCCGTTAGCTGTGCTGAGTCGGTTGCGGTTACAAAAAACTGCATGCTTTGTGTAAAACTGTCTGCGTCAGTTGCTATAACGGTGAGTGTGTAGCTGCCAATTACGTCGGGAATAAGGCTGGTGGTACTTTGAGTTGTATTGCTTAAGCTAACACTTGAGCCCGTTGGTGCTGATATAGCCCATGAAAAACTCAACTCTGTGCCTTCTGGATCATAACTCTCGCTTAGGTCAAATTGAACGCTGGTACCTACTTCACTGTAACGAGATTGTTCGCCTGTAAAGTTAATTACTGGCGGGGCATTTTGTATAACATCTATAGTGAGTGTTTTTGTATCAGAGAATAGCTCGCCATCATTGGTTTTTAAAGAGATAACTACTTGCCCTTGCGCTGATGCACTAAATACTGGCTTGGCTATTGTTGTATCGCTAAGTGTTACTTGAGCGGGTGATGAAAGTATTTCCCACAAGTAGCTGAGCGCTTTACCCTCAGGATCGTAACTACCTGATGCGTCAAGAGTTACCTGCTGATCTATTGTTACTGACAACGGATAGTTAACCTGAGTAATTGGCTTTTGGTTCTCAGTGGCATGTAAAACACTCGTTGCTTGTTCTGAACTTAGTTGACCGTCAGATACTACAAGCATTACTACATAATCACCTTCGGTATCGGCTTCAATAGTGGGGCTAGCTGTTGTGCTATTTAAAAGTACTGTATTGCTGTTTTGTGGCCTAGCTTGCAGTTGCCAGTTATATGTTAATGTATCGCCGTCGGGGTCGCTACATTGCTGGCATTCAAGCGTTGTAGGTTCATTTAAAGTAATATTAGCTTGTGCAGCTAGTATGGCGACAGGTGCTTTATTAGAGGTTGCTACAGTTAAAGTAACTGTTGCTGTATTACTTTTATTTCCTTGGTCGGTTACCGTTAGTGATATTACGTAGTCGCCAACATCAGGACTCGAAAACCCAGCTGTATGGGTAAATTTATTAGAAATCTCTGGTGTGCTATTTGCGGGTTTTGAGGTGATAGCCCATTCATAACTAAGAGTATCGTTTGTATCGGGGTCACTGCTTTGAGTGCCATTAAGGGTAACAACCTCATTAGGAGTAACGGCTTTATTTTTTACCGTAATTAGCGCTTGTGGTGATGAGTTTACGCTCAAGGCTTCGCTTTGTATTACCGCGGTATTGCTAGCTGTTTCACCGAGTGAATTAGTAATAGTGAGCTTAACTTTATACTCGCCAACTTCATCAGCGATAAACTGGCTTTTAACTTGAGTATTACTTTCAAGTGTTGCGCTACTTGTTGAAGGCTTGGTAACAAACTGCCATTGGTACTTATTAATAACGCCATTTGTCGTACTGCTCAGTGCTGCATTTAATATTACTACATCACCTTGCTTAACGGTTTGGTTGCCTCCCGCCATTGCAATTAATTGAGTACCTGGAGTAGCCGTTACTTGCTGCGTTACAGGTGTGCTTGAAAGCTTGCCATCACTTACAACAAGTATTAATTGATACTCGAGTGCATCGGGTACAGAAAATTCAACTGTACTTTGATTGCTATTAGCTAGTGAAATCTCATTTTGACCATTATTACTCGTTAACTGCCATTGGTAGGTAAGAGTATCGCCGTCGGGATCATTGCTTTGCGCTGCACTAAAGACGACAGGCGTATTAACTTTAAACTCTGATTGCGTAGTACTAATAACGGCAACAGGTTTTGTGTTGGTGCTGAGCGGTTTATCAGCTGACTTAGAGTCTGAACCTGAAGAGCCACATGCTACTAATGACAATAAAGCTGGCGCTAAAATTAATAATTTCCATTTCATAATATTAATATCCTTTTAATAAGTTGAATATTAATATGTACCTAAATTAGATATAAAGCAAAAAAATAAATTAAATAACTGTAGTGAACGTAATTTTAGGAAACAGCGGACCAATATTTGAAGTTTTTTAGATGATTTATATTTATAGGTAAGCTAATACACATAAATATTCGTTATAAAAGTGCCCATTAATTGTGGGCACTCGCTATATTTGAGCGCGATGATTGAATTTAATCGGCTACTTTTACGGGGCCGCTAATATTATCAATACTTACATCGCCTGAGCCCGATTCGGTAATAGTGAGTCCTTTAGCGTGGTTTACACGAATATTGCCCGAGCCATCTTCAATGGTTACGCTTGCTTGCACGTGTTCGATAACTAAATCGCCAGAGTTGTCGTCTACATCTACTGCGCCATTAATATTATTAATAGCAATGCTGCCAGAGCCGTCTTCAACAGTTAATGTGCCGCGTACATTACTAATGCGCATATCGCCCGAGCCATCATCAACTTCGGCGTTGCCGCTAACATTATTAATATTTACGCTGCCAGAGCCATCGGTAAGCGCTAAGTTACCGGTGATGTTTTCAAGGGTTATATCGCCTGAGCCATCTTCAATAGTAAGGTTTTTAGCACTGTTTATAGATAAGCTGCCTGAGCCGTCTTCTATATCTATATTATTTTGCATGGCGCTTATTGCAATGTCGCCAGAGCCATCATCAATATCGAGCATTAAATTACTAGGCACGGTAACCACTAAATCAATGTGTGGCGATTGGCCGCTGTAAAAACGCATACCACTGGCAGTATTGTTGTTAGCAACTAGGGTAGCTTGTTTGCCATTTTGCTCAAGGGTGAGTGTGTATTCGTCTTCAATGTCGGCGGTAAAAATTGTGGCATCTACACTTATGCTGGTGGCATTGGGCGAGCCTTTAATTTCAAGAGAGCCTGTACCGCTTAATACGTTTAAGTATTCTAGATTACTGCTTGGCAGTGATAACTGCTGAGTTTGTTTTACTGAGGCAACGCTTGGCGATATATGAAACACACAGCCGCTTAATAATAAAATGCCGCCAATAAGTGAAAGTGGTTTTGTAATGTTAGATACAGTTGATGAACTCATGTTTAGTCCTTTGTGTTTGTTATTTATGCTTGTTTTGTATAAGCATAGTAGAGCAAAAACAAGACCAACTGTAAGGCATTGATTTTATTGGTTGTGATGTGTTTGTGAAAAGTGGATTTACTAATAAGTGGTTAAATACACTAAGAAGTAATTAAAAAAGGATGCACATGGCATCCTTTTTAAGTGTTTGCTTTTAGGTTATTTATTAAAAGCTGTAAGTAATATTACCGTATAGGAAACGCCCGTCTAATCCGTACGGTGCATATGGCGTGTACGGGAATATTTGGCCAAAGTCAGAGTAACCAATGTTATCTACCGTTGCTTGCGGGTACTGATCGAACAAGTTGTTTGCACCTACTGCAAATTTCCAGTATTCGTCTGGGCGGTAGGCAACTTCTAGGTCGGTGATCCATTTAGGGTCAATGTACTCATCGCGATCGGCGGTAGTTGAAATATCAGCCACTTCACCGTAGCGCGTTGCACGAAGGGTGGTTTGCCATTCGTTAAAGTTCCACACTGCTGATAGGTTCCATTTGCTATCTGGCGTGCCTTCTTCAAAGCGGCCTACTTCACGGCGTGCAAATACCACGTAGTCGTCACCTAGTGAGTTTAGCTCGCTTGGGTTGTCGTTTACGTGCGTTACTTCGGTATCGTTAAAGTTTGCCGCCACGTTTAAGCGTAAGTCACCTAAATCGCTTAAATCTAAGTTGTAAGTAGCAACAATATCAACACCTTGAGTACGTGAGTCGATTGCGTTAGTAAAGTAACGTACGCTTTCTGTATTTAACTCACCAGCATTTTGCAGTATTTCTACTACGGCATCGCCTTCTAGGTTTTCAGACAAAACAATACGGTCATCAATATCAATGCGGTAGGCATCTACTGTTAGGCTAAAGCTGCCTTGCGTGTACATAAAGCCCGCTGTTACGTTTACAGATTCTTCTGCATCAAGCGGCTGTGCACCTAGTGCTTGCGCTGCTGCTGAATCGGTTGGGAATAAACCCACTTCAAACGGTTCGTTGTTCTCAAGCACGGTAGAGATTTGGCGGTACGAGCTTTGCGCAAGTGATGGCGCACGGAAACCTGTGCTAATTGCACCACGCAGAGATAAGTTTTCGTTAATGCTGTAACGCGAGGCAAGTTTAGAGGTAAACGTATCGCCGAAGTCGCTGTAATCTTCGTAGCGACCTGCTAAAACAAGGTTCCAGTTTTCTGTTAGGTAAGTATCAAACTCAACAAACACGGCTACGTTGTGGCGGCTTTCGTCGGTTACGCTTTCTGGTCCAAAACCAGCCAATACTTGTGCGCCACCGGCTGCAATTGGGTTACCGTCGCTATCTAAAGCGGTAATGTAAGAGGCTTCTTCGCCTTGCTCTATTTTGTAACTTTCGTGGCGGTACTCTGTACCTACAGTAAAAAATACGTCATCTGGTAAGCCAAAATCTAGAACTGTATTTGCCGTAGCGTTAATTAAAAACTGATCGTAAACAAGTGCGCCGTTGTCAAATTCGGTTGGGCTGTCGGCACCTAGCGATGTATTAATGCTATTTACAACGCCAAAGCCAAAGTCGTTACGGCCGTAGTTGGTACTTACATCCCACGTCCAATCGCCTGTTTCGCCTTTTAAACCTAGTGCAAATGAGTAATCTTGTACGTCGGTTTCAATTTGCGGTAAAAAGCCGTCCGGGTAAACTTCTAACACGTTGCGGCTATCTTTTGCACGGCGGTAAAAACCACCTGAATTACCTTCGCGTTTTGAGTAACTACCAAATGAGTAAAGGTTATAGCCGTTATCAAAGTCGTAACCCATGTTATAAAACAGTGCGTAGTCTTCAAGGTCGGCTTTACCAAAGCGATGGTTGTAACGGTCGATGGTAAATTCGCGTGGGTCTAGGCTGCCATCTTCTAGGCGGTCGTATTGCTCGCGTGGGTCAAAGCCTGAGCGCTGCGTAGAGTCGTTATCGCGGTACTCAATAGATACGTTTACAAAGCCGTTATCTAAAAGCTCAAATCCTGAGTTTGCGCTAATTGTGCGTGTTGCACCGTCGTTTACTTCGCGGTCGGCGCCAGTATTAAATGCCAGATTGCCGTTTGCATCTGCGTAGGTGCTTTCTAGTTGTGATACACCAGCCATTTGCGTGTCGTACTCGCCGTACGTTACGCTTACGCTGCCGCCTTCTGAGGCATCTTTAAGTACAATGTTAATTACGCCAGCAATGGCGTCTGAGCCATACTGCGCTGCAGCACCGTCGCGTAGTACTTCTACACGTTTAATAGCTGATGTTGGGATCATGTTTAAATCAACAGCGGTAGAGCCTCGGCCAACAACACCTGCTAAGTTTAATAGCGCGCCTGCATGGCGGCGTTTGCCATTAATAAGCACTAGGGTGTGATCGGGTGCTAAACCACGTAAAACAGCAGGTTTAGCGTGGTCGGTACCATCACCCATTGTAGCGCTTGGGTAGTTAAAGCTAGGTACTTGGTTTGCCAGTATTTGGCTAATTTCTAGCTGACCCGTACTTTGCATATCACCACTGGTAATAATATCTACAGGTACAGTACTTTCGGCAATACTACGTAAACTTCTACGTGTACCGGTAACCGAAATGACTTCAATACTTTCTTGAGCTTGAGTGTCTTGCTCAGCAGCAAATGCTGGTGAATAAGACGCGCTAAGCGCAGAGGTAACGGCCAGACTAAGTGCTACTTTTTTGGCTGATAATTGCTTTAACATGATGTTGATTCCCTTAAGGGCTGCTGACTATTGATTTTTCGAAGGAGCGCATAATATAGAAGCGGCTACCCTAGTGCAAAGATGAAAACTATCTAACTTATTCAAACTTGTTAATAAGTAAGAGCAGTGATTACGTTAAGTATAGAAGTTTAGATCGCTGCCGTTGCAATCTTGTGTCGAATGGTTGCGAATTCAAGGGGAGTGTGAGTAAAAGTTATTAAAAAGTAAAAAGGCCAAGCGAGTGCTTGGCCTTTATTTATTTTATAAATTACGCAAAAAATTATTCAGGCGCTACTTCAAGTGTTGTAAATAAAGCATAACGGCCAGCGTCTACGCCTTCTTCGTTTACTTCAACATCGTTAGACGTTTCTATTAGGTATAAGCCAGGCTCTTTCCACGTAGTTGTGAACATACCATTTTTATCGGTAGTTACTTTTACTTCGCCACGCTCGTTACGGTAACGAGTGTCACCTTTTAAAATGCTTACTTCAATGCCTTCGCCCGCAGGTTTGCCATCTTGTAGAAGTTGGAAACGTGCTTGCTCACCTACAAATAAGTCATTTGGATGAGTTGCACCGCTAAGCTCAAGGCCTAAACCAAGTTGTGCAGGCTTAGATGTACCGTTACGGCTTACAAACGTATCTACAGTTGAAATAACTTTAGTTGTACGTACGCCTTTAGCATTGCTTGGTAATTTAGCATCTGTTTTTTTACCAAATACACGCTTGCGCTTGCCTTCTTCATTTTTATAGAAGGTCATATACATTGGCTTTTGCGTCATAGCAATGTGATAAGTACCATCTTCTTTTAGGCTTACCGCTGCTGAGCTTTTACGCTTTAGGTAATAAGCACGAATGGTTTCAGCTACTTTTTCACCGCTTGGCGCAAGTGCCATTAATAATGTGTCGTCGTACTCTGCGCCTTTTTCTTTTGGCTTAAAGGCTTTATCTGGTGCAAACATTTCGTTTGAGATACTCGCATCAATCATAACGTAATGCGCTTTGTCGCCAGATAACGACGTGTGCGAAGGGTGTAACCAGCGGCCATGTGCGCTAGCTGATGTAGATACCAGCGCCGATAAGCTAAGTGCGCCAATTAATGCGGTTTTTAATAAATTAATTTTCATTATATTTCCTTTGTTTAATACATTTAATAAGTGATTTTACTTATACAAACTTAGGGTTACTTAGTGCTTACGGTGACAAAACTTGTCGAAAATTCTTTTTTACCTTCAATTGTTACTTTGCCTGCTTTTGTTAAATCAAGCTCAACGCGGCTGTAATCACGGCCACCTTCTTCACGAACAACTTCAATATTTAAAAGGTATTTACCTGGCGCTACGGCATTGCCGTCTAAATCTTTACCCTGCCATTTTATGGTGTAGGTGCCAGCGCGTTTTGTAGCGCCGCTGATACCGTCAAAATTAATGTCGGTTTTACCCGCTTTACGCCACCACTGGCGCAAATCTTTAAACCATTCGGCTTTTTGTACCCATAGCGCAAGCGTTGTTACGTGTTTACGCTCTGGGGTTTCTAGCCATATTGCTACGTACGGGCGGTGATACGGTTGTACGTCAAGATCGGCTTGGGTAAATTCAATTTCTAGCTGGGGCGTTTGTGCCTGCGCCGTTGTTTGAAATAAAGCGGCAGCCATTAATAACGCTGCGCTTATTACAGTACTTACTTTTAACATTAAGACACTCCTTTAATTTGTGGCACCCAACATAAATAAATAACCAACGGCGTGGCTACGCCGAGTAGTGTTATCAATACGCCAAGGTTACGTTTTTTTCTGTTTTGAAATAAAATTATCATTCCGGTGATGGCAAAAATAATCATCAACACCGCTGAAATATCTATTACCCAGCTCCATACTTCACCGGTGTAGCGACCTTTATGTAAGTCGCCAATAAGGCTTAAAAAGCCTCCGGTTTGGTAATCTAGGTTTAGCTCGCCAGTTGTAAAATCAAGTTCTGCGTAGGCAAAACCCGCTGGCAGTGGGTAGTCAATCATCACAAGTGCGTCTTCTTTTTCCCACTCAATGCTTTTTACTTTGGTTAAAGAGTATTGTTTGGCAAGAAAGGCTTCTATTTCTGGGTAAAGCGTTGGCAGGGTATCTAGTTGCGCATTCGCTTTAGTGATTAATTCTGCTGGAATAGCCGCAGTTATTTGGCCGTTGTTTTTATCGTCTTTAAGCCAGTCAACATGGTTAAGTACAATGCCGCTAACGCAAAATAGAATGAGTAAAAAAAACAAAGCGGTAGATATGTAAATATGTAGTGCGCGGCTTGTGCTATACAAAGCACGCTTATTTATAAACGCCATAACAACTGTAATTAAGTTAAAGTTGCAACATGATAATCATTTGCATTAACTATTACAAATTTACTTACTTAACTTTACATTAAAAAGTTATTGGCATTGAGGTATTTTACTAAAGAGGAAGTTTTAGTTACTTTTTGGCGGGTGCGAAGGCCTTAAAATAAGATAGATCATTACCGATATTTCAATAGCTGCAACAAGGTAAATTACCCAAACCGGGGCGCTTGAGTAAAGTAAAAACACAAAGCCAATTAACATACCAATAGCGGCGTAGCATTTTGCTTTTACAGGCACTACTTTATGAGCTTGCCATTGCTTTAGAGTTACACCGTAACGAGGGTGGTTTAACAGCCAGTGTTCAAGTGCAGGGGAAGAGCGTGTAAAACACGTAAGGGCTAAAATAAAAAAGATGGTAGTGGGCATAACAGGCAGCACTATACCAATAATACCAAGGGCAACTAACATTAACCCAAGTGCTTTTAGCCATAAGTTTTTATAACAAATAAATACTGATTTTATATTCACTTAGGCTCTTTTTAGTAATGGCTGGTACTTTGGATTGTAGGCCAAATAGTTATAAAATCGAAGCGTAAAAACATAAAAAAGGGCAAACTAAGTTTGCCCTTTTAAATTTATAAAATAGGTTTTACTTATTTAGAAGTAATAACCTACGTTAATGTTAAAGCGACGCTCTGTATCGCCTTCACCAATAATTGAACCACCAATAAATGGCTGGTTACGTGCTTGAATAAAGTCAAAGTACGTAAATAATGGACCTGCCGATACGCTCATTCCGGTTACGTTCATCCATGTATCTGCACTGTCGTCAGATTTGTCGTAAATGATGCCGTAATCGTTGTAAAACTGCACACCAGTTATTGGGCCTAAATCAACCGATAGGTCGTAAGCTACGTTAAAGTTAGTCATGGTCGCTTCGCTTGATACGGTATCGTAGTAATCAAACGCACCTACAACAAAACGGTTGCTGTTGTCGTCTAGGTCGTAGTCGTATTCACCGTGCTGAAATTGAATATTCCAGTTATTAATTTGGCTGTTTACGTGGAACGCCCATGCGCCGTAGTTACCTGCGCTGTCGTTACCATCATGTAGGCCACCACTTAATAGCGATACACCCACATCTGTTTTAGCGTTTTCGCCATGCTCAATTTGATACACTGTGCGGGCTGCAAATGTATTGTATTCACCAAGGCGAGAACCTGGAGCATCGTAGGTTTTTTCGGTTGTTGCACGGCTACCAACTATATCAAAAGAGTAACGCTCGTTAACTTCTGAGCTGCCATCAACGCCGCCCACTTCATCATTTTTGAAAAAGCCTAGGTCTAGCTTCCAGTTGTCTTTAAGTTTACGGTTTACTGTTACACCTAAATCAAAGTCGTCTTCTAGGCCAACATAGTAGTTAGTGCTAAAAAAGTAGCTGTGTGAGTTGTAAGGGCCGTTACCAAAAGGTACAGGTGCAATACCTGCTTGAGCTTCCCAGCCATCAGTGAATTCGTAACCTAAGTAGGCGTATTTTACCACGGTCATGTAGTCGTAAAAACGAAAATCACCATTTACAGAAATATCGCTTATTTCGCCAGACAAGTTAATGCGAAATACTTCAAAATCTAAATCGCCACTGCGATCTTGTGTGTCTTCATCGTATGAATTAGTGCTGTAGTTAAAACGTACTGCGCCGCCAACCTTAACACCTTCGTCTTTTTTCTCAGATTCTGCGGCTGCTACTACAACCTCTTTTTGATCTGCTTTTTTACTAATTTGTGCAACTTCTTGCGCGTGTTGCTCATTAATTTTTTGCTGTTTAGTTTTTTCGTCAGCTAGCTTGTTTTCTAGCTGCTGCATTTGTTGCTTAAGCAGTTTAAGTTGGTTTTGTAGTGAGTCTAGATCTTCTGCTGCATAAGAGGTGCTTGTAACACCACCTAAGATTAGTGCTAGTGTTAATTTTGAGAGTTTAGTCATGATAGCCGCTCAGATTTTGATTAAAAAATAAAAAATTCAAGGCGTCGAAAAACGCCTTACGTTTAGAGTAAGAACTAAATTATAGTATTTTTTTTTATTGTTTATTCTTTTGGAGCTTGAGTAAGTGCACCAACTTCAAGAAGGGGCGATGCATCTAATTTATCTGCATCCATCATAGCGGCAACTCGCTGCATTGATGAGAGTAAAAGGCTCTGTTCCCACTCAGCTAACGCAGAAAACTTTTCAATAAAGTGTTCTTGCAGTGGCTGAGGTGCTTTTTCAAGTAACTCTTTTCCTTGCTCGGTGAGGTATAAGCTCACACGGCGTTTATCCATTTGACTGCGTACGCGTGTTACTAAGTTTCTGCTTTCTATTCTGTCGAGAATATTGGTGACCGTTGCTGGACTTAAATTTACATTTTGAGCAATACGGCTCGCCGTAATTCCATCGGTTTGGGAAACTTCTTGCATTATAAGCAATTGTGGCCCAGTTAAACCTGAAGTTTTATTTAGTTGCTTAGAATGTAAATCAATCGCGCGGATTACTTTACGTAAAGAAACCAATAACTCGTCATATCTTTGCATTTGCTTATCTCGTCGATGGGGCGGTGGTATGCCGTAATCGCGAAATGTTACACATCAAATAAATTGAATTCAAATAATAAATTGCACTTTAGGCTGCTTTTATTGGTTTTTAATAGTTAGAGCAGTAACTAATGTACAACTATGTTGTTTAAATTTTATTAAATATTCTTAGCATCTTGTGTGCATTAAGTTGCGCACACTACGTATGTTGTGAATAATTGGCAAGTCTTATTACATAGACTTTAGTATTATTCATTCACAGCTGTTAGTACAAAGTAATTGTTTGTAAGTTAACTGTGTATGTATTAATCGGCAATGAACAAATTCAGCAACCCGTATTTAATACGTATAGCGTATACTTTAAGTATGCTTTATTGTTTATATGTACATGTAAAAATCTTTAGTATCAGCATTATAGGGAACAATATGAAATTATCGCCATCGGTTAGCATTGAACAAAGCAATACAGGTCTTGAATTTATTAAAGTAGCTGGCTCAAGGTGTGATGCAAAGATATTTTTGCAAGGTGGGCAAATTACCGAGTTTATCCCTAAAAATAAAAAACCACTTATTTGGGTGTCTAAAAACGAAACATACCAAGAAGGTGCAAGCATTCGTGGCGGTATTCCTATTTGTTGGCCTTGGTTTGGTACACATAAAAATGATGGTTGGCCTGCTCATGGCATCGCTCGTACGAGTTTATGGCAAGCCGACGAAGTGCACGAAAGTGACGAGCAAATTACTATTAGCTTAAAGTTACCAATGAAATTGGTAAATACCGAGTACTGGCCGCACCAATCGGCGTTAATCGTTGAGTTTGTTTTAACGGATAAACTGCAAGTGCGTTTAACTACAACTAATTTAAGTAATGCTGCGTTTAGTTATACTCAAGCGCTGCATACCTACTTCCCTACCTCAGATATTAAAAGTACGTTTGTTGATGGCCTGCAAGGCTCGCAATATATTGAGTTTGGCGAAGGACCTTTTGCTCAAGGTGAGCAAGTTAAGTTTGCGCGCGAAACCGACATGGTTTACACCGAGGCGGGTAGCTCTCAAAATATACACACCCCAGAAGGTGTTATTAATGTGAGCCGAGAAAACTCAAGCTCGTGTGTGCTGTGGAACCCGTGGATAGAAAAATCAAAACGCTTATCTAATTTTGCCGATGATGAGTATTTAACAATGCTCTGCCTGGAAGCTGCGAATGTACTAGCAGATGAAGTAACACTTGAGCCAAAACAAAGTCATACATTAGTAACGACCATTAGCTGGGCTGATTAATCTGAATTCGATAGGAAGCGACTGTGTTTAACAATCAACAAATAATGGATTTACCAGCGCATAGCGCCATTAACTTTAAGCCCTTAGCTGATAGGGCTTTGCTACATAAGCAACTTAATTGGCTTGCGTTTTACATACCGCTAATTGGGGTGCTGATAGCTCTTTGTTATTTTAACGAAACGTTTGCTAACAATGCGCAAACGTATTTATTAATTGGAATGCCAATTTTGGTCGCCGTATCTATGTTGTACAACATAGTTAATGTAAGGCTGCAAGGTTTTGCTGTTCGGGAGCATGATATAGCTTTTAAAAAAGGGGTTATATGGCAGCAAGTAACTATTTTGCCGTTAGCGCGTGTGCAGCACATGGAAATTCATCAAGGGCCTATAGAGCGAAAGCTTGACCTTGCTAGTTTAAAATTATTTAGCGCTGGAGGCGTAAGTGCCGATTTACAAATAGGTGGCTTAACGCATAGTGATTGTAAAAATATGCGCCAATTTGTGCAAAACTACCGTCAAGATGAAACAAATCCTCAAACCGAGAATGTTGATGAGTAACACAATTAGCGAGGAGCAAAAGAGCTCTCTGCATTGGCAAAAGGTATCGCCTTGGGCACTATTATATTTTGTGGTGTATTTTAGTGTTCGTTTTGTAAAAGACGGCCTTTTAAACTTGCTGCCTATGCTTGTGGTGTTTGTAACTCAGGTAGAAAACAAATTGTTTTGGGCGCAGGTAGCCGGTGGTGCGGCACTTATTACACTGCTTGTTTACTCATTTTTATATTATTTAAACTTTAAGTTTTGTATTAGTGACGATCACGAAATACTGCTAAATAAAGGGGTATTTAAAAAAGAGCGACTTACGCTTAAATTTGGCCGTGTACAAAACGTTAATATTGCCGAGCCTTTTTATTTTACCCCGGTGAATTTAGTTAACTGTATTTTTGATGCCGCAGGTAGCGTTGCTCAAGAAGCAGTGTTACCTGGGGTCACTAAAAGCTATGCAGAGCAAATCCGTAAGCAAATTTTTGCATTTAAGGCGCAGCAGCAAACCGACGACGAACACGTAGAGCAAAGCGAAGCGGACTTAGCTGAAAATAGCCTGCGTATTAGCAATAAGGAAATAGCCAAGTTTGGTTTAATGTCGAACATGGCTATTTTAGCAATTGCTGCACTTGCACCATTTATTAATGTACTGGTTGATTTTTTAGAGAAAAAAATAATATCTAAGGTTGAGGGGTTTTATCAGCAAGAGCTTGGTATGTTGGCAAACGCAGCAACCTTCGCGATGGTTACCCTTATTGTAATGCTTGTTTTAATGGCCGTTTTGCTCTCTGTGAGTATGTCGCTTATTCGTTTTTATAACTTTGAGCTTTATTTTAAGGGCCAAAAATTTAAACGTATTGCTGGCTTGTTAGAGCGCCATCAGCTTTCTATGAGCATGGATAAGGTGCAATCTATTGTTATAAAGCAAAACCTAATGGGGCGGTTACTAAAGCGATTTACTGTTGAGTGCTTGCAAGCAAGTAGCGGCGGCATTGTGGCAGGAGTAGCTGCTAAAAAAAATAAACAAACCTTAGTGTTGCCAGTATTAAATAGCGAGCAAGTAGATAGCGTATGCCAATGGATTTACCCGTGGTTTAACAGTAAAAAACTCGTCTTTAAGCGCGCAGAGCGAGCGCTTTTGTATAAAAATTTAGGCTTTTATTCACTGTTACCCAGTGCTTTAGTGTTTGGCTTTTGTTTTATTGCCGATATTAACACTTTGATTAGCCTTGGTGTTTTGGTGTTGTTCTCTGGCTTGGTAACCTTATCGTATCAGCGTTATGGTTATTACATGCATGAGGATAATGGTCGATTTTACATGGTTGTACGCAGAGGAATGATTGGCGTGCATTATCGTATTTTTGAGCTTTATAAAGCGCAAAGCGCTCGCAGTATAAGTACATATTTAATGCGCAAATCAGGCTTAAAAAGCCTGTATATACAACTTGCTTCAGGCTTTGTGTTTATGCCTTACATAAAGCAGCAAGATGCTGACTTTATTATCGATTTTACAATTAAGCAGATTGAGTCAGATACACGCAGCTGGATGTAACCTCCCTTATATAAGTAATAAGACATGTGTAAATACACACTTGCACATGCTTTATTACACTTTCTTACTGCCCCTGAAGGACATTTAATAATACCCTAGATAGTATTAAGGAATTATTTTAGGGACGCTTATGAAAAAAACACTTATCACATCGGCTTTGTTGCTCGCAGTACCAAGCTTTGCAGCCGATTGGCAAACTATTCATACCGAACACTTTAATATTCACTACAGTGTTGAGCATGCTGAATTTGCTAAATCAACTGCAGCAGAGCTTGAAATAGTACGCACCAAAGTGCTTGAGCAGCAAAACCGAGCACTTGATAAAACAGTTGATGTAGTCGTGTTTGATCCCCTAAATGCAGCTAATGGCTTTGCATTACCTACCTCAAATAACCCTGTAATGGCACTTTTTACAACCCCACCGCAATCGGATACGGTTATATCAAATAGTACAGGTTGGCAGCAGTTACTTGTACTGCATGAATATATTCACTTAGTACACTTAGCGCAGCCTACACGTAATGACTGGCAGCAAAAAATGCGCGGTGTATGGGATTTATACGATTTAACCTATAGCAATACACCACGATGGGTTGCTGAAGGCTATGCCACTCTAATTGAATCTAAAATGACGGGACGTGGGCGCCTGTTTGATAACTACTCAGAGTCAATACTGCGAGAATTTGCTCAGCAAGGTGCTTTGCCTACATATGAGCAATTAAATGGCGAGCAGGGCTTTATGGGCGGCTCAATGGCTTATTTAATGGGTAGCCGTTTTTTAAATTGGTTAGAGAAAAACTATTCAGAACAAACGCTCGATAGTGTATGGACGCGAATGCAAGGCGTAAAAACGCGTAATTTTGATGAGGCATTTAGCGGTGTGTTTGGGCAAAGTGCAGCCAAGCTATATCGCCGATTTATAGCTGAATATACCTATAAAGCAATGCAAATAGAGCAAGGAGAGCCGTTACTTAATAGTGAACTTTGGCTTGAGCTTAATTTATATGCGAGTAACCCAGCACTTTCAAAAGATGGTAGTAAAATTGCGATTGTTGAGCGAGACAAAAAGAGTAATACCAAGCTTATAATTTATAGCACTGATGACAACATTAAAGCACAAGAAGAGTTTACTGAAGCGCAAAAAGAGCTATTAGAAAATGACTCTCAAGATATCCCCGATACAGCGCCAAGTGTATTTAAGCGCGAACAAAAACAAGTGCTTAATCAAATTAACCGAGCCGGTATTGCAAACCCGCAATGGGCAAATAGCACAACGTTATATTTTAATGCGTACAGCAATGAAGAGTCGGGTATTTATAATAAAGTGTCAGACATATTTAGCTATAACACTGAAACGGGAGATATAGAGCAGCTTACTAAGCTTGCTGGTATTCGTCGATTTACAGTATCAGGTAATGGCGAAACGCTCTATGGTGAGCAAATAAGAAATGGCTACTCAGAACTCGTAAAAGTAGATTTAAACACGGAGTCGATCACGCCATTATTTACAAAAAGTTTAAAAACAGCGTACGACTATCCGATCCTAAGCCACGATGAAGCAAAGTTAGCTTACTTATCAACGTCTTTAAATGAAAATTGGCAATTGTATATACAAGATGTTCGCAGTGACCTTATACAAACAGTGCCTATGCCAAACGGGTATCAATATTTAAGTCAGCCTAGTTTTAGTAAAAATGATGAATCGATTTATTTTGTTGCAGGCTTAAATAGCGCGACTGATATTTATAACTATCATATAGCGAGCAAAACACTCACTAAGTTAACCGAAGGTCAGGAAGCGGTTGCACATCCAATTGGCATGCGTGACGGTTCATTGCTTTATTTGTCGATTACCGCAGATGGCCCCAATGTAAAATTATTGCCTAGCTCGCTAAAAGGCAGTGTGGTTAGCGATTTAGCGACAAATAAAAGCGCACCACGACTAATGGTTAATGAACATACATTACCAAAAGCGCAGATATATACTGATGAAGTAGGCGAGCAAAGTAGTTATAACGTACTCGAACAGCGGGCAACCTTTGCCGTTGGGGCGCAGTATTATTCTGCATCTACATCCGTTTTAGATTTGAGTATTAAAAGTAGCGATTTATTAAAGCAGCTCGACTTACAAGCAGGTTACAGTATTGATTTACACAATGGTGCCTTACATGGCGGCTTTATAAATGCCAAATACAGTGCGTTACCAGTCAAACTTAGATTAAATCTGTTTGATTATGATTTAAACACAGCTAAACAGTTTCATAACCAAGACAGCTTAAATGCTGATATATCGGCACGAGGTGGCTTTGCTGCAATTAGTTACCCGCTTAAATTTGGGCAATTAAATTTAACGCCTGAACTTGCCTATAACTACACCGACTATAAGCAAAGTCATAAAAGTTGGACGCGAATTGGTATAGCCCAAAGTTGGCAATACGACCGCCAAATTTTTGCAATAGGGCAAAGTATAAATGCGCGCTACTACGATGGCAGTACCAAAAATAATAATTGGCAAGGTTACGATTTAGCCGCCCAAATTTTTGGTAAGGCATTCGATATTCCTGTGTATGTAAACTTTGAGCAAAAGCACCGCAATGAAAACAGCCTTGCATTAGGTGGCTTTAGTTCCAACCTTATTAATCAGCAACAAAGTAGTGATTATGTACTTTCATCGGAGCTGCCTTTTTACAGTGCAACCGCAGAGCGTTATCAAGGTTATGGTGGTGGGTTTAGCTTTAAAGAAGGTATGCCATGGGTTTACTATAAACAACATCAACTCGATGATGTTGTATATGCACAAAGTTACGGCTTAAAGTACCAAGGTGATTTTAGTTTTGGAATGGGGCCTGCTGGTGTAAACGATTTAACATTTAATATGGGGCTGTCGCGAGTAGAAGGCGACAGTTTTGAAGATGAAATGCGAGCGTGGCTAAGCTTTTATTATTCGCTTTAAAAAGTAAAATTCAAGTAAAGGCGTTTAAAACACACAGAAATAACATTGTTATTTTTGTGTGTTAAGTGATGCTAATTTTGCTTGATATACATTTAGCTTTTTATTATCACGCTCGTGCTGCATGGCTTTTTCAAGCAAGGCTTGTGTTTGCTTTGTTTTACCTTGCTGATAGCGAATTTTAGCAAGTTCAAGGTAAAGCTCAGATATGTATGGTGCTTTTGCAATTGCTAACTCAAGGTGATTTTTAGCTTGAGTTATTTTTCCATCTTGTAGGTCGTTTTGCGCAATAACGAGCAATTCGTAAGGGTCTTTTTCTTTATTAATTAAATGGCTTGTCAGTTGTCCTTCAAGCGTTTTATCACCAAGGTCCTTGGCTAAGGCTCGGTAGTTATGGATTAAGTTTACGCTTATTTCATTATTATCAAGGGCTGTTTGGTAAATTACTTTTGCACTTTGCAAATCTTCCGCACGACGATGTAATACTCCAGCCATATTAAATAACTCAGGGTCGTTAGGCGTAAACGTATTAGCTTTTAAAATAAGAGAATAAGCTATATTAAGTTGTTTTTTAGCTAATGCCTTGGCAGCTAAATTACTATAAAACTTAGAGAGTAAATCGTTATAGGTAGCACTGCCTGAGTAAATGCTGCCTCTCGTTGGGAAGTAATCTATTAAGGTTCCTGGGCGAATAAACACAATAAGATCATCGTCTTTTTCCTGCTCTGGGGCGTAAACTTTTGTTCTGAAATGGTTGGCAACATATATAATATTATTTTCTTTTGCGTATACAGGTGCGCTAGTCATTTCTTGAAAGCTTGTTTCAAGGTTTAAAAGTTGGGCATAGCTTTGTGTAAGAACTGCTAGGCTAATGCAATTACCTTGAGAAAGCTCAATAGTTTGCTCTGAAGTAAGTGTATCGCCGTGATACTTAAAGTTAGTTAGCTGGTTTTGTAAATAATTAAAAATAACGCGATCAGCTCGTGTATCAACTAATTTTTCATTTGCGTAAGCCATAAACTTTTCTTTTTCAGCTTGGGGAAGCTCAAAAATACTTTGCTCATTGAGTGTATTTACACGTTTAAAAAGGGAATGATTTATTACACTCGTTAATAGAGTTTTATTTGGGGAAGTGTTAGTTGGTGTATTTTTGCATGCAGTTAAAAGAAAACTAAATGATAAAACTAAAATTAAAGACTTCATAGGTCACCTCAATGTGAGTTTTTACACTACATTGAGGTGACTTTTTAATCAAGCATTTATAGCGCTATGCTTTTTTAAACGATTTTTTTGTGACTGTTTTTTACGTTTACGGCGGGTAAACCACAAGTAAAAACCTGTACCACCAAGCCACACAGGGCTTAAACCAATAACACACCACAGTATTTTACTAATTAAACCTGCAAAGTAACCAAAGTGAAGCTTTCTAAAGCTATCAATTACTTGCCAGCCCACACCCACTTCACGAATGTCCCAGTTAGCCATATGCTCACCCGTTAGCTTACTGTAGGTAACCGTATTGGCATATTCACTCGCAAGCGGGTTATGGGTATCTACTTCACCAAATAACGTTATGTTTTCGTCAGGCTCAAGGGGCATCACTAAAAAAGTACCGTTAAAAGTAGGGATTTGTTTTTGGCTGTCATCAAGCACATGTTGAAAAGAGATTTCCTCATTGTATAAGTTTTTAGTTAATACAAAGTGCTCTTCTTCTGCATGCTCAATTACTTCGTGGTACCACACCGCACCGTTGAAGTAGCCACCGGTGATAGCTAAAATAATAATAATTGGCGAGCCAATCACGCCTGTCATTTTATGAATGTCGCTAAGTACTATTTGCAGTGTTGCACGCCAGCGCACGCTAAATAAACGCTGCCAAAACTTACGATAAATAATAAGGCCGGTAATACCTAGTACCAAGAAAAACACGGCAAAAAAGAAGCCTAAAACAGTGCCAGTCTGCCCTGGTAAGCTTTTTAAGTCATTAAGTAAAAAAGTATAGTGCAAGTCTAAAAACCAGTCGGTAAAATAATGGCTTGTGCCCACAGGCTCAGAAAGGATGTTTCCAGTATATTGATCTAAATGAAATTTATACCAATCTTCTGTACCGCGCTTTATTAAATAAACCCGATCAGCGGTATCATCGTTAAAAATTTCCCAGCTGCCAACAACATACTCAGGGTAAGTTGTTTGCGTTTTTTCTATGAGTGTATCAATTGGCAAGCGCTGGGCTTGTTCTTTAACAACAAAGTGACTATTGGGCATTAGCAAGCCGTCTATTTCACTTTTAAATACTAAAACACTACCTGTAATACTAATTACAATTAGTGGAATGAGCGCTATAAGTGCAACCCAGCTGTGAATCTTAAATAGTGTTTTTCTCATAGTCGCTATAGTAATAAATTGTTAATGACTTGCGCATGATAACAATTATCAGTTTTATTTCATAGTTATGCGTTTAATTCCTAAAAACCATATAACTGTTAACTTAAAGCAACGCTTTTTGTATGCTCAAGTTGCCAGTACCAAATATAAAAACACGTTAATTAGTTGAGTAAATTTTATTCATCATTACAATGCCGCGCTCACATTAAAACCCTATTAAAAACAAATGTTTATTATATGTTTTTATTTGGCGTTTTATTAACAGTTATGTAACGAAAGAGGTGTGTTTTGGCGCATTATTTGCCTATATTGTCTTCATTCATTTTGGTTTTTAGCTTTTTACCGCTATTAAATAAAATTAGGAAAAACCGTAGTGTGTCTGGCTTATCACTACTAATGATGACCTTTGGTTTAGCGCAAAGCCTTTACTTTATAACGTACAATATTTATTTTGAACGCTTTTATATAGCACTGCCATTTTTTGTGACGGGGGCGCTAAGTAGCTTAATTTTATATTTTTTCGCACGTTATAACGCAAAAAAAACAGAGCGAATGCAGCTAATCGCTATGCTTTCTTTTTCATTGCTGCCTTTTGCATTACTGCTTAATCCTAACTTAGACACAGCGGCAGTTCTAAATGGTTTAACGTACGTAGGCTTGGTTATGAGTTCAGTACGTGTAATGCCACAAACTTATAAAACTCTTCGCAGCGGTAATATTAGTAATTTGAGTGCGCGTTATTTTAGCTTGCAGTTTATAGCTGGAATTTGCGGCCTAACAGTTGAGCTTTCAATGGCTGTGCCAAGTACTTCACATGTATTGATGTTTATTATGCTATTGCTCACCAATGCTGTGCAATTTGCATGTATGCAGTATTATAAAATTCGCCCAGTAATGGCTTAAAAAACAAGCGCTTTAATGTTCCTATTTAACTAAATATATGGCAAGTTACTTTATCAGATAAAAGGATAAAGTATGAATTGGAATCAGTTTGGCTATATTTGCCGTGTTTATAGCTCAAAAACCTTAAGCGCTTCACAAAAAGCAGAGCTAACTGCACAACCGCATTTAGCTGTTTATGCTAATGAGCGTGCAGATAGTAAATTAGCTAATGACCTTGCAGCAAAATTTGCACTTCAAGATGAAGCTACTTTGCAAAAACAAGCAGTACATTACCAATGTTTGCCCCAGCTAATTAATGAATTTAAGCTTGAGCAAAAAGGCTTGCTTAGCTACTTAACTATTGTTTTTGTTATTTATGTTTTCTCTTCATTTTTGTATCAGTTTTTTGTTGTACCTACATTCGTAGAAATATATAGCAATCATACGATCTCCTCAGAACATACCTTTGATGATTACTTCTCTTACTGGTATGTGCCAATTATTTTATTACTCTTCCTGCAAAGCATTATTTTTACAGTTACCTTAAAGCTTAAAAATGCATGTACTTTAATTGAAGCGCAGCCTTTCTCAGGTTTATTTAAAGTTTTAATACCAAGTAAGCTGGTTAACCAATACCGTTTTTTAGTTGCGACGTTGAGCTTTGCTCTTAATTTTAAAGCACACGAGAAAAGCTCCTCACCAGAGACTAAACATTTGGCTAAATGTGATTCGTTAGGCTATGAAACCGATAAAGAATTTAAAGTGTTATTAGAGCACCAGTTCAAACAGTTTAATTCGCAGGTTAAAAGTTTTATAAATAAGCTAGTTATTCTTTATGGATTAGTGATTGTAGTATCTATTTACTTATTTGTTAGAGCGGCTTACCAACCAATTTTTATGCTAGGAGAAGTGCTATGAAGTCAAAAGGATTTACGTTAATAGAGTTGATGGTGGTAATTTCTATCATTGGTATTTTAGCTGCGGTTGCGCTACCTCAATATAGTAAGTATATGCAACGAGCAGAACTTGTTGACCCACTTGCTATGGCTGCAGTAATTCGAGAAGACGTTACGGTTTATTATCTTGAAAATAGGCGCTTTCCAGTAAGTAACGAACAAGCGGGTGTACCAGCAAGTAAATTTCTAATTGGTAATAGAGTAACGGGCATCACAGTAGATAACGGCGCTATTCATATTAGCTTAGGTAATAAAGCTTCACAGCCTCTGCAAAATACAGTTTTAACCTTTAGACCAGCAGTTGTAACTGGAAGTCCTACAAGCCCAATTGCGTGGTTATGTGGGTTTGTTGAACCGATAAACGGTATGCAAGTGGTTGGCGAAAATAAAACAACAGTACCAAAAGAAATTTTACCTTCAGCATGTATATAAAGTAAGCAGGGGATTGAAATGAAATTAACTATTCATCAAATTGATGCATTTACAAGTTCGTTATTTAAAGGCAATTATGCTGCGGTGATCCCGCTTGAATCGTGGTTAAGTGATGAGTTAATGCTTAATATTGGCGCTGAAAACAACGTATCCGAAACAGCCTTCACCTGCCTGCAAGATGATGGTAGTTATGCAATTCGTTGGTTTTCCCCTTTGATGGAAATAGACTTTTGTGGGCATGCAACTTTAGCGGCTGCGTATGTATTATGTGAGGAGAATAATATATCGCAAGTGCGCTTTACAGCCGAAGCCGTTGGAGAGCTTATTGTAAATAAAAATAGCGATGATAGTTTTACTATGACCTTTCCTAAGCAAGCACCCACAAAGGTTGAAGATATACCTGATGCACTATTGAAAGGCTTGTCTATACAACCCGTGCTGGTATTTAAAAATCGCCAAGCTTACTTTGCTATTTATGACAATGCACAGCAAATACATGAACTAACTACTAACTCAGCGCTTTTAAAAACATTACATCCATTTGATGTTGTTGTTAGTGCAAGCTCTGCTGAATACGATATTGTATCTCGCTATTTTTGGCCAGCCAGTGGTGGAGAAGAAGATTTTGTAACAGGGTCTATTCATACCGGGCTTGCTCCTTATTGGGCACAGCAATTAGGTAAAAATAAATTAAATGCATATCAGGCCTCAAGCCGAGGTGGTTTTATACAATGTGAGGTGGGTGAATCTACCGTTACATTAACAGGCCATGCTGTTAGGTATTTAAAAGGCACTATTTATATTTAGCAATAAAAAGGCCGCGCAGTATGTGGCCTTTGTTCACTCAATTATTAAATTTACTTAGGCTTCTAATGCTTTGGTAATTAAGCGATCAATATATTTTTTATGCGCTTTGGTCGCAGTATCTGCTCCCCAACCAATACTGGTATCAGCTATTTGAGTTAACTGATATAGCGCCGCGGTTTTAGCTAGGTTATCGTATTTGCTGGCTTTACTTAGACCTGCTATAGCAATTAGCTGATTTACATATTCAATTTGTAAGTTATGACTAATTGAATTTGCCTCTTCACTTTTAACAAAAATACTGGCGGTTAAATCTTCCATAAATTGGCTCAAGCTATATTCGTTGCCGTAGAGAGCGGTGTCGGAAATGCGCAGTAAAACGGCAGGGTGAAGCAGCTGTGCTAGCACTGTTTTTTGCATACCTAAAATCATTTTATGCGCTTTAGGATCTTCGTTTTTACCATAATGGCTAAAGCCTCGGCGCTGAAGTTGAAGGTAGTTATACAAAGGCTGCATACTTTTAAGAACATCTGGCGCAAATACAAATTTTGCTAATATGTCCATCGCTTGTGTTTGGCGCTCAAGCGGTACAGGAGTAAATGGTTTATCTGCGTTTACGTCACCTACTACTGCACGTTCAACATATACCCCACCAATTTGGCGAGAAACAATGCCAGCTTGCGCGCGGTACTGGCCAAATAAGCTATTTGCAGAGGTAACTAGCTGTTGGTAAGACTCGCCTTCTACAGTGGCTTTATCTTTTAACTGCGTAAATAATTTATTAATTAGCGCCATTCGATCCGCGCCATAAGCGGCCGGGTTTGACGATAAGTCACCAATCATTACGCGTGGATCTATATGACGACCCGGTGCACGCATGTCGTCTGCATCGTTACCAAAAGCGAGGGCGTGTTCGCTTGAACGAGCAAGAATTTTATTAAGGCGAGCTTGCTCAGCAGTGTCGTCTGTAAGTGCTGTGCTGTAGCCATAGTTTATTGCCCAATCATCATAGGGACCAGGCTTTGTTTGAAAAATATCACCTTGCTGCACACCAATTGGGGCAATGTTAGCGGGTGCATAATCCATAACTGAACCCGTTAATATGCCTTGGGTTTTGCTTTTATCGTGTACTTCTTTTTCATCCCACAAAATTGACGATTTCATGTTGTGGTTAAGGCCTAATGTATGACCCACTTCATGAAGTACTAATTGGGTTAAACCTTGGCGAAGCATTTCTTTATCTTCAATTTTGTCGCCGCTAGCGAGGCCTTTAGCAAACATCAGGTTTTGTTGAATTTCATGCCCTAATGAGCAATTTAACTCGCCTGTGTCTAGGTGCTCAGCGTGGCTCATTGTTCCTTGCGTATACAGGGTGTCGTAAATCCAACGATTTTTCATAAATACAAACTCAAGCATAATGTCTGAGCCCAGTATTTCGCCTGTTAATGGGTTAGCAAGTGCTGGTCCGTATCCACCAAATGGAGGTTTAGGTGATGAGGTCCAGCGTAGTACGTTGTAATTAATATCGCCTGCATCCCAATCTGCATCGTCTGGTTGTACTTTTACTTCTAGAGCATTTTTAAAGCCGGCTTTTTCAAAAGAGCTATTCCAGGTTAATACCGCATCGCGTACGGTGTCGCGCCACTCAATAGGTGTGGTGTTTTCTATCCACCAAGTAATTGGTTTTACAGGCTCTGAAAGGGCTGCACTTGGGTCTTTCTTTTGTAAGTCCCAGCGCTTAATTACATCTTGATAAGGAGCCCAGTCAGTAGAGGTCATTTTATCAAATTGATTAGTAAAATAGCCAATGCGTGCATCGTCCATACGTGGTTGGTAGTTATTTTTAGGTAACGCTACAAATGAGTGTTGCACCTTTACCGAGACACTACGTGGATCGCTTACTGCGCTTGTGCCACGAACCGTAGGGCTTGCATTAGTAAATACGTAATCAACAACCACATCTAAGTTATTAGGATAAGGACGCTGCTTAATTATGCGTGATTTTTTATCGTCTAACTTACCTACTTTAAAGCGCTTTTTGGCTTTTTTGTCTGCTGGGTTTGGCGTTGGTGATACTTTATGAAGTGCTTCGCTTAAGAATAGCTTATTTACTTTAAAGGCTATTTTACCTTCTTCTTCTTTTTCTATTTTAATGCTGGCAAGTACGGCTTCGCTTATGTTGGCATCACTTGCTTTTGAAATAGCGCTACTTTCATCAAATTTATAACGAGGAGTTTTGCTAATTATATCAATTCGATCAAAGTATTTTCTAAATTCAATAAGCTTGGTTTCGCGATATGAACCACGAAAATGGCCTGCATCTGTCACACCATCTACGGTATGCGCAAAGTAAACAAACGGAGTATCAAGTTGAGAGTCATTAATTACCATTAAATGCTCGCCCGTTTTTTCGTCTTGGTAAAGGTTAAAAATACCAGCAAATTCAGTTTGATCTTTAACCATTTCGCTCAGTGTTTTTGGCTTTTTATCTTCTTTTTTGTCGGCAGCAATTGCATGGCCGCTGAGCGCGATACTAAGCGCTAAAGTAAGTGATGTTAGTTTCATTGTTGTAGTCTTTTTGGAGTTGCTAATTTAATTGGACTGTACGGAAATTAATTTTGTTTCGCACAGCTTCTCGATGAAATAGTAGCTTAATTTTTCAACCAGTTGATTTTAAATGGTAAAAGTTTGTAACAAAATATAATGAATGAGATGAGTTGCAGGTTTTTATTTTCATTAAATATAGATACTTAAGGTTTTTGTACATTTGTAACAGTTGCTTACAAATGTCACATTAATGTTTTATCTAGCTCTGTTATTATGGCGTTAATAGAAATTTGGGGTAATTAGGATATGCAAACAAATTCACTTAGATGGGTTTTCCCATTTGTAGCGCTGGCCATAGGTATTGTTGGCTTTATGGGTGTTAATGCTATAGCGCAAGAGCCGGAGCAAAAGAAGGCGGTAGACACGCGTCCTACGGTGCAAGTTGAGCCTGTAGCAGCAAACGATCACCAAGTAATTATAAATAGCTATGGTGAGATAAAGCCGCTAGAAAATACACAGCTTTCGGCGCAAGTGTCGGGTGAAGTATTAAGCTGGCACCCTAACTTTGTTGCCGGTGGTGTGGTTGCTCGTGGTGAAACATTATTCACTATCGAAAAAGATAATTATGAAGCTGCAGTACTTGTTGCTGAGGCTGATGTTGCTCGAGCACAGGCTGCTCTTATTGAAGAACAGGCTCAGGCACAGGTAGCCGAAGACGAAGCAAAGCGTTTTCCTAGTAAAGCGCGTACCGATTTATTTTTACGTAAGCCGCAAGTGTTAAGTGCTCAAGCTGCAGTTAAATCGGCGCAAGCAGCTTTAAAGCGTGCGCAACGTGATTTAGACAATTGTGAAGTGACAGCGCCATACGATGCTTTAGTGATTAGTCGTAATGTAGGTGTTGGCCAGTTTGTTACTGTAGGCTCACAAGTTGCTGAATTAAATAATATTGAAACCGCTGAGGTGATTATTCCTATTGCAGGATTCGATAGCGTGTTTTTACCAGAGCGTATTAAAGGTATTACGGCAACGATTATTCAAAAAGGACTAAACAGCTTTACCCGTGAAGGGGTAATAGACCGCGACTTAGGGATTATTGATAACGCTACGCGTATGAGTAGTTTAGTGGTACGTATTGAAGACCCATACGGCTTAAAAACAAAACAGCCTGCCATTAAGTTTGGCAGCTACGTACAAGTTAATTTTGCAGGGGCTACGCTTAATAACATATACCGTTTACCGCAAGCTTTAGTGAATAACCAAACCGTATGGGTAGTAAATGAAAACCAAGAGCTTGAGCCACGTAAAGTAACGGTTATTCGTGAAGAAGGTGAATACTTTTATATCAGCAGTGGTTTAAATGCTGACGACCAACTCGTTACTACTTTGCCTGAATACCCACAAAAAGGGATGCAGGTTAAAATTGCCGGTGTAGCTACACCTGAAAGCTCAGAGTTGAGCACCTCAAACACGCAACAGCTGTAAGGTGTATTAGACATGAGCGAATCAATACAAAAAAAACAAACAGGACTCATTGCCTACTTTGCTAATAACTCGGTTGCTGCAAACTTAATGATGTTTTTTATCATTGTTATGGGTTTAATTAGCTACTTTACTATTCAGCGTCAAATGTTTCCAAATATAGAAGTTAATTATATTAACGTTGAAGCTAATTACCCGGGTGCCTCTCCTCAAGAAATAGAAGAAAGTATTCTTATAAAAATTGAAGAGTCACTTAAAGATATAACCGAAATTAAAAAAGGTGTGTACCGCGCTTTTAGAAATGGCGGCACTGCAAGCCTTGAAATAAACACTGATGCTGAACTTACCGATGTACTTGATAAAGTAAAACTACGTGTAGATGGTATTGCGACTTTTCCGGCGGGTATGGAACCGGTCACCATAAGTCAGGTTGAATTTAGGCAAGATGTAATAGGTATGACACTTGTTGGCGATTTACCGCTTACAGAGCTTAAGCCTCTTGCAAACCAAATAGAAGATGAGTTATTACAGTTATCGAACGTATCTTTGGTGGTAAACGATGTACCGCTTGACGAGATAGCTATTGAAATAGACCCAGATACGCTGCGCCAATATAACTTAACACTCAGTGATGTGATGGATGCGGTGCGTCGCTACTCAGCTAACTTTTCGGCAGGGCAATTAAAAACCGATGCGGGCGTTATTTCTGTTCGAGTAGAGAACCAATTTTACTCGGGTGAAGAGTTTAGACACATCCCAGTAAAAATAGGTGAGTATGGCGCTAAAGTTTTACTGCAAGATGTGGCCATTATTAAAGACCAATTTACAGAAGGTGAGCGCTACTTTAAATTTAACGGTGAAAATGCCGTTTATATGTCGGTTAAAGCAACGCAAGAGCAAAATATAATTCCTGTGGCCGATTCGGTTAAGGCATTTATTGATCAAAAAAATAAGCAGCTACCGCCAGGTATTAGGTTAGAGCCATTAATGGATATGACATATTACCTAAATGCTCGCCTTGATATGATGAAGGCTAACTTGTTTCAAGGTGCAATTTTAGTGGCCATTATGCTGTCGTTATTCTTGCGCTTTAAACTTGCATTATGGGTAATGATTGGCTTGCCCGTTTGTTTTTTAGGGGCAATGATGATGATGCCATTATTTGGTATCAGCATTAATATTATTTCGTTATTCGCGTTTATTATGGTGCTTGGCATTGTGGTGGATGACGCCATAGTAATAGGCGAAGCCGCGTATACCGAGGTGGAAAAAAGCGGTGGTGGTGTCGAAAACGTCGTACGTGGTGCAAACCGCGTAGCAACTCCTGCAACGTTTGGTGTATTAACAACCATTGCTGTGTTTGCGCCGTTTACGCTTTCAAGCGGCCCAGAAAGTGCTTTCTTTTATGGTATAGCTGTTGTAGTTATGTTGTGTTTGGTGTTTAGCCTTGTTGAGTCAAAGCTTATATTACCGGCTCATATTGCACACACACACTTTTCACCGATTAAAAAAGGGGGCTGGCGCGATCGCTTTAACACTCGCTTTTTTGGTTTTGTAAATGGCCCATATAAACGTTTTATTGCTAAATGTGTAGATTGGCGATGGACGGTATTATTCGCCTTTATTGCTATGTTTATAGTAAGTATTTCGCTTATTACCTCAAACAAAGTGCGTACCGTACCTACGCCTAAAGTACCGCACGATTTTCCACAAATACAAGTAGAAATGAACGACAACGTTTCTGACTTACAAACTATTGCGGCTATTCGTGAAATAGAAGCCATGGTACTTAGAGTCGATGAAGAAACTGAGCGTGAATTTGGCCAAAAAATTATTCGTGATGTTTTGGTATTTAACCAAGGCAGAACTGAGTCTCAATTGCTGGCCCCTTTAGTTGACGAAGATTCACGTCCGTATAATGCATTTGAACTTTCGCGTCGCTGGCGTGAAGCTATGCCAACTATTGCCGGCATTAAGTCGTTAACTATTCAAGACGATGTTGGTGGCGGCGGTGGCAACGGCGGCGGTGAGTTTGGCTACTTACTGTTTGGCTCTGACATAGATACTTTAAATCAGGCAGGTCGTCGTTTTATTCAATTGCTTCAACAGCAAAAAGGGTTGTTTGATATAAGCTCAACAATTGATCCTGCGAGCAAAGAAGTGCAAATGAGCTTAAAACCGGTCGCTTACGACCTGGGTTTAGATTTAGCAAGTATTGCTAATCAAGTGGGTGCCAGCTTTTATGGTGGTGAAGCGCAGCGCGTGATACGAAACGGTGAAGAAGTGCGTGTAATGGTGCGCTACCCTAAACTAACTCGTGAAGCATTTTCATCGCTTAAGCATACTGTTGTGACCACCCCACAAGGACGAGAAGTATTACTTGGTGATGTTGTAGAACTAACCGAAACACCTGGTATTAGTTATATTCGCCGTGAAGGTGGTTACCGTACTGTGTATGTTTATGGCAATATTGATGAAGAGCAAATTGAACCTGGTGAAGTAGTTAAGCAGGTAAAAGAAAACTTACTGCCACAACTTAAAGAAGAATACCCAAGCGTTAAATCAGAACTTGGCGGTGCAATTGAAGAGCAGCAAGCTCAAGCAAATGAGCAATTACTATTTTTTGCCGGTGGTATGATTTTAGTTTACATACTGCTAGCAGTACCGCTTAAAAGCTACTCGCAGCCGCTTATTGTAATGTCAGTTATTCCGTTTAGCTTAACTGGCGCTATTTGGGGACACTTTTGGTTTGATTTAGATATGAGCTTAATGTCGGGCTTTGGCTTAATTGCTGCCGCAGGTGTTGTTATAAACGACTCCCTAGTGATGACCGACTATGTAAACCAAGTTCGCCGCGAAGGGGTTAGTGTTAAACATGCGGTAATAGAAGCAGGTTGTGCACGCTTTAGAGCAATATTGCTTACCTCAATCACTACTTTTGCTGGTGTATTGCCTATTATGTTTGAAACCAGCTTACAGGCTAAATTTGTAATACCTATGGCAGTAGCGCTAGGTTTTGCAGTTATGTTTGCAACATTAATAACACTAATATTAGTGCCATGCTTATATATTATTTTAGGTGACATTGGCGCGTTATTTAAGCGCCCATTTAAAGGGCGAGCTGCAAAAGCTGCGTAATACTCATCCGCAATATTACTTAATCATTTTGCGGGCCTAAACGTGTTGCTACTTGCGTTAAAAAATTCTCATTTACGACTGCATGTATGCAGAAGGTAGAGCAATGCAGGAGCAATTGCCAAGAACAACTTAATAGCGAGTTTTTGACCTAGCTATCAACACGTTTTTTCAGCCTCAAAATAGATCACTTAATTAAGCGAATTGGTATAAATATAAAGCATAAAAAAAGCACTGAATGGTTAACCGTTCAGTGCTTTTTTATTATCTTTTTTAATGCAGTTTAACGCTGCAATAAAATTAATCTTTAAATTGTTTATGACAATCTTTACAACCTTTAGCCCATGCGCCAAAAGCTTTACCTATTACTGCTTTGTCGCCTGTTTGAGCTGCTACTGCTAGCTTATCTGCATTTGCAGCAAAGGCGTTGGCTTTTTCAACGAAAGTTGCCTTTTCAGACCAAACTGCAGCTAATGCTGCTGTATCGCCTTTATCTGTGCCTTCGTAAAACGCTTCCCAAGGCATTTTAGAAAGAGCGGCTGCGTTATTAGCGCGCATTTTAAATTGCTCTGCATCAAACGGCACTTTGCCTTTTAGCATGGCGCCCATGTCACCAATTTGCACTGAGATCATTGAAAAAGCAGCTTGGCGGTATTCAATTGCATCGCTTGGCTCTTTAAAAGCTGAGTTTGCTGATACGCTAAGTGTGCAAGTTGCTAAAGCAACTCCTGCTAAAACTTGTTTTAATTTAATCATTGGAATCCCTGTTAATTATGTCTCGACTATTGCTTTTGTATCTTAGCTACTGCTTTTATTCAAGCTAATAAGACAAAATTAACTAAAAGTTAATCGTTTATGTCTATATCGGCAAATATCATCCCTCGGCGCATACTACGGGTTGCCAAAAATACTTCTCCAAGTAGCGACATAAAAGCGCATATTAGTAATGCCATTGCAGCTACAAAACAGCTAGCAATCGTGACACCTAAATTAATCGACTGAATATGTGATAGAAATAATAGCATTACTACGGCACAAACCAGTAGGGCACTTAATACACTTAAACTAAAAGCTATATGGATACAACGTGAGCGTTTTAACAGCGCACGTAGCTCAGTGGCGAGAGACTTATTAAAGTCCTCATCAATACTAATTTTTAGTTTGCGCTCAAGCTGGCGTGCACGATCTGTTATACGTGCCAAACGATTAGATAGAACCCCTAAAGTGGCTGCAATTCCGGTTATTAAAAATACAGGAGCTACAGCTGTTTGTATTACTTTAGCCATAGTTAAAATGTTGATTACGTCATTGCTCATTAATTTTCCAGAGAATTTAGGGTTTGGTTTACATTAGTTCACAAATGCAGGAGGTTTTTTAGTTCTTTAAAATCATTGGTTTATTGTGTAATTGGTTGTTTTTACTTATTTGCAGTCATATGTTTGTAACCAAGGTGTTGCTTGGCCTGCACTGAAAGTTTTATATTCACTAGCACAATTTAATCATTCTGATTATTACAAATACAATAATACATAACCTACCCAAGGGGAACTAATGGCTAACAATATAATAAAAAAAACTGCTATTGCCACAGCAGTCTCAAGTGCATTTCTTGCCACGTTTGTTAACGCAGCAACTTTACCTAAAGCAACGATCTCACCTCAAGCTGCAGAACAAGTAAAAGAATTAGCATCTGATCAAAAACAACCATCAGCACATATGATTGTACTACGAGCAACTACATCTGTTGATGCTGTTGCTGCAGGGACTTATCAAGTAGCAAATAGTCGTGAAATTATAGCGAATGTTGAGCAGCTTCAAGATACTATGACGAGCGAGCTTAATAGCCTAGACTTCGATGCAAAAGTAATAGGTAAAACAAAAATATTAGCACCAACGCTAATAGTACAAGCAACACCAGAAGCTTTAGCTGAAATAGCAAAAGATGCACGTGTAGAGAAAGTTTTACCAATGTTTGATTACCAGCTGCATGTTTCAGACTCGTCTGATTACATTAATGCTAAACCTTTAGTTATTGATGGTGTTGTAACGGGTAAGGGGCAGCGCGTAGCTGTTTTAGATACTGGTATCGATTATACTCACAAAGCATTTGGTGGTGAAGGCACTGTTGATGCATATTTAGCAGCTCAATCAGATCCTACTGAAGTTAGCTGGCCGCAAGGTATTGTCCAAGGCGGTTATGATTTTATTCATGAAGATGCTGACCCTATTGAAAACGATCCTGCAAACTCATCTGCAACAGGTGATCCAACAGATCATGGTACATCGTCTTCAAACTCGGTAAATGGTATCGCACCAGATGTTGAGTTATATGTTTACTCTGTATGTGGTGGTGGCTGTCCTAGTGCCGCACAAGCCGCAGCGCTTGAAGCTGCAATGGATCCTAACGGTGATGGCGACATTTCAGATCGCGTAGACGTTATGAATATGTCACTAGGCGGTGAGTATGGTGATACTTACACAGGTGGCGGTGCACAATACCTTATTCAACGAGCTGTTGATTTAGGCGTGAATATGGTTATTTCAGCTGGTAATGATGGTGATCATCCATTCCGTATTGGTGGTCCAAGTACTACACCAAATGCATTATCAGTAGGTGCTATGACTCATCCAACAACCGAAGTGGGTGTAGCTACTGGTACTGTTGCAGGTGTTGAAGGAAGTATTCAAGCGTCTGGCTTTGGTCCGCAAGTTGATTTTGCAATCTCTGGTGCTGATATTGAGTTAGTATACCCAGACGCAAACCAAGATGGTTGTAATGACTTTGCTGATGATGTTGATTTTACAGGCAAAGCGGTATTAATTGATCGTGGTGCATGTGCATTTACGGCCAAAGTACTAAACGCACAAGAAAAAGGTGCTGAATTTGTATTTATTGCAAATAATGTAGACGATGGTACGCCAGCGCCAATGGGCGGTAGTGATGCTGCTGTAACAATAAAAAATGTAGGTATTAACTTTGCCGCGGGTGCTGCTTTAAAGGCGCAATTAGCAGCTGGTGATACGGTTACATTTGATATTGATGTTAAAATTAAAACTACTGCAGGTGCCGTAGCAACGTTCTCTTCTCGTGGTCCTTCAATGGATGGTTTATTAAAACCAGAAATTACAGCACCTGGTACAAGTATCTTGGTGGCTGCTGCAGGCACGCAAGATCAACTAGCACCTGTAAGTGGAACTTCTTTCTCTGGCCCAATTACAGCCGGTGCTGTTGCAATGATTCGTGAAGCTCATCCTGAGCGTAATGCATTTGAAATTAAAGCAACAATAATGAATGCTGCAGACTTAAATGTTACTAACGAACCACTAGCGGTTAATCCAGATTCAGAACTGGCTCCTATCAGTATGATTGGTGCAGGTTTGGTTGATGTGACTAAAGCTGTAAACCTACCCGTTGCTGCTTGGGTAAACAATACTGATTTTGAAACTAAACAAGCTGCGCTTTCGTTTGGTCTTGTTTCAATGGCTGAAACTGGTTCATTAACTAAAACAGTAACAGTTAAAAACTTTTCATCAGAAGCGAAAACTTACGCGTTACGCACTGAAGCTCGCTACCAAAATGATGAAGATACGGGTGCAATTAGTTGGGAATACCCTGAGTCGGTAACAATTCCTGCAGGCCAGTCAGTTAACTTTGATGTGACGTTAACTGTTGATCCAACAAAATTACCAGTATGGGAATTAGAAAACCCGTTTAGCTCAGACGATATTGCAGCAAGAAGTGCAGCACTTACTTCTGTAGAGTTTGATGGTGCATTAGTCTTTAATGATGCAAGCACTGATACAGATCACGACTTGCACGTTGTGTATCATGCAATGCCTAAAGCTGCTACAGGCTTAAATGTTTCATCTCAAATTATTGATAATGAAATGACGTTAATTGTTGAAAATAGCGGCCAAACAGAATTAACACCATTTGCAGAAAGTATTGTTGCAATGGGAACTGAAAAAACACAAGAAGAAGCTGAGTATAATATTTTAGCAACTACTTTCTCTGCGTTTGCAGACAGCTCTTGTGATTCAGGTATTTTTGTAACATCGTCTATTCAATTACGTGACCCATTAACACATGTATTCCAAGCGGGTTACAGACTAGAAATTGATACCGATAATGACGGTGTTTACGATCACCTAATGCAAAATTACAACGACCGTGGTCGTGAGACTGCATTCCCAGGACGTAGCCGTACAGTAATTGGTGCGACTGATGGTGCAGGTAACGATGCTTTAGCATGGGTTACTCCGCTTTATCATTCTGCTGGCGAAGACACTATTACTTTCTCAACATGTAGTGAACTATTAAACGTGGATGCTTCACTAATTGGTGAGAACATGAACTTTAAAGCATCTGTGGGTTACCCATCATATTACACTGGTGTATTCACTCAGACAGATAGCATTGAAGGTTCTGCGACGTTTGGTGCGTCTCCAAGTGTAACGCTTACCTCTATGGAAACAGGTGAAGAAGTTACGTCACTTAAACCAGGTGAGAAAGCAATTGTTGAAGCTAGTGGCCCATTTGCATTATCGCAAGATTCAGGCCTAGATATTATCAAAGTAATGTCAGCTTCTGAGCTTGATGTTCCTGCAATCGAAGCTCCAATATTAGTTGGTGGCGAGTTCAGTGTTGTTGAAGATGCTGCTAACGGTACAGTTGTTGGCGCGCTTACAATTACTGAATCAGATTTAGACTTAGATGTATCAGAGTACTATGTGCAATCAAATACTCATCAAGGTTTAGGTATCGATGCTGATGGACAAGTAGTTGTAATGAACTCTGAACTATTAGCAGGTGATTCAACAGCTGAAATTCAAGTTGTGGCAATCGATGTGCGCGGTAATGTGTCTGCACCAGCAACAGTTTCAGTAAGCATTACTAAAGCTGTTGAACCAATAGCAACTGTTACACCTGAAACAGTGAAAAAGAGTTCGTCTGGTTCACTAGCTTGGCTTACATTGCTAGTAGCGCCGTTTGCATTTATGCGTCGTCGTAAACAAAAGTAATTTAATAACTAATTAGTTATTTAAAAGGGAGCTTCGGCTCCCTTTTTACATAGCTTCACAAACTAAATCACACCGCGCTTTATTATTAGGTATATTTAATACTACCAATAATAACAACGACTGAGATTTACAAATGTTCCGTTCTTCATTCACACTAGCCGCATTATCACTAGCTGTTTTAGCTGGTTGTAATAAGGCTCCACAAAGTACATCTAACGACACTTCAAATACAAACACTGTGCAAACACAGCAAGTGGAAAAAAAAGTTAGCGCAGTTGCACCTATCGCTAAAAAAGTACCTCACGAAATGACTATTCATGGCGACACGCGTATTGATGACTACTACTGGCTACGTGATGACGAGCGCAAAGCGCCAGAAGTTATTAGTTACCTTGAGGCTGAAAATATCTACACAGATACCATGCTTGCACATACTAAAACACTGCAAAGTAGTTTGTTTGAAGAGCTTAAAGGGCGAATCCAAAAAGATGATGATTCTGTTCCAGTAAAAGACGGCCAGTACTATTACTCGTCACAAACTCGCGGCGATAATGAATATACTACTTACTTACGTAGTAGCGATTTTGCAGGGACCGATCAGCAAGTTATTTTAGACGTAAATGAATTAGCTAAAGATCATGACTACTTTGCGGTTAGTGGTTTAAATGTAAGCCCAAATGACAACTTAATGGCGTATGGTGAAGATACGGTGAGTCGCCGTATTTACAATATAAAAATTAAAGATTTAAGCACCGGTAAATTATTAGAAGACACGCTTGAAGGCACCAGCGGTAATGTTGTGTGGGCGAACGATAATAAAACTGTGTATTACATCAAAAAAGACGCGCAAACCTTACTCGGTTATCAAGTTTATCGACATACGCTTGGTAAACCACAAAGTGATGACGAGCTTGTATACGAAGAAACAGACACAAGTTATTACACCGGTATGAGCAAAAGCAAAGATGGCTCGGAAATTTATATTTGGCATAGCAGCACTGATTCATCGGGTTTATCAGTGATAAGTGCAAACGATGTAAACGCCAAGCCAAAGCGTTTTATTGAGCGTGAAGCCAACCTTGAATACAGCATATCTAAACTAGGTGATACTTATTACATTGTTACTAATTTAAATGCCGTTAACTTTCAGCTTATGAAAGTAGATATCGATAAAGCTGGTGATAAAGCGAATTGGCAAAGTGTGATCCCTGCACGCAAGGGTATTAAACTTGAAGGTGTAGAGTTATTTGACGACTACTTAGTATACCAACAGCGCGAAATGGGCCAATCAACACTTATTGCGCGTAATTTAAAATCAGGCAAAGAGTTACCACTAAGCTTTAACGACAGTGCGTATACAATTAACGCATATGGTAATAACGAATTAGACAGCGATACACTGCGTGTGTATTACACCAGTATGACGACACCGGGTTCATCATACGATGTTAACTTAGCCACTGGCGAAAAAACATTATTGAAGCAGCAGGCTGTATTAGGCGACTTTAATGCTGATAATTATGCGTCTGAGCGTATTTTTGTAGAGGCACGCGACGGTATAAAAGTACCGGTAAGCTTAGTTTATCGTAAAGATGCATTTAAAAAGGATGGCACAAACCCATTACTACAATACGGCTATGGCTCGTATGGCGCCACCATGGATCCTACTTTTTCTAGCTCGCGCTTAAGTTTGCTAGACCGTGGTTTTGTATATGCTATTGCCCATGTACGCGGCTCGCAAATGTTAGGTCGCCCTTGGTATGAAGATGGTAAATTACTAACTAAAAAGAATACCTTTAACGATTTTGTTGATGTAACTAAATCATTAGTGGCACAAGGCTATGGCGCTAAAGATGAAATATTTGCTTATGGTGGTAGTGCTGGTGGCTTATTAATGGGCGCGGTAGCAAACCAAGCACCTGAGCTTTATAAAGGCATGGTTGCCGCTGTACCGTTTGTAGATGTAGTTACCACCATGCTTGATGCCAGTATTCCACTTACCACCAATGAGTATGGCGAGTGGGGTAACCCAAATGAAAAAGAGTACTACGACTATATGCTTTCGTACTCGCCTTATGATCAAGTATCTAAGCAAGCATATCCAAATATGTTAGTGACAACCGGTTTGCATGACTCACAAGTTCAATACTTTGAGCCAGCTAAATGGGTTGCTAAGCTGCGTGATTACAAAACAGATGATAATAAACTACTGTTTAAAATAGATATGGAAGCAGGGCACGGCGGCGCATCAGGTCGCTTTAAGCGCTTAGAAGATACCGCGTTTAATTATGCCTTTATTCTTGATTTAGCAGGTATTAAAAACTAGGTGACCCGCCCTAATTACAATAAAATTAAGTAATGTTTAAAGGTATAGCCAACGGCTATGCCTTTATTTTTTGTGGCAAGTTAAAGCTAAACATAGTGCCTTTGCCCAGCTCACTTTGTACATTTATTTCGCTGTCCATAAGTTTTAATAGGCCCTTACAAATAGCAAGTCCTAAGCCACCTTGTTGTCGCCCTTCGTTATGTGAGTTTGAAGCCTGATAATGCGGATTAAAAATAGCGTTTAGCTCATCATGCTTAATTCCCACACCAGTATCAGAAACCTGCACAAATAATTGCTTCTGATCAATGCGCTTAACGTGTACAGCTATACTGCCGCCTTTAGGTGTGTGCCTTATTGCATTATCAATTAAATTACTCAACACACGCTCAAGTTTTGCAATATCGGCTACAACAGGAAAGTCGCAAATTGCCGGCTCTACTGTTAAGTTAAGGCCTTTTTTCTCAGCGGTAAGAGAAAACTTAGCAATGCAATCGTAAATAAGCTCACCTAAATTAAAGGTTTCTTTGTGTATGCTTATTTCGCCATTTTCTAAATGGGCAAGCTCAAAAATTTGCTCAATAAGCTGTTTAAGTTGATCGCAGTTATTAAGTGAAACATGCAAGTACTCATGTTGTTCTTTAGCGCTTAACTGTGCGCCTGACTGATTAAGCACTTCTAAAAATCCCTGCAAAGAGGCAAGAGGCGTACGTAAGTCGTGCGATAAATGGGTAAGAAGCTCTTTGCGCTGTTTATCGCTTTGCTCAAGTGCTTTAAATTGCTCGTCAATACGAGTAACCATAGCTTGAATGCTTCGGCCTAAACTGTGCACTTCGTTGCTTTTTTGTGTTGAATAGTTACTGAGCTTTGTATCGGTAATACTGTAATTAGCCGCTTCAATTTTACTTACATCCCGCGCCAATCGTTGAATAGGGTTGGTAAAAAAACGCAGTAAAATAAGCATTGCAATCAGTAAAAATACAAGTGCTGATCCAAGCCATAAAGCAGCTAGCCATAGATTGTCATTATTTTTAATTGTGTTTAAAGATGTGTCGTAAGCTTCGCCCCCAATAATTACATATAAGTATCCTTGCAACTTATCGTTATTAAATACAGGCGCCACGGAGAATATTTTTTGCTGCGCTTTATTTCTTGGGTTATCTCCATAAATTGGTGCTGCATCTGGGTTGTTAATCAGCTTTTTTAAGGGGGCTAAATTAATATGAGTACGTTTAACTTTACCAGGCTCTGCTGAGTAAGTGAGGATTTTTCCGTTTTCATCTACAAAATAAAACTCAAATGCGGGGCCTAATAACATTAAGGTATGAAATAGGTTTTCTAGGGCTGCGTAGTCGTATACACCTTCTTTTATTAATGGGTTATCTTGTACTAAATGCTCAGCAAGGGCTAAGTGCAGGTTTTGCTCGCCATGATGCTTTGAGGTGAGCTCTAGTTGTTTACTCCAGCTGTAAACTAGTGCGCAAATAAAACAAAATATAACAACCAACGACACCGCTAATTTTTGATACAAAGATAGGTTCATAATAAGGCTCTTAAGTAAGTTGGCTTGGGTTTAGTTTGTAGCCAATGCCCCAAACGGTTTCGATAATAGGCGCTTGATGGTGTAGTTCAAGTTTGGCGCGTAACCTATTTATATGTGAGTTAACGGTATGCTCGTACCCGCTGTGTTGATAACCCCATACTTTGTCGAGCAGTTGCTGGCGGCTAAAAACATGGTTTGGGTGTCTGGCAAAATAAACCAGTAAATCAAATTCAGTGGCGGTGAGGTTGAGTGCTTGTTCGTCTAAATAAGCTTGGTGTGAGTTAAACTCAATATTGAGTGAGCCTATATTTAAGGTTTTTTCGTTGCACGGGTTTACACTTTCGTTATTTTGAATTGCTAGAAGCTGTGAGCGGTGGCGTAATTGTGTTTTAACACGGGCTTGCAATTCGCGAGCAAAAAAGGGTTTACAAATATAGTCATCAGCGCCCATTTCAAGACCAATTACACGGTCCATATCGCTACTGAGCGCGGTAAGTAAAATAACGGAAATAGTAGGGTAGTGCTCTTTTATTTTACGGCACAGGCTTAACCCGTCCATTTGTGGCAGGTTGATATCAAGTAAAATAAGCCCGTAAGGTTGTTTTGCTATTCTTTTTAGTGCGAGTTCAGCGCTTACAACATGATCAACATGCAAATTTAATGAAGCAAGCTGTGTTGTGATTAATTGCCCTATTTCTCTGTCGTCTTCTACTACCAATAATTTTTCGTGCCGCATGATCTACCTCGTAAAAAGGGGACGTCCATGTCACCTCACTTCCCCATTACAAGCTGTTTTACTGTGTACGAGTGATCACGATTTTTGATACTGGGTTATCAAACTTCAGTTCAGCACCAAGTGCAGAGGTTGATAAGCCATCTTGATTAGACACAATACCTGGATGCATTGTGATCATGTCGGCAATATCGTCGCGTATTTCGTTAAACCCTTCGCCGCCAGCAGCGGGCCCCGGCACAGTGTCAGCTGTTTCTGTATTCGCTTCCGTACCCGCATCGTAAGCTGGCGTTGTTCTTGATATTGAACTGCCTACTTCCAGTGTTGATACATCTACAGAACTAAGACCGGTAAAAGCGTCATTTGTATTCCCAAGCATTGCAGCAAAAGATAAATTAAGAACATCTCGTGCATCAACTAAGAGAGTTACAGAGGTTGTTTCGCCAGGACCAATGCCGCCTTCAGCCGAGACTGAAGCAAGTGCATTTTCGTCGCTAAGGTATTCTTCATTAGCGCCGCTTTCTGCAATCATTTCTAAACCGACAGAAGCCGTCTCACCAAATTTCCATGGTGGGGTTTCATCAAATGCAATCACAGACAGGGGTGATAGCGGCTGGCCAGCCGTTAAGTTACTAAAAGTGATAGTAAACTCATAAACGACAGGTTCTGGTTCAACAACAACTACAGGTTCTTGATCTTCAATCGGGTCGCTATTGTCGTTGTCGCCACATGCAGCTAGTGAGCTGGCTAACATTAAAATAAGGGCACTTTTTTTAAAATTAGAAAGAGATGACATAATTAACTCTCCTATTTAACCGTCACAGTTAATTTTGCAACTGGGTTTAACCATCTGTGTACAGTGTTACTTAAATCACTATTACCACCTTCTAGGTCGTCATCGCCTAAACTACCAGGGTGAATGTGCACCATTGTATTTGTATCGCCCATTGTTACACCTGTACCCGCAGTACCTGCATCTGCACCTGGTGCTGCAGGAATACCTAAAACACCCGGTGCGCCAGAGCCTTCTACAACAAGTTCGTTATTTGCTTCTGTACCTGCATCATAGCCGTTTAGGTAAACAGTATAAGTACCCGCTTCTGTTGGGACTTTCCAGCTATCAAGACCTACAAAGCCATCATTCGTTGGAAGTAGCATAGCGGTTACAGATAGGTATTCGTTGCCATCAGTCGTTGTTAATTCTGCTGTTGCTGACGCTGCAGGGGCTAATAAGCCAGCTGCTGGGTTTTCTGCAATATCGCTACTTGATGCTGATGCCTGAGTAACAAGTGCTGAAATATCGCCGCCTTCAGCCATTGCTTGCAATGCAGAAGAGGCTTCGGTCGCTACTTCAAATAATTTGTCTTCGCTGTCGTGTGCTGTAATTAGTACCGGCGTAAAGTAAAGGCCTTTAGTAAGGTTTGTAATTTTAACGTCTAGTTCTGCTGCCATAGTTGATTGGCTAGCTACTGCTAAAAGAGTTGCAATTGTAAATGCTGAAGCTTTCATTGTTATTTCCTGTAAGTGATGATTCAGGCTAAGTATTGAATAACCACCTCAAGAAACTCTCACAAAGTTATCACTTTTTTATCACAGAGGTTTAGGCCGTGATATTTAACAATATCAACACCACTTATAGACACCTGCTTAATAAAGAGGCAGTATGTATTAAACAAAAAGGAGAGTGTTATGCAAGAAAATCAACAGGTTGAACCAGTTAATAAAGATGATAGAACATGGGCTATGCTCTGTCATTTAAGCGCCGTAGCTGGGTTTGTGATCCCGTTTGGCTCTATACTTGGGCCATTAGTTATATGGCTAATTAAAAAAGATGAAATGCCAATAGTAGACTTACACGGTAAAAAATCGCTTAATTTTCAAATTACTATGGCTATAGCTTACTTTGTATGTTTTTTACTAGTCTTTGCCGTAATAGGCTTAGTTTTGCTACCTTTAGTGGCTATCTTTTCTTTTATAATGGTTGTTTTAGCAAGTATTAAAGCCAACGAAGGTAGGGAGTTTAACTATCCGTTTAGCTTAAATTTGATAAAATAAAGAGTTAGCTATTATCCTGTAAACCCAGCTATAAGCTGGGTTTTTACGTTTAGCCTAAGGGCCTTATGCTTTATTTAACTTTGTTTATTAGTGCGTTTATATCGGCCACTTTATTACCAAGCTCTTCAGAAGTTGTTTTAATAACGATGATTACCCAAGCAAAAGTAAACATTTGGCTTTTATGGTGTGCAGCTACGCTTGGTAATGTATTGGGCAGTTGTGTGAATTATTGGTTGGGTACGCAAGTATTACGCTTTAAAAATAAAAAATGGTTTCCGGTATCAGCGCAGGGGCTTGAAAAGGCGCAAGATCAGTTTAATAAATACGGTGTGTATAGTTTGTTGTTTGCATGGCTACCTATTGTGGGCGACCCGCTCACGGTGATTGGAGGCATATTTAAAGTACGTTTTAGTGTGTTTTTATTACTAGTAACACTTGGCAAAGGCGCACGCTACTTAGCGGTTATTGCCCTTGCCATAGGTATAGATAAAATAATTTAATGTTATTTTACCCAATCAAGCGTAAGTGACACCGAATCGGCAAAACGCAGTGCGTGTGGCTTATCTACACGTGCTTTGGCGTAATGTACGCTTGGGTGTTTGTGGCAAACAGCAAGTATTTCCGCAACGAGCTTTTCTAGTAGTAAAAAGTGCCCTTGCTCTACTAAGTTAATCACCTCTTTGGTGATCACTTTATAGTTAAGTGCTTGCTCTACCTCATCAGTTTTACACGCATCGTCAGCAGGATAATGGATCTCTAAGTTGATCACCACATCTTGCTTTTTTTCACGTTCATCAGGGTTAAAGCCAATAAATGTACGCAAGCGTAAGTTAGTTACGTTAATAATTGCGTTAGCCATAATTAGCCCTTAATAAGCTGTAAAAACTCGTTGCGTGTTTTAGAGTCGCTTCTAAAGTTACCCAGCATTACAGAGGTACGCATGCTTGAATTTTGCTTCTCTACACCGCGCATCATCATGCACATGTGTTTAGCTTCAACAATAACACCCACGCCTTTAGCATCAGTAACTTCTTCAACTGCTTTAGCAATTTGATGAGTAAGCTGCTCTTGAATTTGAAAGCGACGAGCAAACATATCAACAATACGCGCAAATTTAGATAAACCAAGTACTTTGCCATCTGGAATATAAGCAATATGGCAGCGACCAATAAATGGCAATAAATGATGTTCACACATAGAGTAAAGCTCTATATCCTGCACAAGCACCATGTCATCAGCGTCAGAGGTAAATACCGCATTGTTAGTAATTTCATCAAGCGTTTGACGATAGCCTTTAGTTAAGTATTCCATCGCTTTTGCTGCGCGTTTTGGTGTGTCTAGTAAACCTTCACGATTAGCATCTTCGCCTACAGCGGTAATAATATTTTGATAACTTTGTTTTAATTCGTCATGCATAAATTTCTCAGTCTAGTGTGTTCTACTTTAAATGGCGTCCGCCATCTACGGGCAAAGCGCGGCCTGTGATGTAGTGGCTTTGCAGTAATAAATCAATACTGTTAATAATCTCTTGGCAACCGGGCTCAATACCCATTAATGATTTTTTAAGTGTCTTGGCGCGATAAGCTTCATCGTCATGTTCATTAAAAATGATTAATGATGGCGCTACTGAATTTACTTTTATATTAGGCGCATATTTAGCACTAAATGACTTTGTGAGATTATCTAGAGCAGCTTTACTTGCTGCGTAAGCTAAATGTTTAGGGCTGCCAGTTTCTACAACATAATCAGTGAGATGAATAATATCTGCTGGTACATTATGGCTTGCTTGATAATTAAGTAATAAATCAGCGCACAATAAATTAATTAAATAAGGTGTTTTTGCATGAATACGCATCATGCTATCAAACAGCACGGCAAAGTCTGGGTTATTAGCTTCGCAGTCCCAACTTGATGCATTATGAATAATAGCGCGCAAGCTACTGGTGTGCGTGTTAAGTGTATTTATAAATGTGCTAATGCCAGTATCGTTACTAAAGTCAGCAAAAATACACACAGCACCTTGTTGCTCTAGTAAATCAACAGCCTGATGACGTGTGCGATAAGTTATAATAACGCTTTGCCCTTGGGCTAAATAATGCTTGGCAAGTGCTAGGCCAATGCGTTGGCCTGCGCCGGTAATTAAAATAGGCGATGTCATATAATGCAGTATTCTCTATGGCGGGCAGTTAATAATATTGAATGCGTTTATTAGGCAATTTATACGCAATACAGTTGTGGCTAGATCAAATAGCAACTAACGCCTATTGGCATTAGTTGCTATTAGCTATAGCTTATAAATCGTCGTAAATAGTCGGAATTGCTTGGCGCTTATGCTGTGTGCGCAAGTATATATCTACAAGCTTTTGCTCAACCTCTTTTGAAACCTCTTTAGCTTCTAAAAAGTCATCTATTTGCTCATAGCTCAGTCCTAATGCTTCTTCGTCGGTAAGGCCTGGTCTGTCGCTTTCTAAATCTGCAGTAGGTGCTTTAGTAACGAGTAAATCAGGAGCGCCTAATGCCGTGGCAAGAGCGCGTACTTGGCGTTTTGATAAACCAAATAACGGCGCTAAATCGCAAGCGCCATCACCAAATTTGGTGTAAAAGCCAGTGATGTTTTCAGCACTATGATCGGTACCCACTACTAAGCCTTGGCAAAAACCGGCAATTTCATATTGAGCAACCATACGTTGGCGCGCTTTTACATTACCTTTAATAAAGTCAACTTTTGCTTGCTCAGGAAGTACCGCGCCACTGCCTACAATAGCTGCCATTGCTTGGTCATGAAGCGCATCTGCTGCTGGTTGTACATTTACCGTCATACGTTTACTTGGCTTAATAAAATCAACGGCCATTTGCGCTTCATCTTCATCGGCTTGTATACCGTATGGCAAGCGTACCGCTATAAATTGATATTTGTCGGTACTTTGCTCGGTATTTAATTCATCTACCGCTAATTGGCACAAGCGACCGCAGGTTGACGAGTCAACACCACCGCTAATGCCCAGCACTAGCGATACACTATGGGCTGCCACTAAACGTGCTTTAATAAAGTTAACTCGACGGATTATTTCAGCGTTTACATCAATACTTGGCTGAACTTTCATTTCAGCCACAATTTCGGCGCGCATGGCCAGCTCCTCGTTGGTAAATAATTTTGTTTTAAACTTAATTATATTATGTGATTTAGCTGGGCGTAATTAAAGCCCTAAATGTGCTTTTATCAAACGAAGCTCTTCTTTCAGTTCGTCTATTTCTGCAAGTAACTCATTAATTTCATGGTTTCTTACATCTGTAATAGCGCTCGGTTGTTGCTCGGACTGTACTTCGTTTGTATCGCCAAACAAGTGAACATAGCGACTTTCGCGTTTTCCGGCTTCTCGCTCTAACTTACAAACGTAATCATTTTGAGCTAATAAGCTAAGCGCGTTTTCAACTTCACTTACGTTATTAAATTCAGCCAAGCGTGCACTACGCGTTCTTAACTCGCCTGGAGTTTGTGCGCCTCTAAGTAGCAATAAACACACTATGGCACGTTGTTGCTCGGTAAATTGTAAGTTACTAAACTCGGTATTACAAAAGCGGTGATCGTACTTGTTTACTCGCCCAGATAGCCCTTCATCAAGCGTGACTAAACGCATTTCAATTAACTTGTCGAGTGCATTCTGTACGTCAGTTTCTGTGAGGGATAGAACTGGATCACGGTTTGATTTTTGATTACACGCATTGGTGAGCCCGTTTAAAGACAGCGGGTAATGCTCAGGTGTGGTGCTTTGTTTTTCTAATAAGCAACCAAGAATACGTTGTTGATTTGCTGATAACTGCATAAATAATCTCAAATTAGTAAGCTTATTTTACTAGCTTACACCTTTATTGAGTGCCAAGCCATTGTTCAAGTTTTGGTTGTAATGCGGCTAAATCAAGCGGCTTGCTTAAATAATCGTTCATGCCAGCAGCTAAGCATTTTTCTTTATCGCCCTGCATGGCGTTTGCAGTTAACGCAATAATAGTCGTATTTTGATTACACTTACCGGCATCACCTTCACGAATTGCTTTAGTGGCTTGGTAGCCGTCCATTTCGGGCATTTGGCAGTCCATTAAAATAAGCTTGTATGGCTTACCTTGTTTTGCATTAAGTTTAACTATTGCATCAAGGCCATTTTCTGCGATATCAAAACTAACACCAGCTTGTTTTAGCAGGGCAGAAGCAACTACTTGGTTAATTTTATTGTCTTCTACTAATAGTAATTGGGGCTCAGTAGAATCGGTTATTGGCGCTTTAGTTAGCTTGTTTTGCAGCTGAGCTTGACGCTGTTGCTGCTCTATAAATTTATCGTTAGTGAGTGAGTCAAATAAATCTGATGGAGTAAGGGGTTTGAAAATCATGCAATCAACTTTCATACCTAACTTTGAGTTTTCTTGGGAGTAGCTCATCGGAGCCATAATTACTAATTTACAGCCATGCAAATTTATAAAGTTTTTTAAGGACGTAATATGGGGTTGCTGTGCTTTTTCAAAAAAGTAGTAATCAACTAAAATAGCACTGAGCTTAACTTCTGAGTTATTTAAGTGTTCTGTTACTTGGCTGTAGTCGTTAATGCACTTTACTTTGGCGCCCCAAACATTAAGCTGTTTATGCGCCGTATTAGCATTTAAAGTGCATTCATCAATAATTAAAATATGCTTATTTTTAATTAAGTGGCTCGGTAAGTCTTGCTCTTTACTCAAGCGAGGTTGTATTTGTATGCTGAACGAAAATGTACTGCCCTCATCAACCATACTTGTTACGCTTACTTCACCATTCATGAGTTCACAAAGCTGCTTAACAATAGCAAGGCCAAGCCCAGTGCCGCCGAATTGGCGAGTGGTTGAAGCATCGGCTTGAGTAAATGAATCGAACAAAGAGTTTTGTTTTTCAGGCTTTATACCAATACCGGTATCAATTACAGAACACTGCAAAAACGAACCATCTGTTGTTTCCTCAACGCGGGCCGTCACAATAATTTCGCCATTTAAAGTAAACTTAACAGCATTACCGAGTAGATTATTTAATATTTGGCGTAACCTGTTAGGGTCACTAATTATTTCACTTACCGTAATTTGGGTTGCGTCTAAAATAAGCTTACTTTGGTTTTGCTCAACTTTTAACGCAAACGATTCAACAACTTCGCCTAGTAGTCTGGGGAGGTTAAATTGCACGTTTTCAATATCGAGCTTACCGGCTTCAATTTTAGAAAAGTCTAAAATATCATTAATTATATTTAAAAGTGATTGAGCCGATGACTGAGCCAGCTCTATATGATGCTCTTGCTGCTGGTTAAGTTGGGTTTGCTTTATAATATTAAGCATACCCAGTACCCCATTCATGGGAGTACGAATTTCGTGACTCATACTCGCTAAAAATTCACTTTTAGCTTCTACAGCCTGTACTGCAGCATCCTTAGCTGTAACGAGTTGCTCTTCTGTCTCAATACGTTTTTGGCTTGAATGTAGGCTACCAATAAGTGCCGCAACAGCTATTAAAAAGCTCTCCTCATTACGAGACCATAGTTTAGTGCTTTGGCATTGCTCGGCGCATACAATACCAAGTGCCCCCGAGCCTCCAGGAATAATCACACATAACATAGACTGAATGTGTAAAGGGTCTAAATAATGGGCTTTTAAGGGTTTTAAAATAGGGTGGTTAAGTGCATCGGGTGCACTAAATACAGCTTGATGATCTATAGCGTTAAAAAAGTCTTTAGTGTTTTTTCTTAGCCAAATAGGGTCGCTGTTATCACTCAAGGATAGAGTGCTGTGTATCGCAAAAGGATTTAATTGGCTTTTATCGTCATTAAAAAACCAAATACTGGCACGTTTTACATCAAATGCCTGGCAAATTGCCTGCGTAATTACGTCTTTTGCTTGGCTTAATTGCCCGCTTAATATGAGTTTATTTACAGTTAGTGAGGCTAAAATTTCATTATGTAATGCAATTTGGTTATTTTCGAGTTCGATTTTTTTACGGGTATCTATATTTTGAATTGAGCCAAAAATACGAATGCTGCGACTATTTCTACGCTCAACTTCACCGTGTGCAAGCACCCATATTGTTTTACCTTCTGCGTTTATCACTTCAAGTTCAACTTCGTAGCTTTCACCAAGTTTTATGGCACGCTCAATTAATTTAGCTATTTTCTCACGGCTTTCACCCGGCTTAAAATAGCCCAGATCACTAGGCCACTCCGGTTGTGTATCAAGCGAGTATTTAAAAATTTTCTTGGTCATATCTGACCAGTAAACTTGCTTAGTATCTAAATTGAATGACCATGCACCTATTTGTGCAAGATCGCTCATTGCCTCAAGCATTTTTTCGTTTTGCTGCTGGCGATTTAGCATTTTTAAAAAAAAGAAAAAAGCCCAAATCAACAACCCACAAATTATTATAATAGCAGAGCGCAGTGGCCAAATTGCTGAGTTTGGTGGGTTCCAACCTACTTTTGGTGCAACATAAAGTTGCCAATTACCACCTTGAAAATTTAAAGTAAATTCAAGAGGGTTTTGCTCAATAATGCTTTTATCACCATAGAAAAATTCGCCTTTCTTACCAAGCCCATGGCGACCTTGTAACGCTACGTTATACTCGCTTTCGAGCTCGTGAATTCCTGAGTTTTTATACACTTTGTTAATATCTAAAACAACAGAAAGTAACCCCCAAAAGCGGTTTTCCGGTGGTATATACACAGGTACACGTGCGATAAGCGCAATGTCGCCTTGAATTAATTTAAGTGGACCCGCCATGACAATCGTATTGGTATCACGTGCTCTAATTGCATCAGCGCGTTGGTTTTTTGCTTCTAAAAAATTTAAGCCGAGTGCTTTTTCATTACCTTTTAAGGGGTAGGTCATTTGAATGATCATATCGGGAGCGCCACCGATATTACGAAGTTCATTAGAGGTTTTAAATAGTGGCCCAGCAATTTGTTCAAATCGAGCTTGTTGTAAATCAGGCTCTGCAGCAACTGCAACCCCTAAACCTCGAACTAGTTGAATATTAGAAACTAAAATAGACTCGAGTTGTGCGCGGTAGGTGCTTACTTCAGAAAGTGTTTGTAACCTATGTGCGTCCTTTACGCGATTGTAATTAATACGATCAAGTATAAAACTCACTAATACTATAAGAGTAAGTGATAACCAAAATGTTCGTTTAAAGTTATGAACTTTGTTTTTATTATTTCTTGGTGGCGACATTAATTACATCGTGCTTTTATTTTAGGCAATTTAACTATAGCTAATTTATTGCGTAAATAAAAATGGCGCTAATAAATTAGCGCCATTTTTATTTTTGTAATTAGTAGTTTAGCTATATTAGCTCAACAATTAGTATTAGCTATCGGTAACTTCACGTGCCCAATAGTTTTGTTTTGCTACATGTAACTTACGGTAGCCATCAAGTAAAGCTGCGTGCTTTTTAAAGCCTTCAAGCGATAAACCAGGGAAGGTTAAACCATTAAATAATTTACGGCCTTCTGCAATTTCAATTGCAAGCGTTACGTTATCGCTGCCAAACATTAAACCAAGTGCATCTTGGTAGTCGGCGTATTCACGCTCGTCATCGTATTTAATTTCAAGAATGGCTTTTAAGCAGCGGAAATGGCGCATTGCCTCTTCGTTTACTTGGCCTGTATGGAGTATCCAATCAACCCAATCAATTGCTTCTTCGCTGCCTGCGGCTAAACATAGGTGCGCTTTAAGCTCACCAATACGTAGCGTATGCCAAGGTGTGTCGGCATCGGTTGCAAGGCCAATAAACTCTGCTGCGCGAATAATATCGCTGTGGCCGGCTTCTTCTAAGCTGTCGTAAATGTCCATCCATTGCTCAGCATCGTACTGATCAAGCGATAGGAATGCTTCACGGAATTTAGCGCCTTCGTTGTTGTTACGCCAAATAAGCTCATCTACTGGGTAAATATCTGACATGCCCGGTACTAAAATACGACATGCATACACGTTTAGGTGCGTGTAATCCATAATATAAATGTCGTGGTTCATGCTATGAATTAAATCTGTACAGAAGTTGTATTCTTGCTCTGTTGTACCGCTAAAGTCCCAATGTACAAAGTCAAAATCTGCTTTGGCACGGAAGAAATCATGCGAAATCAAACCGCTAGAATCAATAAAGTGCAGCTCAATGTTTTCAGGCGTTGCTACTTCGTCGTTATCAAACGTGGCTGGCTGGAACACATCAAGCTGATCAAGGCGACGACCTTGTAGTAACTCAGTAACAGTACGCTCAAGAGCTACTTCAAATGAAGGGTGAGCACCAAACGAGGCAAATACAGAGCCATCTGTTGGGTTAATCAGCGTTACGCTCATTACTGGGTATTTACCGCCTAGTGATGCATCGGCAATGCGTAAATGAAAACCATGGCTGCGTAGTTCTTCACATGCTTCGTGAATTTGTGGGTACTGTTTAACAACGTCTTCAGGCACGATTGGTAAACAAATACCTTCAGCGATGATGCGGTTTTTTATAGCGCGTTCAAATACTTCTGATAAACCTTGTACACGCGCTTCAAACTTGGTGTTACCTGCGCTCATACCGTTAGATACAAAAATATTACCAATCACGTTTACTGGAATGTACACGTCTTGGTTATCGCGTTGGCGCGTGTATGGCAATGTGCAAATGCCGCGCTCGTTATTACCCGAGTTAAAATCAAAAAGGTGTGATGCGTTAAGTTCGCGCTCTGGGTCAAAGTAATCCCACAGGCTTTCGTCCATTATGCCCTCAGGCACTTCTTCACCTTCAACTTTAAACCATTTTTCGCTTGGGTAATGAGTAAACTCGCCGTTGGCAAATTCTTCACCTAAGTAAAAGTCAGCAAAAAAGTAGTTACAGCTCAAACGCTCAAAGTATTCACCTAGCGCAGAGGCAATAGATGCTTTATCGGTTGCGCCTTTACCATTGGTAAACATAACACCGCAGTCGCTGTCTTTAATATGAACCGAATAACAGTTAGCTACAGGGTTAAGCCAAAGCGCTTCCTCAACGTTAATGTTAAGGGCTTTAAGCTTGTTTTGCATGGTAGAGATTGACGATTCTAGGTCGCGGTCTTTACCTTTGATAAATGTTTTTTCAGTCATATTAATCTCAACTAGTTCTGCACATGATGTGGAAGCGACATTATCGTGGATTTTGATGTTTATTTCACCCTTTGTGAGCAAGAACATTATTATTTAATAAAACTGTGGTTATTATATGCTCATACTGCGTAGTATAAATTTTTATAGGGAAGGTTGATGTTTAAAGTAATCAAACGGTTATTGTTATTAACTGTGATCTTAGCGCTTGCAGGCACAGCGGTGGTATATGGTGTGTTGACTTTGAGCCTGCCTGCACTTGATGGCAAAGGTCAAAGTAGTCACCTAAGTAATAACGTTAAAATATCGCGCGACTTACAAGGGCAGGCTGTTATTAATGCCAATAATAGAAACGATGCCGCTTATGGATTAGGTTATGCGCACGGACAAGACCGATTTTTTCAAATGGATTTATTAAGGCGCAACGCCGCAGGTGAGCTAAGTGAGTTATTTGGCAAAGCGGCCATTGGGCTTGATAAAAAAATGCGCTTTCATCAATTACGTAAACGCAGCCGCGCTATTTTAAAAACCCTCCCAAAAGCCGATAAGCAATTATTAAAAAGCTACGCACAAGGCGTTAACGAAGGATTAGCACAAGTAGGGTATGCAAGCTTTGAGTACCTACTAACAGGCGGGGCGCAAAAACCATGGCAAAGTGAAGACAGCTTATTGATTATATTTAGTATGTATCTTGATTTACAAAGTGCAACGTTTGAGCGTGACCAAACGCTAATACAGATTGAGCAAGCTTACGGGCAAAAAATGGTTGAGTTTTTAACGCAACCAAGCCAATACCAAGCGGCGCTTGATGGCAGTAAACTTATGCCTTTTACAGGCGATATACCTACACTTCCAGCGCAAGAACAACACATGGTTAAAAATATTCAAGCTAACCAAGAGCGTGGCAGTAATAACTGGGCCGTAACCGGTGCGCATACTCAAACGGGCGCAGCAATGCTCTCTGACGATATGCATTTATCGATGGCGGTGCCGGTTATTTGGTACAGAGCGCAGCTTAATTACACGCAAAATGCTAAGCAATTTCAAATAACAGGCGTATCGCTGCCTGGCGCACCCGCTATTGTGGTGGGTACCAATAATAAAATTGCGTGGGGCTTTACTAATGGCTACATAGATACCGCTGATTGGATAGCGCTAAATGATGACAGTAAAACATGGCAAGTAAATGAAACAATAGCGCTACCAAATAATGAAGTTGAAAACTACCCATTAACGTTAAGCGAATATGGCCCAGTAAAATACATTAATAAAAAACCCTACGCACTTAGCTGGGCTGCACATAAGCCTTACGCGGTTAGTATGGAATTAGTAAAACTTGAACAAGCAAATACGGTTGATGATGCATTAGCAATAGCGAGCAATGTGGGTATTCCGGTGCAAAACTTAATGGTGGTTGATAATAAGGGCAGTGCAGCGTGGAAGCATATGGGCGGCATACCAGCGCGTAAAATGCCAAGCGAGTTAAGTATAAACACAAACGAATATTCTGCGCTTTTTGAGCAAAATGAAAATGAACGCCCGTTTGTTAAAAACCCGCAAAGTGGGCGATTATGGACGGGTAACTCACGTGTTGTATCGGCCATAGATAACAGCCGATTTGGTAACGGTGGTTATGCACTAGGAGCACGTTCAAGCCAAATACGCGATAGATTATTTGAAAAGCAAACCTTTGCTGAGAGCGACTTTTACGCGCTACAGCTTGATAATCAAGCCCGCTTTCTAATGCCTTGGCATACATTACTACTTAATCAGCTTAAAAAAGATAAAAGCAAAAACAAGCAATACATTAGCGAGCTTGAAAACTGGCAGCAGTGCGCATGTCCAAGCTCTGTAGGTTATACCTTAGTTAAGCGCTATAGAAGTGAATTAATAAATACTGTTTTTGCAAGCATGGAGAATAAGCTCAATGAGCAAAGCGGTACACTTAAATACGTAAAACGCGATCTTGAGCCGGCAATATGGCAGCTTATTAATACACGGCCCGATTCGTGGGTAAACCCTGAGTATAAAAATTGGGATGAGCAGTTATCAGGTGCATTTAACCAAACAGTGACAGCGCTTAGGGCTGAGTATGGGGATAACTTACAAAATTGGCAGTGGGGCAAAGTAAATGCGCTTAACATTGAGCACCCGTTTGCTAAACAAATGCCAATACTAGCTAAATTTTTAAATATGCCAATTGCGCCTGGATTTGGCGATAGCTACATGCCCGCAGTGCAAGGTAAAAGCTTTGGTGCATCGCAGCGCTTTATTGCCCAGCCTGGGCATTTAGAAAATGCCATAATGGCAGTGCCTGGTGGGCAATCGGGGCATCCGCTATCTGAGTTTTACCGTGCAGGCTTTAGTGATTACATAGAAGGTAAACACACGCCTTTATTGCCACAAACGCTTATACATCAAATAATAATAGAGCCCGCTCAATGAACTAAAATATAACTAAACACGTTCTATATTTATTAATTCATATAACAGGTAAAAAATAATGAAAAAAATACTACCCGCATTAATCACAGGCTTATTACTCAGCAGTGCAGCGCATGCAGATGAAAGCCCAGTAACCGCTGAAAAGTTAAGTGACCACGTATACGTATTATTTGGGCAAGGCGGCAACATTGCTGCAAGTGTTGGGGACGATGGTATTTATATTATTGACGACCAATTTGCTAAGCTCTCAGACGACATTAAAAAAACCATTAGTGATTTAAAACCCGGTAGCGCGGAATTTGTAATTAATACGCATCATCATGGCGACCACACCGGCGGTAACGAAAACTTTGCTAAGGCCGGTGCGCATGTCATTGCGCACGACAACGTACATAAGCGATTAGAAGAAAAACACGGTGCAAACTCAGATTACCTGCCACGCATTAGTTTTGGCCACGATTTAAAACTGCATTTTAATAACGAACACACGCATGTAGTGCATTACGCGCATGCACATACCGACGGTGACTCGGTTATATTTTTTAATAACGATAACATAGTGCACATGGGCGATATTTATTTTAATTTTGGCAGCTTGCCATTTGTTGACGTAGATAGCGGCGGCAGTGTTGACGGAATACTAGCAGCCGTAAATGATGTTATTAAGCAAATAGACGAGCGCACCATAGTGATACCCGGGCATGGGCCGGTAAGTGACCGTTCAGGGCTGGAAACGTATGCTAAACTAGTTAAAAAAGCCAAAGATTTAATGCTAAATGCAATGCAAAATAACGCAAGCCTAGAGCAAGTAATCAAAGCCGATCCATTGGCAGAACTTGGCCTTGAATACGCAGGCTGGTTGCCAAAAGAGAAAGTGACTACACTTTTTTATCGCAGCTTAAAGTAGTACGCGTAACGTAAAAAACATGATACAAAGCTGAGTGTACTTTAGCGTACATTCGGCTTTTATTTTATTATGCCCAAAGGAGTTGTGTATGTCGGCAGAAAAAACCCACCTAGAAATTTGTAACTTAACAAAAGAGCAGTATCCGCAAATTAAAACCTTGATGGACCAGGCTTATCCCGATTTAGGTGGCGCATGGCCAAGCCATACTATTTTTAGATTGATAGATCAGTTCCCTGAAGGGCAAATAGGCATAGTGGATGATGGCGTGCTGGTGGGCTTAGCGCTGAGCGTGCAAGTAGACTACACGCGTTTTTCAAACCCACATACCTACGAAGACATAGCCGATGGCCATGATCGCGTATTTAGCGATACCGATGGCGATGCTTTATATGGCTTAGATGTTGCTATTAGCGAAACTCACCGAGGCATGCGTTTAGGGCGCCGTCTTTATGATGCCCGTAAAGAATTGTGCCGCCAATATAACTTACGCGCTATTTTAGCCGGTGGCCGTATTCCACGTTATTACAATCACAGCAGTGAAATGACGCCAATGGAGTACATTGAAAAGGTTGACCAAAAAGAGCTTTACGACCCAATTTTAAGCTTTCAGCTTTCTAACGACTTTCAGGTAAAGCGGTTACTAAAAAAGTATCTGCCGGAGGATCAAGAGTCTGTAGGTTACGCCACGTTACTAGAGTGGAATAATATAATGTATGAGCCAACCGACACCGTGCTCGAATCAACTAAATCGATAGTGCGTATAGGTGCGGTGCAGTGGCAAATGCGTTGTGTCGAGTCGGTTGAAGAAATGCTAAAGCAGGTTGAATACTTTGTAGATACGGTATCTGACTACAAAAGCGATTTTATATTATTTCCTGAGTTTTTTAACGCGCCACTTATGGGCTTAGGCGATCAAAATAATCAAACCGAAGCAATCCGCTATTTAGCCGAATATACCGAAACGTTTAAAAACGCGATGTCGCGTATGGCAATAGAATACAACGCCAATATTATTACTGGCTCTATGCCGCTTGCCGAAGACGATAAAATTTATAACGTAAGTTACTTATGCCACCGTAGCGGTAAAATAGACGAGCAGCGCAAAATACACATAACCCCGCATGAGCAAAATGATTGGGTTATTCAAGGCGGCGACAAAATTGCCGTGTTTGATACCGATGCTGGGCGTGTAGGTATTCAAATTTGTTACGATGTAGAGTTCCCAGAGCTTTCGCGCATACTAGCTAAGCAAGGGCTTGATATACTCTTTGTGCCGTTTTGGACCGACACTAAAAATAGTTATTTACGGGTTCGCCATTGTGCGCAGGCGCGCGCAATCGAAAACGAATGTTATGTAGTTATTGCAGGCTCAGTGGGTAACTTACCTGAGGTAGAAAGCCTAGACGTACAGTACTCGCAATCGGCAGTATTGACCCCGTCTGACTTTTCTTTTCCGCATGATGCAACATTAAATGAAGCCACACCTAATACCGAAATGTTATTATTTAGCGACCTTGATATGGATAAACTAAAAATTCTTCATAGCGAAGGTACGGTGCGCAATTTAAAAGATCGCCGCGAAGATTTATACGACGTAATTTTGAAAAAGAGAGATGTTTAATGGCATGGGTTTATTTAGTCATTGCAGGCCTGCTTGAGATAGGTTGGCCAATTGGCTTAAAAATTTCACAACAACCCGACACTCGCTGGCAGGGTATTGCAATGGCTGTGGCATTTTTAACAGCCAGTGGCTTTATGTTGTGGCTTGCACAAAAGCAAATATCAATGGGCACTTCCTACGCAGTATGGACCGGTATTGGCGCTGCAGGAACGTTTTTAGTGGGTATATTATTTTACGGTGATGCAGCCACGTTTGGCCGTATTGCGGGTGTACTCATGATTATTTGCGGTGTGATAACGCTAAAAATTAGCTCTTAAAAAGAGCGCTTAAAACTCGCTTTAAAATTTATAAGCAGCTTTATAGTCGCGCAGGATTAAAAGCCTGCGCTTTTTTATGTTCTCAATTTGGCAGCATCACCAAAATAGCGGCAATGGCTATAAGTATTAGGCCAGCGGTGTCTTGTTTTTTAAGTGGTTGCTTTAGCCAAAGTACAGCAATTAGCATCGTAAAAAATACTTCAACCTGCCCAAGCGTTTTAACATACGCCACGTGCTGTAAACTCATTGCACTAAACCAGCCAATAGAGCCTACACAACTAAAAACACTAATTGCTGTTGTAATGCCTTTATATTGCCAAAGTTTACTAAGAGTATGCGGCTCTTTTAGTAATAAATAGCCAAGTAATATAAGTGTTTGTAGGCTTATTACAAACAGTAAAACCCATGCAGCCGAGTGCGGAAATAACAACCCTGAATTTAAACTCGCTTCACGTACCCAGAGGGATGTAAGGGCAAAGCTTGTGCCGCAGGCAAGGCCAAGTAACGCTGTTTTAGCATCAAAGTGTTTTACGCTGGTTATACCGCTAAGTAAAAGTACTGCTATGGCCCCTAAAAACACCCCCAACCAGCCAAATACACTAAGCGCAGAGCCAAAAAATAATACGCCTAAAATAGCCGCTACTAACGCCTCACTTTTAGCAAGCCCCGCCCCTACGGCGTAATTGTTCATTTTAAACAGCTTTACCATTAAACCCGTGGCAAGTATTTGCATAACGCTTGCGCCAATAATAAATCCCCAAAAGGCATTATTAAACGTAGGCATGGCTGTATCTTGATATTGATAAAGGCCATATAAATAAACTGCAGCAATGGGACCTGCTAAAATAAAACGTGAAAGGGTTACGCCAGCTACACTCACATTGTTACTTAATTTACTTTGCAGGGCATTTCGCCAGGCTTGCATAAAGGCAGCTAAAAAAGTGAAAAATATCCAAGTCATGATTGTCATCGTTAAAATGTAAGGCAATAAAGTTAACAAGCTTTAGTGATTAATGCGATGCATTAAGGGTGATAGTGAATATTCATCACCTGCGACATTATGCCGCACTGCTTTGTAAGTAAACTGAGCTATAGTAAGTGTGATGTTATTGTTTAGCCGCCAGCGTATGTCATAAAACGTTTGGGCGGCTTTTTTTATGTGTGTATGATATATGTATTGCTCAAATAATCAGGATTTATAATAAGAGAATAAACTATGACAACATTAGTGGTGTGTGCATTATTAGCTGTATTAATGCCTTATTTTGCAAAAGTACCTGTGGCAGTTGCGATGGCAAAGCTCGGCCGATACGACAATAAACACCCACGTTCCCAACAAGCAAAACTAACTGGCTTTGGTGCTCGGGCGCTCGCTGCCCATCAAAATTGTTTTGAATCACTTACTGTTTTTGCCATTGCTATTGCTGTTGTACTCGGTACTAACTCGGTAAATGCAGTAACTGAGACCTTGGCGGTTACTCATATAATCTCGCGAATTTTATACTGTGTTTTTTATTATATGAACCTAGATATTATACGTTCGCTTGTATGGTTTATAGGCTTAGGCACTGCCATTGCTATGATTGTAGTGAGTATCTAATTTTATTGTTAAAACCACAAAGCAAGCGGCCTAAAAGGGCGCTTGCTTTGTGCTCTTGCATAACTAAATAGTATTAATGCGATACTTTAATTCGCTCGATTAAATCGGTATTAGCAACCTCACTGTTTATGGCAAAATCTAGCTGTACTAGTACATTTTCAAAACCTGAATTTGACGTTTTATATTCCCACTTTGCCAAGGCTTCCTTCGCTGATTTATCAAAAACGTCTGACGGCTTAGATTGAATTACGCTAATGTTTTTTGTTCTGCCATTGGTGGCAATATCGTATTTTAATACAACCGAGCCGCTAATGCCTTGCTTAGCTGCTTGGGCAGGGTAGACAGGTTCAATGCGTATTGTTGGTGAAATATGATCCTCTTTCGTTATTTCAGCTTGGGGCTGTTTTGCAATGGCTAAACCGCTAAGCATGCTTGCTGCTATTAGCAGTAAGCCACTTTTGGCAAAGCGAGAGCTACTGCCACTGTGCTTTATATTGGTAAGTCGTTGTAACATGGTTTTTTTATCTCCGTAGTGTGAATAAGCCATTAGGCCTGCGGGCGTTGTTGCCGCGCAGTTAACTAAGGCTTTGCTGTATAAAATGTGTTGGTGTGTGGTTTTATTGGCAAGTACCCGTTCATCACAAGTCAGCTCTTGTAATCGGCGCATGCTTGCGTAACAAAACCAAGCAAGTGGGTTAAACCAAAGTAAAATAGTGGGTAGCAGCATGAATGCGTTTGTTAAGTTGTCTTTGCGTTTAATGTGTACGTTTTCGTGCTCTAAAATAAGCGTCAATGTGGCTCTATCAAACTGGGTATTATAGTTGCTCGGTAACACTAGTTTACTGTTTAAAATACCCACCACCATTGGCGTGGCTACATGTTGGCTGATAAAAGTTTTAGCACTTGTAGTAAGTGTATGGTTAAAGTGTGTTAGCTCAGTTAGCTGCAGGCTTTTAACAAAACGAGTATGTGTAATAAAGCTGGCTATTAATAACCCCGCAGTAATAAGTACATACATAAGTGCCCAGCTAATACCCATTTCATGTGTAAAAGGCTGGTTAGGGGTAATTAAGTAATGGCTAATATTGCTATTTTGCAGTGGTTTAATCGCATTGGGTAAATTAGCGATAACTAATGCCGCAGGCAGTAACCACGCTAACTTGTATACAAACCGCGCGCCAAGGATTTTTAAACCAAATCGCTCGAGAAAAATAAATCCACAAAACAAAATGCTTAATAGTAGTTGTTGCTCAATTAACCAATTAAACCCAGTTTGAATAACCATGTTAATCCCTTACTTTTGGTTTTTTTCCCAGTCATCAATGACTTTTTTAAGCTCATTTATATCTTGCTGAGAAAGCTGCTCCGATTTAGCAAAACCGCTTACCAGCGGGGCTATGCGACCACTAAAAAAGCGCTCAATAAAGTTTTGGCTCTCTTTTAGAGTGTAGTCGGCGCGCTCCATGCAGGGGGTGTAAATATATTGGCGACCGTCTTTTTCAAACGACAGTGCGCCTTTTTTAACTAATCGACCCAGTAAGGTTTTAATAGTTTTTTCGTGCCATTGCTTATCATCGCTTAAGCGTTCAATAATTTGGCTGGCGGTTGCTGGGTAATTAATCCAAAGCGCATCAAGCACGTCGAACTCTGCTTTTGATAACTCAATCATTTTATTGCCTACAAATGTAATCTTTAACTTAAGACTACACCTGTAATCTATTTTTGCAAGGTTATTTTTTAACTTTTTTGTACGCTATTTAAACGAAGGTTAGATTTTGAAATATCAGTTTTATTAATTTGTATGCAGTGGTTTTCAGGGAGGTTTAGTTTTGAAAGAGCAAGTTCGCTAAATTGTGCCCGATATAAATCAATTACTTTAAAGCCGCAGTAATGCGCCATTTTACGTATTTGCCTGTTAAGCCCTTGCTTTAAAATAATACTAAACTGGTTGTCAGCTATTTTTGTTACTTCACACGGTAAGGTTACTTGCTTATCAACAGGTACCCCAGCGGCCATTTTTTCACAAAACTCATTATTAATAGGTTTATTTACCGTCACTAAATAACTTTTGGGCTGGTGGAAGTCAGGGTGAATAAGTTGATTACAAAAATCCCCATCGTTGGTCAAAATAAGCAAGCCTCGAGAGTCTTTATCTAATCGGCCAATGGGATAAACACGGGTAAGTGTAGGCAAATGGTGAATAAGGCTTGTAGGGTCATTTTTATTTAATTTGCAGTCAATACCTACAGGTTTGTGGTACGCAAAATAAACTAAATCGGCTGCGCCTTTAACTGCTTGGTCATTAACTATTACTACGTCTTGCTCATCAACGTGATCAATATGATTAGCAGGGCGATTATTTACCGTTACTACCCCTTCATCTATTAAGCGCGATGCCTGTTTTCTTGAGCACACACCGGCGTGAGCAATATATTTAGCGAGTCGAATTTTGTTGCTCATAAGCTTAAAAAGACAGTGATGTAATAATTTGATCGCGATTATAGCAAAGGTGCGTATCTATAAAGTTACTTTTTATAAAAAGGCGATTGTTATGGGTATGAAATTTTCTGAGCTAAAAAAACACGAACCATTACAAAAAGTGGTGGCGCACTCCCTTGAAATGGCGCTCTATCAGGTGTCTGTTATTATAAATAACGTAGAGTATTACATTACTGAAGAAAATGGCGAATTTCTAAAAGCGCTCAGCCCGCTGCATATTCAAAAACGTTTTGAAAAAATAGCCTACGCCGAAATGGTACTACGACACACTAGTGCCTACGATGAAATGTGTGGCCAACCCGAAAAAACAAGCAGTAATTTACTAGAAGTTCCTTATGGTAAAAATAACCTGTTTTGATAGAGCTAATTTGCTAATATCTGCTCCTTTAAGGGCATTGCATGTACCAATTACAAGCCGATCACAGCGATGCATTAAACTCAGCACTGCGTAGTAAAATAGTTGAGTTTAACGGGCAACATTTTGATGCCCCTAAAGTGCCGCTAGGCTATAAATTTGTAGATGAAAAAGGCAACCTAATTGCGGGTGTCAGTGGTTACGTGTTTGGTAATTGGCTAATGATTAATTGGCTTTGGTGTAGCGATACCGCTCGGGGCAAGGGGTTAGCAGGTAAGCTTCTAAATGCGCTTGAGCTTGCTGCTATTGAGCGGGGCGCTAATACCGCACAGCTCGATACGCTTGATTTTCAGGCCAAGCCTTTTTACGAAAAACGCGGATATGTGGTTAAGTATCAACTTAATAATTATCCACGCTCTGGTACGCGTTACTTTATGGAAAAAACGCTTTAATTTAGTAGCTTAGTGTTATTTCTCTTTTAGTGGCTCACCATCAAAGCTCAGGCCTAAAAATGGAGTCGCTTCTGGCGCTAACATAAATGTGCGAATGTTCATGTGATCATCGCCTTTAGGGTTTTGTAGTACGTCTTCGCGGTAAAACTTACCAAAGCAATCCAATGTATTTTGCTTGCTTAAATCGTTTAATTTAGCAAACGCAAAAATTTTACATGAGCCGTTGTTCTCGCTTGCAGAGCTAAGTAAGCCGTGGTTATTAAATCCACACGCGGTAAACTCGTAATTAGCTTCTATTACCGCCATGGTATCGCTAAATTGTATGCTTTTAGGGTTGTCTGCAAGTTGCTGTAAAAAATCGTTTAATAACATGTTTGTCCTTTTCTAACAGAAGATTCAAAGAGAAAAATTAATAGTCGTTGCTTGTAAGCTCTGCACTTAAAAGCTTTCCGTCATAAATATAAAAATAACCATTCCAGTGTTGAGAAGTAAATTCTGCTGAGTCAAAAAACTCGTCGTAATCGCCTAACTTAGCAAGACTTGCAACGGGGTCGTTGTATTTTACACCTGAAAACTCCCAACTGTGTCCTTGTTTAAAGTAATTAGCTAATGCCGAGAGCTTTATATTGTTAGTAGAGATAGGTTCAAAAAGTTTTAATTTGGCAATAAAGTCAGCTTTTTCATATAAGGATTCGCTGCATGGAGTAACACTGATATTGTCTTCAGATGAACTGGTTAGCTTTAATGATGTGTTTATATTTTTATCAATATTACCATCGTTTTTGGCGATAAAGCTTTTAATGCAGTGCTTATTGAATGCGATTTTGTCTATTAGCTGCCCTTGAGAAAGCCCTATTAGCCTTTGATCAACTTCTGTGTCTGATGACTTATAATATGCGGTTTCAACATCTGCAAACTCTTTCTTTAATGCCGTTATTTGTAAAGGCGCTATAGGAGTGGCCGCTTCTACAATCTCATCATTACTAAGCTTGATTTTAAGCTCTTTATTTTCCAACGTGAGCACATTATTAATTTGCATGGGTAATAAGTTTAAATGGAACTGATAGCCTACTAATTGATTATTAACAAAGTGAAAAGCATGGTGCCTACCATATACACGTATTCTTTTGCTTTCATTTTTTAGTTCAAGGCTGTGTAACCCCAGCAGCTGAGTTACTTCTTGTGTGCTTTGCCCAAATTTGGTGTCAAAAAAGTGCTTTGATGTAATTAACTTACTATCAAATTTTTTGAATGCAGGTCGGTTATCACTATTTGAAAGAATTGTTATCTTTTTTTCTTTTGATTTCAAAATTCTGAAGGTATGTTCTCCTGCAATAAAAGTAGCTTCAGACATTGCTTGGTTTTCATTGCAATGTTTGGAAGGTGTGAAGTGAGCGGTATAAAATAAACGTTTTTTAATTGAGTTAGAAGAGGTCGATTCTTGGTTAACGTCCCTATTCATTACGAACCTTTCTTTAACGTAGATTTGAGAGTTAGCAGCTAATGAATTTTTAATTTTTTTGTACTCAAATAAAGCTTCGGTTCTTAAGTCTTGCTGTGCTTTAACTTCACTATCTGACTGAAATAATGACATTTGAGTCTTAATTGTAAGTTGCTCTGAAATAGCCTCACAACTTTTGTCTTTTACAAAATAATTTGCTGCCTGAGCACTACATTGCCAAAAACAAAGTAGTGTAAATAGTAGAGTACGCATAAACTTCCTTTTATTATTTTTGTTTATTTAGCACTCAACTCTAACTCATCTGTTTGTTGATTTATATTAAATTTAAATCGCGATAAAAAGTTCATTCCTAACAAACCTTGGCCGCGGGTGTTTTCAATACTGAGCACTTCAAAGCCGTAAATAATTTGCATCCCCACTTTAAACGACTCAATTTGGTAGCGTTTTACTTTAATTTGCCCATTTGCAGTGTTTACGATTACATCGCCTAAATAAAGTGGTCTTGGTGAAAGTTGGCTAAGCACGTCACTCGAAAGAGAAGTAATACTTGCGCCGGTATCTATCATTAGCTCTGTTTGGATTGAGCTATTTAGCTCGGTGCTAATTAAGTAATGTGCGCCGTAGGGGGTAAGCGCAATAAAGTCATCTTGCGATTGAGCCTTATTTATTAGTGTTCTTAGTGTATTTATGTCTGTTTTAAGAGGGTTATTACGTGGCATACGCTCAAGAGTGGTTAATGCGCTTATAAAGTCATTTTGCTGGTAATAGGCATAAGCAAGTGCGTATAAAAAATGACTATTGTCGTTTTGATAATCGAGCCAAATTTGGGTTTGTTCGATAATTGCTTGCCAATTTTGCTGCTCACTTAAACTGTGAAGCTCGTTTTTAGTCAAATTTTCCAACCGCACATTTGCAGTGCTTTGCTGTTGCTCATTTAACAACGGGTATAGTTCAAATAAAGCAATAATTGCATTTTGTATTTGTCCACTATTTATTAAGTAATCGACCTGCAATGTAAGTAGCTCTGTATTGTAAGGATCTTGATCTAATAGTGTGTTTAACAGTGGCTCGCTAAGAAATAAGTTCGTATTTAGCCATGTTTTTAATTGCAAAACCCACGAAGAGTAAAGTGTGCGAGCAAGGGCTGGGGAGCGTTGCTTTAGTTGCTGGTAAGTATTAAACGCCTCGTCAAATTGGTGTTGCTCAAATTGTTGTTTAGCCTTAGTAAGCAGCTCATTATTAGGCGCTTTAATTGGTTTTTCAGAGGTTTTTTGGATTTCTTGTTTGCCAACAACCACTACTTGTTTTGGCCATAGCAGGTAAGCATTGAGGCTAAGTGAGCCAATTAATAGTAAGGTTATTAGCTTGGTATAATGGCTCATTGCAATCTCGTCGTTGTATTTTAGGTTATTTAATAAAATGTGCTAAGGCATGAATATTCGCAATTTCAACATCGGCAAGTCCTTTATAGGCATAGGTAGCGCCTTGATCGTTTAGCCATACCGATTGGCAGCCAGCATTATTAGCACCTTGTACGTCTGTATCTAGGCTATCGCCAATGTGTAAAATTTCACTTTTAGGGATATCGAAATGCGTCGCGGCTTTATCAAATAATGTTTTATGAGGCTTTGCTTTACCGTGCATGCCCGCTTGTAACACGAGCGAAAATTTATTGTGTAAATTAAAGCGTTCTATTTCCACATTACCATTAGTGATGGCAACAAGCGTAAAATGCTCGGCTAAATTATCAAGTAGTTTTAGTACGTCGTCACTGACGACTATTTTGCTACGTGCGTCAGCAAAAGCGTTATATGCTGCATTTGCATGGTGCTCTATATCATCGGCGTTTAAATTCAATTTAGAAAGCGCTAAACGCAGTGTATGTTGGCGCCATTTGGTCACGTTATTGGCAAGCTCAGGTGATTGTAATACTGCTTCGTTACGACATTGCTGCCAATATTTAGGGCCTTGTTCTAGGTAGCTCGGCAGTGCGCTTAAGTAATCTTGCTGCGCTTTAACCGCCGCTTTTATTATTGGGTGGTTGTTGTACAGCGTGTCGTCTAAATCAAAGCTCATAACAGAAAAAGGGCGAAGAGCACGATTAAATCGGATCATAGTTATTTTCCTAATCGGTTTGTTTTTTAGCGCGAGGATGGGTGTTGTCGTACACCTTGGCTAAATGCTGAAAATCTAAATGCGTATACACTTGTGTAGCCGACAAACTACTGTGCCCTAGTAGTTCTTGTACGGCGCGTAAATCGCCAGAGGACTCTAAAATATGAGAAGCGAATGAATGGCGTAATTTATGCGGATGAACCTGCGAGCTAATACCTTGTTTTATTCCCCACTCTTGCATACGAAGGCGAACCTGACGCACCGAGATACGGTTTTTTTTACTACTTAAAAACACGGCTATTTCGTCAGGTTTTGCAAATTGGCCGCGTATAGTAAGCCAACTTTGAAGTGCACTTAATGCTTTTCTACCAACCGGAATTAAGCGCTCTTTGTTGCCTTTACCACGTACTAAAATCTCTCCGTTTTTAGTATTTATATCTTGCATGTTGGCGCCAACTAACTCACTAATGCGCAGCCCAGATGAATACATTAGTTCCATCATGGCTTTATCTCTTATAGCTAATGGGTCGTCGTCGTTTATTTCTAGCAGACTTGCCATTTGATCTACATCGAGGTTTTTTGGAAGTGGCTTTGAAAATTTAGGCCCTTTAATCCCTTGTGCAGGGTTATGGTAATGCGATTGCTGTGCAATATTTTTGGCTTTCAAAAATTTATACAAACTACGAATACAGCTTAATTTTAAACTAATTGTTCGCCCGCTTAATTGCTTTGAACGAAGCGCCATACTGTAGCGACGAATATGCTCGCCTTGCACGCCAAACCAGTCATCACATAATTTACTAAAATAAAGCGCTGCAAAGCCAAGTTGGCTTACATACTGATTTACAGTGTGCGCGGAATATTGCTTTTCGTATTTTAAATATTCGCTAAATAAAGTTATAGGCGTACGCCAGTTATCGCTTAAATCGCTAATATTTGGCGTGGGGTTTTCGTTCATGCAAGTTCCAACAGCCTTAGCTGTAGGGCACGTACAAAGTCCAGTACAAAGAGGTTGTCTTGTGCGGGTTCAAAGTGGTTAGCATCGTTACTACCAAAGGCTAAAATAGCCACTGGCTTTTTGCTATCACCAATTAAATAGATAGCTGCCGATTGGGTTTTATCGCTAAATAATAGCTCGCATTCTTGTTGATTAATACGCCCTAAATAATGCGTAGAATGTGTAAGACGATGTTCAATAAGGTCGTTATACTGCGCTGTGTATTTAATTAACTTACAGTCGCTTATATTTGGACTTGTACAAATTATATTGGTTAAGTTACTGGCAAGTGTATTGAAGTCGTAATTGCTCCAAAGCTGGCTATGGCACTGGCTAAATAATCTATATACAAACTCGTTTTGTTTTGCATGTTTACTCATGCTCTCTATTTGATTTTTTAACAGTGTATTGTGTTCACGTAGCTGGCGCTGCTGTATATGCACCAGTGAAGTAGCACCTTGCTCTTTTTGTTGAAGCTCAAGCTTTGCAAGTAAGTGTGGTTGATCAATTAAAAAATCAGGATGATGAGTTAAATACTCAGCAACTTGCTCTTTAGTTAGCTCGCTCATAATGCTACTTGCCCATCAAATACATGCTCGGCTGGGCCAGTCATGCGTACAGGGTGGCCTTCGCCGCTCCAGCGCACTTGCAATGTACCGCCTGGTAAATCAACTTGTACCGTGGTGTTAAGTTTGCTTTGAATATGGCCAATAACCATAGCTGCACATGCGCCAGTACCACAAGCAAGGGTTTCGCTAACGCCGCGCTCCCATACTCTTAGCTTTATATGATCTTGCGATACTACTTGCATAAAGCCGATGTTGGCACGATTTGGAAAACGTTCGTGGTTTTCCAGCAGTGGGCCAAGTACATCAACTTGTGCGGTCGTTATATCGTCAACTTCTAACACGCAGTGCGGGTTACCCATAGACACCGCGCCACTAAATACTGTGTGCTCTTGTGCTCTTATAATATAGGTAAGTTCACGCTTGCTGGCTTTGAGCGGTATTTTGGCCGGCTCAAAATTAGGATGGCCCATGTTTACGGTAACTTGGCCATCTTTTTCTATGTATAGCGTTAAGTTGCCCGATTTAGTCGATACGCTAATTTTATGCTTGTTGGTTAAGCCTTTCATTCGCACAAAACGGGCAAAACAGCGTGCGCCATTTCCGCATTGTTCTACTTCGGTGCCATCGGCATTAAATATACGATAATGAAAGTCGAGATCGGGTGAGTATGGCGCTTCTACCATTAGCAATTGGTCAAAACCAATGCCAAAGTGGCGATCAGCCAGTTTTTTTATTTGATCTCGTGACAAAAACACATTTTGTGTAATGTTATCAATTACAACAAAGTCGTTGCCTAAGCCGTGCATTTTGGAAAAATTAACTAACATAGCGCTCTAATTCGGTTTTGCTCTGTGCCAATCATGCCACAGAGCAGCGAGTTGGCAAAAACGTTTATGGTAAAATTTTCTCACCCTGATAAAGGCTTTCTATCGTTTCGCGTTGGCGAATAAGGTGGTGCTGCTCGCCATCTACCATTATTTCTGCAACACGTGGGCGAGAGTTATAATTTGAGCTCATAGTAAAGCCATATGCGCCTGCACTACGCTGAGCTAGTAAATCGCCTTGCTTAAGTGCAAGTTCGCGGTCTTTACCTAAAAAGTCACCGGTTTCACATACTGGGCCAACAATATCGAAATTATGTGTTGGGGTGTCGTCGTTTCGCACCGATATCGGAATAATTTTTTGCCATGCTTGATAAAGCGAAGGGCGCAGCATGTCGTTCATACCCGCATCTACAATGGCAAAAAACTTATCTTGGTTTTGCTTAATAAATTCAACTTGGGTTACTAAAATGCCGGCATTGGCTGCAATAGCGCGGCCAGGCTCAAAAATAAGCTCAAGATGTTTGTAATTAGCTAAACGCTCAGTTACTTGCGCTGCATATTCACTTGGATGTGGCGGTTGCTCGTTGTTATACGGCACACCTAAACCACCACCAATATCTAAATGCGTAAGCTCAATACCGCATGTTTTTAGCTCATCAATTAGCGCCATTAATTTATCTAACGCTTCTAAAAAGGGTCTTACTTCTGTTAGTTGCGAACCTATATGGCAGTCAACACCGGTAATTTTTAAACCCGGTAAAGACGCTGCATGTTGATAAACACTCACAGCTGTTTGAATATCAATGCCAAATTTATTTTCTTTTAAACCGGTAGAAATATAGGGATGCGTTTTTGCGTCTATATCAGGGTTAACACGTATAGAAATAGGCGCTTCTAAATTTAACTCGCAAGCAACCTCAGAAATACGCTCAAGCTCAGAGGCTGACTCAACATTAAAGCATTTAATGCCTAGTTTTAGCGCATAAGCTATTTCGTCTGCTGTTTTAGCCACGCCCGAAAAAACGACTTTAGAGGCGTCGCCACCGGCTTTTATTACACGTGCAAGTTCACCCTTCGATACAATATCGAAACCTGAGCCAAGGCGCGCTAAAATATTTAATACTGCAATGTTAGAATTTGCTTTAACGGCATAGCAAACCAAGCTTTTATGGTTTTTAGTGGCATTAGCAAAGGCTAAATAATGACGTTCAAAGGTCGCGCGCGAATACACATAACAAGGCGTACCATATTGCTGAGCAATAGCGGCCACACTCACGTCTTCGGCAAATAATTGGTTGTTTTGGTAGTTAAAATAATCCATTTATTGCTCCTGACTTTGTTGCGTGTTGTTTTGCTCTGAAGCAGTTACTGGTTCAACTGTTTCTTGAGGTTGATTTTGATCAACTTCTTGCTCTGGTAAATAAAGAGGGCCACTTTGTCCGCAACCAGCTAATGCGCTTAGCAGTACAGTGCTTATTAATAGTTTTTTTAATTGTAAGGTATGTGTCGCTTTCATTAGATTAATATGGTTGCTGGCTTTATAATCGCAGAGTAACAGAATATCTAAAAAATGCAGCTATTCGCGGATGATTTTATTCCTGTTACACTAGCTGCACACTTTTAAAGCTAATTTTAAGCTAAAATGTACCCAATATTAGGCGGCTCGCCTGCAAAGGAAAATTACAATGACTGAACACGAATATCACCAATTAGCCGAAGCTCTTATGTTCACAATTGAAGAGCAAGTTGATGATTGCGAAGCTGATTTAGATTATGAGTCGGCACAAGGTATTTTAGAAATTATATTTGCTGATAAAAGTAAAATTGTAATTAATAAACAAGCGCCTTTGCATCAAGTATGGGTGGCAACTAAATTTAATGGCCACCACTTTGAAATGCGTGACGGTCAATGGATTGATAATCGTTCTGGCGCTGAGTTTTGGGAATTTATGAACCAAGCATCTACTCGCCAAGCAGGCCAAGAAATTAAGTGGCAATCATCACTATGAGTTTAGAATTTGTAGAATACCCGGCACAATCAGAACACAAAGCAACGGTAATTTGGTTACATGGCCTAGGTGATTCAGGTGATGGTTTTGCACCTGTAGCACCGCAGCTTAATTTACCCAGTGAGCTAGGTATACGATTTGTATTTCCGCATGCGCCAGTGCAACCGGTCACCATAAATGGTGGTATGGAAATGCGCTCTTGGTACGATATTAAATCTATAGAATTAGATAAGCGTGCCGATGAACAAGGCGTAAGAGATTCAGCTGACAAAGTTCAAGTTCTTATTAATCAAGAAATTGAAAGTGGTATACCTGCTAATAAAATTATTTTGGCTGGTTTTTCACAAGGTGGCGTTGTTTCACTACATTTAGCGCCACGTTTTGAGCATAAGCTTGGTGGCGTTATGGCGCTTTCTACTTATATGTGTGTGCCACAAAAATTTACAGACGAAGCAAAACATACTGATTTAAATGTTTTTATGGCGCATGGTAGCCAAGATAACGTAGTGCCGCATAGTGCGGGAAGAAGTGCGTATGAAGTATTAACAGCACATAACATGGATGTAAGCTGGCAAGATTACCCAATGGCTCATCAGGTTTGCGCAGAAGAACTGCAAGCTATTCGTCAATGGTTAATTGCCCGTTTAAGCTAATTTTGGAGCCGCTGAGGTCAATATGAGTCAAAAAATAGTAATTAAAGCAAATGTTAAACGCGAACCACAAAATACTGTACCTACAGTTAGTTATGAGTGGCACTGGCGTCGTATTGTGAGTATTTCTATGTTGGTAGCAATGACCTCTGCTGCTGTGGTGTATGGACTAACTGCATCGGTAAATGCCGAGCAAGGTGAGCATGCTAACGAGCAAGAGCAATTTTTAAGCTTTAATGACAGTCCGCAAAATAGCGAAAGCGATGATGAGGCAAACATAAATAGTGAAGCACAACAAAGTGATTTACTTGATGAGCCTGATGACATTACCCAAGCGAGTATTGATCCGCTGTTAGCCTCACAGAGTTTGCAAAATGAAGCGCCTCAACTTGCGGCTTCTGAGGATACCGATTTTATAGATGATAAGAATACGTTAGCGGTAAATAATAATACACAGCAAAACGATAGCATTAATACAGCGTTAAACTCTGAACTTGATAATGAAGTTCAACAAGAACCTGAAAATGAAGAGCTGCAAAGTACGGTGCAAGCAGCAAGTGCTGGCGATTTACTGGTAGAATTAGACAGTGATGATGGTGCTTTAACAGGTACTGAAGGGTTTTCTGCTGATGCACATGTAGCGAGTGTAGCCTTAGGGGCGCAAATTGATACAGGTAAAATTAGCCGTGCAGTACTGACTCGTAAAGTAAGTAAACGTGAGCCCACAAATGTATTTGCTGCCGATATAAGGTTAAGCCAGTTTGATGAAGGTTTATCGTTTTTTAGTGAGCTTAAAAACTTACAAGGCCAACAAGTTAAGCATGTTTGGTCTTATGAGGGTGAAACCATGGCTGAAATTACGCTTAATGTTACTTCGCCTCGTTATAGAACGTACTCTACAAAAAATATTATGGACACACAAACAGGCCACTGGCGTGTTGATGTTGTTGATGAGAAAAGTAATTTAATTGCTCAAAAAGAATTTAGAATTTTAGCTGACTAAGCTTAGCTATTCAGCAGTAACTAATTGGATACCCCTATGACAGAAAAAACAAAACTAGTACGCATAGCCACTCGTAAAAGCGCTTTAGCGCTTTGGCAGGCTGAATTTGTTAAAGCACAGCTTGAGCATTTTCATAGTGATGTGCGCGTAGAATTAGTCCCTATGTCGACTCAAGGGGATATTATTTTAGATACCCCACTTGCTAAAATTGGCGGTAAAGGCTTATTTGTTAAAGAGCTTGAACAAGCTATGTTAGATGGACGTGCCGATATTGCCGTACATTCTATGAAAGATGTACCTGTTGATTTTCCTGAAGGCTTAGCGCTGCACACCATTTGTGAGCGAGAAGATCCGCGCGATGCATTTGTTTCAAATAACTTTGCTAACATAAGCGAGTTACCAAAGGGTGCGATTGTAGGGACTTCGAGTTTACGTCGTCAGTGTCAAATTAGAGCACTACGTCCGGATTTAGAAATTCGTGACTTGCGCGGAAACGTCAATACACGTTTGGCTAAATTAGATGACGGCCAATACGATGCTATTATTTTAGCAGCAGCAGGGCTTATTCGTTTAGAAATGGGCGAGCGTATTGCCGATTATATTGAGCCAGAAGTATCATTACCTGCAAATGGCCAAGGTGCTGTAGGTATTGAATGCCGTATTGATGATGAAGTAACAAAAGCGTTGCTTGCACCGCTTGAGCATACGCAAACACGTATTCGTGTAAATGCAGAACGTGCCATGAACCGTCACTTAGAAGGCGGCTGTCAAGTGCCAATAGGCGCTTATGCATTAGTTGATGGCGAACAAGTACATTTACGTGGTTTAGTTGGTGCCGTTGATGGTAGTGAAATTTTACACGATGAAGTTACTGGTCATATTAATGATGCAGAGAAAATTGGTGTTGAGCTTGCTAAAAAGCTACTAGCTCAAGGTGCAGATAAAATATTAGCTGAAGTTTATAGAGACGCATAAATGACACATATCCTGATAACTCGGCCCGAAGGAAAAGGCGCAGCCCTTGCTCAGCAACTTGAGGAAGCGGGTTATCAGGCGTCGCTATTTCCTGTTTTAAAAATTACCTATTTAACGCCCTCAAGTACCGAGCTGAGCCCTCTGTTAAATGCAGATAAAATAATATTTATATCTCAAGATGCAGTAACAGCACTCGCCCAGTTAAAACCAAATATTAATACTAAAGCGCAATTTTATGCCATTGGCCAACAAACTGCCGATACTATTTATGAGCAGTTTGGTGTTAGGGCTGCCGTACCTAAACAATATGATTCAGAAGGCCTATTAGCACTTAAATCGTTAGCGGAAGTTGATGGCAGTAATATTGTGTTAGTAAAAGGCCAAGCAGGACGCCCCGATATTGCAAAAACACTTAAAGAGCGCGGCGCTTTTTTAAATAATTGTGTGGTGTATAAGCGTGAGGCAATAGCCGCTGAAAAAACCAACTGGACAGACCACTGGCAAAGCCTGAAAGTACAAGGTATAGTCATTACAAGTAATGCAGCAGTAGATGCAATATTTAATAACCTAATTCAAGAACAATTACAGTGGTTACAACAGTGCCGATTTTATGTTGCTAGCGAGCGCATTGCCGCTTATTTAAAGCAGCAACAGGTAAGTTCGGCTAATATACACATTGCAGCAGGGGCAAGCGATGACGCTATGTTTTCCTGTATTAAACAGCAAGGTAGCAACATGAGCGAACAGTCAAAGCCAGTAACGGCAGATAATAAAAATCCAGCTAAAGCAGCTGTGCCTTCAAGTAAAAAAGATCCTGTAAATACAGCTAATAAGCCAAATAATACTAAGCAAAAAATTAGTAAAGTAGCGGTTCTCGCACTTATTATTTCTCTTATTGTAGCAAGTGGTGTGGGTTATGAGTTTTACCAAAAGCTAAATGCAGGTAAGGCCCAAAATATAGCGGTTAACGAGCTTAATGAGCAAAATAAGCTACTTGCTCAAGAGTTACAAGCGCTTAAATCTGCACAATCTAACTTGCAGCAAGCGCTGTTTAATAGTGAGCAAAAGGTAACAACAGCACTAAGCGAAAGTGCTGCAAACAATCAGCAGCAATTAAAAGCAGCCCTTCAGCAAGCTCAACAACAAGGAGCCTCGCTTAATCCGCAAGAAGTAACCAGCTTACAACGCATGGCTGAGTTTAAGTTGTGGGCTGAAAAAGACTACCAAGGTACACGTGCTGTACTTAAGCGTTTAGATGCGTTACTAAGTGAGCATCCAGGTACTGTTGAAGTTCGCCAAGCCATTATGCAAGACATACAAATGCTCGACAGCTTAAAGCCAATAGCAACAGAAGCTATTTATCTGCAGCTAAGCAGTGTGTTAACGAGTGTTGATGATCTAGCTTTTAACGCAGTTAATGTGCCTTCAGACACAACTGAAGTTGACGAAAATGTATTAAGTGAAGATATAAGCGATTGGCAACAAAACTTAAGCAATAGCTGGAATAAAATAGTTGATAGTTTTATTACTATTCGCCATCACGAAGGCGCAGCAATTGAACCACTACTAACAGATCAAGAGCGTCATTTAATTAACCAGCGTATTAAACTTAATTTAACTCAAGCACAAGATGCGCTTATGAGTAAGCAAGCGAGTATTTATTTTAATGCTCTAAGTGAAGCTAAGCGTTTGGTCACTGAGTACTTTAAGCAAGATGATGACGCTACTAAAGCGGTACTTAAGGCACTAGCAAATCTTGAAAAAGAGCAACTAAACTTTAGCCCTAAAGTAACGTTAAAAAGTACACAAAAGGTTAAGGAGTGGGCGCAATGATAGGGATAATTATATTAATTGTAGCTATTGTTGTGGTACTGGCGGTAACTCCGTTTGTATTAGATGAAAAAGGTTATGTACTGATTTCGTTTAACAATACAACTATTGAAGGCACTATAGTGTCGTTTTGTATTATGGCGGCGATTACAGCAGCTGTGTTGTACTTAACTTATAAGTTAGTACGCTATTTATTATCGATTTATCATAATACTAAACATGGTTTTTTTGCGCGTAGCCAAGAGCGCAAGCACGCTGCCATAGAGCAAGCCCTTTGGAGTGCTATTAACGATGATTACGAACATGTGGAGCAGGCATTGTCTGGTAATAGCGTGCCAAGTAAATTTGAGGATATTCGCTTAGCATTACTTGCAAAAGCAGCGCTCACTAACAACCAAGCAGATAAAGCACTAGAGCGATTATTTGAAATAAGCCCAGAAAACCAGCTGAAAGTTGCAAAGCTGTGGCTTGCAAGCGGTGATAGTAGCGCGATTGAATCGCAAATGCGAACCAGTGCAGAAGCTAAAAAAGCAACACCTCTGGAGCTTAAACTTTATGCCGAAGTACTTGTCCAGCAACAGCACTTTACTGCCCTTGAAGAGTTTTTACCGCGTTTACTTCGTAAAAAAGCACTTAATGAGGCGCAATGGACACAATTATTTAATGCTTATTTTAGTGCGCTCGATGATGACAAACTTACCGGAAAGTATAAACAGTTACCTAAGAAGCTACAGGCTCATGCCCACAATGCATATTTAATGCAAATGGCACAAGCTGGTCAATTAAGCGTGATTGAAAGCGACTTAATTAAAATGGTTAAACATAATGAACAGCACTTATTGCTCGCTAATATATTAAGTAAAACCACTGCCGCCGATGCTGTTAAGTTACAAACAACTATTCAAGAACGCCTTAAAAAGGACGACTCGAACAACGCTTTATTATTAGCATTGGCATGCCTTGCTAACGCCCAAGGTGATTATGATTTAGCCGCGCGAATATTTGATAAAGCCCTGAATAGCGATAATAAAAAACAGTTTTTTGAACAGGCTGTTTTAAGTTATAAAAATAGTGCACAAGCAGAAAAGGCGCTCGTTTTATATCAATAAAGGTCTACACTATTAGCAATTGATTTTTATGATATTGGAGCCAAGTATTGAGAAAACTTTTAATATTAACCCTAAGCTTGGCCTGTGCTTATTTTTTCACTGGGTATTTTAGTAACTCACTTCTTTCTGTTGATGGTTATGCGGTCGCCTCTTGGCCGCCTTCAGGTATTGCATTAGCTAGCTTTTTAATTTGGGGCCGAAAGTCTTTTATTGGCCTTATTATAGGGGCTTTTTGTACTAACTTAATTCACCTTGATAACGCTGTAGATATTCTCAATTCTAGCGTTTTTTTACAGGCTCTTTGTATCACTTTAGCTTCTGTTTTGCAGGCTTGGATTGGCTGCAAAATTATTGTTAATGTAATAAAAGCCCCCTTGGATCTATCTTCATTAAAACGCAGTGTTCAAAGCTTAGTAGTAGCCGGGCCATTGTGCTGCATTATTGCAGCAGGTGTTGGTACAAGTTTACTAGCACTAAATAACGTGATACCAACAGATGCTATTTTTGATAATTTTATAGCGTGGTGGATTGGCGACAGTATTGGCGTTTTAATATTTACCCCTTTAATGCTCGCTGCGTTTAATTACACGCAGGTCCGCCACCGTTTACAGGTGATTTTGCCTTCACTATTAATATATACGCTTATTAGCGTTAGTTTTTATGGCGCAGCAAGTGTAAAAAAAGAAAAAGACATTCAAAAACAAGAAACTAAAATACTTGCAGTACAAAATGCAATTAGCCAAAAGTTAGATGGAGTGACTTCTCATTTAGGGTTATTAGCGACTTATTTTGCTAGTAGCGACGACGTAAATTTTAAAGAGTTTAAGCAGTTTACTTCAAAGCAACTAACTTACAGCCAAGAAATATTAGCATTTGAATGGGTGCCATTTGTATCGTCTAGCCAATTAGCCGAGTTTAAAGCGAATCAAAATCTAGCATCAGGCGCACCCATTTATGTAAAAGAAAAGGCCTTAGGTGGTGGATGGCAAGAGGTTGGCATTCGTAGTCATTACTTTCCAGTAAAATATGCATACCCTTTAGAGGGCAACGAAGATGTTATTGGGTTTGATTTAGCGTCAAATAAAGTACGCAGCGCAGCACTTGCTAAAGCTAAAGTGCTTAATGAACTTGTGTTAAGTGAGCCTATCAACTTAGTACAAAACACATCAGAAAAAGGTGTCTTATTTTTATACCCTGTATTTGGTGATTCATCCACAGAGGGTGACTTTAAAGGGTTTGTAGCTGCCGTTGTTAGCCTTAAACGGCTTTCTCAAGCGCTATTGTTTGATCATAATAACTCAATTGCAGCGAGCTTTTTTGATACAACGGTATCGGGTAAAAAGTTGCCTATTTATACTGCTGATATAGATGCCTCTTATACTTTGTTTAAGCAATATCAATTACTGATTGGTAAGCGTATGTGGCAAGTAGAGCTACATGAGCCAATAGTAAGAACGTCTTGGTTTGCATACTGGCTGGCACAAATAGTGGGGATGTTATTTGTTTGGTTGCTGATTACTTTTTTAATCTCAGTTACAGGTACCAATATACAAATACGTGAGCAAGTAGCCAAACAAACGCGCAGCCTTCGTCTAGAAAAGCAAAAGGCAGACGAAGCGAGCCAAATTAAAAGTCACTTTTTAGCAAATATGAGCCATGAAGTACGAACGCCTATTAATGGTATTAAAGGGCTACATTATTTAGCGCTACAGCAAAATGACTGGCCACAAGCAAGGAGCTATATCGAACAAGCTGATGGCGCATTAGGGGTTTTATTGCGGGTTTTAAACGACGTGCTCGATTTTTCGAAAATGGAAGCAGGTAAGCTCGATTTAATGCAAGAGCCAATTAATGTAGCCAGTTTGGCTGACGAAATGCTTAATTTACTTCAATTTGAAGCTGATGCTAAATCAATACAATTAAATCTCGATTTTGATCAATCGACAAATTTAGTGATTAATACAGATCCTATTCGCTTAAAACAAGTGCTGTTAAACTTATTAAATAACGCAGTTAAGTTTACGGCTAAGGGAGAGATCACGTTAAAAATTTGGCAATCTAAAAAAATGACTTATTTTAGTATTAACGATACGGGTATTGGTATTAGTAGCGAAGCGCAAAAGCAATTATTTAAGCCGTTTGCACAAGCCGATAGCTCAACCTCTCGTCAATACGGTGGTACGGGTTTAGGGTTGAGTATATGCCGTAAACTGGTGCATTTAATGGGTGGTGAAATTGATTTAGTAAGCTTTGAAGGAAAGGGATCAACGTTTACGTTTAGCTTGCCACTTTGCTCGCCTTTACCAAAAGCAGAGCAGGTTTTGCAGCAGTACAACGACATTGATGTAAGTACGCTATCGTTTGCACATTATAAATTACTTTTAGTTGAAGATAACCCGCTAAACCAGCATGTTGCCAGTGCGATTTTAAAAACAAAAGGGTGTAACGCCGATATTGCTAATGATGGATTTGAAGCCATAGAAAAGCTCACCGCTAACACTTACGATATAGTAATTATGGATATTCAAATGCCTAAAATGGATGGCCTACAAGCAACAACAGTAATACGTAATGATCTAGGGTTGATTGATTTACCCATAATTGGCCTTTCTGCAAATGCACACGATGATGATGTTAAAAAGGCTTTAGCTTGTGGAATGAATAGTTACATCACGAAACCTATTGATGCAAATACACTTTTTAAAACACTTTGGCATTACTTACCTCATTAAGTGATTTTTGCACAAAAAGCAGACATATGACCGCTTAAACTTAAAGCAAATCGTATAAACTTGAAAAATAACTGTATCTGCGTATCATGCGCGCAAATTTAACCTAACCGAGTTGCTACTATGATTAATAGAAAACTACCTTTGCTAGATATTCATCGCCACTTAGATGGTAATGTCCGTGCGCAAACGATATTAGAGCTTGGTCGCCAGTTTAATATAGAGTTACCAGCCGATAACGTAGAGGCGCTTATTCCTCACGTACAAGTAATTGATCCTGAACCAAACTTAATGGCTTTCTTACAAAAACTAGATTGGGGCGTTACGGTTTTAGGTGATTACGATGCATGTAGACGCATAGCAATTGAAAACATTGAAGATGCTCAGGCACAGGGCTTAGATTATGTTGAGCTTCGCTTTAGCCCTTACTACATGGCACAAAGCCAAGGTCTGCACCCTCAGGGCGTTGTAGAGGCTGTTGTTGACGGTATTAAATCAGCAACACATGGTAAGAATATTAAAGCTAATTTAATTGGCATTTTATCGCGTACTTATGGCGTAAAAACATGCCAGTATGAACTTGATGCCCTCTTAGCGTTTAAAAACGATTTAGTTGCAGTCGATTTAGCGGGTGACGAAATTGGTTTTCCGGGGGAGCTATTTATTGAACACTTTAAGCAAGTTCGCGATGCTTATTTAGCTTCCACTATACACGCGGGTGAAGCGCTAGGTGCGCCAAGTATTTGGCAAGCAATTAATGAGCTAGGTGCAAGCAGAATAGGCCACGGCGTTAAAGCAATCGAAGATCCTAAATTAATGGATTATTTACGCGATAACCGAATTGGTATTGAGTCGTGCTTAACAAGTAATATTCAAACAAGTACGGTAGACGATTTAACTAAGCATCCGCTTAAACAATTTTTAGATCATGGGATTTTAGCGTGTATCAACACCGATGATCCTGCGGTTGAAGGAATTGAAATTGAGCATGAGTACTTAGTAGCAGCCCCAAAAGCAGGCCTATCGCAAGCCGATATGGAAAAAGCCCAAGCAAACGCGCTAGAAATCGCCTTTTTAAGTGACGGTGATAAAAAAGCACTCTCAGCACTCGTTTGTGCACGTTAATTTAAGAATATTAAAAATGCCGCTTTAAAGCGGCATTTTTTTAACTGTTATTTAGTGTGTTTGGCAGCTAATGTAGTTATCGTAAAGTGCTTTAAGTACATCAGCTCGGCTGATCATGCCTATCACTTTAAAGCCGTCTACCACAGGGTAATTTTTAGGTTTACCTGTTTTCATTTGCTCTGCTAGTTCAATAATATTTGTATCACCACTAACGGTGACCACATTAGTTTGCATAAGCTGAGATACCTTAACTACGCCATCACAAAAATAGCTGCTTTGCGTAAGCGGTTTAAGTAGTTCTTGCTCAGATATAAATCCTACCAGTGATTTGTGCTCGTCAAATACAGGGGCGCCAAGTAATTTAAATTTTTGTAGCTCTGCAATGGCACTCGTCATTTCTGTATCGGGTGTTATGTTTGGCAACTTGCGTTGCATAAAGTCTTTTACTTTTGTATTTAGCATTTGGGTCTCTCCCGCTGATGTTCTATACAAAGTATGGTTTATAGATTTGTTTTTAGGAAATTGTTTATATTGATAAGGTTGATAGATTTAACCAATTAACTATCTAAAATTTACAAATAAAAAAGGCACCTTCTAGGTGCCTGTTTTTTAATGTGTTGTGCTTTACTTACTTTATAAAAGCAAATGCATCAGCAAACATGTTTTCGCGTACTGCACCATGAGTAATAAAGTCATCACGAACAATACCTATCATGTCAAAGCGACCCGCCATGTAAATATCGTAAGGTTCAAGCGACACAATATCTTGCATTACTGCTTTATGTACGTAGCCAGTATGGCCTTGCCAATTAGCAGATGGGTTTTCTACAACAGGAATAAACTTAAAGTTTTCGTTACTGTCTGCCCAGGTTTGCATTTCAGTGTGTGCATATAAAGCCGATTCTTCTTTTACACCCCAGTAGAATAATACCGGGCGATCGCAATTAATTTCAGCTAAATGATCAGCCATTGATTTTGCGTAAGAGAAACCAGTACCACCGGCTAGTAAAATAATAGGGCGTTCGCACTGAAGGCGTAATTGCGATACACCAAGGCCTGCTTCAATATCTACCGGGGTATTATTAGTATAGGCACTACGAAGATGTTCAAGCGATTGCATAGCATATGAGTCTGCACCTGAGGCACCAATGTGTAATTCAATTTCGTCACATTGTGAAGGGCGGCTAGCAATAGAAAACGCACGTTTGTCTTTTTCGCCTAATACTAATTGCATGTATTGGCCTGCTTCAAACGTAACAGGTTGTTGAGGCTTTAAAATTACTTTATGTACAAATTCTGTAAGTGGGCTGATAGCTACAACTTCAGCTTTTAATGTTTGCATTTTTTACCTTTTAGCAGCGCTTTTAACAGCAGATACGCAATAGAATGCATCGATTCTAGCATATCTGCAGGGTTACTTTATAGCCTGTTATGTACTTACATATAAACGTTTACAGAATATTCAAGCTTTGCCAAATATCATCTACACGATCTTTAGTGGCTTTATCCATAACAATCGGCTCACCCCATTCTCGAGTGGTCTCGCCAGGCCATTTATTGGTAGCATCCATCCCCATTTTTGAACCGAGCCCTGATACCGGTGATGCAAAGTCGAGGTAATCAATAGGGGTGTTTTCTATTAATGTGGTGTCACGTGCAGGGTCCATACGAGTAGTAATAGCCCAAATAACATCTTCCCAATCACGTGCATTTACGTCGTCATCACAAACAATAACAAACTTTGTATACATGAATTGACGTAAGAAAGACCAAACACCCATCATTACGCGTTTGGCGTGGCCTGGGTATTGTTTTTTCATAGTTACAACAGCCATACGGTACGAACATCCTTCCGGCGGTAAGTAAAAGTCGACTATTTCAGGGAACTGTTTTTGTAATATAGGCACGAACACTTCGTTTAGTGCCACGCCTAAAATTGCAGGTTCATCAGGCGGACGGCCAGTAAAAGTACTATGATAAATGGGATCTTTACGGTGAGTTAAGTGAGTTACCGTCATTACAGGAAAGTCATCAACTTCGTTGTAGTAACCAGTGTGATCGCCGTACGGTCCTTCTGGTGCCATTTCACCAGGCATTATGTAGCCTTCAAGTACTATTTCAGCACTGGCGGGCACTTGTAAATCGTTAGATATAGACTTTACTACTTCTGTTTTACTACCACGTAATAAGCCTGCAAACGCATATTCGCTTAATGTGTCTGGCACGGGTGTAACTGCACCTAAAATAGTGGCAGGATCAGCGCCTAATGCAACCGATACCGGATACGGCTCGCCTGGATATTCTTTACACCATTCTTGAAAATCAAGCGCGCCACCACGGTGTGACAACCAGCGCATAATAATTTTGTTTTTACCTAATAGCTGCTGACGATAAATACCTAGGTTTTGGCGTTTTTTATAAGGCCCTTTAGTAACGGTTAGGCCCCATGTAATAAGTGGAGCAGCATCCCCTGGCCAACAGTGCTGAATAGGCAGTTTAGTTAAATCAACCTCGTCGCCCTCTAAAATCACTTGCTGACAAGGCGCTTTTTTAACTTCTTTAGCTGGCATATTAAGTACTTGCTTAAATACTGGTAATTGCCCTAGTGCTTCTTTAATACCTTTTGGTGGCTCAGGCTCTTTTAAAAAAGCTAAAAGCTTACCCACTTCACGTAATTCGCTCACATCTTTTTGGCCCATTCCCATAGCAACGCGTTGCGGGGTACCAAATAAATTAGCAAGTACCGGAATACTGTGTCCTTTAGGATTTTCGAACAGTAGAGCCGGGCCTTTAGCGCGTAAAGTACGGTCGGCTATTTCGGTCATTTCAAGATACGGGTCGATTTCTTGGGTGATACGTTTAAGCTCGCCTTTTTTTTCAAGCAAATCGATAAAATCACGTAAATCTTTGTATTTCATTGTGGGCCGCTATTATGCAAAAAGTTAAAGTATTATACCCAACTAAATAGCAAATGCATGCGCAGTTATTTAGCAAGGGCGATGGTTAAAGTTCGGCTAGTATTACGCAGGTTAATAAGAAAAAGATTAGTACAATAAGACTTTTATAGGCAGCATCACGCTATTACAAGTTAGCGTTTGTTAGTTTGCAGCGGTATTTATTGCCAGATACAAATAACATGGCTTCATTCGCCTTTGACCAAAACAACACGCGTTCACTAATGTACTTTACTCCAGAAGCGCTGGGCTCTTTTGTTAACGAATAGGTCTGCTTATTTAAGGTGAGAGTTGCAGCCTCATTTTGAGTTGTTAGCTCTACAGCGTGGTTATTACATAAATAGCGGGTACTCGTAGACTCGTTGTCACAGGCAGATAAAAAAAACATACCTATTAAAATAACCGCAAGTGCTTTCATTAATATCTCCCTGTTTAAGTTTGTCACAAGCTATTACTGCTTTTTTATCAGCATAACAAAGCTAAATTAACCGTTGGTGAAAATGTCTGATTAAGCTATGTTGATAGCATTATTTTTTAGCTAGGAAGCAACATGGCAGGTATAAACCTTTTAACTTTATTAGACGATATAACGACCTTACTTGATGACATAGCAACAATGAGTAAAGTTGCCACAAAAAAAACAGCCGGTGTATTAGGTGACGACTTAGCCCTCAATGCACAACAAGTAACGGGCGTGGCTGCAGAGCGAGAGTTACCAGTAGTGTGGGCTGTCGCTAAAGGCTCGTTTTTAAATAAAGCTATTTTGGTACCCGCAGCGCTATTAATTAGCGTGTGGTTGCCATGGTTAATAACACCGCTTTTAATGATTGGTGGATTATTTTTATGTTTTGAAGGTGCTGAAAAAGTATTTGCTAAGTTTTTACCTCATCATGAAGAAGTAACAAACGAAGGTGAGCAACTTGATTTAGTTGAGTATGAAAAACAAAAAGTAAAGGGAGCTATACGCACGGACTTTATTCTTTCAGCCGAAATTATAGTCATTACTTTAGGCACTGTTGCCGGAGCTACTTTAGTTAATCAAGCATTAGTACTTTGCGTAATCGCAATTATAATGACCATAGGCGTTTATGGTTTAGTGGCAGGTATTGTAAAGCTTGATGATGCGGGATTATATTTACTTAACCAATCTAAAGAGTCGGCAAATAAGTTTAAAGAGCTACTTGGAAAAGGCTTGCTAGCAGCGGCACCTAGGTTAATGCAGTTTTTAGCATTTGCTGGCACAGTTGCTATGTTTTTAGTGGGCGGTGGTATTTTATCTCACGGTATTGAGTTACTTCATCATTGGCAGCTAGAAGTCACTAGCACTGGTAAATCTTTATTTAATGGCACTGGAGAGGTTTTAGCTCCCCTAATTTTTGATGGTTTGCTAGGTGTGATAGCTGGTTTATGTGTTGTTGTACTACACATTATATGGAGTAAGATTACTAAAAGTAGGCATTAGATTATAGGGCTTGAGTTTACGCTTGTTTACATAAAATATAAAAAAGATGATGTTTATTAACGTTAAAGCTATGTAAGCTAAAAGTCATTGATAATAAATAAAAGAAATTTAAATGAACAAGCCCTTGGCTATATTTTCACTTTTACTGCTTAGTCTTTTTAGCTCTTATACTCATGCAAATAGTGCCCGAATACCTATAGAGAGTTTTAGTAAAGACACCGAGTACAGCCAAGTTACTATTTCACCAAGTGGTGAGTATTTGGCTGTAGTTAATAAAGTAAAAGGTAAAAATGTTTTAGTGATACTTGATGCTCAAACATTTAAGACACTTCATGCTGTATCATTCAGAGGAGATGCCCAGGTAGGCGATTACCACTGGGTTAATAATGAAAGAGTCGCTATTGCCAAAGAGTACTTGAGAGGTTGGAAAGATCACCCTGAATATTATGGTGAAATTTATGGTGTAAACGTCGATGGAAAAAAAAGTAAATACTTGATTGGTTACTTAGGTGAGCAACAGATAGGAAGCAGAATAAAAAAACAAACACCTCTTTACGGGACTTCTTTCATACTCGATCCCCTAATTAAAAATAAACGAAAAATGCTGGTGATGACCATTCCTTGGACTTCTAGCAATGAGCCGCATACAGTGGTTTATGAAGTTGATGTTTATACAGGAAAAAGAAAAAGGGTCACTTTATCACCTTCGCGTATGGCACAGTTTCTAACTGATCATGAGGGTAATGTTCGCGTTGCTGTATCTACTGATAATTATATTAACGCCGAAATACACATTAAAAATAAGTCCGGTGATGATTGGGAAGAACTTTCTTTAGGCAACGAGAATTATTCGGATATTAGTTTAAAAGCATTTGATAAGCACGGTAATAATATCTATATGACCGCTTCTAAATCAGGCGAAGCCGAAGGGTTGTATAAATTAAATATAGCGAAAAAAGAAGTTAAGTTAATATTTCAAGATGAGTTTGTTTCTCCAAAGCGGGTTTGGGTTGATGAAGCATCAAAAGAGCTTTTTGCTATAGAGACAGAACTGCAATACCCGAATTATTCATTTATTGATACAGGTTCTAAAAAAAGTGAGCGTTTAAAGGCTTTAATTGAGGCGTTGAAAGGTGATCAAGTTCAGCTAATTAGTAGCACAGCAGACGGCAATGCAAATATTATATATGCCTCCAGCGATACTAATCCTGGACGTTATTACTTATATGATGCATCTAAAAATGAGCTTAAATACTTGTTTGCCTCAAGAGGTTGGTTGAAGCCTGAAGAAATGGCAATTACGAAACCTATCCATTATAAAACTCGAGATGGCTTAACAATATACGGATATTTAACCATACCTAATGATACAGACGAGAAAAACTTACCTTTGGTTGTAATGCCTCATGGGGGGCCTCATGGACCTAGAGATTGGTGGGGGTTTGATCCTGACTCGCAATTACTTGCAAGTCGCGGTATTGCTGTACTTAAAGTTAACTTTAGGGGTTCGGGTGGATTCGGACGTAACTTTGAGCATGCTGGACACAAAAAGTGGGGAGCTGAAATACAGTTCGATATTATAGATGGCGTTAAACATTTAATCGCAAAAGGGATCGCTGACAAAAATAATATTTGTACTGTGGGAGCAAGTTTTGGAGGTTACTCCGCTTTACAAAGCGCTATTTTAGAGCCTGATATGTTTAAATGTGCGGTAGGCGTTGTTGGAATTTATGATTTACCACTAATGTTTGAAGAGGGTGATATTTCTGAGCGCAATAGCGGTCAACGTTACTTAAAAAGTGTGATCGGTAGTAATGAAGTACAACTTAAAAGCTATTCGCCTAGTTATAATATAGACAAGCTTAAAGCCGCAGTACTTATAGTGCACGGTGGTGAAGACAAGCGAGCTCCTATTGAGCAAGCAGAATCATTAATCGCAGCCTTAAAAAAAGCAAATCACCCTTATGAGTTGGAGTTGTTAGAAGATGAAGGGCATGGTTTTTACAAGCCTGAACATCAATTGAAGTATTATAATAAATTGGTTAGTTTTTTAGAAAAACATATGAAATTTTAAAGTTTTTACAGCCAGCTATTGGCTGGCTGTATTTTTAGCATTTTACCATTTCACAAAGCTGTTCTAGCTCATATTTAGCTTTGCTATTACCTTGTGCTATTGCCTGCTCATACCAATGCTTTGCTGTTTGCACATTTTTAGTTACGCCTTGCCCATCTCGGTACATTTGTGCAAGATTTAATTGCCCCCATTGCGAGCCTGCATTTGCTGCAATAGTAAAACTCTCAAGTGCCTCTTTATATTGTGCGTTTTTAAAATACGTAATGCCTTGTTGGTTATTTTTGTCGAGCTTTAAACCTTTATATAGGGGCTTTGGTTTAGGCGGAAACATAACAAACCCACCATATAAACTATTTGCTGATGGGCGTAGCACGTCGTAAATCACATCGTCGTTATAAAGCCTTTTTACTTCGCTACGAGGCAACGTAATTTTGTCTTTCGAGAAGTAACCTCTTTGTACTAATAGGCTGGTACGCAGTGCTGTAGTAATGCCGTTATTACGTTTATAGCTGTAGTTACTTATCTGAAAAGTAATAAACTGCTCGTCAAAACTTAAAACTTGCGCCACTTTTAAGTTGGTTAGCGTTAAGGGTTCGTGTGTGAATTTGTCTGCTTGAACCAAGTAGGTATCGAAGGCTTTTGGGTTATTTAAATACCCTAGTTTTTGCGTTTGTGCATCTAAATACTGTTGATAAAAAAAACAAATAACTAAAACTATTAAAAAAATCCCAATAAAGTATTTAGGTATGCTGAGTTTTTCTATTAAAGGCAGTTGTTTTAGCTGTATTGGCTCACTATGGCCGCATTGATAACATTCGCGTTTATAGCTTAGTTTTAAAGGTAGTACAGGAATAATAGTAAAGCGTAAAAAACGACTTTGATTTACCAAGTGATATGCATCGCTATTACAGCTAGGGCAGCACTGTGTTTGTGTAAAGTGAGGGAAAGATTGACTCGTATTGAAAAGTAACATACAAACACACTCCTTGTTTTACCTAATTAATTTATATAAAGGTAAATCAAGGGGCGTGTTAATTAAAGCTGCAAACTGTAAGCAAGTATGTCTGTTATTACTTATTTTGAGTTTTTGGTTTAATTGTTGTTTTTGCATCTGCTGCCATTAAAGCAAATACCGCGTAAGCAGCTGTATTTTGGCGCAGCTTTGCAGGCGTTACTTTATCAAGCGTATCATCTGCTGTGTGGTGGTAATCAAAGTAGTCGGTACCATCTTGGGCAAGTTCAAATATAGGTGCCGATGTTGCCTTTTTAAGCGGAATCAAATCAGGTCCGCCATTGGCTTGATTTTTACCAATATACTCAACATTTAATGACGCCAGTTCTTTTGCTATAGCACGTACAACAGGGAGTGATGCCGCATCTACATTCGATTCAAACCCGTATACTACATCTGCGCCAAAATCAGACTCAGCAGCTGCAACTATGTTGTGTAAATCGTTTTTATGTTTTGCAAAATAAGCTTTTGCTCCCCAAAGGCCAAGTTCTTCTGCTGCAAAAAGCACAACGCGAATACTGCGCTTAGGGCGTTTTACATCGCTAATATGTTTAGCAGCTGCCATAGTTAGTGCTACGCCAGCACCATCATCTAATGCGCCAGTGCCTAAATCCCAAGAATCTAAATGGCCGCCAATTAATACATATTGTTCAGGGTTTTCAGTACCGTTAAACTGGCCTATTACGTTATAGCCTGTGCCTTCACCTAAATTTTCGGTTTGCACGTTAATGTTTACTGACACGTCTTTGCCTAAGGCTACTAAGCGGGCAATTTGATCCGCATCAGGGTTGGCAATCGTCACGTTAGGTATTTTTTTAACGCCGTCTTTATAGTAACTACCGCCAGTATGAGCAAAACGATGATGGCCGGTGCTTACTGAGCGCATCATGTAGGCAACAGCGCCTTTTTTAGATGCCTCTATAGCGCCCGTTGCGCGTGCTTTTACCGCAGGGCCGTAACCATTACCGTCTATATCGCGATTCATTCGGTAATTAATATAGGCAATTTTACCTTTTAAGCTATTAGCCGGTGCAGCGATTAGTTCGTCAAGTGTTTCAAACAAAACAACGGGTGCAGTAATTCCCTCTTTTGGTGTGCTAATACTGTTACCAAGTGCAGTTAAATGAAGCGGCTGCTCGCTTGGGGTTAGTATTTTTCCGCTTTCGCTGTATCGACGCCACTCAGGAAAGGTTGCTTCTTCAAGCCATACTTTATCAAAACCAAGTTGGTTAAATTTTGCTTTGGCCCATGCCACTGCTTTTTTATCGTTGTCTGTACCGGGTAAGCGCGGGCCAACTTCAGTAGTCAAAGACTCAAGCAGTTCATAGCTCAAACTGCTATTAAGAGCAGTTGTTCGAACCTGCGTCACTTGTTTTAATTGCTCAGTGCTAAATTCGGGCTCAGCGGCACTGGCTAAAAAACTGCTGGCGAGCAGTATTGTTGTAATTATTTTATTCATTGTTAACCTTGGCTTGTAAGAAACTAAATAGCTATTAAACCATTAAATACCTTGGCTAAAAAATACAATGAGACAAAATACAAAAAGCCCACACTTTTTTACAAAGTGCGGGCTTTTTTAACGTATTTAATCTTAAAAATTAAATTGTGCCGCTAGGCGTAAGTTAGTGCCTTCGCCAATAGTTACATTACCATTGCCGCCGCCACCTAAGTAATCAGTATCAAATAGGTTTTCAACGTTAAGGCGAAGATTTATATCAGTATTACTCATAATAAATTTATAAGTTGCACCTACATCTACACGTGTATAGGCATCTTTGGTAATAGAGTTATCGCTATCAGCAAAGCGTTCACCTTCATAAAAGGCACCCGCATTAAAAGCAATTGCATCATTTAACTCATAACGAGTCCACAGAGATGCTGACCATTTAGGGGCATCTACAGGGCGTTTACCTTGTAGGTTTTCGTTCGCTCTTTCATAGTTAGCATCTAAATACATAGTTGATGCCATAACAAATAAGCGGTCAGTTGCTGCACCTTGTGCTGCCATTTCAAAACCTTTATGGCGCTGTTCACCAACTTGGTTTGTTTCAGAGGTAATTGAACCGATAGGTGTTTCAAGTTGTTCTGTAACTAAGGTTCCATTTTTACTTATATCGAAAATAGCACCGCTAAGCATTAAACGCTCATCAAATAGCTGCCATTTAATACCAAGCTCTCTTTGTTCAGAGGTGACAGCATCTATTTTCATACCAAAGTTGATATCTTCTTCGTCAGTAATGGTTTCGTTTTGTGGCTCAAAACCTTCTGTATAACTGGCATAAATAGTTGCAGATGCATTCGGGTGATAAAGTACGCCGAATTTAGGCAAAAACGACTCGTTATTTTGTCCTTCACGTGTTTGCTTATCAAAGCGGCCGCCAACAGACACTTGCCATTGTGGTGAAAAAGTAATTAAATCTTGGGCGTATACACCGTAGTAGTCATATTCAGTTTCGCTTTTAGTGAGATCAGTTTTATAGCTGACATCTGGGCGTGCAGGTTCATTTTGGCCTGCTGTAAAACTAAATGAATCAGCAGATGTGCGTAGTTGACCATAATAGTAGTCAAGCGAATTAGCACCAATTAGAAATTGGTGTTGTATGCCAGCCGTTTCAAATTCACCAATAAAATCAATAAATGCAGTGGTGAATTGCCAATCATCAAAACGATCGTATGGGTTCGAAGTGTAAGTGTTAGTTTGAGTGTCGTAAGAGTTGCGACTAGGAGATGACTCAAAGCGTTGGCGCTCAAAAGTCTGCTCATTATAACCTAGCTTTACTTTCCAGTTGTCAGATAAGAATACGTTAAAATCGATACCTACGTTTTCTACAGTGATATCAGTAAATGCCCATGACATATCACGAATAGTTTTATCGTCGCCAATAACATTGGCGTTATCATCAATCCATGCACCCGTATCTAGGCCTGCTTTGTCATCTGTACGGTCATAATGAACACGTACAAGTGCATTATCGCTAATATCATAATCAACGACTACAGCACCTAAAAAGCGGTCTCGCTCACGGTTTTCACCATTTTGATATTCACGCCAGTAGTCTACATCTTGCTTTACTAATATGCCGCGTGCACGTAAATCTTCAGCTTCTGTTAGTGCGCCGCCAGCATCAACCATAAAGCGAGTTGAACCATGCTGGTCAACATCAGCTGAGGCGTTTAGTAACGTTTTCGCTGTTGGTTTTTTTGTTACCATATTCACCAAGCCACCAGGACCTGATTGACCATATAAGATGCTTGAAGGACCTTTAATAACTTCAACTTGTTGAAGGATTTCGATTGGTTGTTGATAGTGCGACCAATGCTGGTGTCCATCACGTAGATAGCCGGTACCTGAGCTTAACTCAAAACCACGAAGGTTAAATACTTCGCGGTTACGTTGCTGTGATCCTGCCGTTAAACTTGCATCGTTAGTAAGCACTTCGCCAAGCGTGGTTGCTAATTGCTCGCTAATTATTGTATCGCTAATAACAGTTACTGATTGGGCTGTTTCTAATAATGAAGCTGATGTTCTCATAGCACCATTAGCGTTATCGACTTTGTAGTCGTTGAAGTAGCTACCTTTAACTTGAATTCGCTCTATATCGGCGGGGGCAGCAAAAACGCTTGAGCTTGCAGCTACAAGTGCTAGGTATAAAGAGTTCAGTTTCATTCGTTACATCCAATGTCATTGTGTTAATTTTTCATGGATCTTAATGAAAACTAGTATCATTTTCAACATCTTTATTAACAAGGTTTAACAAGCTATCTGAAAATTGGGTATTAATGGTTGCCCAATATGAATTCTGCTATTATATGAACCATATTTGTGGGCTATGCCCTGTGTTGTTTTTATTATTTTGGAACTAACTGTGACTTCTACTGCATTTTCATCTTTGGCTTTACCTGCTGGTTTAGTTGATAACTTATCAACACTCGGCTATTCGCAAATGACACCTGTGCAAGCGCAAAGCCTGCCACCTGTACTTGAAGGTAAAGACATTATTGCGCAAGCAAAAACCGGTTCAGGTAAAACGGCTGCGTTTAGCTTAGGTGTATTAGCTAAATTAAACGTTAAACGTTTTCGTATTCAGTCGTTAGTTTTGTGTCCAACCCGTGAGCTTGCTGAGCAAGTTGCAGTAGAAATGCGTAAACTTGCGCGCGGTATTCATAACATTAAAATATTAACGTTATGTGGTGGTGTATCAATTGGTCCACAAATTGGCTCGCTAGAACATGGCGCACACATTATTGTTGGTACGCCAGGGCGTGTTGATGACCACATTAGAAAAGGCACGTTACGTTTAGATGATGTTGAAACGCTAGTACTTGACGAAGCCGATCAAATGTTAGACATGGGTTTTCAAGATACCCTTGATGCCATTATTGAACGTATTCCGCAAAATCGCCAAACCTTACTATTTAGCGCTACGTTCCCCAGTGCAATAGAAGCTATAGCAAAGCGTGTACTAAAAAATCCAGAAATGATTAAAGTAGAAGAAGAGCAAGCAAAAAGTACTATCAAACAATACTTCTACAAAATGGATAACAATAAACAGCGTTACCCAACTCTTAAATTATTATTACTTAAATTTACACCGCAAAGCTGTGTTGTGTTTTGTAATACCAAGGTAGAAACTCAACAAGTATGTGACGATTTAGCCGACGAAGGCTTTAGTGCAGTTGCGCTTCATGGTGATTTAGAGCAGCGCGATCGTGAGCGTACACTTATTCACTTTGCTAATAAAAGTGCATCTATATTAGTGGCAACGGATGTAGCTGCCCGTGGTTTAGATATTGATGATATGGATATGGTAATTAACTACCATTTAGCACACGACACGCAAACTCATGTACACCGAGTAGGGCGTACTGGTCGTGCCGGTAAAAAGGGCATAGCATGCTCTATTTATGGTGAAGCTGAAGCATTTAAAGTTGCGCAAATAGGCGATCATTACGAGCGTGATATCACGCCAGAACAAATGCCATCATTTAACTTGTTAGATAAACCACCGTACCGCCCTGAAATGGTTACGCTAATGATTGACTCAGGGAAGAAACAAAAAGTGCGCGCTGGTGATATTTTAGGTGCCTTAACGGGTAAAGATGGTATTGCAGGTCGCCAAGTAGGTAAAATTAATGTGCTTGATAACGTTGCATTTGTTGCCGTGGAGCGTAATTCGTCTAAGCCTGCGTTACGTAAGCTAACCGAAGGTAACATTAAGGGCCGTAAAATTCGCGCTCGTCGTCTTACGCGTTAATTTAAACGGCTAAATTAACAGTTTAACGAGCAGCTGTTTTAAGCTGCTCGTATTGCAACTTTATTTTTTTAAATTTTTCCGCACAGCCATTTAGTTTGTCAGGGTGGTTTTGCAGCGCAAGTTGTCGCCAGCGCTTTTGCAAGGCCTTAAGTGTAAAATCCTCAGGTAAATCCCACTTTAAAATCAGCTCGTTGTATTTTTGATTTGTTAATGCATGCTGCTTAGGTGTTGCTTTAAAACGACGCCAAAAACTATTTAATAACTCTTCTACTTGCTGCTCACTCGTATCGTAATTATTCCAATCTAAATAGTAATCTCGTAAATTATTACTAGTTACGAGTAAGTGCTTAATCTCTTTTTCTAATAGCTCGATATGTAAAGTTGAAATAATTAGGTTTTGCGGCTTTAGTTGTGCCTGCAGTTGGTACAGTGCGTTCATAATTAAAAAGTTACGCTTAAATAAATCGCGCTCAGGGCTTTGATCAAGCGTTGCTACGGCTCCTTGATAGGACAACTGCGCGGCTAAAGTATGAACTTGCCAAACTTGCTTTGTTAATATTAGCTCAAAAATCTCATCAATCAGTGGGTTAAGCATTGTTTAGGGCCTAGTAATTGGTGTATCTTCAATAAAGATTACACTGATATAAGTAACGGTTTGAAGGATTAAAATTATGCTGGGCAAGTTTAAGTGCCTCTTATTTACTATATGCTGTGTACTAATGGCTTCAAGCTATGCCCAAAATGCCGACTCACTATTTGAACAATTCAAAAGCGAAGAGCAGTGGGAGCCAAAATTACAACTAGCTAATACCTTACTTTCTGATCAAAGCCTATCTAAAAAACAGCGTGTAGCTGTTTACTCTGCGTTAGGTAATACTGCGTTATCGAACGACAATTTTAAAGACTCTTTACGTTACTTTAAATTACTTGAGCAGTACACGTCAGATACTTTTTTTCCTGAAGAGCATTTTCGCGCCATTAAAATGCAAGGCGTTGTGCTTTTTTATCAAGGATTATTTCAAAAAGCGATTATTGAATATACTCGCACTCTTGCCTTAGCTGAAAAAAACGAACAACTATTAGAGCAAGCTAATCTATTTAATAACATTGGTTTAGCTTATTTTAATATGAATAAATTAGGTGAAACACTAGAGTATTATTTAAAAGCTAAAGCAATTTATGAAGAGCATGGCAGCGAGCAAGACCAGACGGATATTTTACTCAATATAGCGGGTGTTTATATTCGTTTATCGCGCTATGACAGTGCATTTAGTTTATACCAAGAGGTGCTTAAAGTTTATAAGCGCTTGGGTGATAAAAGTGGAATAGCGCAAGTTTATAATAATATGGGCGTTGCTTATAGAGAGAGTAATCAATTTGACTTAGCGCTTCACTACTATCAATTAGCGTTGAGTTATTATATTTCAGCTAATGATTACAATAAGCTGTCTACACAATACACTAATTTAGCAAATGCTAATCTTATTTTAGAAAAAGCAGATGAGGCATACGAGCAAGCTAAATTAGGAGAGTTCTATGCGCTTAAAATAGATAACCATAATTTAGAATTGAATGCGCTTCATGCACTAGCCAAAATTCAATTTGTAAAAGGGGATTTAGAACAAGCGCAGGTAAGCTTAGAAAGAGCTATTTTACTCGCTCAGGAATATGGCAGTGAGCGCATAATTAGAGACAGCTATGGAACAAAAGCCCTACTAGATGCGAGTAAAGGTGATTTTTCAAGTGCAATGATTCAACAGCAAAAGTATATTAGTGAGCAGCGTAAGCTCAGAAGTACCTCAATTATAAATGCACTAGCTGTTTTACAGCATCAATTCAAAGCCACCCAATTAAATCAAGAAATAGAAAAACTTAAGCAAGATCGCAGAGTACAAGAACTTAAAATGTCGCAGCGCTCTCAGCTTACTTTGTTTATATTTTTGCTATTACTTTTAGTTGTTGTTACAGGCATAGCTCTTTCACGACGAGGGGCTGAAAAACGTGCTAAGCAACACTTAACGGAACAAGTGGCACAGCGTACTGCAGAGCTACAAGCTACGGCGCAAGAGCTGAGAGAGGCTAATGATGTTAAAAGCCAATTTTTAGCTAATATTAGCCACGAGATCCGCACACCATTAACGGCTATTTTAGGGCAAACAGATGCCTTAATTAATGAGTTGTACGAGCCAGAATCACTTAAAGATGAGCTTAGAGTGATCCAGCGCCATAGCGATCATTTAAAAAGCTTAATTAACGATGTACTTGATTTAAGTAAAATAGAAGCTAACCGTTTAGAGCTAAATATTTCGTGCTTCGATATTGTTGAGCTTATAAACGATGTACACGCTATGTTTTATACTCAAGCTAAAGCTAAGAGCTTACAGCTTATTTTAGATAACCAAGTGGGTAATGAGTTCTACACTAAGCTCGATCTTATTCGTGTTAAGCAAATTCTTATCAATTTATGTGCTAACGCTATTAAGTTTACTCATTCTGGGCAAATTATTATCGCCTTAAATAAAACAGAGCAAGGGCTGGTTATCATTATAAAAGATACTGGTATTGGTATGAGTTCAAAGCAGTTAAAACTTATTTTTGAATGCTTTAGTCAAGCCGATAACAGCATTAGCCGCCGGTTTGGAGGCACGGGTTTAGGTTTGAGCTTATCGCAACAACTTGCGTCAATGATGGGCGGCTATATAAGTGTGCAAAGCGAATACAAAAAAGGGAGCCAGTTCTCGTTCTTTTTACCGTGCGCCGAAGTTGATAAATCACAAAGCATGGTCGAAACAAACACATCTGCTAAAGTTAAAAAACAATTATCTGGTCGCATTGTCCTAGCTGAAGATCATCCTGATAATAGACGACTTATAAGTCGTTACCTACGCTCTTTAGGGCTTCAGGTGATTGCGGTTGAAAATGGTGAGCAAGCAGTAGAGCAGTGCTTACAAGAGTATCCTGACTTAGTATTGTTAGATATTCAAATGCCAGTAATGGATGGGCGAGCTGCTTTTCAGCTCCTTAAGAAGTGCGGTTTTGAGCAGCCTATATTTGCATTAACCGCTAATGCGATGAGCCACGAAATAGATGAGTACCTAGCACTAGGCTTTACTGGTTACTTAGGCAAGCCTATTGATAAAGACTTATTCTATAAAGCGCTAAGCGCACATTTAGACAGTAATAATCAACCTTCACTTAAACACAGTGAAGTTGATATGAGTGATTTGGTTATTAGCTTTAAACAAAGCTTTGCTTTAGAGAGCGAAACAATTACTCAGCACTTTATTAGTGAAGACTTAGAGGCATTACAAAAAGATAGCCACCGTATTTTAGGGGCTGCACAAATGTTTGGCTTAGATGAAATTGCCCAAGCGGCTAAAGATCTAGATAGAGCATTATTAAATAAAGTGAAAAGCAACACCGCAAACGACTTTAAAATACTGGTTGATGCACTACAAAGTGTGCTTAAAAAATATAATGAAAGTTAAATGCTTTGCTGATTTAAATAAGCTTGCTGGTAAACATAAGCGGTATAATTTACACATAAAAAAAGCGCCCTAGGCGCTTTTTTTATTCAACTAAAACACGCTTATTGGCGTCTCATTGAATCAAAGAATTCATCGTTGGTTTTACTCATCGATAGTTTATCGATTAAAAATTCCATCGCATCAATCTCTGACATTTCATGAACAATCTTACGTAAAATCCAAAGCTTTTGTAGCTCATCTGGTTTAGTAAGTAATTCTTCACGACGAGTACCTGAGCGGTTAAAGTCGATAGCAGGGAATACACGTTTTTCAGCAATCTTACGATTTAAGTGTAGTTCCATATTACCTGTACCTTTAAACTCTTCGTAGATAACTTCATCCATTTTAGAGCCAGTATCGATAAGCGCTGTTGCGATAATAGTTAAACTACCGCCTTCCTCAACGTTACGTGCAGCACCAAAGAAGCGCTTAGGTTTGTGAAGTGCATTAGCATCAACACCACCTGTAAGTACTTTACCTGATGAAGGAATAACTGTGTTATAAGCACGTGCTAAACGTGTAATTGAATCCAATAAGATAACGACATCTTTTTTGTGCTCAACTAAACGTTTTGCTTTTTCGATAACCATTTCGGCAACTTGCACGTGGCGAGAAGCTGGTTCATCAAATGTTGATGCAATTACTTCACCTTTAACTAGGCGTTGCATCTCAGTAACTTCTTCCGGACGTTCATCAATAAGTAAAACCATTAATGTAACATCAGGGTGATTATGAGTGATTGATTGTGCAATGTTTTGCAGTAGCATTGTTTTACCCGCTTTAGGCGGTGCTACTAACAAACCACGTTGGCCGCGGCCAATTGGAGATGCTAAATCAAGTACACGGGCGGTAATATCTTCTTTACTGCCGTTACCACGTTCCATACGAAAACGTTCGTTTGCGTGTAGTGGGGTAAGGTTTTCAAAAAGAATTTTAGTGCGAGAGTTTTCAGGTTTATCAAAGTTAACTTCGTTTACTTTTAATAAAGCAAAGTAACGTTCGCCATCTTTAGGTGGGCGGATAAGGCCTGAGATAGAATCGCCAGTACGCATGCTGAAACGGCGAATTTGGCTAGGTGAAACATAAATGTCATCTGGGCCAGCTAAGTAAGAGGCTTCTGATGATCTTAAAAAGCCGAAACCATCTTGTAAAATCTCTAATACACCGCCGCCGAAGATATTCTCTCCGCCTTTGGCGTGGGCTTTAAGAATGGCAAAAATAATATCTTGCTTTCTTAAGCGGGCTACGTTTTCGAGCCCCATGGACTCAGCTAAGTTTACAAGTTCTTTTATAGACTTGTCTTTTAATTCGCGTAAATGCATATTGGTGGGTTCTTTATTACAATTGTCATACTCAAAATCGCTTTGATAGTTGAGTGAGGTTTGTTGAATATAACTAAGGATTAGTTGGCTTTATAAACTAGCAGTTCACTGGCATAGCGTCCAGTCTTTATACAAAATAAACACAAAAAAAGGGCAAAAAGCCCTTTTTTATGGTTTTAACCTAGATATTGTTTTCTAAAAACTCAATTAGTTGAGTTTTAGAAAGTGCACCAACTTTCGTTGCAGCAACTTGGCCATCTTTAAAAAGAAGCAATGTTGGGATACCACGAATACCAAATTTTGGTGGTGTACCAGCATTTTGGTCAATATTTAGTTTAGCAACAGTCACACGGCTGTCGTATTCATCAGCAACTTCATGAAGAATAGGGGCGATCATTTTACAAGGTCCACACCATTCAGCCCAGAAATCTACTAGTACTGGTTTGTCTGATTGTAATACGTCAGCTTCAAAGCTATCGTCAGTAATTTGGATAATTTTCTCGCTCATTGCGCTCTCCGATTTAGTTAGGCGAAATATTTAGTGCGTATTTAAACACTCTTGTTTCTTATTGCAAGTTTAAACGTTATGCTTAAACGCTATGACTAAGACACATTTAACCGATAAAAAGTTTTCAGACTTTGCTATCGCACCGGAAGTGGTTGCCGGTTTAACCGAGAATGGGTTTGAATATTGCACACCTATTCAAGCAAAATGCCTACCTTTTATTTGTGATGGCCGCGATATTGCGGGCCAAGCTCAAACTGGTACAGGCAAAACGTTAGCTTTTTTAACAGCTACGTGCCATCGGTTATTACAATCTAGCAAAGCACCTAGTAAACATCCAAGAGCCCTGATCATGGCCCCAACTCGGGAGCTTGCGATTCAGATACACAAAGATGCAAAAATTTTAGCGCCGCACTGTAATCTTAACTTAGGTTTAGTATATGGTGGCGAAGATTACGAAAAACAACGTGCACAATTAGAAAAAGGCGTTGATATTTTAATTGGTACTACAGGTCGCCTTATCGATCTGTATAAGCAAGGCTGTTACACCCTTAATGAAATTGAGGTAGTCGTGCTAGATGAAGCCGATCGTATGTTCGATTTAGGCTTTATAAAAGATATTCGTTATATGTTCCGTCGTATGCCTGATACAGCGCAAAGATTGAACCTGTTATTTTCTGCAACGCTTTCTTATCGCGTGCAAGAACTCGCGTTCGAACATATGACTAACCCTGAACACGTGCAAATTGAACCAGACGTAAAAACAGGCAAGCGTATTAAAGAAGAGCTATTCCATCCTTCGCAAGAAGACAAAATTAAGCTGTTATTAACCTTAATTGAGGAAGAATGGCCAGATAAAGCCATTGTATTTGCTAATACAAAGCACAGCTGTGAAACAGTTTATGCGTGGCTAAAAGCTGACGGGCACCGCGTAGGTATGCTAACTGGCGATGTTAATCAGAAAAAACGTCAGTCTATTTTAGCTCAATTCACTAAAGGTGAATTAGACTTTTTAGTAGCAACTGATGTTGCAGCACGTGGTTTGCATATTCCTGAAGTAAGTCATGTGTTTAACTTTGATCTACCTGATGATTGTGAAGATTACGTTCATCGAATTGGCCGTACCGGTCGCGCAGGTGCCTCTGGCCATGCAATTAGTTTTGCTTGTGAGCAATATGCTTATAACTTGCATGAAATTGAAGAGTATATAGAGCACAGCATTCCTTTATCACATTATGATAAAACAGCATTGCTAGATGATTTAACAAAGCCTACTATTCAAAGAAAGCGCAACTATTCTTCAGGCCCACGTAATCGTAGTAATAACAACGGACGTCGCCCAAATAATAGTTACCAAAAAGGACGGTCGTAATTCGGCCGTTACTATAAGTAGTAGTAACTAGAGGTTTTTGAACGGTGGGGCAACTTATACCGCAAAAAAATGTGTATGCAGTTATTGATTTGGGCTCAAACAGCTTTCATATGCTTATTGCCAAATCAATTGCTGGCGGCCTACAAACAATAGGTCGCGTAAAACGCAAAGTAAGATTAGCAGCAGGGCTTGATAAAGATAACGTATTAAGCACTGAAGCAATGCAGCGAGGCTGGGAATGCCTTGCTCTTTTTGCTGAGCGTCTGCAAGACATTCCAAAGCAAAATATCACCATAGTGGCAACCGCTACACTGCGTTTGGCAACTAATGCCGATGTATTTAAAACTCAAGCCGAAAAAATACTAGGCCACACTATTAATGTTATTAGTGGTGAGCTAGAGGCGAGAACTATTTATAAGGGCGTAGCCCATACATCATCATGTAATGGTAAGCAGCTGGTTATAGATATCGGTGGTGCAAGTACGGAAGTGGTTATAGGAAAGGGCTTTGAAGCACTGCACTATAAAAGCTTAAATATGGGATGTGTTACTTATTTAGAGCGCTATTTTAAAGACTGCAAGCTAAGTACTAGCAACTTTGATGCAGCAATCAAAGCGGCGCGAGATGTAATAGATGATATTGCCGATGAATATAAAGCAACGGGATGGCAAGTTGCTTCTGGTGCTTCGGGTACTGTGCAAGCTATCCAAGAGATTATGGTCGCTCAAAATCTTGATGATCTCCTTACTCTCGAAAAGCTTTACACTATTAAAGAGCAATCTATTGCGTTTAGCACTATTGCAGCACTAGACCTACCAGGTTTAAGTGAAGAGCGTAGGCTTGTGTTTGTATCTGGGCTTGCCATTCTAATTGCGTTATTTGAATCACTTGAAATAGAAAAAATGGGCCTTGCAGGCGGAGCACTTCGAGAAGGTGTTTTGTACAGTATGGTGCCAGAGCTTCACAATAACGATATTCGCAAACGCACTATCGATGGCTTTATGGATCGTTACCATGTTGATCAAAAGCAAGCATATCGTGTTTCGAGTCTTGCAATGCAGTTAGCGGGTAAAATTAACCAAAGCTGGCCCATAGAAAGCTTAAATGGATTGCCCTTGTTAAAAGCGGTGGCTGAACTTCACGAAATTGGATTGCTAATAGAGTATAAGCAGTACCATAAACACACAGCCTATATTTTAGAAAACACAGATATGCCTGGCTTTTCACAATCAGAGCATAAAGTTATTGCAGCAGTAGCTAATGCGCATCGTTCAGATATCCAAAAAGGGTGCTTTGATTCGCTAGGGGCTAACAGCATACTTGCGCAGTATTTAGTGCGATTACTTCGTATTGCTGTAATTCTATCAATGCGTCGCCAAGACGACGTATTACCTAAAATTGAGTTAATTGCTAAAAATGAAGTCTTAGACCTTAAGTTTGAAAGTAATTGGTTAAAAGATCATCCATTGATGGCAAGTGAGCTACAACAAGAGTCTAAACAACAAAGTAGACTCGGTTGGAAACTCATAGTTAACTAGTATAAAAGGCCCGAAAGGGCCTTTTTAGTGTTAAAAGTAACCACTTCGATGTAAAATTGCGCGAACAGTCATTTATTTCAGGTTTTCTTCAAAAAAGGGTTGATCTGTTTTCGGATCTCCCTATAATGCGACCCCACTGAGACGGCAGAGCAGGCAACGCTTAGCGAGGCAAGCAAACCACTTAGTGAGTCGAGTAAAACTTAGTTCTGAAAACTTTCAAGTTTAACAAAATTAAGTATTGACAAAAAAATAGGAAAGCGTAATATGCGCAGCCCTAGCGAGATAAAGTTTAACGCTTTAATCGCAACGTTCTTTAACAATATAAAGCAATCATCTGTGTGGGCACTCGTACAGATTGAGTTCTAACAGCCAAGCTACTTAGGTAGCGAGGCAAACAAATTAGAGTCTCAATTGAAACTGAGTGACCAACAGAATAATTACTTAGGTAGTTATTCAGCACAGTCAATTCAATATCGAAAGATATTAAATAAATTCAGAATTCATTGAGCTGTCGAAAGACATAAAACTTTTTAATTGAAGAGTTTGATCATGGCTCAGATTGAACGCTGGCGGCAGGCCTAACACATGCAAGTCGAGCGGTAACAGAAAGTAGCTTGCTACTTTGCTGACGAGCGGCGGACGGGTGAGTAATGCTTGGGAACATGCCTTGAGGTGGGGGACAACAGTTGGAAACGACTG
>NZ_LOFG01000002.1:0-193346 GCF_001469205.1 Pseudoalteromonas sp. H103 | reverse complement strand
TCCTTTGCACCAAATTTGCTTGGTGACAATAGCGTTTTGGACCCACCTGACTCCATGCCGAACTCAGTAGTGAAACGAAACAGCGCCGATGATAGTGTAGCATTTGCTATGTGAAAGTAGGACATTACCAGGCTTCAAATAAGAGAAACCCGTTACAGCAATGTAACGGGTTTTTTGCTATCTGGGGTTTAGTAAATAGCCCATGCTTAATTCAGTAGTGAAACCAAAGCTTCGACCGATGATAGTGTAGCATTGGCTATGTGGCTCTCGAGCGCTGTGGGCACTACGACATCACCAGGCTTCAAATTGTAGAGAGCCCGGCTAGAAATAGTCGGGCTTTTTTACGTCTGCAGAAAAGTAAAATTCGCGCAATTAACATCCATACCTATCCCGTAGGTCGTGCGTAGCGACTCCCGACGCTAAAAGCATTTTTAATTATACCAAAATCACGCAATATCGCAGTCGGCCAAGACAGTAACATTTTACTGTAACTCTCTACGGCTGTTGGTAATCAAAAGTGAGTAGATTAGGCGTTAGCCTTGGCATCATAAAATAGCTTTTTAAGTATGTTATTTAAACCTTACTGGCATGTATTTCTTTTTATCGACTCAGAACAATTATTGCTCTAGTCTAAATCTAATAACTGTTACTTTATAAATTTACAAATAGAGTACAGAACTCAGATATATAAGATTAGGATAATAAGGGATTTATAATGAGTAAAATTGAAAATTATCTGCATGGTACTTTTTGCTGGTCTGAGCTTTGCTCTCATAACTGGAAAGAAGGTAAAGCATTTTATACTTCATTATTTAATTGGGGATATGATGACCAGCCAATTGGAGAAAATTTATATTACACCATGCTGCAAAAACAAGGTGATGATATTGCAGCTATGTATGAAATGGATCAAGAACAGGTTACTGCGGGTGTTCCGAGTTATTGGTTAGCATATATTACTGTAGATAATGTTGATGAATGTGCTTTAAAAGCAAAAAGCCTTGGTGCTGAAATTATTGCGGGTCCTCATGATGTAATGGATGCTGGCAGAATATTAATGATAAAAGATCCTGGTGGAGCAACTGTTGCTCTGTGGCAAGGGAATGCGCATAAAGGGTGTAAACGTGTTGAGGAGTTAAACACGCCATATTGGTATGAGATGGCAACGCGAGATACTAAAGTAAGTAAAGATTTTTACTGTTCTTTGCTGGGTTGGCAAAGTGAAACAAAGCCAATGGATAATATGCAATACACATTGTTTTTAGTTAATGGTAAACCTATCGCAGGCATGCTTGAAATGACAAAAGAGTGGCCGGCAGATATTCCTGCTCATTGGATGATCTATTTTGCTGTTGAGAATTGCGATACGGCTATTAAAAAAGCTGTAGAGCTTGGCGGGCAAGTGTGTGTACCTGCTACAGATGTTCCTGACGTTGGCCGATTTTGTGTTATCTGCGATCCTCAGGGTGCTGTATTTTCGGTAATACAGCCAGATATGCTTAGTAGTTCATTAGCGTAAATATATTCTGGTATTAAAGATAATATTATTTAATACCAGCAACTAAGTTCCCCACGTTATTTGACTATCCATTATGAATTATTGTTCAATTTTTCTTGCTATAATGCACACAATTAAATAGTTAGTAGCACTGAGAGCACAATGGAAATTGAACAAGATAGCAACTTAACCCTTCCTTTATTTCTTCTTGATGAAACTTTGAGTGAAAGAGATTTAGAGCACCCTGATTTTGAAATTTCTATTGCGTTAAATGATGAGTTACTAACTCAAATTTGCCAAAACCCGAGCGAAGGTAGCAGTGTTGCTATTACGCTGAGTAATTACCAACTATTAATTACAGATTCGGTGTACTTGGCGATTATAGAACAAGAGCACGATGCGCAAATTACTTTAACTCATGGACCTTTATTGAGTGTGGTACTAAATACCTCAGAGCAACAAACATTTGTGTCTCCACAAATGGATATGGTGCCAACATTTGACTTAGGTGATGAGGACTTAGAATGAAAAAAATTCTAATAAGTGCCATAGTACTGATTATTTTGAGTGGGTGTGCATATTTAGGCAATGCTCATTACGATAATGTATTTGGTGCAGAGCAAACACAGGAACGTATTGTTCCACATACCACGGGTGCCGGGGCTGATTTTTTACAAAATGTAAAACCAGTACTCGATACTCGCTGTGTTGTATGTCATGGCTGTTATGATGCGCCTTGTCAATTGAAGCTTTCATCGCCTGAGGGTATTGACCGTGGGCTAAGCAAAGATCTTGTTTATGATGGAACACGTTTACTTGCCACTACACCGAGCCGTTTGTTATTTGATGCCACTGATACTAAGCAATGGCGCGAGAAAAACTTTACGCCTGTGCTTAATGAGCGCGCTCAAACAGAAGAGGCTAACTTAGCTGGTAGCGTGCTATTTAATAGTTTGGTATTAAAGCAAAGCCATGAATTACCTGCTAATGAAGTCTTAGATGATGAGTTTGATTTTTCACTTAGTCGCTCACAAACGTGTGCCACAATGGGCGAATTTGATCGACTTGCGGATGAGCAACCCCATGCTGGTATGCCTTATGGTTTACCGGGAGTTTCGCGGGAAGAGTTTAATCATTTACAAAACTGGCTTAAAGATGGCGGTAAAATGTCGCACCTTAAGCCGCCTAGCCAATTTGATCTAAACAAAATAAAAGGCTGGGAAGCATTTTTAAATCAAGATAGTTTAAAGTATCAGTTATCCGCTCGTTATATATATGAACATTGGTTTTTAGCGCACATTTATTTTACTCCCGAAAACCCAAAAAGCTTTTTTAAACTTGTGCGTTCAAGTACTCCTCCTGGTGAGGAAATAAAGCTAATCAACACGCGCCGCCCATATGATGATCCTAAAGTTAGCCGTGTTTATTATCGTTTTATGCAAGAACGCTCAACTATTCTTTCTAAAACACATTTACCACTTGAGCTTAATGAAGCTAAGTTACTACGTTTATATGAGCAGTTTATTGCGCCTGATTACACCGTAACTAAAATGCCGAGTTATAAAGCTCAGTCGGCTTCAAATCCATTTAAAACATTTGAAGTAATTCCTATTAATTCTAAGTATCAGTTTATGCTTGATGAAGCTGAACTTATTATTATGGGTTTTATAAAAGGGCCTGTTTGTCGTGGTCAGATTGCGCTAAACGTAATTAATGATCACTTTTGGGTAGCCTTTGCTGACCCTGATAAAGTTGCTACACCCGCTGTAGGGGAAATGCTTGTACAACATGAAGATGCTCTAGAGCTTCCTGCTGCTGAAGAAAGTAATGCATTGCCTATCTCTAGCTGGGTTAAATATTCAGTACGTGAGAAAAAATATTTACAGGCTAAAGTTGAGCTTGCAAACGACATGTTTAAAGGTGGCGAGCATCTTACAACCGATTTGCTTTGGAAAGGTGATGGACATAATAAAAATGCAGCACTGACTATTTTTCGTCATTTTGACAGTGCTACTGTGGTTAAAGGTTTTATAGGGCAAGAGCCTAAAACGACTTGGATACTTGATTATGCTTTATTTGAGCGTATTCACTACTTACTTGTAGCCGGTTTTGATGTGTACGGAAATATTGGTCATCAATTAGTGACACGCTTATATATGGATTTTTTACGTTTAGAGGGCGAGCAAAACTTTTTATCGTTGCTGCCAGAGGCAAAGCGTAATCAAATTAAAAAACAGTGGTATCGTAACTCACCACCAGATTTATCTAAGTTCTTTAAAAATAATCGCGAATTTAGCCAGCCAAGCGGTATTGAGTATAAAACCGATAACCCACAGCACGAGTTATACACTTTAATGAAGGAGACTTTAGCGCCTGTACTAAGTGAAAGGTACGATTACACTAAAGTGCCAGAGCCGTTAAGTGCAATAAATAATATGTCTGCAGAAGCGGTTAATTTATTACCTCAAATTTCTTTTGTACTTGTTAAGCAAGCTGATAATAGCCATAAAGGTTATACAATCATCCATCATAATGCGCACTATAATATATCGAGTTTATTAAATGAAAACGGCCAACGAGCCTATGATGAAGATACAGCTACAATAGTGCCTGGCTTTATAGGTGATTACCCTGCTGCTATTTGGTATTTAAATAACGAGCAACAAGTTAATGCATTTGCCGAGCAGTTGCCAATGATGCAAATTGAAGCTGATTATCGTGCTTTAAAAAGTAAATTTGGAATACGCCGCACTCACCCACAGTTTTGGCAATACAGCGACATTTTACACTCTGTGGCAAAAGAGTATCGTGGTATAGAACATGGAATGTTTGATTACAACCGATTAGAAAATAGATAACGTTTAACTTTATAAAACCCAGCTTTTGCTGGGTTTTTATTGTCATAGTTTTCTTGTCTAAACATAGCTTACTTAATCATATAAATGGTATTACTCTTACTGATTTTGCGTTTCATAAAATTAGGCTACACTTAAATAAAAAAACAGGCCCTTACATGTTCAATATTATTAAAAGTGTTAGAAAGCGATACCGATGGGCGTTATTAGCTATTGCGCTTTTGATCAGTGGTTCTGCATTATTACTCCAATTAAGTATTTCGGTTCAAAAGTACGATGCTAAAATTATTAATATTGCAGGTAAGCAAAGGATGCTTTCGCAAAAAATAGCCTGGCATAGTAATACTATACTTAATACGAATAATTACTCTGCATTACATACTCAATCTCTAAAAAAATCCTTAAATGTATTTAAATCTGCTCATCAACAATTATTAGCTCAAAGCCCTAACGGGGAGTATAAATATTTAACGCCTGAGCTTATAAAGTTATACCTATATGAGCCAATACAGCTAGATAAAAGCGTTACACAATACATATTAGAAGCAGAGAAGTTGTTATACCAAAAGGGGGAAGTAAAACAGTCAGTTTTTTCTATCGAAGAGGTAGAAGCGCTTTTATTAAACCTCGATAAGGCAGTTAGTTTATATGAGCAAAGTGCGCTCAGTAAGGTTAACTGGGTTTCTAATTTAGAAATATTATGTTGGCTATTAGCCATGATATTACTGCTAATTGAGCTAAGATTTGTTTTTATGCCAATGGAGAAAGAAGTAACAAGTACGCTGTCAGAATTACAAAAACAAAAAGATTTTGTACAGCAAATTAGCCAAAATAAAGAGCATTTTATTGCCAGAGCTAGTCACGAATTTAGAACACCTTTACAAGGCCTTATCACATCTATAGAAGCACTAGAGATAACCCCTGAGCAAGAAAGTATTAAAACACAGGCAAAATATTGCTCCCTCAGGTTAATATCCATGCTTGATGAGTTACAAGACCTGCAAGCTCTAAGTGCAGGGAAGTGGGTGCCCCATTTAAAAGATGAAAACCTATTAGAGTCGTGCAATAAAGTAGTGATAGCTTATAAATATGCATGTAAGCAAAAAGGTATAAAGTTAACTAGTCATTTAGATGAATCGTTAAATTGTATTTGTAAATTAGATCACCAGCGCTTACAGCACATGTTTACTGAATTGATGAGTAACGCGATTAAATTTACAGCTCAAGGTGAGATTAATGTATCTGCAAAGCTTTTAAATAATGAGTTTTGTTTAACTGTGAAAGACACTGGTTGTGGTTTTTCACAGGCAATTGCTGATCTTGAGTTTGATTCGTTTAAACAGAGTAACCACTTTCAAGGATTAAGAACCGGACTTACCCGGGTACAGTATGTAGTTAAGGCGCTTCATGGCGCAATAAGCTTTAAAAACAACGAAACGCATGGCGCTACAGTGACCCTAAGCTTACCAATAATAAGTCATAAAGAAGCGCTTGTAGAGCACACAGTAAACAGCAATCTAACATGCTTAGTTGTTGAGGATAACCCACTTAATACTATGTTGCTTACCCGTATACTTACTCTTTTAAATTTAAGCTACGAATGCGCCGTAAATGGAGAAATAGCGTGTGATATGGTGAGCAAAAATGAATACGATATTATTTTTATGGATTTAAATATGCCAGTGATGGATGGATTTGAAGCAATAAAAATAATACGTTCTGAACTTAATAAAACCATGCCAATTATAGCCGTAACAGCAAATACCTCAGATGATGATATGGAGCAAGTTTATAAAAATGGAGCTAATTTTCATATCCATAAACCTATCAGCCAACAAGCAATTGAGGATGCTTTAAATAGCATACGTGAAATTAATTTCACTTACAGTGAAGGTACTTGCTAAGTACTTTAAATATGCGTTAAGTTGTTGTTTTATTGTTTACTCGGAAACGTACGTGCAGTCAATTACGCTTCAGCAATTTAATGGTTATTTAAAAGGGCAGGGTAAAAGCCGTTACAATATTAGTACTTTAAATTGGCAAGTTAATTTGGGAGAACATTGGCTATTATTAGGCGGGAATGGCGCAGGTAAATCAGCGCTAACGGCTACCTTGATAGGCGAGGCACAGTGTGAGGGTGGCAAACGGTTAAGTAACATTGACAAGTTGATGTTGGTCTCATCTGATTCCCAAAAGCAATTACTAGCAAATGAGTTAGAGCATGAAAAGCAAAGCCTAGTAAAAGATCTTATATTTACCTCGCAAAACCAACACAGCAGCCTTTTAACTCAGCTTATTGAGCTTTTTAAATTTGATACGCTACTAAACAGGCGCTTTAGAGACCTATCAACCGGTGAAACCCGCAAGTTATTACTCATTAATGCGCTTAGTTCAAGCTGTGACTTAGTGGTGCTTGATGAGCCTTTTGATGGACTTGATGCGGATTCGTGCCTTCAGCTTAATCAAATACTAGTAGATCTTAGTAAAATAATTACTTTTGTTTTTGTCTTAAACCGTCTGGATGAAATCCCTGCTTTTATTTCTCATTATGGTTATGTTAGCCAAGGGTGCTTAATCCATACATTAGCTAACCCAAGTGTTGAACAGTTAAACGACTTACTAAAATTACTGCATTTAGAGCACACTACATTAAGTGTACCAAAACCCGATAGCACACAGTTACAATCGCTATTTGCAGGCGAGACTTTAGTTAAATTAAATAATGCTAAAGTTAGTTATAGTGATGTAACTGTATTTAAAAACTTAAGCTGGACTATAAAAAAGCATCAGCATTGGCAACTAAGTGGAGCAAATGGCTCAGGTAAAACATGCTTATTAAGCTTAATAACAGGTGACAACCCTCAATGTTATAATAATGACATTGAAGTGTTTGGGTTTAAACGGGGTACGGGCGAAAGTATTTGGGATATAAAACAGCACATTGGTTTTATATCAAATGCACTTCATATGGATTTCCGAGTAAGTATTTCGGCGCTTAATACTGTTATTTCAGGATTTTATGACAGCATTGGTTTATATCAAAAACCGAGTGATTCACAAGTAAATATCGCCAAGCAGTGGCTTGCATTAATAGGTTTAAGTGATAAGCAAAACACCTCATTTACCCAGCTTTCGTATGGGGATCAGCGTATGTTATTAATTGTACGCGCGATGATAAAGCACCCCACATTACTTATTTTAGATGAGCCTTGCTTAGGGCTAGATGAAGCGAATAGGCAGCGGGTGTTAGTATTAATCGAGAAAGTGTGTGCGGCTAATACAAGCACTGTAATTTATGTAAATCACCATGCGGCAGACAAAATTAAAGGAATAGAGAATTACTTAAAAATGGAAGATTTTAAGTATTAGTTCGTTTTTTATATTTTTTATTAATACTTTCTATTGAATAAATAACGATTTCAATCGCAAGAAGAGTAGAAGCAATGATTAACCCGCCACTTGGTTTAAAGTGTCCCTCTTGATAGTAATATATTCCACTTATAAACAGCATGGAGAGAAAAAATAAAATCTCAAATTGAATACGTTTCATAATTCACTTAAATATTATGAGCTTACAAAGAGTAGCCATTTCGTAAGCTCTATAGGGGGTCTAATTTTAAAGGCGAGTAACACTGAAACCTTTATCTTTTAACTGTTTTATTAAACCATGTTGCTCTGGTAAGTGCAGTGCGCCTACTGCAATAAATAGCTTTTCTTTAGTTAAGCGAGGCACTAATTGCTCAACCCATTTATCATTACGATTAACTAGCATAACTTGCTCGCTTATTTCACCGTAATTACTCTCGTCAAAACTCATATTGTAGTACTCGGTAAGCGTATCCATATCGCCATTTTTCCATGCGTTTACTAGCTTAATGAAGTAGGTATTAATATCGGCAAGCTGCTCAAACGTTTCTTCAATCATTTCGTTACTTAATAGTGCCATACCATCAAACATTTGCAGTTGCTGCTCTAGCGTTTCTAGCTCTCCAATTGTGATATTTTGCTTTTTAGCGTAAGCAAGTACTTGCTTGTCTATGCCTGTTTGGTCAGAAAAACCTGCATTTTGAAACTCAATTTGCATCATCGTCACCATTACAGCCCAAGGTTTTAGGCCGTTAAACATGGCAATATCAATCGATTTTTTAGAAAAATAATCTTTAAGTTTACTGTAGTTTTGCTTTGAGAGCTCTGTTTGTAATGTTTTGCCATCTTTAAGCATCATAAAGGGCATTGAACGCTGCTGCATTTGCAAAGGCGTGAGTTTACTAATATCTACTTCAACAACAACTTGCTCGCTTTGATCTATAGCCTTAGTTACTTTTTCTGGTAAGCCTTTCATGCTGGCATCACCTACGTGAACTGTGCCAAACAAATATGAGCTAGTGCCGTTTTTCTCTACTTTATATAAAGCCGGTGCCGCAAGGCTATTAAAACTAAGTACTGTAAACAGCACCATAATAAAAAGGTGACTAATACGAGGTGTTGCTTTCATAGCTTGTCCTTAAAATCTCATTGTTGAGTTAGATAAATACTAACCTAAATTCACTTTATGGGCAGTGTTAAATTAAATGTAAGGGTATTATTTTCGTTATTTTGAGCATTGATTTTAAAGCCATTTAAATCACATAAGCTTTGCACTATAGAAAGGCCTAAACCGTGGCGTTGGTTATTAGTTCGTGACGAATCGAGTTGATACAGTGGATCAAAAATAGCACTTAGCTCTTCATTGTTAAGTAGCCTGTCGACTTTGTTACTGATTGAAATTGTTAAACTATGCTCATTTTCAATGGTATCTAATATGATTGCTTGATCAGTTATACCGTAAAATAGTGCGTTATCTATAAGATTACATAAAATGGTATTTAAGCTAAATTCATCTGCAATAATAGTTAAATCATCATCGAGCATATTATTAATACGCTTTGATATATTTAGATGCTTGAAGGCCAGCTCCTCAATAATTTGGTCAATTAAGCGTTTTAAAATGATATTTTGATTGCTCAGCTCAAAAGCATTACTGCTAGATCGTTGCAATAACAGTAAGCTATTTACAATCGTTTTCATTCGCTGGGATATATTGAGTACGTCGCTGGTATAGGTGTCGCTAATACGTTTATCTTCAGGGTATCGAATAGCTACCTCTGAAAGGCTTATGAGTTCAGCAATAGGAGTTTTTAGTTCGTGTGCTATATCGCTAGTTAAGCGTTTTTCATTGCTGTAGAGTTTCTGATTTACAGTGATAAACTTATTTAGTTCGTTACGTATGGGTTCTAATTCTTCTACTTTTATATCGCTTTCTATGGTTTGTGCTACACCGGTAATATCGAGTAACTTTATTTGGTCGTTTAAATTATGCAGCGGATACAAGCCTTTATTTACAATACGTGTCACTAAATAACGCACGCCAAATACACCAAATATACATGTTAAAATAAATACAACATCTATAATTATGAGCACTTTATTAAGTTCATCAGTAGGTGCTGCTATTGTTAGTGTCATACGGTTAAATACGTCTAAACCTGTAGTGCTTCTATCATCTTTTTGTGCAATAAAATGGCTTATAAGTGCGCGGCCATCATGTCCGTTAGGAAGCTCAATATCGATTATTTTAGATTCATTTATTGGCATGTTAAAAAAAGGTAAGTTGGCATTTGGAAACAAATCGAGTGAATCGGAACGTTCAAATATCGCTTCGCCGTGCCAAAGCTGATAAAACTCGCTGGCTTGTGCTTGCTCATATTCAGACATAAACTCGCCAGCAAAATCAAACTCTACATTGCCGTTATCATCTTCTACTAAGGTTTTTAAGTAGTTAGCTTTGTTAGTTAAAGATTGATTGAACTGGTCCTCGACCCAAGTATCTACACTTAAATCAACGGTTAAAAATATAGTGAATAAAATAACTGAAATCACTGCGCTAATATAATTAACCAGTTTACGTTTAATTGAGTGTGTTTTATTTTGCTGTGGCAACATAGCCAAACCCCCGTTTATTTTTTATCGGAAGCTCGCCATCAAACTGTCTTACTTTTTTACGTATAGTAGATATGTGTGCTTCAAGCGCATTTTTAGAGAGCATATCGAACTGACCTACTACTGCTTCGCTTATAAACTCTAGTCCTAACACTCGCTCAGGAGTGTTAAATAAGCATTCTATTATTTTGTATTCATTACGCGTGAGCTCAATAGCATGCTGCTTGTAATGAAGCGTTTTAAGCGAGAGATCTAATACGCAGTCGCCTACGGTCAGTGTATTTTGTTGGTTGTGCAATGAACCACGACGAAGCAATGCAAGGACACGAGCATGGAGTTCTTCAAATGAAAATGGCTTAGTTAAATAGTCATCAGCGCCTTTCATCAGGCCATTAATTTTATCTTGAGGTTCGCTTTTTGCAGATAGAATAAGCACACGGCTTTGGCTATTACTGCTACGTAGTGCTTGTAAAATATTCATGCCATCAACACTCGGTAGCATTAAATCAAGTACCAGGAGGTCGTAGTTTCCACTCAGTGCCATGCTCAACCCTTGTGAGCCATCACCGGTTTCATCTACGGTAAAGCCAAGGTTGCTAAGGCCAACTTGCAAGCTGCGCCTTAGTGCTTCGGAGTCTTCAATAACGAGGATTTTCATGTTTACTCGGTTTATAATAAAGCCTTGTTACTTTAACAAGGCTTTATTATTAAGTCACTTTGTTAATGGTACCAACCATTTGTATAAGCTAGATTCCCTAAGTTCGCGTGGGCTAGGGCTTTTTTAACTAGTTGCTCATCGTTTTCACATGGTACAAGCTGGTTATTGCTATACGTATAGGTGGTTGCTGGTTTTTGTGGTTGTAACACCACCACTTTATTATCGTGCATATAAGCAAAGTTTTTGTCGTATTGCATCATTGCGCGTTGTTTGTTGTCGCTAATTGGCTTTGATAAATCATGACCTATCATTGGGTGCTTACCACTTGCGCCAATTAAAGACAGTAGAGTAACAGGAATATCGAGCTGACTGGCTAGTTGGTCATAGCGTTTATGAGCTATACCTTTGCCAAAAATAACTGCTGGAATTCTAAAGTGATCAACCGGGACCAAATTCGAACCCGATACGCGTGAGTCGTGATCGGCAATAACTATAAATACGGTGTTGTCCCAGTAGCTCGATTTTTTAGCTTTTTCGATAAATGTACCTAGTGCATAATCGGCATACTTTGCAGCATTATTTCGGGTTTGCTTTTGTTTATCGTACAGCGTTATTTTATCGTCAGGAAAGTCATACGGGCTATGATTAGAGCTGGAAAATATAAGACTAAAAAAGGGTTTATTCTGTTTTTCAAGTTGAGAGAGTTCGAGATCGGCTTGGTCGTATAAGTCTTCGTCTGATGCGCCCCACGAGCCGTTAAAGTCTATTTTATTAAAGTTATTCGTATCTACAATATCTTTAAAGCCATTACCTAAAAAGAAGCTTCGCATGTTATCAAAATGGCTTTCGCCACCATAAATAAACTGGGTGTTGTAATTTTTCTTAGCTAAAAAATCAGCAATGGTAAAAAAGTCGCGTTGTGATTTATCAAGCTTAACAACCGCACGTGAAGGCGTTGGTGTAAACCCTGTAATCACTGCCTCAATTCCACGCACCGAGCGCGTACCCGTGGCGTATAAATTGTTAAATCCCCAGCCTTGCTTGTAAAGGGCGTCAATATTAGGTGTAAGCGGTAAACCGCCAAGCGTACCTACGTAGCGTGCACCTAAACTTTCTTGTAAAATAATGACTAGATTTTTGGGTTTACCTATATTACTTGCGCCATGAAACGTTTTTGTAGGGGCGGTTACATCACTAAATGTGCCTTGCGTGTTTTGCATGTTACTACGCACAATACTAAGCAATTCATCGGTAGGCATTTTGCCATAATAGTCTTGGCTTGATTGCTCATTAGAAAGTTGCTTAACTGCAAACGCGACGCTATAAAGTGAGTTAAGGGTTAAATCGTTAAGCAAGTGATCAGTAGAGAACGAGACCATGGCGGGGTTGAGCGGCCTGTGTCCTAATGAATTACGCGCGCCCAAAATAGTTAAGCATACTAAAACTAACGCTAAAATTGATTGATTTAGTCTCGTTAGTGATGACTTGCTTTGCCATTGATTGCTAAATACTTTACTTGCAAATTTACAGCTTAGAATAAGCGTTATAACAGCAATAAATACTTCTAACTTGTAGCCTGAAAAAATCATTTTTGAGACTTCTTTAGGGTAAATTAAATACTCTATAAATAAGCGGTTTGGGCGCAAGTCGTATTCGTTTATAAATGTAGGGGTAATAACTTCAAAAAAAACGAGTAAAGCCGACATTATTACTAAGTATATTTTAAGTAGCCCACGTACTTTGTTTTGCCAATTTATGCTTTGCATAACTAAAGTCAGTAGTAATGCGGGCATAATAATGTAGCTTAACGTGGCTATATCTACCCTTAAACCACCTATAAATATAGATAACCAGGCATGCGTTCCAAATACACGCTCACCTTGCCAAACACTTAAACCAAAGCGGGCAAGTGTTAAAAAGCTCAGTGCTAAAATAGTAAATACAACAAGAATCCACAGGGGGCCAAGTGCCTGCTTGACTGTAAAATTATTACTTTTAAGTGTTAAGCCCATAATACAGCCCACCAAATAAGAGCAGTAATTAGCATGGCTATAAACACACTGGCTGAGGCAATATCTTTAGCGAGCCCCGAAAGCTCATGGTATTCACGGCCTATCCTATCAACTACAACCTCAACGGCTGTATTTACCAGCTCAGCAAGCAATACAAAAAGCAGGCTGGCTATCAGTAATAACTTGTCGCTTAATGCAATTTCTTGTAGCCACACAAACACTCCAAGTAACGAAAACAGTGCTAGCTCTTGTTGAAACGCCGCTTCAAATCGACTCATCCATTTTAAGCCGTTAAAAGAATGGTTTAAGGTAAAAATAAGGCGCATTAAGCCTTGGCGTTTTTCAACGGTTTTATTGCTCATAGTTTTATTTCGCTTGGTGTTGTTTGGCAGCGAGCAAGTAAATCAAGGGATGCCTGATACGTTTTGCTTTTAATGCCAATTAAATTTAAAAGGGTGTGAAAAATGTTGTTGTGTGAGCGTGCAGCTCGTGTGTCTAAATTAGCTAAACAGGTATTGGTAATGCGTTGGTTATGCTCATCGGCCCACATATAAAGAGGAACATGTGTTTGCGTGCTAGGCGCAAAGCTATACGGAAAGCCATGCAAGTAAGCACCGGCTTCGCCAAGTGATTCACCATGATCAGAGACATATAAAAATTGCTTATCTATGTTGTTCGGCAGTGCTTTTAATTGATCAATTACTTGGGCGTTAACAAAGTCGCTGTACGCAATTGTATTGTCGTAGGTATTAACTAATTCATCGAGTGAGCAGTTTTGAATGTCGCTTCTATCGCACGTAGGCGTAAATTGCTTAAACTTTTCGGGGTAGCGCTTAAAGTAGGTTGGCCCGTGTGAGCCCATCATATGTAGGACGATAACGGTATTAGCTTGGCTTAAATTGGCGAGTTTGCGCTTAAGTGGAGCAAGTAGTGCTTCATCAAAACAATACTTTCCATCGCAAAGCGCTGATGGGGTGGTTGGGATATCAATATTAACAACACGGGTGCATACGTTTTTACAGCCGCTGTTGTTATCAACCCACAGTACATCACTGCCAGCTTGTTGTGCTAGGTCAATCAGGTTTTGTTGGTTGTCGGCTGCTAATCGATCAAAGTTATCTTGTGTTTGCAATGAAAACATACACGGCACAGACACAGCCGTAGCTGTGCCACAAGACGCAACATTATTAAAATACGTTACATTATGCTTTTGTGTATATGGGTTGGTGTTGCGTTTATAACCTTGGTAAGCAAAGTTTTTTGCTCGTGCGGTTTCGCCAACAACTATAACTGTTACGCTGGTGGTATTAGGCGCAATTAAAGTGGGTGCAGTATCTATACTTTTAAATTCTATATTTGAGTACAACAGTTGATCGCGCATATATTTATAACCGCTAGAGAGGTACTGAAATGGAATGATTTCTTTTTTCAAAATGCGATTATTACGGCCAGTGGCTGCGTAGTCGGCGTAAAAGTTGGCGACCACTAAAGCAATTAATAAGCAGCACGCTACAATTAGCTTTACACGGCTAATCGCTTCTTGGTGGGGGCGAGCGAAATGTATTTTCACTTTGCTTAATATAAAAACAGGTAACGCACAAAATAGCAGTAAAAAGCCTATGAGCTGCGGGTTTAAATAGCTCAACGCTTCGCTTGAATCTGTTTCGAACGTGTTTTGAATCATTGAATAGTCAAACACGACGCCGTAACTTAATGAGCCATAAAGCACACCACTCGAAATTATCAGTAAGAGGTAGTTAATAGGTTTTAGTAACCATCTGACCGACACTATCGAAAAGAAAATAATTAAAAGGCATAGCAAAAGTAGCGGGACTGAGAGTAAAAACAGCCATGAAAAAGACGCAAGTGAGGTAATGGCGCTAAACGAACCTTGAATAAAAGGAATGTTTATAACTAAACAGTAATAACAGGCAATCATTACTACAAAGGCGTTAGCACTACAGTGAATGTAAAACCGCTTACTACGATTTGGCTTTTTTTGTACTGGTATTTGGCTAAGTATGTTCATATTTAGGCTCGTTTAAAATAACAACGCCATGCTATGTAACAACACTTAAGAATTGCTTAAGAGAACCTACGTATTACCTGAGGAAAATAAATATTTTTTATTTGCAAAAAACCTCAAAAATTAATCAAACCATAAATGAGAGATATAAGAATAGTGAATTTCCATGCTTGAAATTAAAGCATAAAAAATCCTTTAAATAGATTTATGGTGAATTTTAAAACCACTTAATTTGATTTTTAGTGTTTTTTTTGAATTGAGTTTGGTATTGACTTAAAGGGCTCAGCGCGGTACTAATACATAACAGAGCGAAAGATTACCTTTCGTAACAAATGATTTAAATTTGGTATTAATTACATGCTTACAAATGCACTTAACCTAGTCCTGATTATTATCGTGGTGATTATTCCCGCGAGGGCTTCGTAGTGCTATAAACTTAAGCATTAAAAAGCCCTCCGCACTTAACCGTTCGGAGGGCTTTTTAGTTTTAAGCACAAAGTTTTAAAAATTTTATACCAATTCGCTTAATTAAGTGATCTATTTTGAGGATAGACAAACGTGTTGATAGCTAGGCAAAAAATTCGCTATTTAGTTGTTCTAAATGAGAATTTTTTAACGTAGATAGCGACACTTTTAGCCCCCTAAAAATAATTAAGTATTATTGCGGATTGGTATTAGCTATAAGTTTTAAGTAAGTATTTAATTGGGTTGTCACTGAGGAATGAGGATTTATTAATGACAGGCGCAGAACTAACAATCGATTTATTAGCCAAACACGGCGTTAAAGAGGTATTTGGCTACCCAGGCGGAGCTATTATGCCAATTTACGATGCGCTGTATGGCGCGCCAGTCAAACATTACCTTACTCGTCATGAGCAAGGTGCTGGCTTTGCTGCTGTAGGTTATGCCCGCAGCACAGGTAAATTAGGTGTATGTTTAGCAACATCAGGCCCAGGGGCAACTAACTTAATAACAGCACTTGCCGATGCGATGATGGACTCAGTGCCATTGTTAGCTATTACCGGCCAAGTACCTACTGCAGCCATTGGCTCAGATGCATTTCAAGAAGTAGATGTACTTGGTATGTCGCTTTCGTGTACAAAACACAGTTACATGGTAGAGCGAGCAGAAGATTTAGCCGAAATACTACAAGAGGCCATGCACTTAGCCCAAAGTGGACGCCCAGGCCCTGTACTTGTAGATATTCCAAAAGATATTCAAATGGCGCAAGTGCCTTTTAAACCTTGGTTAGCCGCTGATGAATATTTACCGCAACTTGATTTAAACCAAGTTGCCATTGCCAATCAGTTATTAAGTGAAGCAAAGCAGCCAGTTGCATATGTTGGCGGCGGCGTGCAAGCCGCTGATGCACAAAATGAGTTAATGCAGTTTTTAAATAAAACACAGATGCCAGCAGTATCAACACTTAAGGCATTAGGCAGCGTATTACCAGATTACGAACATTACTTAGGTATGCTAGGCATGCACGGTACACAAGCCGCTAATATAGCAGTACAAGAGTGCGATGTATTAGTGTGTATAGGCGCTCGCTTTGATGACCGCGTAACTGGTAACTTAGCTAAATTTGCAGCCAAAGCAAAAGTAATCCACTTAGATATAGATGCAGCTGAAGTAGGTAAACGTAAACCTGCTAAAGCCTCATTAATTGCTGATTTAAAAACGTCATTACCGGCACTTGAATGTGTTGTAACCCCTAAAGCATGGTGCGATACAAATAAGCAGTTAAGCGTAAAGCATGCCTGGCGCTACGACTACCCAGGCGAAAAAGTATTTGCCCCGTATTTATTGAACCAATTAAGCCAGCGTATGCCAAAAACAGGCGTAGTGTGCTGCGATGTTGGTCAGCATCAAATGTGGGTAGCGCAACACATGAAGTTTAGTCACCCGAGTAATCATTTAAGTAGCGGTGGCGCAGGCACAATGGGCTTTGGTTTACCGGCCGCCATTGGTGCGCAAGTAGCGCGCCCAGACGATTTTGTAATAACGGTGTCGGGTGATGGCTCAATCATGATGAACATTCAAGAGCTTGCGACTATTCGCCGTAACAATTTACCAGTAAAAATACTAATATTAGATAACCAACGCTTAGGTATGGTTCGCCAATGGCAGGAGCTATTTTTTGAAGGACGTTATTCTGAAACAAACCTTTCAGATAACCCTGATTTTGTTCAGTTAGCCGCTGTATTTGGTATTCCTGGGCAAACAATTACACATGCAAATCAAGTTGATGATGCAATAACAGCATTAGTTAACAGCAAAGGGCCGTATATAGTACATGCCTGCATAGACGATAAAGAAAACGTATGGCCACTTGTACCACCAGGGGCTGCAAATGACGAAATGATTACGGAGAAAGCACAATGAAACACAGCCTAACTATTGCATTAAAGAGCCAAAGTATAGCGGTCGAGCGTTTTTTACGTGTAGTGCGTCACCGTGGTTTTGACCTTACGCATTTTCAGCTCAATATGGATGATGGCCACTACAATGTTGCAATGACAGTAGACAGCGATAAACCAATCCATCTTTTAACAAGCCAGTTAAATAAGCTGGTGGACGTTAAAGAAATCACTTTACAAAATTTACAGCAACAAGCTGTGTAATTGCTAACAATACAAATTTACGAGTAATTGAATAACAGTTACTCACCAATTTTTAGAATGAGGAATGCCCGCTTACAGAGCGGCAAAACAGAGGTAACTATGGCTAAATTAAGAAGTGCAACAACAACTGAAGGACGTAAACGCGCAGGCGCACGTGCATTATGGCGCGCAACAGGCATGACCGACACAGACTTTGGTAAACCAATTATTGCTGTAGTTAACTCGTTTACACAATTTGTACCAGGGCACGTACACCTTAATCAGCTTAGTGAGTTAATGGCTGAAACAATCACTCAAGCGGGTGGCGTACCAAAAGAATTTAATACCATCGCCATTGATGACGGTATCGCAATGGGCCACGGCGGTATGCTTTACTCACTGCCTTCTCGCGATTTAATTGCCGACTCGGTTGAGTACATGGTTAACGGCCACTGCGCCGATGCGATGATCTGTATTTCTAACTGTGACAAAATTACCCCAGGGATGATGCTTGCAGCGCTACGCTTAAATATACCGGTTATTTTTGTATCGGGCGGACCAATGGAAGCGGGTAAAACAAAACTTGCTAACATTGATATTAAATTAGATTTAGTAGATGCCATGGTTAAAGGCGCTGATGAGTCGGTAAGTGATGCTGATTCAGAGCAAGTAGAGCGCTCTGCATGTCCTACTTGTGGGTCGTGTTCAGGCATGTTTACTGCAAACTCAATGAACTGCTTATTAGAAGCTATTGGCCTTGCACTACCGGGTAACGGTACAACGCTTGCAACCCATAAAGACCGTAAGCAACTTTATGTAGAAGCGGGTGCTCGCATTGTTGATTTATGTCGTGAGTACTACCAAAAAGATAACCAAGACGTACTGCCTCGCGCTATTGCTAACAAAACAGCCTTTATGAACTCTATGGTTGTTGATATTGCTATGGGTGGTTCATCTAATACTGTATTGCATTTATTAGCAGCCGCACAAGAAGCCGGCGTAGATTTTGATATGTCGCACATTGATGAGCTATCTCGCAAAACTCCGTTTTTATGTAAGGTAGCCCCAGCAACACCAGAATATCACATTGAAGATGTTCACCGCGCTGGCGGCATGATGGCAATTGTGCGTGAGCTAGGCAAAGCCGGTTTAGTTGATTTATCGGTAAACCACGTAGCGGGTATGACAATGGGTGAGCTTGTTAAAAAGTGGGATGCGACAGATCCTACAAACGAAGCAGCACAAAAGTTTTACCGCGCTGGCCCTGCTGGTATTCGTACTACAAAAGCAATGAGCCAAGAGTGCCGTTGGGATGAAGGTGATAACGACCGAGAACATGGTTGTATTCGTAGTGTTGAGCACGCATTTAGACAAGATGGCGGCTTAGCTGTACTTTCAGGTAACTTAGCGGTTGATGGTTGTATTGTTAAAAGCGCAGGCGTAGTTGACGAAATGCTACATTTTGAAGGCACTGCAGTGGTGTACGAATCACAAGATGATTCAGTAGAAGGTATTTTAAACGACGAAGTAAAAGCCGGTGACATTGTTGTTATTCGTTACGAGGGCCCTAAAGGCGGCCCAGGTATGCAAGAAATGCTGTACCCAACGAGCTACTTAAAATCAAAAGGCTTAGCTGAAAAGTGTGCATTGATCACCGATGGTCGTTTTTCGGGTGGTACATCAGGCTTATCTATTGGCCACGTATCGCCAGAAGCGGCAAGCGGTGGTGCCATTGCGTATGTTGAAAATGGCGACAAGATTATCATTGATATTGCAACACGTGAAATCACCTTGGCATTAAGCGATGAAGAACTTGAAGCGCGTAAGCAAAAACAACTAGCTCGCGGTAAATTAGCCTACAAACCGGTTGATCGTGAGCGTTATGTGTCGTCGGCATTAAAAGCGTATGCACTACTTGCAACCAGTGCTGATAAAGGCGCTGTACGTGATTTAGCCAAACTGGAGGAGCTTAGCTAATTATGGTTTCTCAAGAGCTTGATTATTTTCGCGCTATTATTCAGGCAAATATGGAGCCTTTGGCAAAAGTTACTGAGGTCAGCGAAATGGCTCAGCTCAGTGCTAAGCTAGGGAACCATGTATGGCTTAAGCGTGAGGATCAACAGCCCGTGTATTCGTTTAAATTACGCGGTGCATACAATAAATTAAATAAGTTACCAAAAGGGTCTGTTGTTATTACGGCATCGGCTGGTAACCATGCTCAGGGGGTGGCACTTAGTGCATCTCACCTTGGGCACCAAGCCACTATTGTTATGCCAGTAACAACGCCTGAAATAAAAGTAAGCGCAGTACGTGCGCTTGGTGGCGAAGTGGTATTACATGGTCATCATTTTGATGCGGCAAAAGCACACGCCCTAGAACTTACTGAGCAGCGTAATGGTGTATTTGTTCCGCCTTTTGATGACCCAGACGTTATCGTTGGGCAAGGCACTGTTGCCCGCGAGTTAATGCAGCAACTCAACGAGCTTGATGCCGTATTTATACCTGTTGGCGGTGGCGGTTTACTTGCTGGTATGGCTGTTTATATCAAGTCATTACGCCCTGATATAAAAGTTATTGGCGTAGAAGCTGACGAAAGCGCATGTTTACAAGCAGCACTTAAAGCGGGTGAGCCGGTAGAGCTTGACCGTGTTGGTAGTTTTGCTGATGGTGTTGCTGTAAAAATTATCGGTAGTGAAACATTTCGTTTAGCCCAAAAGTTTTGCGACGAAGTAATCACTGTGACTAGCGATGAAATTTGCGCTGCCATGCAAGATATTTTTGTCTCTACTCGCGCAATTGCAGAGCCTTCTGGCGCTCTTGCAACGGCAGGGCTTAAAAAGTGGAGCCAACAATCGGGCTTAAAAGGGCTGCATTTAGCAGCGGTGCTTTCGGGTGCTAACTTAAACTTTGATCGTCTTCGTTACGTAGCAGAGCGCACTGCGCTAGGTGAAAAAAACGAAGCGTTATTAGCCGTTACTATTAAAGAAGAAAAAGGCAGCTTTAAGCAGTTTTGTGCTTCTTTAGGTGGCCGTGCTATTACTGAGTTTAACTACCGTTATGCAGGACCTGGTGAAGCGCAGATATTTGTAGGTATTGCCCTGCGCCAAGGCGAGCAAGAGCTTAATGAGCTAAAGCAAGACTTAACAAGTAACGACTATCAATTTTGCGATCTATCAGACAACGAACTCGCTAAATTACATGTGCGTTACATGGTTGGGGGCAAAGCACCAGAGCAATTACATGAACGTCTACTTCGCTTTGAGTTTCCTGAATATCCGGGCGCACTTGCACGCTTTTTAGATACGCTTGGTAGTAATTGGAATATTACGCTATTTCATTATCGCAATCATGGCGGCTCTATGGGTAATGTACTGGCTGGCTTTGCTATTGAGCCAAGCCAATTTGATATGTTCAACGAGTATTTAAACCGTTTAGGTTATAGCGTTCAAGATGAAACACAAAATCCATGTTTTACGCAGTTTTTAACATCTCAATCGCAAAACCCCAAAGCTGACGATTTAGTCTCAGCTTAATCCTCATATAAGCAAGCGCTCTAAGTAGGGTGCTTGCTTTATCTTGTGTTTTACATATAGTTACAAGTATTTACCATTATTTGGAACTCCCAGTTGCCTATTAAAGGATTAATACTCGTAACGTTACTTTTTTGCAGCCAGCTTATGGCACAAGAGCATGTGACTTTACAGTTAAAATGGACACATCAATTTCAATTTGCCGGTTACTACATGGCCAAAGAAAAAGGATATTACAAAGAACTCGGCTTAGACGTAACTATTAACCCGGCCAACCCTTTTATGCCCGACACCTTTGCACCGGTGGCTTCAAATAAAGCGCAATTTGGTGTAGCGCATTCTGGTATTTTACAGCAAAAAGTAAAGGGTCAGCCTTTTGTTGCCATGGCTGCTATTTTACAGTTTTCACCTTATTGCTGGATGGTTAAAGACACTTCAGATATTTTTCATCCCCGAGACTTTGTTAATAAACGTATTACTAAAGTAAGCCGCCTAGACAGCACTGAGCTATTGGTAATGCTTAAGCGCAGTGGTATAGATGTAGATAACCTTGCAGTTTATGACGGTGAAAACCCAACTCAAGCATGGGTAGAAAATAAGCTTGATGCTACACAGGTGTATGTCACTAATCAGCCCTATTACATGACTCAGCAAGGCATAGCCCATAGGCTTGTTTGCCCGCAGCGCTACGGAATGGACGTATATGGTGATATTCTATTTACGAGTCAATACATGCTTAAAAAGCATCCCAAAACGGTTGAGAACTTTTATCAAGCAAGTTTAAAAGGGTGGCGTTATGCCATGATGAACATGGATGAAGCGATTGCTATTACGCAATTAAAATACGCTAATCATAAAAATTTCCATCAATTAGCGTATGAAGCTGAAGTACTTCGAGAGTATATTATGCCGCCCACAACTAACCTAGGTAATATGTCGATGGCAAAATGGCGCCTGATAGCCGATTTATATGGCATTGGGCAAAATGAGTTTGATGAAGTAAAAGCTGACTTTATTTATAATTACGAAGAGCCAGAAACTATGCAGTTATCGTGGATGTTAATTGCTGCAATACTGGTGAGTATAATTTCTATTCCGCTGTACTTACGGCTTATTTTTAGCAAAAAGTAAGCGTTTAAAAGCGCTTAACTGGTATAATAAATCGTCTTTTTTTAGTTTAAGCTGTTATGACGTTAGCTGAGCGATTTTTTGCACTTGATACATTTTTAATGAGCACTCGCCAATATTGGCAGTGTACAGCGTTTGATTTTGAGAGCTGCCCGTGGCCAGAGTTAACAACCTTACTTAATAACTTAACTGATCAACAAGTCGTTGAACTTGATTGTGATCAGGAGCGGCTGTATGAGTTTTTTGCCCCTCATATAAATAACGTAAGTAAACTAGCTTTACTGTGCGAAATACCACAAATTAATGCTTCTCGCAGTGACTACCCATTTTGGATAAGTACGGGTATTAAAGGGCGTAAGTTTGAGCAGCTACAAGACTTTGTATCGGCATTACCTAACTCTGCTGAGCCAGTTATAGAGTGGTGCGCAGGCAAAGGACATTTAGGTCGAATGCTTGCTTTTAATGGCGCAAGTAGTGTGCACAGTATTGAACTTCAAGCTAATTTATGTGAACAAGGACAAAAAAGTGCTCAGCAACAAGGTTTAGCAATGCACTTTAGCCAAGCTGATGTACTGAGTGACGACACTCAGTCTTTTTTTAACGAAGACACCCACGCTGTTGCACTGCATGCATGTGGGGCACTACATCAAGTATTTATGCAAAAAGCATGCTTTGCCAAAGCCAAGCAAATTAGTTTCTCCCCCTGTTGCTATCATTTATATACGCCAAATAACTATCATGCAATGAGTGACGCTGCTAAGCAAAGTGAGCTTAATTTAACTCATCGAGACTTAAAGTTAGCTCTGCAAGAAACCGTTACTGCGCCTTCTCGATTAGATAAAGTGCGTAAAACAGAACTTGAATGGCGTCTTGGGTTTGACGCGCTTAGAAAATCGATAACTAACGAGCAGTCATATGTCAGTGTGCCATCGGTTAACAAGGCTATATTTTCAGATTCATTTAAATCATTTTGTGCATGGGCTGCTGAGAAAAAAGCATTAAATTTACCTCAAGGTATTGATTATGAATCGTTTTTAAATATTGGCCAAGCAAAAAAGAAAGTCACTGACCGAGTTGAACTGGTTCGACATGTGTTCAGAAGGGCAATTGAGGTTTGGCTTGTACTCGATCGTGCTTTATATTTGCAACAGCAAGGTTATCAAGTGAGTGTTAAAACGTTTTGCGAAAAGCAGTTAACACCACGTAATATATTGATTCTTGCCAATATAAATTAAATTCCCTGTCCTCGACTTAATAAGAGATGCAATGAGAAAGTTAAAAAATTTATTCGAAAACAACAAACGCTGGGCTAAACGCACAAGTGAAGCAGATCCTGAGTTTTTTAAAATTTTATCAATGCAACAAAACCCAGAATACCTATGGATTGGTTGCTCAGATTCTCGTGTTCCTGCAAACCAAATAGTTGATTTATTACCCGGTGAGTTATTCGTACACCGCAACGTAGCAAACGTTGTAGTGCACACCGATCATAACTGTTTATCTGTAATGCAATACGCAGTTGAAGTGTTAAAAGTAAAACATATTATGGTGGTAGGCCACTATGGTTGTGGTGGCGTACAAGCTGTATTAAACGATGCTAAATTTGGCTTTATTGACAACTGGCTTCGCCACGTAGGTGACGTGAAAGAAAAACACCTTGAGCATCTTAATGCTATGGATGAAACACAGCGCTTGAGCCGTCTTATTGAGCTTAATGTAATAGAACAAGTGCGCAATGTGTGTAGAACCAACATAGTGCAAGACGCATGGGAAAAAGGGCAAGACTTGACGATTCATGGTTGGGTTTACGGCCTTGAAAATGGCCACTTACATGACTTAGAAGCAGTTGTAACTTGCGCCGCAGAAGAAACCGAAAGTTATAAAAGAGCGGTACAGCACGTTTTTAAAAAAGCGGGCTGTGAGTAACTTAGCGCATGGCTAAAACGGCGGTTTTAATAGGTGCTACAGGCTTAGTGGGCAATGAGCTACTGCATAAGCTACTAAGTAGTGAACATTACTCAAAGGTAGTGACTTTAAGCCGTCGTGATTTAGCTATTTCGCATGTTAAATTAGTAAACCATGTGATTGATTTTGATAAACTGACTCAATATTCAGAACTCATTAAAGGCGATGTTTTTTTCTCTTGCTTAGGTACTACGCTTAAACAAGCGGGTTCAGTAGCTGAGCAGCGAAAAGTCGATTTTGATTATCAATTTATAGCGGCGCAATTAGCTGCAAATAACAATATTCCCCATTACTGTTTAGTTTCTTCTAGCGGGGCTAATGCACACAGTCGTAGCGCATACTTAAAAATGAAAGGAGCGCTTGAAGTTCAAGTTAAGCAGCTTAATTTTTCTAAGTGCAGTATTTTTCAGCCATCGTTGTTATTAGGTGAGCGTAAACAATTTAGAGCGGCCGAAAAAATAGGGAGTTATATTTTTCCGGTTATTACAATGCTGCCTTTTTTAAAGCGTTATAAGCCAATTACGGGCAAACAAGTTGCGCAAAAAATGCATACGGTGAGCATTGAGCAGCAAGCTGCGTTATCGTATTACGTGCTCGATGAGTTATTTAAATATAGCTAAAAATACAAAAGGCAGCCTAAGCTGCCTTTTGTATTTTTACGCTTAATTATTCAGCGTCTGATTTAGCACTTAGCTGCTGCTCAAGTAGGGCAACTTTTGCTTCTAATTCTGTCAGTTTTTCGCGAGTACGAATTAGCACTTGGCTTTGCACATCAAATTCTTCACGGCTTACAAAGTCCATTTCAGCAAGCTTGTTTTGTAAAACTTGCTTAGTTTTACCTTCAAGTGTGTCTGCTAAGTTTTTTACACCTTGTGGCATATTGCTCGTAATTTGCTTTGCAATTTCTTCAAGTTTTGCTGGGTTGATCATAATTGTCCCTTCGGCCTTGCCTAAAATGATAATAACTCATATTACCTTATACCCAATGTATTTAACACATGATCATCTTTATCGAATTAATTAAGGCAATTGCTTTGCCTGCTGTGGTGGTTACGTTAAAATTGCGCGTCTTTTAAATCTCTTTGGTCGTTATGAAACTCAATCCTAAACAAGATGAAGCAGTAAAATATATTAGTGGTCCATGCTTAGTTTTAGCTGGCGCAGGCTCTGGTAAAACCCGTGTTATAACAAATAAAATTGCTTACTTGGTACAACAATGTGAATACAAAGCGCGAAATATTGCAGCTGTAACGTTTACAAATAAAGCCGCTAAAGAGATGCGTGAGCGCGTGTTACAAACGCTTAATAAGCAAGAGGCAAAAGGATTATGGGTATCGACGTTTCATACCTTAGGCCTTGAAATAATAAAAAAAGAGTTAAAAACGTTAGGCTTTAAAGAGGGCTTTTCGTTATTTGATGATCAAGACACTAACCAGCTTTTAAACGATTTAACTGAAGACGAATTAAAAAACGATAAAGACTTACTCAAGCTATTAAAAATGCAAATAGGCAATTGGAAAAATGAACTCATTTTACCAGAGCAAGCAGTGCGTGAGGCACGCGATGCACAGCAGTCTTTATTTGCACAGTTATATGCGCGTTATCAAATTCAGCTGCGCGCCTATAACGCATTAGATTTTGATGATCTTATCATGATCCCAACGTTATTACTTACCAATAACGAGACTTCTCGAGAGCGATGGCAGCAACGCTTTAAGTACTTGCTGGTGGATGAGTATCAAGATACCAATACCAGCCAATATCAGCTTGTTAAGCTACTTGTTGGTGAGCGCGCACGTTTTACTGTGGTAGGTGATGATGACCAATCTATTTACTCATGGCGTGGTGCAAGGCCGCAAAACTTAATCCTTTTAAGTAAAGACTACCCTGGCCTTAGACTCATAAAGCTTGAGCAAAACTATCGTAGTGCACAACGAATTCTTAAATCGGCAAATATACTTATTGCAAATAACCCACACGATATTGAAAAGAAATTATTTAGTGAGTTAGGTTACGGCGAACCCATTAAAGTAATTGGTTGTCGTGATGAAGAGCATGAGTCGGAGCGTGTAGTTGCAGAGATCATATCTCATAAGTTTATGAAACGAACGAGCTATAAAGATTACGCTATTTTGTATCGCGGGAATCACCAGGCTCGTGGTTTTGAAAAATCATTAATGAGCAACCGTATACCCTATAAAATAAGCGGTGGAATGTCGTTTTTCTCTCGCTCAGAAATCAAAGATATTATGGCGTATCTACGTTTGCTAGTTAACCAGGATGACGATAACGCATTTTTACGCATTGTTAATACGCCGCGTCGTGAAATAGGCACGGTAACCCTTGAAAAGTTAGGAACGCTTGCAAACGAAAAACACCAAAGTTTATTTGCAACCTGTTTTGATAACGACTTAGGCTACAGACTTAAAGGCCGTGGCTTAAATGCGCTTTCGGGATTTGCTCGCTGGGTAGTAGAGCTATCTGACAATGCAGTGCGCAGCGATACACTAGAAGCCGTCAAAGATTTAGTTCGTAACATAAACTACGAAGCTTACCTGTATGAGTCATCACCGAGTGCAAAAGCGGCTGAAATGCGAATGAAGAACGTTTCTGAATTGTATCGATGGATCACCGATATGCTCACCGGCGATGCTGATAACGAGCCGATGACGCTCGCTGAAGTTGTAAGTAAGCTAACCCTTCGCGATATGCTTGAGCGCAACGAAGAAGAAGATGAGTCAGATGCAGTGCAACTACTTACTCTACATGCATCAAAAGGCTTAGAGTATCCGTATGTGTTTATGGTTGGCATGGAAGAGGGGCTTTTACCACACCAAGTCAGTATTGATGAAGATAACGTAGATGAAGAGCGCCGCCTAGCGTATGTAGGTATTACTCGAGCGCAGCAAGAGTTGACACTAACGTATGCAAAAATACGTCGTCAATTTGGAGAAACATCGCAAACGGAGCTAAGCCGGTTTGTACAAGAGTTACCGCAAGACGATTTAGCATTTGAGAACAAAAAAGCGCCCAACACTCAAGCTGAACGAATGGAAAAAGGCCAAGCTCGTGTTGCAAACTTACGGGCTATGCTTAAAAAGCCAGAGTAGCTTAACTTAGCTGTGACTGAGACACCGCAGATATGCCTTGTGCATGTGTGAGCGTGTGTTGCTTACCTACAAAAAAGGCTAGTCCGTGCTTATCTAATAGGGCTCTAAAATTAAGTATAGATGGGCCTTTAGCAATTACTTTCATATTCTTAAGTTTGGTAATTGCTAGTACACCTTGTAGCTGTAAATCAACGCTATCTTGTTGTAAAACACGTTTACTAAATGTGGAGCTAAGCAGTAAGTAATCGAAATTTATATCGGTTAGTAAGTTTAGCTCGCATCTATCTTTAGCAAAGTTATTCAGCCCAATAGAAAACCCTAACTGAGGTAGCTTTTTAAGGTTTTCTATTTGTGTTGCACTAGCATGGCGAATTTCTTGCTCATCAAATAACAAGCATAGCTGGCTTAAGCCTTGTTGTTTATTTAATACATCGGTAAAAACAATAAACTCTAACTGTTCAAGTAAATTACTTGAACATGGCACTAGTGCCATTGCTACATTGGCACTGAGTGCTTGTGAATAGGCCTGCTGCAACAATTCTAATTCAACTTGTACATGCTGATCTTTATCTGTTGCAAACTTTTTCAAAATATCAAAACTAGTGCAACCTAAGACGGGGTGTTCGCCAAAGGCTTCAAATAAAGACTCTGATTGAAATTGCTCATTGAGCGTAATAATTTCGCTGCTTCTAAAATGCATTGGCAGTAGGTCTAGATGATGAAGTGTCTGCGATTCTTGTGTAGGAATTGATTGAGTTAATAATGGATGAAACAGCTCGTAGCGGTCACGACCTGAATTTTTAGCATAATACATGGCGGCATCAGCATCACGGATAATTTCATCGGTGTGAGTATATTGTGGTTGTGAAAAGGTCACACCAATACTTGCGCCACTTTGTATACACGTACCTTTGCTACAAAATGGTTTTTTCATTATATCAATAATACGATTAGCAACGTCTTCAGCTTGCTGTGGCTCAGTTAAGTGGGTTAATAAAATAACAAACTCATCGCCACCTAAGCGCGCTAGTAAATCGTGTTCACGTATACAATGCGCAAATAAATCACCTACGCTTATTAAAAATTGATCGCCAGCTTGGTGTCCTAACTGATCGTTTATATCTTTAAATTTATCTAAATCAATAAATAAAACTGCAAAATGATGATCGGGAAAACGCTGATAGTGCTGCAGTGTTTTCTCTAGTTGCGTTAAAAATAAGCTGCGGTTAGGTAAGCCGGTTAACGAGTCGTGATGAGCATCGTGATAAAGTTGTTGCTCAATTTTTTTACGTTCATCTATTTGCATCTGTAAGTGCAGATTAGCTTGCTGAAGCTCTTTTGTTTTTTCGCTAACTCTAAACTCAAGCTCTTGGTGACTTTTTTCAATCGCTTGATTGGCAAGCTTAGTTTGTAAAACAGCAGCAATTTGATGCGATACAAAGGTAATTAGTTCACAATCGTCTTGGCTAAAAATATGTTTATTATTATATGCTTGGCAAACTATTAAGCCTATTACACCTTGTGATGTTTTAAGAGGAGCACCTAGCCAACTCGTTGCTTTTTGCTCTAAAGGTACAGGGGCTGAGCGCTGTACAACGCCGCTTTTTAATAGCTCCTTAGCTCTACAAGGGTGTATGAGCTGCGTTTGCTCAGTGCTAATTACTAACTCGCTATAACCTTTAGCAAAACGTCGAGGCTTTGCTACATCTCTAAACTCATCAGCGTAATAGGGAAAGTCTATCCAACCGCTTTCTTTGTTATATAGCGCGATATATAAATTGTCGGCATAGGTAATGGTTTTTATTATTTGATGTATTTGAACGTAAGCGTCATCAAGGTTTTTTGCTTGTGTGGCAAGTTCAGAAATTTTAAATAATATTTGTTGTCGTTGTAGCGCGCGCTTTCTCTGCTCTACTTCAATATTCAATGCATCATTACTTTGCGTAAGTGCACGGGTACGGATTTTTACTTCTGATTCAAGTAACTCACGTTTTTTTACACGCTCAATTGCCGTTGCTAAATAAAGTGACATAACTTCTAAGAGCTGTATTTGCCCAGAGCTATACCCTTGTTGGGTATCGTAGCTTTGTGCGGCAAGTACGCCAATAATATTTTTTTCTTGATAAACCGGAACGCCTACCCAATGCTCCGCAGGTGTACCTAATGCTTTAAATAAGCCATTTTCTGCGGCTTGTTGCATTTGTTTTTTTGTAAAATAAGCGGTTTTACCTTGCTTAAATACATAACCCGTAGCCCCCTCATCAAAACTATTTGATTGGTTGAGCGCTACAGCAATACCGTCTTTCTCATCTGAAAAATAAGATAGTTCCAATGAGTTGTTATACGAATTAGAAAGCACGACATAAAAGCTTTTACTCGGTACATATTTTTGCAATATATCGTGGATGGCAGGATAAAGTAGGGTTAGCTCGGCAACAGTACTCGCTTGCTCTGATAATTGTATCAGAGCACTTTGTAGATGGTGAGATTGCTTGTACTTTTCTAATAGCGCTTTGAGCTTTTTATTTTGGTGCGCTAATTTACTCGGTACATTGGGTTTATCTTCCAATGACGTTGACCGACTGTTTTTATTGTATAGTTATTGCTCTTATAATTTCACTTTTAAGGGGACGGGTCAAGTAGCTATTGTGGTAAAAATGCGGCTAAAAGCGTTAAAAAGGCATTAAAAAAGGCCTACCTAGGGTAAGCCTTTTTACATAACTAAATATGTTTACTTAGATGTCATGAAATCGATAGCAGCGCTAATCTCGTCATCAGAACAATCCATACAAGTACCTTTAGGAGGCATTGCATTAAAACCATTAAGTGCATGCTCAAGTAAAGTGTCTTTACCTTTAGCTATACGTGGAGCCCAATCATCAGCTGATTTAGGTGCACCTAATGCACCAGTACCATGACATGCAAAACAAGCACCTTGGTATACTTGCTCACCTGAACGTGGGCCTGTTGGCTCAGCAGCAACAGCTGCTTTGTCGCCTTCAAGGTATACAGCACCAACCGGCGCGAGACGTTTTTTAATTGCATCTTCAGTCATAGACTTATCATATGGCTGTGCGTATGCGGTGGTTGCTAGCATTACTAATACTGCAGCTGTTAGTTTTTTCATTTTGCCTTGCTCACTTCGATTTGAACGTGATCAATCACGATTATAGATGACGGAAATTAAACCGATTATAACTCTCTGAAGCAATTTATAAAACGCTAAGAGACTATTTTATTAATAAAACTGGCTAATTTTTGCGTTAACGCAATAAAATTTAAAAATTAACGTTACTTTGCAAAGTAAATAAACAAAGTTAATTAGCTACATTACAAGCGGTCACTTTAAATTAGTCCAACGACAATACGCAGCGTACAAGCTTTGCGATCCCTGCATCGGCTTCAACAAGCGATTGCGCAAGCATATAAGCAGGAGTGGTTACTAATTTATTTGGTTGATCAATTACAATATCATCAACAGCACAGTTTACATGCTTAGCGCCAAGTGATGTTAATGCATTTGCTGTGTCTTCATCAGTGCCGATAGTAAGTGAAGCACCTTCATAAATAAAGGGGATCAAAGCTGGAGCTATACACATATAACCAGCCGGTTTTTTTGCTTTTGCAAATGCTTTACCTGCTTCAAGTACTTCAGTGTTGATAGTGGCATTTGTACCGTTAATAGCAAAGTCACATAAGTTTTTTGCCGCTCCAAAACCACCCGGAACAATTAGCGCATCAAATTGTTGTACGTCTAATTCTTTCAGCGCTTTTATATCGCCTCTGGCAATACGTGCAGCTTCTACAAGTACATTACGAGTTTCGGGCATTTCTTCACCCGTTATATGGTTTAAAGTGTGATGCTGTGTTATATCTGGTGCAAAGCACTGATAACTAGCATCATTTTTAGCTATGTGCAAAAGGCTAAGTACGGCTTCATTAATTTCGCTACCATCAAAAACACCAGACCCTGCTAAAATTACGGCTACTTTTTTCATGCTTTTGTGCTCCTTAAATCATTTTTATAAGTCGATTGGATGAAGTCTAACATGCCCAAAATTTCTCGCTAAAATAAATTTTTAGTATAAAAAGCATTCGCTGCGCAAGCTATTTTGCGGTTTATGCCATTTGCGATCACTTCGCCTTTAAAAAAATTATAAAGGATCGCTATGATCTTTGATCCATTATGCTAGAATACTCCTCCGGTTATTTAAATGGATACAAATAATCAAAGTGACTAACAGCGGATGTAACAGTTAGAAAACCTTTTTCCACATTGGTTTAAAATAATAAAAAAAGAACCTCGTATTATCTTTTTTAAACAAAAACAAACAGTTAAAGTATTTTCTAAGCATTTTATATTGCTTCGGAAGAATAGCTTGTGGCTGTTATCTACATACTTATCCACAGCTTGCTCTAATTTATATACCACGACGGATGATAATTCACAGTCGTTTTATTTACTGCCTTATGGCATGCTTACAATTACCTTAATTTTTTGTATTTAGGATCCAAATTCACCATGGCTCAGATCCCCGAAAACCCACTAATTTTAGTTGATGGCTCTTCATATTTATTTCGTGCTTATCATTCTCCGCCGCATTTGACTAATTCAAAAGGCGAGGCTACCGGGGCTATTTACGGTGTGATCAACATGCTTAAAAGCCTAATCAGACAATATGATCCGTCGCACATGGTAGTGGTGTTTGATGCCAAAGGTAAAACCTTTCGTAATGATATGTATAGCGAGTATAAAGCTAACCGCCCGCCTATGCCGGACGACTTACGGACGCAAATAGCACCAATACACAGCATTATTAAAGCAATGGGTTTTCCGCTTATTAGCATTGAAGGTGTTGAAGCCGATGATGTAATTGGGACCTTTGCACGCATAGCATCAGAGCAAAAACGTCATGTACTCGTTTCAACGGGTGATAAAGATATGGCTCAGCTTGTAAATGAGCATGTAACACTTATTAATACCATGACCGACAGTATTTCAGACCCACAAACCGTAGTAGAAAAATTCGGTGTAGGCCCTGAGCTAATTATCGATTATTTAGCATTGATGGGTGACAAGGTTGATAACATACCGGGTGTTGAAGGATGCGGTCCTAAAACAGCTGTTAAGTGGCTTCAAAAATACGGTTCGCTTCAAGGTGTAATGGATAACGCTGGTGACATTAAAGGTAAAATTGGTGAAAAGTTAGCAACGGCGCTTGATCACCTGCCTTTAAGTTATGAGCTTGCAACAATAAAATGTGATGTTGAGGTTGAATCTGATCTTGATACCTTTAAGCTCCAAGAGCCAAATAAAGATGAGTTAATTGCATTATATGGTGAATGCGAATTTCGTCGTTGGTTAGCAGAATTATTGGATGATCCTAAAACCGCAGATACACATATAGATGTGCCTACTGAGGCAAATGAGCTGCCAAAAGTAGAAGATGCACATTACGAAACTATTTTAACCGAATCACAATTTGATACGCTTATTGAGCAGTTAAATAGTGCTGATTTATTTGCGTTTGATACCGAAACAACCAGCCTTGATTATATGCAAGCGCAGTTAGTCGGTATGAGCTTTTCAGTAAAAGCGGGTGAAGCAGCTTACTTACCTGTTGCGCACGACTACCCAGGAGCACCTGAGCAATTAAGCCTTGAGTTTGTAATGCAAAAACTTGGGCCAATTTTAGCTGATGCAAATAAAGCCAAAGTAGGACAAAATCTTAAGTACGATAAAAGTGTGCTGGCTAATGCCGGTTATGAACTTAACGGTATTAAGTTTGACACTATGCTTGAGTCGTACGTATTTAATAGCGTAGGCACACGCCATGACATGGATTCATTAGCACTTAAATACCTAGGCCATAAAAATATTAGCTTTGAAGATATTGCTGGCAAAGGTAAAAAGCAGCTTACCTTTAATCAAATTGAGCTTGAAAAAGCCGCACCTTATGCTGCTGAAGATGCGGATATAACTCTGCGTTTACACGAAGTGCTGTGGCCTAAATTAGCGGCAGATGAAAAGCTAAAATCGGTATTTGAAGAAATAGAAATGCCTTTGGTAAATGTTATTTCGGATATAGAACGCACAGGTGTAGCAATTGATAGCAACATGCTTGCAGCGCACAGCCAACGCTTAGGTGAACGTTTACTTGAACTTGAAAAAGAAGCATATGAAATAGCGGGCGAACCATTTAACTTAAGCTCACCAAAACAATTACAAGTTCTATTATTTGAAAAGCTTGAGCTGCCAGTTATTAAAAAAACGCCTAAAGGTGCGCCTTCAACGGCTGAAGAAGTACTGCAAGAGCTTGCCCATGATTATCCATTACCAAAAGTAATTATTGAACATCGTGGATTATCTAAGCTTAAATCAACGTATACCGACAAATTACCGTTAATGGTCAATGAGAAAACGCAACGTGTGCATACGTCTTATCATCAAGCGGTTACAGCAACAGGGCGTTTAAGCTCAACCGATCCTAACTTACAAAATATACCAATTCGCTCTGAAGAGGGACGCCGTATTCGTGAAGCCTTTATAGCCGCAGAAGGTTATAAAATTGTAGCTGCCGATTATAGCCAAATTGAGCTACGTATTATGGCGCACTTATCGCAAGATAAAGGCCTACTTAATGCCTTTGCAAACGGTTTAGATGTTCACAGTGCAACTGCTGCTGAAGTATTTGGTGTTGAGCTTGATGATGTAACCACAGATATGCGCCGTAAAGCTAAAGCAGTAAACTTTGGTTTAATTTATGGAATGTCAGCCTTTGGTTTAGCGCGTCAGCTTGATGTGCCACGTCACGAAGCGCAGCACTATATTGATAAATACTTTGAGCGTTTCCCTGGTGTACTTGAATACATGGAAACAACCCGCGAAAAAGCCGCTGAAAATGGGTATGTAGAAACTATTTTTGGTCGTCGCCTGCATTTACCAGAAATCAATGCGCGCAATGGCGCTCGACGCAAAGGTGCTGAACGTGCAGCAATTAATGCACCAATGCAAGGCACAGCGGCAGACATTATTAAAAAAGCAATGTTAAGTGTACATAGCTGGGTAAGCGAGCAGGCACCAAATACGATTAAGTTACTTATGCAAGTTCACGATGAACTGGTATTTGAGATTAAAACGGATTGTGCACAAGCGTACACAAAACAAATTTGTGAACTCATGTCGCAAGCAGCCATACTTGATGTGCCTTTAATCGTAGAAGCCGATGAAGGTGAAAACTGGGAACAAGCTCACTAATACTTAATTATTTATTTACTTTAAAGCGCCACTAGGCGCTTTTTTTATGACTGTAAAAAACTAGCGCAATAATGCTTTAGGTTTTTGCTGTGAACAAGGTTTAGTTAAAAGTAGGTTAATTTAAGCAACTATTTGTATTAAATAGTTATATGTTCGTCAATTCGAACTGTTTTTGAGGAATATCATTGTATTTTTATGCGCTCTTTTGTTAAAGTCCCGCCCGTCCTCATCCTGTAGGACATCCTGTTGATGATGCATCTGAAAGGATGCAACAAATTGATAGCTTCTCCCCAGTTTGCTATACCGGCCTGCCATATTTTTGGTTGGCCGTTTTTTATTCTGCTCCTAAAAAATCAGCTTTATTAATTTTGCTTATCGCGTTATCCATTCGTTACTTTGAGGTGGTTTGGGTACATCGCAGGTGATACCATCAAAGTGCTATTATTTTTAATTTCTATTATTTCCATTATTTTTATTACTAAGGAGTGCGTTATGTTTAAAGCATTAGCTATTGCAGGTTTTTCTTTATCAAGTTTAGTCATTTCTAATGTTGCGCAGGCTGATTGGCAGCTTGTTAATGATAAAAGCCAATTGAGCTTTGTATCAATTAAAAAAGATTCAGTTGCTGAGGCCCATCACTTTACCAACCTCGAGGGCATGCTTACAGATAGTGGTAAGTTTAGCGTAAATGTCGACTTAAGCTCTGCAGAAACGCTTATTCTAATCCGTAATGAGCGTTTAGCTAAACTATTATTTGAAGCGAGTAAATTTCCAAATGCTGTTTTAAGTGCTGATTTAGTTAAAGAACTTAGTAGTGTTAAAAAGCCAGGCCAGCATGTGCTTAAAGGTATTAATGCTGAACTAGATTTTCATGGAAACAAAAAACCATTCAAAATTGATGTGTTAGTAACTAGCTCACAAAACGGTGACTTAAGCGTTTCATCTTTCACCCCGATTATTATTAATAGCGATGATTTTGGCGTAACTGAAGGTGTTAAGCAGCTACAAAAATTAGCGGGTTTACCGTCAATAGCGACAGCTGTACCAGTTACATTTGCACTAACACTTAAAAAACAGTGATCTCTCTTGCACAGCTTAGTAAGCAATTAAGCGAGCCAAGCAAACCGTTTAACAGCTGGCAGCCAACTCATTGTGGTGAGCTGCCAATTGTTATTGATGAGCAAGGGCAATGGTTTTACGATGGCAGTGAGATAACTCGCATTGCTATGGTGAAGCTATTCGCCAGTGTTTTATGTAAAGAAGGTACGCAGTTTTACTTAAAAACCCCAGTCGAAAAAATAGCGATAGAAGTGCAAGATGCGCCATTTATAATTGTGGATTGGCGTTTTGAAAATACAGCACAAGGAAACGTTTTGTGTTGTATAGATAATATAGCGAGGCAATGGCTCATAAGTGCTAAGCAGCCATTAACTATACAAAACTATAAAGGTATAACAGTGCCTTATTTACAGCTGCCGTATGGTTGCTGTGCACGTATAAGTAGAAATGTATTTTACCAGTGGGCTGAAATAGCCGCAGTAGATGAGCGCGGCTATTATATAAAATCAGCAGGAGAAAAGTTTTATCTTTCTTAGCAATTAAGCATTAGAGTCAGTTTCTTCACTTTGCTTATCTTGTGGTGGGATTGCTACAACGGGACCTAAGTACCATTCATCTAGCTTTTTAGCGACTTCAGGTAAGCCTGTGCCTTTAAGCGATGAAAACGCATGTACAGTAATGTCACCGTCAAGCTGGCTTAACTCACGACGCACTTGTAGTACCTGTGCCTTACGCGCACCTTGCTTAAGCTTGTCTGCTTTTGTTAAAAGGGCAAGTACTGGTATTTCGCTACCTATAGCCCAGTTAATTAAATCTTTATCTAAGTCTTTTAATGGATGGCGAATATCCATTAATACCACGATACCTTTTAAGCTTTGGCGTTTTTGTAGGTATTCACCTAACGACTTTTGCCATTTCTTTTTCATTTCAATTGGTACTTTCGCAAAACCATACCCAGGTAAATCGATTAAGCGCATATCATCAACATCAGCAAGTTCAAAAGTATTGATTAGCTGAGTACGCCCTGGTGTTTTACTGGTACGTGCTAGCTTTTGGTCTGTAAGCGCATTAAGGGCACTTGACTTACCAGCATTAGAGCGACCAGCAAACGCGACTTCAATTCCCGTATCAGCAGGTAATTTAGTAATGTCTGGAGCGCTTGTTACGAAAGACGCAGTATTATATTTGATACGAGATTTGAGCACAGGCTCTCCTAAAACTTAAAAATGGTCATGTTGAGTAAACTAAATTCACTCAGGGCGCGTATTTTATACTATAAAGGATGTATTAAAAAGCGTATTTAAACACCTTAAAGCAGCACAAATGGCACATTAAAAGACACTTAAAGCTTAATCTAGGTCAAAACCCTATAATTTATAAGCTTAATATGAGTAGAAAACGTGCCAGAGAATTTTTTATCGTGTAGAATACATGTATTACAACTATCTATATTGTAGATGATACAGGGTCGGAAACAGAGAATTCACCATGAAAAAAATAGCACTATCTTTAACAATATTGCTTGGTGCGTTGTCAGCAAGCAACGCAACAGCATTCGATGGCGATGTAAACGCAGGTAAAGAAAAATCAGCAACGTGTGCGGCTTGTCACGGCCCAGATGGTAATGCGCCGGTTAATATCTACCCTAAGCTTGCAGGTCAACATCCAGATTATATTCTTAAGCAACTTCAGGATTTAAAATTAGGTATGACTTCTGGCGGTAAAGAAGGTCGTATGGATCCGGTTATGAGCGCTATGGCTATGCCACTTAGCGAGCAAGACATGAAAGATTTAGCTGCTTATTTCTCTTCACTGAATATGTCTGAAGGTTCAACACCTAAAGATGTGGTTGAAGTTGGTAAAATGCTTTTCAAAGCGGGCGACGCGGAACGTGGAATTCCATCATGTGCAGCATGTCATGGCCCTCGTGGTAATGGTTCATCGTTAGCTAAGTTTCCTAAAATTTCTTTTCAACATCCAGAATACATCAAGGCTCAACTTGAAAAATTCCGCGATGGCACTCGTAGTAATGACCTAAACGGCATGATGGGCGATATAGCTAAGAAATTAACAGATAAAGACATCGAAGTGCTTTCTCAGTACTTAGGTGGTTTACACTAAAGTCGTATTTATTTAGCCGTCACTAGTAAATACACTGTAATGTGTTGAAAAAGCAGCCTAGGCTGCTTTTTTTTGTTTTTTAATTTACCGATATTACCCACCTCTGATGTGAGACATTGTCCATATCCATCTGTAAGAAAAGTCTTCTTTTAAATTATCACTTTAACTTAACCTTCTGAATTTTAAGGGTTGTTGTACATGTTAATGTAATAATTATAATAAAAGTTATATAAACCAGTTGTAACAAAATTATTAACGAGTAAATTAACCACTGTCGCAAAACAACAATAACAAAATGGATTATGCTAAAGGAAAATGGCGCGACACGACTACATAGCACAAGATGTTGCTACTAAAGGAAATAATAAAAAAGAGTCAGGACGACCGAGAATAATAAAAAACTCATGGAAGTTTAATAATAAAAACAAAAGGGAATGTTACAGGGAAGGTATTAATAATAACAAAACGGACTGATAATAATAAAAATAATAAAGACTAAAAAAAGTCGAAGGGAGAAGTGTCCAGATAATGGCGCTCAGATTAGCAGGCGGTAGAGATGTTTTCTCTACCGCCTTTTTATTTGTCCTGTTACAATACCCACCGTTTAAAATTAGCGATTATTAGCTAAGGCGCTTTTTAATGAGTAACCCAACCTCTATAGCATAGCGCAAACTGAATTCTTCTGGCTAGGCCAGCACTGCGATGCCCATTAAGTTGCGCCTCGCTCAAAACCTCTTAAGTGAGATGATCAAGATATGAGTAGAACTAAAAAGTCACGCAAAAGCCCATCAAATGGACCTGTTCGTTTAAGCCAAGACAAGCTTAAAGAAATGCGCGCATTAAAAGAGCAGCGAGTTAAAAAAACCAAAGGTGCTAAGCCAGGTTCTCGTAACGCTCCAGAGCTATTAGATGATGATAGCCAAAAAGGTGGTTATACGCCCAAAGATAAGCGTGTAGGCAGTAAAAAAGCAGTGCCATTAATTGCTACAGCACCTGAACCTAAAGTTGAAATGAAACGTAACTTAAAACCTACGGTTGAACTTAAAAAGGTTACTGAGCCTGAGATAACGCCAGAACAAGAGCTTGAAGCACTTGAGAATGATGAGCGCTTACTTAAATTAGTCGAGCGCCATGAAAAAGGTGAAATGCTAACAGGTAAAGATGCTAAGTACTTTAATAGCCGTATTGCTCGCCATCAGGCTTTATGTAAAATCCTTGGTATTGAAGATGAAGACGAGTTTGAAGATGATTTCGAAGATGACTTTGCAAGTGAAGGCAACGCTGACTTCGATCAATACTTATCTGACGATTTAGCCAATGAATGGCTAGACGAAGACGACAAATAGTAAGGGCAAATAATGAGTACAGCGTTGATCATAGCCTTATTTGTAGGTGCTGCGATTATTGCTGGCTTAGCATTTTATGCGGGTCAGCTGCTTTATAAGTTAAGTGCACAAAAAAAGCTAATTGCAAAAACTCAAGCTGAGCAGCAAAAAAAGCTTAAAAAGTCGCGTTTAGAGCGTAATGCTAAATTGGCCGACAGCATTCATTTAATTGCTCGTGCAATGAATGAAGAGCAGTGTGAGTTTTCTGAAGGGTGTTTGCGTATTTGGGTACTTATGTCTCAATACGCATTTGAAGATGAGCGTGATTTAACGTCTCAGTACCCTGGCATTTTTGAAATGTACGAAGTAGTTAAAGAAATGCCAACGCATGATGCTCGTAAAAAATACTCTAAAAAAGAGATTTTTAAACAAGACACTGCTCGTTGGCGCGCAGAAGAAAAGCTTAATGACGCTATAAAAGCTGATTGCGCAAAAATTATTGTAGAGTTTAAAGCGGCTCCTGGCAGCGATAAAGTCGTGTTTAATTAGGTGCTATTGATAATATAAAAAGCAGACCTAGGTCTGCTTTTTTTGTGCCTATGTATTTATTACCTAAAGTTCAGGCTAAATCACTCTGGAAAATCGCGTTGCGTTGATTTGTTTTTGTAAGTGAGCATCGAAGCACATGCAAATTATACGTATAAATAAATTGCCGCGTGGCGTTACTTTAATCGTATTGTTATTGATTGTTACCATGGCATCATCTATTAGCGGAATAAGTGCAGTCAGAGCATCTGCAAAGTAACTATTAAATTCAATACCATGCTTATTGGCAAACTCTTCTGTATTAAGCTCAAACTGGCAAATAAGCTGTTTAATAGCATCAGCACGTATTATGTCATCAGTATTTAAATGCATCCCTTTACTAATCGCACAGCCGCTTTGTGTTTCGGTTGCATGATAATATTGCTTTAGCTCTTTTTGATTTTGCAAAATAGCACTGCCAATTTGTGAAATAGACGATACACCTAAGCCTAGTAAATCACAGTTACCATGTGTGGTGTAACCCTGAAAGTTACGGTGTAGCTTAGCTTCGTTTTGTGCAGTTGCTAGCTCGTTTTCGGGGCGAGCAAAATGATCCATGCCAATAAATTGATATCCTGCTTGAGTCATTTGTTCAAGAGTGTTTTTGAACATAGTCAGTTTGTCATGCGCGCTAGGCAAATCTGCATCTTTAATTTTACGCTGTGCAGCGAAGCGTTCTGGTAAATGAGCGTAATTAAATACCGATACACGGTCAGGGTTTAACGCAATTAATTGCTCAATAGTATGCTTAAAGCTTTGAGGTGTTTGTAGTGGAAGCCCATAAATCATATCTGCATTAATTGATTTAAAACCAAGCTCGCGAGCTTGAGTAATTAGTTGCTTAACTTTACTGGCTTGTTGTGGGCGATTTACAGCAAGTTGTACCTCATCATTAAAATCTTGAATACCAAACGATACGCGGTTAAAGCCTAGCACACGCAAATCAACGAGCATGTTGTCGCTAAGCGAGCGTGGGTCTATCTCTATTCCACGCTCAGTTGTATGAGTAAAATCAAAATGCTGCTCTAATAAAGTCACTAAGCGAGTCATTTGCTTAGTATTTAAAAAAGTGGGAGTTCCACCACCTAAATGTAATTGCTCTACGGTGTAGTGTTTAAATAGGGGAGCTTGGGCCTTAATTTCTTTAGCAAGGTAATCTAGATACACATCTGCTTTTGATTGATGACGAGTAATAATTTTATTACAGCCGCAGTAATAACAAAGTTGGCTACAAAACGGAATATGTATATACAAAGATAGTGAACGACTAGATGATGATTCAATAGCGCTTAGCAAGTCTTGCTGGTTATAACCTTCGCTAAGAGAAAGTGCCGTAGGGTAAGAGGTGTAGCGAGGACCTGAGACATTATATTTGTTTATTAGGGAATCATCCCATTTTGGAAGTTCTATCATCACGCGCACCTTGTATATTAATAAGGTGCAAATTATAAAAAGTTTTGTAAGAAGAGTTTTTGATCTACAACAAAAAAAGGTGCCGCAGCACCTTTTTAATTTTTTAACGCTAGTAAGTCACTGTATGGGCATCTTTAAGATACTGAAATAACTCTTTGTAGCCTTTACCTGGTTTTTCAGCTTTAGCTTCTTTGGTCGCATTACGAACTAACTGGCGTAATTGCTGGCGGTCCAACTCAGGAAACTGCTCAATAGTTTCATTTATTAGATCATCACCTTGCTCAATTAAGTCTGCGCGAAGCTGCTCAATTTTTTTAACCAATACTTCAGCTTGGTTATTTTTATTTAGCATTACATCAATTATCGCTTTAATTTCTTCGATGTTTTCTACAGTACGAAGCGTTTTAGCAATGTAGTTTAAGTGACGACGGTAAGCATCACTTTTATTACTAATTTTATCAGCAACAACCATGGCCTCTTTTAAATCGTCATTTAATGGTAGGCGCTCACGCTGTTTTTTACCCATTTTGGCAATTTCAGAACCTAACTGATGAAACTCTTGCGCTTCGCGCTTAAGCTCCGTTCTTGATACGTATATAATTTCTTCTTCAATTTCAGCAGGCTTGCCTTTTTTCTTTGCCATGGGGTGCTCTTAAATAAAAATAACTTTTGCCATTATACGCGATTCTTTTAGTGATTAATATTAGCTGATGTGGTGCAGTGAGTGTGTTAGCATTTAACTATAAAAAATGCGTGCAATATTGCCTTAAGGCTCAGGACTTAATTTATGAAAAGCCAACAACACGATCCAATTTATTCTCAAATCTCTCAAGTAAAAGATGCCGTAGCCGAAGTGCTTGAGCATGCAAAAAAGTTGGGTGCAACAGCTGCAGAAGCTGCAATGTCGAGCACATCTGGTTTATCGGTTAGTACACGTATGGGTGAAGTAGAAACCATTGAATTTAACCAAGACGGTGGTTTAGGTATAAGTGTATATGTTGGTAATAATAAAGGCTCTGCGTCTACCGCCGATTTGAGTCCAAAAACACTGCGTACCGTTGTAGAAAAAGCGATAGATATAGCTAAATTTACATCTGATGACCCATTTAATGGTGTTGCTGATAAAGAATTACTTGAGTTTGCACCAAAAAATTTAGATTTATACCACCCGTGGGATGTAAGCCCAGAGCAAGGTATTGAGCTTTGCCATGCCGCAGAGCAAGCTGCATTAAATGCTGATGAGCGAATTGTTAATTCAGACGGTGCCAGCTTTTCATCGCACCAAGGTTTACGCGTATATGGTAACAGCCATGGCTTAATTGCAGGTTTTCCTCGTACTCGTCATAGCATTAGCACTATGGTAATAGGTAAAGAGGGCGAGCATATGCAGCGTGACTCTGCTTACACCGTTGCGCGCGATCAAGCGGGTTTAAATGATGCTGCAGCTGTTGGGCTTGAAGCCGCTGCAGAAACGCTCGCTAAACTAAACAGCCAAAAACTAGGGACTATGAAGGTGCCTGTTATTTTTAGAGCTGATATTGCCAATTCACTGTTTGGCCATTTAGTGTCGGCCATTGGTGGTGGTGCACTTTATCGTAAGTCGAGTTTTTTACTCGACAGCCTTGGCACACAGGTATTTAGTAACTGTGTAAATATAGCTGAGCGCCCACATATTTTAAAAGGTTTAGCATCATCGCCTTTTGATAGCGAAGGGGTTAAAACGCTTGATCGTGAAATAATCCAAGGTGGCGAGCTACAAACCTATTTATTAGCAAGTTACGCTGCACGTAAAATGAATATGACGCCAACAGGCCATGCTGGCGGTATACATAACTGGTTAGTTGAACAAACCCATAATGATTTATCGGCTTTATTAAAAACCATGGGTACAGGTTTATTAGTTACTGAGCTTATGGGCCAAGGTGTAAACACCGTTACGGGTGACTACTCGCGTGGAGCAGCTGGTTTTTGGGTCGAAAACGGCCAGATTCAATACCCAGTAAGTGAAATTACTATTGCCGGAAATTTAAAAGATATGTTTAAAGGCATTAGTGCAATTGGTGGCGATATTGAGCGAAGAGGCGGTATTCAAACTGGCTCAGTACTTATAGATCAAATGCAAATAGCAGGCGCTTAATACCAATTTGCAATAATACTTAATTAAGCGAATTGGTGTAATATAAAAGCGCTCAGTTAAGCCAAACATTTACGTGCTTGGCTTAACTGAGCTTTATTTAAATTTATGGGGTGTTAAATGGCAAAAGATAGATATGCACCAAAGCCGTTAACCGACATTATGGCGGGGCTCAACAACCGCTTGTCGGCCTATGCAGGTAAAAGCCAAGCACTTGATAAACAGCAAACTCTATTAAAAGAGTTTTTAGGACCTAAGCTAAGCGAAAAGTGCAGAGTGAGTAACTACCGTGATGGTACCTTAATGATTGAGGCTGTATCGGCTTCTATCGCGCTTAAGCTTAATTATTTGAAAATGGATATGCAGTCACACTTTAGAGCTGCAGGCATGGCTGAGCTTGGGCAAATAAAAATTACTGCAAATCCGCAAGCTACTCAGCGATTAAGCGCTACTGGCAATAAAAGCCAAGCACAAAGCGCAGTTACGGGAAATTCTCGTAAAATGAGCACTCAAACCTCTGATTATTTAAATGCGATCGCTGCATCTGCACCTCCTTCTCTAAAAGAAAAATTAGAGCGCCTGGCTCTGCACGGAAAAAAATAATTTTTTTAAATTCAAATAATTTGTCATTGGTAGGGCTATTTCGTTTGCTCATCGCATTCAAAATACTTTGTTACATATTCTATTTTAATGTTTGTTTAATGGGGTTTATTATACCCACATGGCGTACTTTTATCTGAGTTCGCTCTTGATACCCATTCCATTAAGTGAAAGCGTGCTGTGAGTGCTATTACATTCCTCAAGTATTCAAGAATTTAATGGAGTTGGTATTAAATTCTAACTAACAAACGGAATAACTATGAAGAAAGTAACTATTACCGCCGCAAGTATTGCACTTGCGCTTGGCCTAGTAGGTTGCGGTGAAAAACAACAAGAAACAAAAGTCACCGAAACTGCAGCAGTCACGGCCCCTGCAGACAAAACGCTTGAGTTAGGTGTAGACCTTGCCAATATGGATGAGTCTGTACGTGCACAGGATGATTTTTACTACCACGTAAATGGTCAGTGGCTTGCTAAAACAGAGATCCCGGGCGATAAATCTAATTACGGTTCTTTTTCGCAACTATATGACGAGTCGCAAAAAGCGATGAAAGTGGCTCTTGAAAGCGCGGCTGCTAATAACGCGGCTAAAGCGGGCAGTGACGAGCATAAAATTGGTGCTTTTTATAAAAGCTATATGAATAAAGACGCGCGTAATGAAATGGGAATTACACCACTTCAGCCTTCTTTAGATACAATTGATAGTGTTGAGTCTAAAGCTGATTTAGCTGGCCTAATGGCTAAAATTCAAAAGCAAGGTGCTAGCTTACCATTTGGTTGGTTTGTAAATAACGATGCTAAAAATTCAAGCGAATATGCCTTGTACTTATCACAATCGGGCCTTGGTTTACCGGACCGCGACTACTACTTAAAAGATGACGAAAAATTCACTAAAATTCGTGCCGCTTACGAGCAATACATGACCGATATTTTAGCTAAATCAGGTGTTAAAAATGCATCTGAAGCCGCTAAAAGCGTTATCGCATTTGAAAAGTCTTTAGCTGATGCGCAGTGGAGCCGAGTACAAAGCCGTGATGCAACAAAATCGTATAATAAGATGACGGTTGCCGATGCTGATAAACTAATGGGCGATTTTGATTTAGCTACGTTTTTTAAAGACGCTGGTGTGGATATACAAGAAATTATTGTGCGTCAGCCAAGCTACCTAGAAGCATTTGCCGATGTGTATAAAAACACAGACGTAACAACGTGGAAAAACTATTTAAAATTCCATTTTGTTAGTGGTTATGCACAGCTACTTAGTGACGATTTAGTTGACCTTAAATTTAACTTTTACAGCACAACATTACGTGGTGTAGAAGAGCAAGCACCACTTTGGAAAAAAGCCGTTGATGCTTCTAACAGTGTACTGGGTGAAATTTTAGGTAAAGTTTACGTTAAAGATAACTTCCCGCCAGAAGCGAAAGCGCGTATGGAAGAGCTAGTTGATAACGTAATCAAAGGTTACGGTGTAGCTATTGAAAACCTTGAGTGGATGAGCCCTGAAACTAAGCTTGCAGCGCAAGAAAAGCTAAACAAATTTACCCCTAAAATTGGTTACCCAGATAAGTGGAAAGACTACTCTGAGCTTACAATCAATTCAGATGAACTAGTAGGTAACTACATTCGTTACAGTGAATGGGCTTACAAAGACATGATTGCTAAATTAGGCAAGCCTGTTGATCGTTCTGAGTGGCACATGACGCCGCAAACGGTAAATGCTTATTATAATCCGGTAAACAACGAAATTGTATTTCCTGCTGCAATTTTGCAACCACCATTCTTTAATTTAGAAGCGGATGATGCTGTAAACTACGGTGCAATTGGCGCGGTAATTGGCCACGAACTAGGCCACGGTTTTGACGACCAAGGTGCTAAATACGACGGTGACGGTAACTTACGTAACTGGTGGAGCGAGACTGACCTTACACAGTTTGAAGAGCGTACAGGTGCACTCGTTGCACAATACAACGAGTACAAACCGTTTGAAGATGCAGGTGTTAACGGCGAACTAACGCTTGGCGAAAACATTGGTGATTTAGGTGGCTTAACTGTAGCGCATAAAGCATATATGTTATCTTTAGGTGATAGCAAAGCGCCGGTAATTGATGGTTACACAGGCGATCAACGCTTCTTTATGGGCTGGTCACAAATTTGGCGCCGTAAGTATCGTGATGAAGAGTTACGTAACCGCTTAATGACAGACCCACATTCACCAAGCCACTACCGTGTAATCGGTATCTTGTCGAACATGCCTGAATTTTACGAAGCGTTTGACGTAAAAGAAGGCGACAAAATGTATATCAAACCAGAAGATCGCGTAAAAATTTGGTAATTGATATTTATTTTAATTAGCTTAACCAAAATTTAGGTTAACTTAATAAAAAACCAGCAAGTGTTTAGCTTGCTGGTTTTTTTATACCAATAACATTGCTGCTATTGCATGAGGGTTTTATGCATCCAGCTTTCATTACTTAAAATGTTTTTATACAAAGCCAGTTGGTTTTGAGCACGCTCTAAATTATGCTCTACATGAGTAGTTTTAAAGTACACATCGTTATTTAAGTAATCAGTTAGAAAACGCACACTAAGCATTAACGGCATAATTTTAGCACCAAGCAATAAGCTTGATTGCTCTGACTTACTCATAATAGGCTTAAGCGGAGGGAGGTAGCCCTTAACGAGCGCCTCAAAAATCTCTTTACGAATAACTACCTTATCAAGGTTGGTCGAGTCTTCTGCCTCAGCGCAACAAAATGTACGTACCATGTCACCAAAATCATACAGTAAAAACCCTGACATACAGGTATCTAAATCGATAACCGCTTTTGCTTTATGCGTATTACTACAATACAGCATGTTATTTATTTTAGTGTCGTTATGGCAAACCCGAATAGGTAAGTCTGCGGCTATATCACTGAGTTCTTTAATTAAATGCTGCTGCGATAAGCAAAAGGCTATTTCGCTTTCACAGCGAATGAGACGCTTATCACTACTTGTATTTATAGCTGAATTTAATTGCTCAAAGCGCATGGCTAAGTTATGAAAATCCTCAATAACAGTGTAAAGCAATGTGGCGTCAAAATCGTGAAGGGCGCTTGCAAAGGTGCCAAATGCTAAAGCTGCCTGATGTGCTTGCTCTATGGTTTTAACCACATCTTCACTAAAGCTTTGGCTAATAAAGTTAAGTACTCGGTACTGCTCGTTTTCAATGCTTATTAAGTACTCGTTGCTACGTGTGCTTATGTGTTTAACAATCTCAAGCGGGTAGCTGTTGCTTTGCTTTTTAGTGTATAAGTGCTGTTCAATTAATTTTGCATTATTAATGAGGTGTGCAGGGTATTTAAATACATGGGTATTAAGCCTTTGCACAATAAATTGCTGCGACGCATTACTAAGCAGCCACGTCGTATTTATGTGGCCGCTACCTATAACGCTAACCTGAGTAAGCTCAGGGTTTAGCGCTAAAAGCCCACTTAATTTATTTTGAATTAACGTATTCATTTAACCTACGCGTATCGAGCTTGTATTTTTTCAATAATATCAGCGTTAGCCGCAGGGAAGTCGTAGTTACTAAGCTCACTAATGGCAACCCATTCGCTTGGTTGTCCTTCAGCGCCACGCGCTTCACCACTAAAATTACTAACGACATGAATATCGAGTTTTACACATTTATCGCCGTAGTCATGCTCAATCACCATTAGCTGGCTAGAGCTGTGAATTGTGATCCCCACTTCTTCTGTTAGCTCTCGCTTAAGCGCTGCAAATACGCTTTCGCCAGCCTCTACTTTGCCACCCGGAAATTCCCATAAGCCACCTTGGTGTTGCTCATCACCGCGCTTACAAATAAAAATGGCATTGTTTTTTTTAATAACACCTACGGCTACATTTACTATTTTTATTGTCATGTTTTTACTCCATAAAAAAAGCGACGCTAGCGTCGCTTTTTAATTACTTACAATGCGTGGTTATTTTAATTTACCACAACACTGTTTGAATTTTTGACCTGAACCACAAGGGCACGGATCATTACGGCCAACTTTTGGCTCTGTTCTAGCCATTACGGTTGCGCTTTGAGGTGCTTCACCGCCTACGTGCTCAGCTTCTTCATGTTGGTATTCGCGAGGAGCATTTTCACTCTTACGGTGTTGCTCTTCTACTTTTTCAACATCTTCTTCTGCACGTACTTGTACTTTACTTAAAATGCCAACTACATCAACTTTTAAGTTTTCAAGCATTTCAGAGAACAGCTCAAACGACTCGCGTTTGTACTCTTGCTTAGGATTCTTTTGCGCGTAACCACGTAAGTGAATACCTTGGCGTAAGTGATCCATTGCAGCAAGATGATCTTTCCAGTGCTGATCAAGGCTTTGTAGCATAATCGCTTTTTCAAACTGGCGAAGTACAGAGTCGCCAACTTGTTCTTCTTTTTGCTGGTATGACTGCTCAACAGCTTGCTCAATACGTTCACGAAGTTTTTCTTCGTAAAGTTTATTGTCATCGGCTAACCACTGAGTAATTGGTAGCTCAATTAAGAAGTCTTGTTTTAAGCGTTCTTCAAGGCCAGGCACATCCCACATCTCAGCAAGGCTTTGCGGTGCAATGTACTGGTCAATAACACCAGCAAGTACATCACCACGGATAGCCGTGATAGTTTCTGAAATATCGCCTTCTTCAAGCAGTTCGTTACGCTGAGAGTAAACAACACGACGTTGATCGTTTGCTACATCATCGTATTCAAGTAGTTGCTTACGTACATCAAAGTTACGTGCTTCTACTTTACGTTGTGCGTTTTCAATTGCGCGGTTTACCCATGGGTGCTCAATTGCTTCGCCTCGTTGCATGCCTAGCTTACGCATCATGTTAGTCATGCGCTCGCCGGCAAATATACGCATTAGCGCATCATCCATTGATAGGTAAAAACGGCTAGAGCCGGCATCACCTTGACGACCAGAACGACCACGTAATTGGTTATCTATACGTCTCGATTCATGGCGCTCAGTACCGATGATGTGTAAACCGCCAGCATCAATTACTGCATCATGGCGAATTTTCCATGCTGCTTTAATTTCAGCAATTTGCTCATCTGTTGGAGTTTCTAGTTTTTCAACTTCGCTGTTCCAGTTGCCGCCAAGCACGATATCGGTACCACGACCGGCCATGTTGGTTGCAATAGTAACAGTGCCTGGTAAACCTGCATCAGATACGATGTCAGCTTCTTGCGCGTGAAATTTAGCATTAAGTACATTGTGCTTAATTTTTTCTTTGCGTAAAAACTGTGATAAATACTCAGAACTTTCAATTGAAATAGTACCGACAAGCACAGGCTGTCCGCGCTCTTGGCAATCTTTAATATCAATTAAAATAGCTTCGTATTTTTCTTCTTGCGTTAGGTAAACTAAATCGGCGCGATCATCACGAATCATCGGCTTATTAGTTGGCATAACTACGGTATCTAGGCCATAAATTGACTGAAACTCAAATGCTTCAGTGTCGGCTGTACCTGTCATACCTGCTAACGTTTCGTATAAACGGAAGTAGTTTTGGAAAGTGATTGAAGCAAGTGTTTGGTTTTCGTTTTGAATTTTTACGCCTTCTTTAGCTTCAACAGCTTGGTGTAAACCTTCAGACCAACGACGACCTTCCATTGAACGCCCTGTATGCTCATCGATAATAATGACTTCGTTTTCTTTAACAACGTAATCAACATCTTTTTGATAAAGCTTATGAGCGCGTAGTGCTGCATATACATGGCTTAAAAGGGTAATGCTACTTGCAGAGTAAAGCGAGTCGCCTTCTTCAATTAAGTTACGTTCAGTTAATAAGTCTTCAACTTTAATTTGGCCGCGTTCAGTTAAATGAACTTGCTTAGACTTTTCGTCAATTGTGTAATCGCCATCGCCTTCAACACCTTCTTCGTCTTCTTTTTCTTGAAGCTCTAAAAGCGGTACTATTTTGTTGATTTCGATGTAAAGCTCAGAGCTATCTTCAGCCGGACCTGAAATAATAAGTGGTGTACGCGCTTCATCGATTAGGATTGAATCCACTTCATCTACTACTGCATAAAACAATGGGCGCTGTACGCGCTCATCAATGCTAAATGCCATGTTGTCACGAAGGTAGTCAAAACCAAATTCGTTATTTGTACCGTAGGTAATGTCAGCAGTATAAGCTTGCTTTTTCTGCTGTGGCATCATGCCAGGTACGTTACAGCCCACAGTTAGGCCTAAGAACTCAAATAACTCGCGGTTTGTTTCAGCATCACGTTTAGCAAGGTAGTCGTTCACGGTAATTACGTGTACGCCTTTGCCTGTTAAGCCATTTAAGTAGGCAGGAAGTGTTGCTGTTAGTGTTTTACCTTCACCGGTACGCATTTCTGCAATGCGACCTTGATGTAAAACCATACCACCTAATAGCTGTACGTCGAAGTGACGCATGCCATTTACACGCTTTGACGCTTCACGTACCACTGCAAATGCTTCTGGTAAAATGTCGTCAAGGCTTTGTCCGTTATCGTAACGTTCTCTAAACTCAGCTGTTTTAGCTCTTAAATCTTCATCAGAAAGCGCTTCTAATTGCGTTTCTAGCGCGTTAATTAGCGCGACCGTCTTTCTTAGGTTTTTAATAGTGCGGTCATTGCGACTACCAAAAATCTTGGTAAATAAATTAGATATCATGATAAAACCGTTACAATGTATTCTTTGTTAACCGAGTGTCGGCTAACCCATTTTTTACAATTGGTAATTAATATGTGCTTTTACATAACACGTAGAACATATTAATTAGCAATTTTGTATTAAAGCGCCCAAAAAGCACTGTTTATTACGTGCGCTACTATACCAGACTCTGGCAAACAACAAACTATCTCAACAAAAAGATGTGTATTTAAAACAGAAAATTTTGATCTGATGCGAAAAAATCGCTTTAACTGATTTAATTACGCTAAAAATAGCTGCAAGTTGTAAAGATATGGTGCTAAATAAATTAAAAACAAGGGGAGTAGGCGCACAAGTTTTATACTTAGCGCTCTACATTGTTACCCCATATTTTATAACTTAAATTGGTTTACTGTTTTATTAAGTGCGGCAGCTAAATCGCTTAAATCACGCGCTTCATCAGCAAGTGTATAAGCATGATCGGCTGTACTATTTACTAAGTTGTTAATTGCCGATAGGCTGGTATTAATATCTTCAGCAACAACAGTTTGCTCCTCGGTAGAGGTGGCAATTTGGTGGCTTTGGTCTTGTACTTTAGTAACCGATTGCGCAATATTTTGCAGTGAGCTAAGTACTTCTTTGGTTTGTGATACTGAGCCTTCTGTTTGCTCTTGGCCTTGTAGCATCATTACCGATGCTTGCTGCGCTATTTGTTGCAAGCGAGAAATCATATTACGAATATCGTCGGTAGATTCTTGCGTACGACTTGCAAGTGAGCGTACTTCGTCAGCTACCACGGCAAAACCACGACCATGCTCGCCAGCTCGGGCTGCTTCAATAGCTGCATTAAGAGCAAGTAAGTTAGTTTGATCGGCAATGGAGTTAATTACATCAACTAATGCACCTATGTTATTACTTTCTTGCTCAAGGCCTGCCACTACTTTAGATGCTTCACCTATGTGAAGTGCAAGCTCGGTCATTACTTTTTGTGCTTGCGTTGAACGATTAGCCCCTTTTGCTGTAATGGCTTGCACTTCTTCGGCAGCACTGTTGGTGTGCTGCGCATTACGTGAAATTTCAAGTACGGTACTGGCCATTTCGGTAACCGCAGCGCTTACGCTATCTACTTGTTGTTTTTCTTGCTGTATTTCAGTATTTGTTTGCTCAGATACGCGCCTAAGCTGCGCTGCTGCATTAGTTAATTGCTCTGCTTGTGCGGCGGTTTCGAGCATCATGGCACGCAGTTTATCAATAAAGGTGTTCATATGATTAGCCAACTGGCCCACTTCATCTTTACTGTCGATATTAATTTTTTGCGTTAAATCGCCTTCACCCGATGCTATATCACGCATGATGTTAGTAAGTGTTGTGATAGGCTGCGAGATCATTTGAGTAGCCCACAAAATCATGGCTAAAATAATAACAAGCATAATAATTACAGCTGTAATAGTGGTAGTAACGGCTGCATTTACTGGCGCTTCAATCATGCTGGTAGGAATAAGTATCCCTACGTACCAATCTAAATAAGGCTGCTCTAGTTGCAAACGGTGGTAAACCACATAAAACTCTTCACCTTTTAAAGTAACCAGTTGGCTACCCTCAAGGTTATTGCGCATTTGAGTGTTTAGACTTTTAAAGCCAGATGTATTTGCAAATTGTTGTTCTAGGCCGTCGAGCCCTTCTTTACCTTTAGGGCCTTCGTCGGTAATAGATAATTTATGGCCTGTGGCTTTTGAAAAGTGTACTACTTTTTGATTGCCGTCGAGCAAAAACCCGTAGCCTTGACCATTAAAACGAATGTCTTCGACCATATCGTTAATTTTATTTAGCTGCAGATCAACACCGCCCATACCTATGAGTTTACGATGCGCGTTATATACTGGTTGTTGAACTACTGCTGATGCCACACCTGTAGTTAAGTCAACCGAAATTGGCCCCACGTAAAGCTTGTTGATTTGCAAAGCTTCTTGCCACCAACCACGCTTATAAGCATAGTAAGGTTGGCCGTTGTACTGACTGGTACGTTCGTTTTCTTTAAAATATTCACCAGTGGTTGCTGAAGCAAAAAAGGCTGATAATACGTTTTCATCATTTGAGCTAATACGCACAAAATCTTGGTTTACTTCGCTGTAACCTGGTGCATTTTTAATTGGTTGATCACGCACATTCCAATTTTCAAAAAAGTTGACTAAATGCGGGTTATTTACAAAAGTCGACACCAATTTACCGTACATTGCAAAGTAGCTTTGCATTGATAGTTGTTCGCTTTGTAGGTAGCTTTGTGCTTCGCGCTCTATGTTAACTCGGGAAAGATCTGCGATATGTTTAATAAAAAAAGTTGAGGCAATTATCAGTAAAACTGTAATCGTTCCACCAATCAATAATAATATTTTCTTCCGTAATGATAAATTATTTAGCATGAGTGTACGTATTATTGTTATTTAGTAAGTTATATCTAATCATATCTTACTTAAAATCGCTACGAAGTTAGATAGAAAGCACTAATTATGCGTTTAAAATGAAGGGTTATGCAAAAAATGGAAACTAAAGCTAATAAATTAGTAGTACTAGGAGCTGGTTGGCTTGGTCATGCTTTGTGCGTACAAGCTAAACACGCGGGTTGGGAAGTACAAGGCACTCACCAAAGTGTTGAGCATAGCGATGATTTTCAGCGTCAATTTACATTGGTTGATAACAAGCTAAAACACGAAGTGGATTTGCGCGATGCCTATTGGGTGTGCGCTATACCTCCACGTAGCCGTAACACGCAAAGTAACTATCCAGAGATTTTAGCATCAGCACTTAATCTTGCTAAGCAGTTAAATTCAAAAGGCTTTATATTGTGCTCATCTACCGGGGTGTATGACCAAGAAGCTGGTGTTTATAGCGAAAGCAGTGAGATATCGTGTACAAATGAGCGACAAATAAAACTATACGATGCTGAAGAGCAAGTACTCGAACAAAACGGTAAAGTACTGCGTTTAGCTGGGCTCTTTGGGCCAAATCGTGAGCCTGGTCGTTTTGTTGCAGGTAAAGAGCTAAACACATCGAGCCAACAAGTGGTTAATATGGTGCACCAGCAAGATGTAATAAATGCTATTTTTTCGGTAATCGAAAATTTTAATACGGGGCAAAATATTTACAATGTAGTCAATCCGTCACATCCGACTAAAGCGAATTATTATGCACTAAAGTGTGCTCAGCATGGCGGTGAAATGCCTACCTTTACAAGCGATGAAGTGGCTGAGCGAAAAGTGCTGGGCTCAGCCATTGAAGCATTAGGATTTAGTTATCAGCACACAATTTAATGTGCTGATGGCAGCGGGTTATCTATAACAAAACCACACAATACACCCTGCGCTAAAAGCATATTTGCAGATTCAATATCAGGGGCAAAGTAGCGGTCTTTGTCGTAGTAGCTAACATACTTACGTAGTAGTGCTTTGGCCTTTTCTACTTGCTCAGATGCTTTAAGTGGTGCTCTAAACTCAAGCCCTTGGGCGGAGGCTAGCCATTCAATAGCCAATACGCCTTGGGTGTTATTGGCCATTTCATTTAAGCGCCTAGCAGCAAAGGTTGCCATAGAGACATGATCTTCTTGATTTGCTGATGTTGGCAAGCTGTCTACAGAGGCAGGATGCGCGAGTGATTTGTTTTCTGATGCAAGTGCGGCGGCGGTTACTTGGGCAATCATAAAGCCAGAATTTACCCCACCGTTTTCTACTAAAAAGGGTGGCAAGGTTGAGAGGTTTGAATCAATTAGCAAGGCTATGCGTCGCTCGGCCAATGCGCCAATTTCAGCAATCGCAATTGCTAAATTATCGGCTGCCATAGCCACTGGCTCTGCATGAAAATTTCCACCTGAAATAATATCGCCAACATCAGCAAACACCAGCGGGTTATCGGTCACCCCGTTTGATTCACATAAAAGCACCTCTGCGGCTTGGCGTATTTGTGTTAAACATGCGCCGAGTACCTGAGGTTGGCAGCGTAAGCAGTAAGGGTCTTGTACTTTTTCACAATTTACGTGAGATTGACTAATTTCAGAGTGTTCACTGAGAAGCTCTCTAAATACGCGAGCAGTATCTATTTGTCCACGTTGGCCTCGAATATCATGAATACGGGCATCAAATGGTGCACGGCTTCCTTTGGCAGCTTCAATACTTATAGCGCCAATAACGCAGCTTTGCGTGTATAAATTCTCGGCTCTAAATAAACCTTGTAATGCAAATGCAGTAGACGCTTGTGTGCCATTTAATAAGGCTAAACCTTCTTTTGCAGCAAGTGTAAGGGGCTCAAGCGCCGCTATTTTTAGGCCTTGGCTTGCGCTAATAACCTCGCCTTGATAGCGCATTTGGCCTTCGCCTAATAGCACCAAGCACATGTGGGCTAGGGGGGCTAAATCGCCCGATGCGCCAACAGAACCTTTTTTTGGCACACACGGATACACTTCACTTTTTAATAGCTGCATAAAAAATTGAATTACTTGCAATCGAATACCAGAGTAACCGCGCGAAAGCGAATTTACTTTAAGGGTTATCATTAGCCTTACGGTACTGTCATCCATGTATTCGCCAATACCCGCAGCATGCGAAAGAACAATGCTGCGCTGAAGTAACTCAAGCTCGCTATCGGCTATTTTAGTATTGGCTAATAATCCAAAACCTGTGTTAATTCCGTATACGGTGCGGTGCTCGTTTATTACATTTTGAACGGTTTGTGCACTGGCTGCTATTTGTGCCTCGGCGCTGCTTTCTAAACTTAAATTAACAGCTGAATCGTTAATTTTTCTCAGTGTGTTTAAATCAAGGTGTCCGGGTGTGAGAGTGTGTGAAATCATGACTATTCCTTGTTTAGCATAGGTAAATCTAAGTTTTGTTCTTTAGCACAATTTTTTGCAATGTCGTAACCTGCATCGGCATGTCGCATTACGCCTGTGGCGGGGTCGTTCCAAAGCACGCGCCCTATTCGCTCTTTTGCTTCATTACTACCATCGGCAACAATAACCACGCCAGAGTGTTGGCTAAATCCCATTCCTACGCCGCCGCCATGATGCAGTGATACCCAGGTAGCACCGCCAGCGGTGTTTAATAAAGCATTAAGTAATGGCCAATCTGATACAGCATCTGAGCCATCTAACATGCTTTCGGTTTCTCGGTTGGGGCTGGCAACAGAACCCGAATCGAGGTGATCGCGGCCAATAACTACAGGGGCTTTGAGTTCGCCATTTTTAACCATCTCGTTAAAAGCGATGGCAAGGCGGGCTCTATCTTTTAAACCTACCCAGCAAATGCGTGCAGGTAATCCTTGAAATTGAATACGCTCTCGTGCCATATCTAGCCAATTATGCAAATGTTTATCATCGGGGATGAGTGCTTTTACTTTAGCATCAGTTTTGTAAATATCTTCTGGGTCACCCGAAAGTGCAACCCATCTAAATGGACCTATGCCCTCACAAAATAGAGGGCGAATATAAGCAGGTACAAAGCCAGGGAAGTCGAACGCGTTAGTTACGCCTTCATCAAATGCCATTTGGCGAATATTATTACCGTAATCGGTTGTTGCAGCCCCAGCTTTATGTAGCGCTAACATAGCCTTTACTTGCACAGCCATTGATTGTTTAGCGGCTTTTACAACTGTTTGTGGCGCTTGCTCTCGCATTTTAGCCGCGTGCTCCATGCTCCAACCTTGTGGCAAGTAGCCATTGAGAGGGTCGTGTGCTGAGGTTTGGTCGGTTACAATATCGGGAGTAATATCGCTGGCAGCAAGAGCTGTAAATACGTCGGCTGCATTACCGAGTAAACCCACCGATAACGCTTCACCTTTTACACAGGCATCGGTAATTAATTGCAGTGCATGTTCAAGATTTGTTGCTTTAGCATCAACGTAGCCCGTTTTAATTCGAAAATCGATACGGGTTTCGTCACATTCAACTACCAGAGCGCTAAAGCCTGCCATTGTTGCAGCTAATGGTTGCGCACCACCCATACCGCCAAGCCCGCCGGTTAATACCCATTTACCCTTTGCGTTACCAGAAAAATGTTGTTTTGCCATAGCAGCAAAGGTTTCGTAGGTGCCTTGTACTATGCCTTGCGAGCCAATGTAAATCCAAGAGCCTGCCGTCATTTGCCCGTACATCATCAACCCTTTTTTATCGAGCTCGTTAAAGTGCTCCCAATTTGCCCAATGTGGTACTAAGTTTGAATTGGCAATAAGGACGCGAGGTGCATTGCTGTGGGTTTTAAATACGCCTACCGGTTTACCCGATTGTATAAGGAGGGTTTCGTCGTTTTCGAGTCTATCGAGTGTGTCTATAATTTTATCAAAACTAGGCCAGTCGCGCGCCGCTCTACCAATTCCACCATATACCACCAGTGAATGCGGATGCTCAGCAACATCAGGGTCTAAATTATTCATTAGCATGCGTTTAGCAGCTTCCGTTTGCCAACTCTTAGAGCTTATTTTATCGCCATGGGGAGCACGTATTATACGTGTTTTATCTAATCGACTGTCCATATTTTACTCCTGTTGTATATACAAGGTAATCGGCTTTTAAAAAACGCCTTTTAAAGCGTTTTTATATTTAATCTGAACTGTGCTTGATATAATTTTTTATTTTGCATTCAGGTTATTTTTTAAATGTTAAATGCCCACCTAAGCGGTATTTACTCCCAGGCGATACAAGTCGTGCAAAGCTAACAATGCCTTTGGATGACCATGTACGGCGGATTACTTGTAGACAAGGTTCTTCGTTATACAAATTAAGCCATTGGCACATTTCGTTATTTGGCATAATAGCTTCCACAGTATGGCGGGCTTGTGTAAGTGGAGCCACGTTCGATAAATATTCGTGAGGTGTGAGTAATGTAAAATCTTGCTGCAAATAATCTTTTGCAAGCTCAGGGTTTACAAAGCGCTCTTCAACTTGCAGTGGTTTTTCGTTTTCGTTGTGTACAAGTACGCTGCGATAAACCACGCTGTCTATTTCTACCCCAAGTGCAATTGCAATAGGCGCGACAGCATTAATAGATTCGAGAATATGTACACTACAGCTATAGCGGCCATTACGCTCTTTGACCTCATCGGCAATATTTTTTATTTCCAGTAATGATGACTGCGATTTAAAACTCGCTACAAACGTACCTAAACCTTGGCTGCGGGTTAAAATGCCCGCATCGGTAAGCTCGCTTAAAGCACGGCGTGCTGTCATACGGCTAACGCTAAATTGGCTGCTTAACTCATTTTCTGAAGGAACGCGCTGATCTTCTTGCCACGATCCATTTTTAATTTTATCGACAATAAATTGTTTTATTTGAGCAAATTTAGGTGTTGTCATTGAAAAAGTGAGCTGTATTTATAATAAACAATGTTAGTTAAGATGACACAATTGCCTTGTATATACAAGATGGGTTGTTAGACTGTATTTTAAGCAAGTTAAGGAGTTGAATATGCAAAATAAAATATCAAACAATGAGCTAGGTGACATCGACTTACTAATTACTGATGCCAATATTGCCACTATGGACACCGCTATAGATGCTCCTTATGGATCAATAGAAAATGCAGCCTTGGCCATAAAAAATGGCAAGATTGCGTGGTTAGGTAAGCAATCTGATTTACCAAGTTTTGATGTATTTGCAACACCAACACTCAGTATTAAAGGACAGTGGTTAACGCCAGGGCTTATAGATTGCCATACACACTTAGTATTTGCGGGCTCTCGCTCACAAGAATTTGAACAACGCTTGCAGGGTGTAAGCTATGAGCAAATTGCTGCTCAAGGTGGCGGTATAGCAAGTACAGTCGCAGCCACGCGCTTAGCTGATCGTGAGCAACTCTTTGTTGATGGTAAAGATCGCTTAAACACCTTACTTGCTGAAGGAGTCACAACTGTTGAGATTAAATCAGGTTATGGGCTTGATGTTAAAAATGAGCTTAAAATACTCGAAGTAGCCCGCTTATTGGGTGAACATCATCCTATTGATATTATAACCACCTTTTTAGGGGCGCATGCTTTACCACCTGAGTATAAAGGGCGTACTGATGAATTTATTAATTTAGTTTGCACCGATATGCTTGAGCAAGTGGTTGCAAATAACCTTGCAGATGCTGTTGATGTATTCTGTGAAAATGTGGGTTTTAGCTATGAACAAACCGAGCAAGTGTTTGAAGCCGCTAAAAAGCATAACCTACCAATAAAATGCCATGCAGAGCAGCTATCTAATCAGCGTGGTGCACAGCTGGTGGCCAAATTTAAAGGTTTGTCGGCTGATCATATTGAATACCTTGATGAGGATGGTGTAAAAGCAATGGCGCAAGCAGGGACTATTGCTGTGTTACTCCCCGGTGCATTTTATTTTTTACGAGAAACTCAGTTACCTCCCATTGAGTTATTACAAAAATACAAAGTGCCCATTGCCATTGCGAGTGACTTTAACCCGGGTACTTCACCTTTATGCTCGCTACAGTTGATGATGAATATGGCGTGTACTTTGTTTAGGTTAACACCAGAGCAATCGCTTGCAGGTGTAACGCGCAATGCGGCATTAGCACTTGGTTTAAATGATAGGGGCGTGCTAAAAGTAGGAGCAAGGGCTGATATTGCACATTGGCAAATAGGCCACCCATCGCAATTAAGTTACCAATTTGGCGTAAATAAACTGTTAAATCTATGGATTTTGGGTAGAATTAATTAGTTTTGTATTATTTTTGTTCATAATTAACATGCTTTTATTGAATTTTATAGCTAATGGAGTGGCGTAAGCTTGAGTATTTTGACTGACAGTAACTTTCCGATTTTTTTTAGTGGTTCGCTTTTAATGGCGATGATCGCTACGTTATTTTCGGTTAAAAATATCAGTATTAAATTTAGTTATTTGTGCACTGGAGTGGTTGGATTAGCCATTTTAAGTAGTGGTGCGGCTTGGTTAGCTATTTTGCTGGCTTTTGGTTTTTGCTTTCATTTGTGGCAGGCTTTTGAGCGAAATAACTGGAGCATGATTATTGTCAGTGCTGCTGCCGGGCTATTATTTGTTGTTTTATTTTCGGCTCATCTATTATTAGAAGTACCACTTTTTTGGGTTGTAGTTGCCATATTATTATTAGCCATCGTTGGTTTTTTAAATGACGAAAGTGCAGTAAAAGAGGTTGTTATAGAACCTCAAAGTATTGATGAGGCGTTTATTGAAGAATCGCCATTATCTATTTTTGCGAATAAAAAGCAGCTACGCCAAGGTTACTACCATTGGTGTGAAAACAACCAAATAAACGCAGCTTTAGTTATTATTCGCCTTGAGGGGTTTGAGCAAGTTAACCAACATATAGGCCGCGACTTTGGCGATATTCTTTTAGCGCAAACTGCTAATAGAATTAAAGAATTATTAGTAAGTGATGAAATAGTACCTATAAACACTCATGAAAAGCTAGCCCATTTAGGCGGATTAAACTTTGCATTCATTTGTAGCTTAGCAAATCAAAAACACTTTCATGAAATAGTGATTGAGCAAATATTAGGGGCAACGCTTAAGCCTTTTAATGTAGCTAACTGTACGGTAGAGGTAAAAGCCCGTGCTAGTTATGTAAATTGTGATGAACAAGACAATAACTTTGATAATTTAATATCGTTTGCTTATCTTGCCCTTGATAGCCACCCAAATCGAAAAGTAGTGCCTTATCATCAGCAAATGATGGTAGAGCAGCTAGAGCAGCAGGCGCGCTTAAAAGAGCTTGCTAATATTGATTTTGCTAGTGAGCTTGAGCTTTATTTTCAACCCGTTATTTGTAATAACGGTGGCCAGATAGAATTTTTAGAATTGTTACTGCGTTGGCAGCACCCTAAACAGGGGATTTTATCTGCTAATCGTTTTATTGATGATATAAGAATTGCAGGGCTTGCTTATCCATTAGCTAAGTTTGTGATAGAGCGAGCAGCAGAGCTCGCAATGGCATTGAGAATTGAAGGCATTACTGTACCACTGAGTATTAATGTGTTTGGCCCTGAAATGCTCAACGAAGAATTTGTTGAATTTGTAGATTCGGTAATAAGTGAGCATCAATTAGAGCCGGGCGACTTAATAGTTGAATGCCCTTTACATATATTCACAAGCCTTGATGATAAAGGCCGAGCGATGATTGCTAGGTTAAATAATATTGGCTTAAAAGTATGTGTTGATGGCTTAGGTGATAACCCTGTGCTGCTTTCTAAGTTACCAAGTTTGGCTGTGGAATATATTAAAGTGGCGCCCTCGCTTACTGCTGATTTTAGCAATCAAAACAACATACGTAGCTTAGTAAGTGGCATGGTTGAAATGCATAACCAACAAAAGACTAAAGTCATATTTGAAGGCGTAGAGACTCTTGAACAACTAAAATTTGTCAAAAGTTTAAAGGCGTATGCCGCTCAAGGTTATTACTTTGGTCATCCGTTAAGTAGTATTGGTTTGATGAGTTGGTTGAAGCAGTGGCGTATGGATTTAGCTAAGTAACTAGCTTAAATAATTTTACAGGGGAAGCGCTGTTTATTGCTCTTTAGCTTGTAAATAGCTATTTGTCAGCGCACTTAATACTTGCCCTGTATGCTCAGCTCCAGCGTCTAAACCGTTAGGGTGTTGGCTAGGCGCTGCTTCACATAAATGTAAATACTTAGCGCGGCGATTACTAGCGGCTAAATGTACAAAATGTTCAGCATCAGCAACACTAAAACCACTGCAATTATAAGCGCTTACTGGCATGTAAGTTATACTATCTAAATCAACCTCAATACCTAGTGCATAATTATCGGTGTTGTTAAGTGCATGAGTGACAGCGCTACTTAGCGTTATTTCTCTTCTTACTGCAATTGCTTGATAACTAGTAAAACTGTGATTGGCTTGGGCCATTGCATCAAGTGTTGCCTGATTATTTTTAAGTTCGTGTAACCCAATTACATGGTAGTTATTTAAGTGCTGCTCGTCATAGGCGTAGGTAAAGCCATTTCCACTATGGCGGCCTTCACATGGTCTGAAATCGGCATGAGGATCTAAATTTATGGCGTTGATAGGGTTTTGGCTGTGTTTACTCAAAGCTCTGATAATACCTAGGCAGTTATTATGTCCGCCCCCTATTACAATAGGCTCAAGACCAGCTTTAAAGATTAAACTTAAAACGGCTTCTACACGTTCATCAAGCTGCCTGCAAAGTTCACGCAACTGAGTTAATTGCTCAGGCTGTTTTGCACTTAGCGGGTTACTTTGCAGCATTAAATCAGTGGTATTAACTTCACCAAGTAGTAATGTTTTTTGAGTTGCAATAAATTGATTATGAGGCTGGTTTAAAAAGCGCTTTAAAAAGGCAGGCCAAGCTTGGTGGGCACCTTTATTTCCTAAATTTGCTCTGGGACCGATATCTTCACAAATACCAAGTAATACATAGCGAATGCCAAATTGAGCTGCATCTATTAGTGCTTGTTGAACGTTTACTTGGGTGTCTAGCAGGGCCATTGACTGCCAAGCTTTAGTTTCGTTTGCGCGGGTAGTGCAAAGAGCTTTAACCGCGCTTTCATCATATACTGTTAAGTAACTGGTCACGTTATACTTCTACGATTTCCAATTCTAGTTCTTCAGCAGATAAAACAATGCCAGTGCTGTCGGCATAAATAAAATCGTCATCAAAAAACGAAACGCCTGCAAAGTTAACACCTATGCCATCTTCACCCGCGCCTTCGCTATCTGCAGCAACCGGAATAGATGCAATAGCCTGAATACCTAAATCTAGGTCTTCAAGTTCGTCAACATGGCGCACAGCACCATAAACAACAATACCTTGCCAGTTGTTTTCAAAGGCAAGTTCGGCAAGCTCTATATCAATAAGCGCACGGCGTGTTGAGCCACCGCCATCAATTAAAAGAACTGAGCCTGTACCATCTTGAGAAAGTAATTCACGGATCAGTTCGTTATTTTCAAAACATTTAACTGTTTTAATGCGGCCACCAAAGGTATGACGTCCACCAAAGTTTATGAACATAGGTTCAAGCACGTCAACCACATCGGCAAAGTGATCGCATAAATCAGAAGTGCTGTAATCCATTATTTTATCCTCAAAAGATACATTAGGTTATAACTCAGTATACCCTCCTTATAAGCAATAACAACGACTTAATAGCAGTAAATTTAAGCAAAATACGCGCAAGATCATCAATAGCAACAATAGTGTCTTAAAAGCGTCACTCAATTGTTATTTACAACACCTAAGCTAAAACAGTGTTCAGATATTATGCAGCTAGGAGTAAGTGATGACTAATAACAGTGTGCTTAAAAAGGTAGCTCAAATGGATGAGCAATTGTTTTTAACTTTATTTAATTACAATTCGCCTAAATGGCTCAAAACAGCAGCGCTTGGTTTTTCAAAAAGCGGAGATGGGACGCTTTACTTATTACTATGTGCAGCAGTGTGGTGGCTAAGTAGTAATGAACAACATCAATTACTTCCTGCTACGGTACTATTAGGTTTTGTTATTGAGAGGCCAATTTATTTTTTAGCCAAAAATCGTTTTGCGCGTATTCGTCCATGTGATTGTTTAGTAACAAATGCCTATATTGTGCCAAGCGATAAGTTTAGCTTACCGTCTGGGCACAGTGCGGCTGCATTTTTGGTAGCGACTATTTTGAGCCACTTCTTCCCTGAATTAAGCTTACTTTTCTTTGCGTGGGCTGCTGGTGTTGCATTGTCTAGAGTGGTATTGGGTGTACATTTTCCGGCGGATATCATTATTGGAGCAGCTATTGGTAGTTCATGTGGCTTATGTGCATTAATGCTGGTGGTGCCTGTATGAAGATATTGTATGGGGTACAAGGTACTGGCAATGGGCACATCACTCGCGCTCGGGTTATGGCTAGTCGCTTTAATGATTTAGGGATAGACGTAGATTATGTTTTTTCAGGGCGTGCGAATAAAGATTACTTCGATATGCATGAGTTTTCTGACTATAAAACATTTCGCGGTTTATCGTTTAGCACTCAAAACGGGCAAGTTAAAGCGCTACAAACACTTAAAAAGGCCAGAGTGTGTAAGTTAGTCAGAGATATAAAAGCCTTCGACGTAAAACAGTATGACTTTGTACTTAACGATTTTGAACCTGTATCGGCTTGGGCTGCAAAGCGATCAGGCATACCGGTGGTGGGGATAAGTCATCAAGCTGCATTTTTATCAGACAGCGTACCGATGTTTGGCCGTGGCATATTAAGAAAGTCTCTTATTAAAAACTATGCACCTGCAAATACCTATTTAGGCGTACATTGGCAACCTTTTGCGCACAATATTATTCCACCGTTTATTGCAAATCATGAACATGGTAATCCGGTTGCTGTTATGAACAAAGTATTGGTGTATTTACCGTTTGAGAACCTAGATAGTATTATTGACTATTTGAAAGATTTTCCTGAAAAAGAGTTTTATTGTTACCATCCACATGCACAGGATAAATCAATTGGGCATATACATTTACGATCTCCTTCTCGCACTGGTTTTTTAAATGACTTAGCAAACACCAGTGGTGTGATTGGTAATGCAGGGTTTGAGTTGGCTAGTGAGGCGTTAAAGTTAGGTAAAAAACTTTTATTAAAGCCGTTAGACGGGCAATTTGAACAAGGGGCAAACGCTCAAACATTGCTTGCGATGGGAATGGCGCATGTTATGAATTACTTAAACCCACAAGCACTTGATGACTGGAACAGTGCACCGCAAAACAAGCAAATTAACTATCCAAGTGATCCTGCACCATTAATTGATTGGCTCCTCAAAAAGCAGTGGGGTAATACTCAGTCATTACATAGCGGATTATGGGGAAGTGTTAATCTATAATAAAACATTTTTTAAAACCGCATTTAAGTAAAAAAAAGGTTAAGTTAATGAGATAGCTGCATTCAATAAGCTATACTGTAAATGCATATTTAACAAAGGCGTTTACGATGAATTTTTTACAAAACTTAACTATTAAAAGACGTTTACAATTAAACGCTGTAGTTGTTGGTTTAGCGATGGTGCTTCTTTTATGCGTGATTATTTTTGAATCACGTACAACCCTTAGTTTAAACAAGACTATTCAATTAGCAGAAGAACTTAACGTGCATGCATTAGCATTGCGTAAACATGAAAAAAACTTTTTGTTTTATAAACAAGAAGACGCGTTAACTGCATTTGAAACGGATTTTGAACAGTTAAGTGATAAAGTAAAAAAGTTAAAACAGTTGATGGCTAAACAAGGTATCGAGCAGGGGCAAGTTCAGCGCTTTGAGCAACTAATAAGTAGCTATAATAATGATTTTAAAACTGTTGTTAAGCTTCAAAAAGAGATAGGCCTAACCCCTACTGACGGGTTGTATGGCAAGCTTAGAAGTTCGGTTCATGAAGTTGAGCAACTATTAAAAGAGCAGCAAAATTACCAATTATTGTCGTCAATGCTGCAATTAAGGCGCTCAGAAAAAGATTTTATGCTGAGATTTGATATTAAGTACCTAGGGCGTTTTAACGAGGGAATTAATACATTTAAACAGCAGATAGCTGCAGCGCAACTTCCAAGCGACTATAAAACACAAATTAATCCTCTGATTGATACATATCAAAGCGAGTTTAAAACACTTGTGCAGGCGCAAACTGAACTTGGGCTAGATCTTGAGTCAGGCGCGCTTGGGGTAATGCGCGATAGCGTAGATAAAAGCGATGCAATTGTTTCGCAAATCGTTAAAGACACTAAGTTACAAGTTGAGCAAAGTGTAGAGCAGGCTCAATTTTTAGCTATTTTAGTATTTGTAATTGCAGGTGTGATTGTATTAGCGCTAGTTTATTTTACGAGCCATTCCATTATTGTACCTATTGAGCGTGTTTATCACACCATTAACGATATTCGTCGTAATAATGATTTAAGTGTGATGATTGAACAAACAGGCAAAGACGAAATCACCACTATGACCATAGACTTTAATAGTTTAATTGGTGATTTTAAAAATCTGATTAATGAAGTTAACACTGCTTTAAATACACTAAATGTGGCTACTGAGCACTTATCTGAAAGTACTGCAGCTACAAGCTCTGGTATGCAAGAGCAATTACATGAAGCAGACATGGTAGCAACAGCTGCTACGCAAATGCAGGCAACTATTCAAGATATCTCTCATAATACTGAAGCGGCTGCTAAAAAAGCAGAGTCAACCAACTTAAGCGCACAGCAAGGGCGTAACGAAGTTGACTCAACGGTTAAGCATATTAGAGATTTATCTAGCTCGTTAGGGAATGCATCGAGTGTTGTATCGCAATTAGAAAAAGACGGTGAAACCATTGGCTCAGTGCTTGATGTGATCCGCGCCATTGCAGATCAAACAAACTTATTAGCACTTAATGCTGCAATTGAAGCGGCTAGAGCTGGAGAACAAGGGCGTGGTTTTGCGGTAGTGGCAGATGAAGTTCGCTCACTTGCTCAGCGCACGCAAGAGTCTACTAGTGAAATAGAAGGAATTATTAATACCCTTCAACAACGCACTCAAGAGGTCGTTAGCATTATGCACCAGTGTCGTTCACAAGGAGATGAAAGCGCGTCTCAAGCAATTAAAGCGGGTGAGCTACTTGGTGCTATTACCGAAGATGTACAAACTATTATGGAAATGAGTACCCAAATAGCCGTTGCGATTGATGAGCAAAGTCAGGTAGCGTCTGAGGTAAATAAAAACGTGGTACGTATAAGAGATATTGCACAAGATGCTTCGGGACATGCTGCTAATAATGCGCAGACAAGTGAAGAAGTGTCTGAGCAAGCACGCGTCCTGTTTACTGCAATTGATAAATTTAAGGTGTAATGACGCTTAAGTGCGGGTCTATAAAGTTCAAGGAACAAACTTTATAGGCACGCTATCTTTACTTTCTTCGTGTTCAGTTACCCGCGCTAAATATTCGCTCCATAACCTATCTTGTTGCTGTTGTAGCTTTTCAAAGTAGCGCCAGCTAAACAGCCCACTATTATGGCCATCATCAAAATCTAAACGCAGAGCATAATGACCAACCGGCACTATGTTTTTTATTCCTACAGCCTGCTTATTAAGTACTAACTTCATTGGGCCAGAGCCATGACCTTGTACTTCTGCTGAAGGGGAGTGAACACGTAAAAATTCGCAGCTAAATATAGTTTTACTGTCATCATCAAAGTAAACATCTAGGTTTTTACTTAAACTGTGATAATGTACTTTTGTTACGTGTTTCATTTTATATATCCCATTAAAAAGCCCCCAATGTGGAGGCTTAGAGTATAGTATTTATGCCTAGCTTATAAAATAAAGCGGCTTAAATCTTCATCTTCTACTAATGCACCTAAGTGTTTTTCAACATAAGCGGCATCGATTACTAATGACGAGCCTGCTTTTTCAGAAGCATCGTATGAAATTTCTTCCATTAATCTTTCCATAACAGTATGCAAACGACGAGCACCGATGTTTTCGGTTTTTTCGTTTACTTGCCAAGCAGCTTTAGCAATACGCTCAATGGCATCGTCGCTAAACTCAACATCAACTTGCTCAGTTTTAAGAAGTTCGCGTTGTTGCTCAGTAAGTGAAGCATGAGGCTCTGTAAGAATACGTTTAAAGTCATCAGCAGTGAGAGCCTCAAGCTCAACACGAATTGGTAAACGACCCTGCAGCTCTGGGATCATGTCTGATGGTTTAGACATTTGAAATGCACCCGAGGCAATAAATAACATGTGGTCAGTTTTAACCATACCGTGCTTAGTATTTACAGTTGAACCTTCAATTAGCGGTAGCAGGTCGCGTTGTACGCCTTCACGGCTAACATCCGGGCCTGACGAATCGCCACGCTTACAAATTTTGTCTATTTCATCAATAAACACAATACCATTTTGCTCTACTGCAAAAATAGCCTGCTCTTTTAGCTCTTCAGGGTTAACTAATTTAGCGGCTTCTTCTTCCGTTAATAGCTTGAAGGCTTCTTTAATTTTTAACTTACGCTTAGTGCGCTTGTCGCCACCCATGTTTTGAAACATGCTTTGTAGCTGGTTGGTCATATCTTCCATACCAGGAGGCGCCATAATTTCTACATTTGGCTGTGCTTGCGCTAAATCAATTTCGATTTCTTTATCATCAAGCTGACCTTCACGTAGTTTTTTTCGGAACGTTTGACGAGTTGATGAATTATCATCACGCTGTGTTTCACCGAATTGATCTTTTGCTGGTGGTAAAAGTGCATCTAAAATACGCTCTTCTGCAGCTTCTTCGGCGCGGTGCTTAAACTTTTTAGTTTGTTGCTCACGTGTCATTTTAATCGAAACATCAACTAAATCACGAATGATGGTTTCAACTTCTTTACCAACATAACCCACTTCAGTGAATTTAGTCGCTTCTACTTTAATAAATGGTGCATTGGCTAATTTTGCTAAACGACGTGCAATTTCAGTTTTACCCACACCTGTAGGACCAATCATTAAAATATTTTTTGGTGTAACTTCGCTGCGCAAATCATCATTGAGTTGCATACGGCGCCAGCGGTTGCGAAGTGCAATAGCGACTGCTTTTTTAGCTTTAGCTTGGCCAATAATATGTTGATCGAGCTCGTGAACGATTTCTCTTGGAGTCATAGCAGACATAGCAATTCCTATTATAATTCTTCGATTGTTTGGAAGTTATTAGTAAATACGCAGATATTGCCTGCAATAGTTAAGCTTTTCTCTACTATTTCACGAGCGCTTAAATCTGTATTTTCTAATAGAGCAGTAGCTGCTGATTGGGCAAAGTTGCCGCCGCTGCCAATTGCAATTAGGTCGTTTTCTGGCTGCACAACATCGCCGTTACCGGTAATGATTAAAGAGGCGGTTTCATCGGCAACAGCAAGAAGGGCTTCAAGTTTTCTCAGGGCTCTATCGCTGCGCCAATCTTTGGCCATTTCTACTGCAGCTTTGGTTAGGTTACCTTGGTGCATTTCTAGTTTGCTTTCGAAGCGTTCGAAAAGGGTAAAGGCATCAGCAGTACCGCCAGCAAAACCAGCGATTACTTTGCCATTATAAAGACGTCGAACTTTACGGGCATTGCCCTTCATTACGGTATTGCCAAGTGAAACTTGGCCATCGCCGCCGATTACTACTTTGTCGCCGCGGCGTACACTTACAATAGTGGTCATGTTATTCCTCATCATCGAGTTGCAGTGGCAACTCGTAAAAAACGATTATGATGAGGTTATATGGGTGAATGGTTTATTTTCAAGTCCAGCCCCAAATTCCGCAGCCGACTATTTTTACACGTTTAAGTTTGTTCTTATCGCTTTCGGCTTGGCGTTTGGTTTTATAAGGGCCTAAGCGTACTTTGTACCAAATACCATTGCTGCCTTTTGCTTCTTTTATTTCAGAAATTAGCCCTGCAAATGCTATTTTAGCTTTAAGTGATTCGGCTTGTGCATGAGTTTTAAACGATCCGCACTGCATAACATACGGGCCTTTTTGCTCAATTTCTTTTACCTCAACCTGAATTTCGTGCTCTCTGATCTCTTTAATAAACTCAGGCGTGCGCGGTATCGCTACTTCTACTTTTTTTGCAGGCGTAGGGTTAGCTTGTTTTTCTACCAGTTTAGGATCGGCATTACTTTTTATAAACCATAATCCGTAAGCAAAACCGCCAACGAGTAACAAGGCAATAATTACTAATAGGATTGGGAAGGGCTTTTTAGCCGGTGCTTGTTTTTTACTGTTTCTGCCTGCAGGCTTTTTATTAATATAATCGTGCTGTGCCATGGTGTTATTGTGGCCTTAACCTAAATCATGTCTATAGGGTCTACGTCTAAGCTCCAGCGAACTTTTTGTGCTAGTTTGCTAGTACTTAAATAATCAACCATTTGCGAAAGATACTGGTGTAATACGCGGCGATCTTGCGCTTGAATATGTAATTGAAAACGATACATACCTGCAACTCTCTCAAGAGGTGCGGGGATCGGACCGAGCAATTGTATACCAGATACCCCATTTACAGGAACCAAATCCGTCAAAAAATCGACGACTTGTTTAATACTGTGCCCTTGCGCCCTGACAATCGCCATATTAGTGATTGGCGGTAAATCTGCATCATCTCGCTCGCTTAAAGCAAAACGAGCAAAGTCTTGATAGCCATTATTAACTAAATCTTGTAAAAGAGGGTGTTCTGGAAAGTGCGTTTGTAATAATACTTGCCCGGGTTCGCCAGAGCGACCAGCACGTCCTGCAACTTGCGTAACTAACTGCGCTAAGTGTTCTGTTGCTCTAAAATCGCAAGAGTATAAACCGCTATCTACATCTAAAATAAGTACCAAGCTTACATCTGCAAAGTGATGGCCTTTAGCAAGCATTTGTGTACCTACTAAAATACGTGCGCCACCGAGATTTATTTCATCTAGTGCTTTTTCAAGGCTCCCCTTGCGACGGGTTGAATCGCGATCTATACGTGTTACTGGTGTGTCAGGAAACTCGCTCGATAAAAACTCTTCTATTTGCTCAGTCCCTTTACCGTTTGGAAAAATTTGCGTGCTTCCGCAGTCTGGGCATTGATGCGGGACATGGTATTGATCGCCACAGTGATGACAAATCATTTGGCCTATCGCTTTGTGAAAAGTCGCACTGGTACTACAGCGTTTGCACTCGCTTAGCCAGCCACACTCATGACAAATAAGAGTGGGAGAAAAACCACGCCGATTTAAAAACACCATAACCTGTTTACCACGATTTAAATGTTGGCGCATAGTTGCAAGGCTTGCATGTGCAATCCCTGCTTGGTCAGGCTGCCCTTTCATATCAAGTAATTTAAATTGGTTATCGGTGGCCGTTTGCGCTCGTTCAGTAAGACTTAAAAGCTGGTATTTGTTATTTATAGCTTTATGTAGGGTTTCGAGTGCGGGCGTTGCACTGCCTAAAATAAGCGGTATTTTGTGTTGAAAAGCACGGTACGCTGCTAAATCTCGAGCGTGGTAGCGTAAGGTGTCTTGTTGCTTGAATGATGAGTCGTGCTCTTCATCAACCACTATCATACCGAGTTTTAAAAATGGCAGGAAGATACTCGAACGTGTGCCTATTACTATAGCGCAACTGCCTTTTTCGCAAAAGCGCCATGTTTGTAAGCGTTCGTTGTCTGTAAGAGCCGAGTGCCATAACATAATCGGTGTATCAGGAAAGCGGCGACGAAAACGGTTTACAGTTTGCGGCGTCAGGCCTATTTCTGGCACTAATACTAATGCTTGCTCGCCGCGCTTTAAAACTTCCTCAAGGCACTGTAAATATACTTCGGTTTTACCACTGCCCGTGACACCTTCTAATAAAAAGCTTTTAAAGCCAGTGCTTTGGTTAATGGCAGTACAGGCAACAGCTTGTTCCTTATTTAATACGGGTTTGGTACCAACGGTAGGCGCAACACTTTGCCATTGATTATCGTGCTCAATAGTTTGTGTTATTAAATCTTTATCTATTAAGCTATCGATTGTTTTTTTACTAAAGCCTAGCGCTTTTAATTCAGTTAACGATGATTTACCTGATTGCGATAGCTGCTTTAATAGGTTTAACTGAGTTTTAGCTTTTAGCGAAGGGACTTTTGCGCCTTTCTCAGTAAGGGTAACCATATTAATACTGGTTTTATCGGGTGATTCACCTTGGCGAAGAGCCCCCGGTAACGCAATGTGTATAGTTTCGCCAAGTGGGTAGCAATAATATCGAGCTGTAAAGCTAAGTAAATCTAAGTGCTGGGCGCTTAAAATAGGGGTATCGTCGATGACTTCTATTATGTTTTTTATTTTGTTCTCTGGTACGTCAGTCGTATTTTTAACACTGAGAATAACAGCTACTTTCTTTTGATTGCCAAATGGCACTAAAACACGCATGCCCGGCTCAAGCAGTGTTGATAACCCGCTGAGTTGTTCTTCTACTTTATAGTCAAAGGTGCGTGGTAGCGGGACTTTAATAGCAACTTCAACAAAACGCATAACAACTTCACCCATAAAATTAATTGCCTAATGTACTAAAAATATGTCTAAAAACCTATAAGGAATAGCACTATAGAAAGAGGTTGTTCACTTTTTTAGCAAAAACATAAATTAATACTTGTGTAGGGGGTTGTTGTTGGATAAAATTCGCGACCAACAAATTTGTTTTAACGACGTATGGTGCCAGACTTCGGGTTTGGAGAGCGATGCGGCCTTAACTAGAGGTTCCTATGAAAGAAGGTATTCACCCTAAGTACGAAGTAATTTCTGCAACATGTTCATGCGGAAACAAATTCGAAACTAGCTCAACTCTTTGTAAAGACATTCACTTAGACGTATGTTCTGCGTGTCACCCGTTTTACACTGGTAAGCAAAAGATTTTAGACACTGGCGGCCGTGTTGATCGCTTCAACAAGCGCTTCGGTGCACTTAGCAGCAAGAAGTAATTATTGCTGTTTAGTTAAAAAAAGCACCTTAGGGTGCTTTTTTTGTGCCTAAAATTTAATTATTCAAGCGACTTTAGTTATTTCCTCTTTTGCATAACTATTTCTGCCTTTTATTATGAGTATGCATAAACCTTTGCAGACAAATCTATTTATATTCTCTATATTTTAGTTAGTACATTTTTTAACTAGGTTGATAAAAGTAGCCAACGTGGAGTCATCTGTTTTTAAAGTAGAGTAATAGGCTATTATTTTAGATTTATAGTAATACTTTAAACGTACATTTTATAAAGAACATTGGAGACATAAAAGCACCTCAAAACGACCTTTTTTGGTGAATTTTTATTTATTAAATGTCGATATAATCCAGCAAAGTTACTGAAAAACCTCTTAAAATTAAAGGATATAGCATATAACAGGATAGACCTGATATTGCTTGGAATTTAAAAATAATAAGGGTATCTTACCCCAAGACACCACCTCTCACTTTAACTTAAATTGCAGGATACCATCGCGTTATGTCAGACTTTCGTGAACAAGCACTACATTATCACTCACACCCAGTACCAGGTAAAATTAGCATTGAACTAACCAAGCCCGCCGAAACGGTTCAAGATCTTGCGCTTGCGTATAGCCCCGGTGTTGCCGAACCCGTTCGTGAAATAGCTGCTGACCCTGCTAATGCTTATAAATATACCGGCAAAGGTAATATGGTTGCGGTAATTACTAATGGCACTGCAATTTTAGGCCTAGGGAATTTAGGGCCTTTAGCATCTAAGCCTGTAATGGAAGGTAAAGCGTTATTGTTTAAACGTTTTGCTGGGCTTGATTCAATCGATATTGAAGTTAAGCATCGTACCACTGAAGATTTTATCAATACGGTTGCAAATATTGCTGATACTTTTGGCGGTATCAACCTTGAAGATATTAAAGCACCAGAGTGTTTTGAAATTGAAAAAGCATTAATAGAGCGCTGTAGTATTCCGGTTTTTCATGATGATCAACACGGTACTGCTATTGTGACTGCTGCAGGCATGCTAAACGCGCTAGAAGTGCAGGGTAAGTCAATTGAAGATGCGATTATTGTATGTTTAGGTGCAGGCGCTGCTGCCGTTGCGTGTATGGAGCTGCTAATTAAGTGTGGCGCACTTCGCGAGCATATTTATATGTTGGACCGTAAGGGTGTTATTCATACACGTCGTGATGACTTAAACGAATACAAGCAGCTGTTTGCTAACAATACCGATAAACGTACTTTACAAGATGTAATTGCAGACGCTGACGTATTTGTAGGCGTTTCTGGCCCTAACTTGCTAGCAGCTGAAGATTTAAAGCTAATGGCAGAAAAACCTGTGGTGTTTGCATGTTCAAACCCAGATCCTGAGATCGATCCTGCACTTGCTCATGGTGCACGCAACGACTTAATTATGGCAACGGGGCGCTCTGACTACCCTAATCAAGTTAACAACGTTTTATGTTTTCCGTTTATTTTTCGTGGTGCACTAGATGTGCGCGCAAGCGCTATTAACGATGAAATGAAAATTGCTGCGGTAGAAGCTATTCGTAGTATTGCTAAAGAGCCAGTACCAGCAGAAGTATTAAAAGCTGCGGGTGTTGATAAGCTTGAATTTGGTGCACAGTACATTATTCCTAAGCCAATGGATCCGCGTTTACTACCTCGTATAGCTAAAGCTGTAGCTGTAGCTGCGGTAGAATCGGGTGTTGCGCAAATTGACTTACCTGAAAATTACATGGCTTAAAGGTATATGCTAAAACAAAAAAACCTCAGCAATGGCTGAGGTTTTTGATTAAAAAGGTAACGATTTATTCTTCGTTTAAAATAGGCACTTCTAAACCCATTTCTTGCATTATCTTTTTAACTTCTTCAGGTACTTTTTCTGCATTGTCTTTGCGTAAGTCATCGTCATTTGGTAATGGCTGGCCTGTAAATGCATGCAAAAACGCTTCGCATAACAACTCACTGTTTGTTGCATGGCGAAGGTTATTTATTTGACGGCGCGTGCGCTCATCCGTTAAAACTTTTAATACATTTAGCGGGATCGAAACGGTGATCTTTTTAACTTGCTCTGATTTTTTCCCGTGTTCTGCGTATGGGTGAATATACTCACCATTCCATTTAGCCATAAGATGTATCGTTGCCTCAGATTATTAATTTCTCACACGGCGTAAAAAGCGTGTAAATATGCGTGAAATTCTATCGATTTAAAAAAGATAGTCAAATAATAGATACCAATCTATCTTAATAAGCCGGCTGTAATTGTAAATATAGCCCCATTCAAGTTTTATAAGTTAGTTATTTTTAGCCATCTAGAGCTTTAAAAGCTTTGACTTATCAAAATGGATAACTTACTCTTTTAGACGTCTAAACATCCAAATTAATCAGGTGACGAATATGAGCGAAAAAAACAAAGCGACTATTGCAGTACGTAATGGCGTAGATGCAGATAAACACCATGGCGCTGTAGTTCCGCCAATTTATTTATCGACTACGTATTCGTTTGCCGACTTTGATACTAAGCGTCAGTACGATTATGGGCGCAGCGGTAATCCCAATCGCGATATATTAGCTGAAACATTGGCTGAACTTGAAGGTGGTGCGCGCGGTATTATTACTGCCACAGGCATGGCTGCCGTGCATTTAGCGACTCAGTTATTAAATAATGACGATACACTGGTTATTCCACATGATTGTTATGGTGGAAGCTACCGTTTATTTACGTCTTTGCAAAAACGCGGATTACTAAAGCTTGAAGTTTTAGATTTAACCAAGCAAGAAAACTTAGATAAAATTTTAGCAATAAAACCTAAATTAATATGGATTGAAACACCAAGTAACCCGGTACTGCGCTTAACAGATATTAAAGCAGTGACTGATATAGCTAAGCAGTGCGGGGCACTTGTTGCTGCAGATAACACGTTTTTATCACCTGCGCTGCAAAACCCAATTAAATTTGGTGTAGATATTGTTGTTCACTCGACGACTAAATATATCAATGGCCATTCTGATGTTGTGGGCGGCGCTGTGATAGCTGCAACACAAGAACTTGGTGATGAGTTAGCTTGGTGGGCAAATAACATTGGTATTACAGGTGCACCATTTGATAGCTATTTAACGCTTCGTGGCTTGCGTACTTTAAATGTACGTTTAAGACAGCATCAAGAAAACGCACTTGCAATTGCCAAGTACCTTGAAAGCTCTGAATTTGTGAGCCAAGTTTACTACCCAGGACTTGAGTCGCACCCTCAACATGCATTGGCAAAGGCTCAGCAACTTGGCTTTGGTGGTATGGTCAGTTTTGATATTAAAGGCGATGTTAACGACGCTGCGGCATTTTTAACAAGCCTTGAGGCATTTAGCTTAGCAGAGTCGCTAGGCGGCGTAGAGAGCTTAATTTGCCACCCTGCAACGATGACGCATGCAGGAATGGAGCCTAAAGCCCGTTTAGAAGCGGGGGTGGGTGATACGCTCATTCGTATTTCGGTAGGTATTGAAGATATAAACGACTTAGTTGCTGATTTCGAACGCGTGTTTGAACTTGTAAAACCAGGGCAAAATAAAAACATTGGCCGTGTAGGTAAAGGTGCTGGCACGCCTGGTGGTATGTGAAATTAAGTGCAGCCCGCCCGGCGCTTTGGTAAGTAATACCAATGCGCAATAATACCTAATCAATTTGAGGGATTAAACCGGCGCTAACTTCGTTAAAAATTTTTCATATAGAACAACTAAACAACGAAATTTTTGCCTTGTTATCGACACGGTTTTCTTATTCTCAAAATAGACATCTTAATTAAGCGAATTGGTATAAATATGGTCAATTGTGTACATAAATTTGGTGGCTCAAGCTTAAGCTCTAGTGAGCGCTATCAAAGCGTAGCTAAAATAATTATTGGGCATACTCAGCCAGGCGACTGTGTTGTGGTATCTGCTGCTGGTAAAACCACAGATACACTTGTGTCGTTGTGGCAAAGTTATCAGCAGCAAGACACACAAGCTGTCGCTGATATTTTACTGCAGTTAAATAACCATCAAAGCGATTTAATTGAGCAATTATTACAAGCTGATTTAAAGCGCAGCGTACTTAAAACATTACTAGAAGAACTAAATATAATTGCAAGCTTAGCGCAAAGTGAGCAGCTCAAAGAAGCGCAATTACTTGCCCATGGTGAGTTATGGTCTGCACGATTATTGGCTGCATATTTACGACAGTTAAACGTACATGCCTGCGCACACGATGCTCGCCTGCTTTTTACTTTAAATGATGGCGAATTACACCATGCTCAAAATAAGCTGCAATGTAACAGTGTTATTGATGCCAACAAAGTGAATGTAGTAACCGGGTTCATAGCGGCAAACACACTTGGCGATACGGTAACGCTTGGTCGTAATGGTAGCGATTACAGCGCTGCATTACTTGCCAGTTATTGTGATGCCAAACAGGTATGCATTTGGACTGACACGCAAGGTGTATTTAGTACTGATCCGCGTAAAGTAAAAAAGGCAATTAAGTACGCTAAAGTGTGTCGCACTCAGGCCAACTTACTAGCACGATTAGGCAACCCCGTTTTGCATGCTAAAACGTTATCGCCTTTAAAAAATACCAATATAAAGCTAGCTGTACGCAGTAGTTTTGATGTTCAAGCAAGTCCAACTCATATTGTTAAAGAAGGTCTAGCTAAGAAAAAGCGCTTTATAACGACGCTACAAAATGTTGATTTATTAACAGTAGAAGGCTTGAGTGAAGGTGAGGTTGCAAGTGTTAGCCAGCTTATTCAGCATAGTCTTCATCACTTTAACCATAATGGCGAAGTATATTTAGTCGTACCGGCTGCACAAACATATCAAGTTATTAATTACTTTGCTGGTAGAGCTAATATTAGTGAGTCGAATTTAAACGGCTGTGCAGTTGTTGCACCAGAGCAAGACATCGGCACACTTAAACTGCAAGCTTTAGAAGTATTAGCTGAGCAAACTATAAAACCGCGTTTTGTACATCAAGATAATGGTTATGTTTTATTACTAACTGACCAATTTATTGATAGTGATGTGCAAAGCACATTGCACGATAAGCTAGTTAACAAAGGCCAAGAAATTGCGATTATAGTAGCAGGGTTAGGTAATGTAGGTGGAGTGTTTATACACCAACTGGCGGATCAATTTGAGCGCCTAAGTGGTGACTTTAGTATTAAATTAGTTGCTTTGGTTCGCTCTCAAGAGATGCTGTTTAATCCAAGTGGAGTTAACCCTCAAACATGGGAAAAACAATGGCAGCTTGAGGCCAAAAAATACCAAAGTAATGATTTATTAAATGCAATTAACGAGCTTGATTATGAGCATAAAGTAGTAATTGATATTACTGCTAGTGAGCAATTTAGCCAGCTTTATACTGACTTTGTGCAAAGCGACTGCCATTTAATTAGTGCAAATAAATATGCGGGCACAGCGCCTACACTTTGGTATCAAACACTTAGAAATAATTTGGCAGAGCGCAACCTACATTGGCGTTATAACACAAGTGTAGGGGCAGGCTTACCTATAAACTTTGCTTTAGCTGATTTACAAAATAGTGGCGATAAAATCACTCGAATAGAAGGCGTGTTTTCTGGCACATTATCGTGGTTATGCAGTAAATATGATGGCAGTGTTGCGTTTTCAGAGTTAGTGCTTGAAGCACAAAAAATGGGTTTTACAGAGCCTGATCCGCGTGAAGACTTATCTGGGCGTGATATGCAGCGTAAGCTACTTATTTTAGCCCGAGAGCTAGGTGTAGATCTTGAGCTTGACGATATAAGCCTCTCGGCACTTATGCCAGTTGAACTTGCTAAGGGGAGCTGGGACGACTTTATAGATAAAAAAACGCAGCTTGATGCGTTTATTGAAGAACACGCTGCAGCAGCGCAAGCTAAAAATGCCGTGCTTAGATACACAGGGTTATTAGAAATTACATGCGATAAAGTCATTGCAAAAGTAGGCATTACCTACGTGCCAAACGGTGATGCGCTAGCAAACTTAACACCTGGCGATAATATTTTTGTGATCAACAGTAAATGGTACAGCGACAATGCATTAGTTATTCAAGGCCCTGGGGCGGGTAGTGAAGTAACTGCGGCGGGTGTTCATTCTGATTTATATTGGCTTGTGCAAAACTTAAAATAAGCTGTGTATATTGATATAAAAACGGCGGCTTAAATTAAGCCGCCGTTTTTTGTTTATAAATGCTTTAAAATAACTCTTCTTCTGTTTTTGTATCTTCTTCAAATATATCGTTAGGCTGAGATAACACATATTTAGTCGGTGCTGTGCCTTTTTCAAAATATTCAAAGCGGCTTGTATAATCATTTTTATGGCTAAGTAAGCCAGTCGCTAAATCAATACGAATAGAGACAAGCCCTTCGGGTGGTTCAATCGGCGCTTCAGGGGTGCCTTCAAGTGCAGCCCTCATAAATTCAACCCAGGCTGGCTGGGCCGTTTTTGCGCCCGATTCTGCACCAGATATTTGACCGCTATCTAGGTTGTTATTGTAGGTTGAGCGGCCTAGTGGGTTACCCGGGTTATCAAACCCTACCCATACAGAGGTCACTACTTTGCTATTAAAGCCACTGAACCAGGTATCAACAGAGTCGTTGGTTGTACCCGTTTTACCAGAAAGATCGCGACGTTCTAGTGCTTGTGCTCGCCAGCCCGTGCCACTCCAGCCAGTTTTATTTGCCCAGCTTCCACCGCCCCAAATACCGCTGTGCATTGCATCGGCAATTAAAAACGCATTTTGCTTAGATATAATGCGAGGAGCACATTGACGAGGTTGCTCTACTTCATCAGCACTGCTGCTTAACATAAGCTCATTGCTTGGTAGAGTAGTGTTTTCATCACAGGCCATTGCTGGGTTAGCTTTAAATAAAACATTGCCATAAGCATCTTGAATTTCTGAGATAAAGTAAGGTTCTATTAAATGACCACCATTAGCAAAGCTGCTCATACCACGAGCTAGTTCTAGAGGTGTTATAGAGGCGCTACCAAGAGCAAGTGACTCACTACGGTTAATATCTGAGTTTTTAAAACCAAACTTTAATAAGTGATCAGCCGTGCGTTGCAGTCCAACGCCACGTAGTAAACGTACTGAAATTACGTTTTTAGATTGCGCTAAAGCACGGCGAATACGTATTGGACCATTATAAACTGCAGGGCTGTTTTTAGGTCGCCATGCAACGCCTTGGCTTTTATCCCACTGGTTAATGGGGGCATCGTTTAGTATTGATGCCAGCGTATAGCCTTTCTCTAGCGCTGCTGAGTAAATAAACGGTTTAATGTTTGAGCCGACTTGGCGTTTAGCTTGTACTGCGCGGTTGTATTGGCTTTGTTCAAAGCTGTAACCACCTACAATTGCCTTAATTCTGCCATCTTGCGGATCAAGCGACACAATAGCGCTCGCAGCTTCTGGTATCTGGCTTAGTATATAAGAGTCGTCTTTGTTTTTACGTAACCATATTTGCATACCTGGGGTCAAAATGTCGGTGGCGGCTTTTGGCGCAAAGCTTTGACGGTAACGTGTAATGTATTTACGCGCCCACTTTAAATTATTCCAATCAAGAGTGGTTCGTTGGCCATTTTTTAAAATAACATCAGCGGTTTTTTCATTTACTTTTAATACTATCGCGGCGTTTAAATCGCCAAGTTCTTTTACTGGTTTTAATTTATCGATAATTTGCTGCTGTGTTAAAGCTGGTTGTGTTTCTGGATCCCATAAAACATCAACAGGCCCTCTAAAACCATGGCGCATATCGTAGTTATGTAAATTATTAACTAGCGCTGTTTGCGCTGCTTTTTGAACGCGAGATTCAACAGAGGTAAAAATTTTAAAACCAGAATTATAGGCTTTATCAACCCCGTAACGAGATACCATTTCAGCACGAACCATTTCAGAAATATAAGGTGCGTATAAATCTATCTCTGCGCCATGGAAATATGCAGTTATAGGCTGGTTGGTTGCTTCATTATATTGTTCTTGGGTGATGTAGTTTTCAGTTAATAAACGGCCTAAAACAACATTTCGGCGTGCTTTTGCACGAGTCGGGTTACGAATAGGGTTTAAAGCAGAAGGCGCTTTAGGTAGTCCTGCAATCATCGCCATTTGTGCAAGTGTTAAATCTTTTAACTCTTTACCATAATAAACTTGTGCTGCAGCACCAATACCGAATGCACGGTTACCTAATTCTATTTTATTAAGGTAGAGTTCTAAAATTTCGTCTTTAGTTAATACATTTTCTATGTGCAGGGCTATAAATATTTCTTTAACTTTACGGATATATGCTTTTTCGCGTGTTAAAAAGAAATTTCGAGCAAGCTGCATCGTTATAGTACTCGCCCCTTGCTTTTTTTCACCGGTAGAAATAAGCACAATAGCAGAGCGAACAATACCAATGGGGTCAATGCCAACATGATCATAAAACCGATTATCTTCAGTCGCTAAAAATGCATTAATCAGGGGCTGTGGTATTTCATCAATAGTGACAGGAATACGACGTTTTTCACCAAATTGATTGATCAAAAGGCCATCTTTAGTGAATACTTGCATAGGAGTTTGTAATTGCACGTCTTTTAAAACTTGCACACTGGGGATATCAGGTTTAACGTAGTAATAAAGACTGACTAATGTAATCAGACCAATTAACGTACAAATGATAAAAAATTGTAAAGTTCGTTTTAATAAAATCACTTATATTTCCCTAAATGGACTCCCAATTGCGAGTTTTGACTGCTAGTATATATTGATTAAAAAATGAATAATATTTTTTCAGATAAAAATTATAACTTGTTTATTATTAAAACAAAGGCCAAGTTGCAAACATGCTAAGTCAACTATTTCAAAAGCCGTCTCCGATGATGGTAGGGATTGATATTGGATCGCACTCAATTAAGGCAGTGCTTTTACGTGAAATTGAAACTGGATTTCGACTAGAAGCACTTGCAATTGAACCGATGCCAAAAGGCGCTATGAGTGAGCGTACTATTCAGGATATTGAAGCGATTGGTAATATAATTTCAAAATTAAGAAGAAAATTACCGAAGTCGCTAAAATCTGCTGCAGTGGCTGTTTCAGGCCAAACGGTTATTACCAAAGTTATTTTCATGGATGTGTCGTTAACTGATGCTGAACTTGAATCGCAAATTGAAATTGAAGCCGATAGTTTAATTCCATACCCTCTTGATGAAGTGAGCTTAGATTTTGAAAAGCTTTCTACCAATGAGGCCGATCCTACCAAAATGAATGTATTATTATCTGCCGCTAGAACTGAAAGTGTAGAGGCTCGTGTTGGAGCTCTCGAAACTGCAAATTTAGAAGCTAAAATTGTTGATGTTGAAAGCTATGCATTAAGTAGAGCGATGGATGTTTACTATCAACAGTTACCTAGTGATGCATTTAACAAGTGCGTGGCAGTTGTTGATATTGGTGCCGTTTTAATGCTTGTAAGTGTAGTTCAGGCAGGTGAAACCATTTATACCCGAGATCAGGTGTTTGGTGGCGATCAATACACCAACAGTATTGTTAGTTATTACAATAAAGGCTTTGATGAAGCCGAAATTGGTAAAACGTCGGGGGATTTACCGCCAAACTACACCTTTGAAGTATTAGCGCCTTTTCAAACGTCGCTATTGCAGCAGGTTCGTCGTGCGGTACAAATGTTTTTAACAACCAGTGGTAAAGAGCAAATAGATTATATTGTACTTACTGGTGGCACATCGATGATTAAAGGGATAGACCGACTACTTATCGAAGAGTTAGGTATTCACTCTGTCGTTGCAGAACCTTTTGCTAATATGGAAATCTCTCCAAAGGTTGATCGCAATGTAATGCAGCGCCATAGAACGCAATTTGCAATTGCAACGGGCTTGGCATTAAGGAGTTTTTCATCATGCCACATATAAATCTACTGCCTTGGCGTGAACTACAACGTGAAGAATCAAAAAAGAAGTTTGTTACTATACTCATTGGTGTAGTTATAATTTGTTTTGCGAGTATGTACTTACTTAGCTCTTTTTATAGCGGGCTTAAAGATGGACAAAACCTAAAAAATAATTATTTAAGTTCAGAAATTAGCATGCTAGATAAAAAAATAAGTGAAATAAGAAACTTAGATAAAAGAAAAGAAAATTTACAGCAGCGAATGAGACTAATTGAAGAATTACAAAGTAGCCGTAACTTGGGTACACAAATAATGGATGAAGTGGCCAAAATAGTCCCTGCAGGTGTTTATTTAACAAAACTTGAGCGAAGAGGAAGTCAAATTCATGTCTTAGGGCGCAGCGAATCTAATAACCGCTTATCAACAATGCTACGCCAAGTGCAAAGTTCATATTTATTGGAACGTCCATCAATGCAGGGCATTGTTGCAGGCGATCAATCTTCGCGTTTACTCAGTGATTTTAATATGGAGTTTTACGTAAAACCATTTGACCAAATCGGTGAGGTTAGCGATGAACCTTGATTTTAAAGCTTTGAGCGAAATAGATTGGAATGAAATTGAATTAGATAATATTGGCGATTGGCCCATTGCAGTTAAGGCAATTTGCTGCACTTTTGTAGCGGGACTTGTCTTATTTTTTAGCTATAGCTTATTGGTCTCTGATGAAATTGATAGCTATCACAGTGCGGTAGCAAAAGAAATTGAACTACGTACAACGTACAGAACCAAATATGCAGTAGCGAGTAAACTTGATATTTATCGTCAGCAAATGATTGATATGGAAGAAAAGTTTTCTCAGTTATTAAAGCGTTTACCTACGTCAAACGAAACACCAGGTTTACTTGACGATTTATCGTATGTAGGTACAACCAGTGGGTTAACGTTTCTAAAAATAGGCTGGTTACCAGAGGTCGAAAAAGAATTTTATACGGAGCTACCTATCAAAATAGAAGTAATAGGTACGTACCATGAGTTTGGTGAATTTGTAGGAAAAGTAGCCCAATTACCGCGTATTGTAAGCTTACACGACTTTTCTATTTTATCATCGGGTAATAAACAACTAACATTCAGTGTAGTAGCTAAAACATATCGTTATGAAGAAGGGGTGAAGAAATGAACCTTTTACGCATAATGCCTGTGGCCGTTGTTTTAGTTTTAAGTGGTTGTAATGATGACACCTCGGAGCAAAAAGAATTCATAGACCAAGTTAAAGCAAGCACCACGCCTAAAGTAGAGTCTATTCCGGAGCTTACTAAATTTGAAATTTTTGAATACAGCGCTGAGCAATTGCGTAGTCCGTTTGTAGCGCCGCAGCCAGAAATAATTCAAAATAAATTAACGCAAATAAAAAACTGTTTGCATCCAGATCCTGAGCGTCGCCGTGAGCCACTTGAAAAATACCCATTAGATAACTTAGCTATGAAAGGGACTATTGGTTCTAGCGGCCAAGTTTGGGCATTAATAACTGCGGCAGACGATACTTTGCATCGTGTAACTGTTGGAAATTATCTTGGTAGCTACGATGGAAAAGTAAAAGTAGTAAATAACGATTATATAGAATTAGTAGAATTAATCCCTGATGGGTCTGGTTGTTGGAAAGAGCGCCTGACTAAATTAGAAATGTTAGAGGCGGCAACAAATGGCGCAAATTAATAATAAAAAAGGTAAAAATAACATGCATAAGGATGTACTTTGGCTTAAAAGCATTTCACGGTCATTATTGGCGATAGTCGCTTTAATAACCGCAAATGCAGCCATTGCAGGGCCGCTACTTTATGATGTTCGTTACAATCCACTCCTTAAAGGTGAAACTGAATTACAGCTCGTTTTTGATGAAGAATTAACGCTTGAACCAAAAGTGCAGGTTTTTAATAGTCCTGCTCGCATTGAAATGTTCTTCGATACCGCCGAGCTTGAAGTTGGTTTGAATGATGTTGCTGTAAACCAAGCGGGCATTAGTAGCGTTACCAATGTTTTGACTGACAAGGGCTTAAAAGTAAGCGTAAACCTAGATAGATTAAAAATTTACGAAACTGAAGTTCATAATAATTTAGTGTCTATACGTGTTTCAGATAATCCACTTACAGAGTCAGATAGTGAAGATGTTGCTATGGATTCAAGTAATGTAAGTGGAAATTACATTAACCGAATTCAATCAATTGACTTTAGACGTGGTGAAAAAGGCGAAGCAAAGGTACTTGTTTTTTTACAAGACACTCAAGCCGCAATTGAAGTACATGAGAGCGGTGGCAAAATTTATGCAGACTTTCACCATACAGATATTTTAGATGACTTACTTTATGAGCTGGATGTTTTAGACTTTGGTACTGTTGTAAGTAATATCGAAACGTTTAAAGAAGAAGGGTTAAGCAGGGTTGTTATAGAACCTAATGCTCAATTTACATTTACCTATCAGCAAATAGATAATATTTTAACACTCACTGTAGAAAAAGATGAAACGCAAAATGCGTACTTAGATGGTGGTGTTGAGTATCAAGGTCGTCCTATGACCTTAAACTTTCAAGATATTTCTGTACGTGCAGCATTGCAAATTATTGCAGGCTATAACGACTTTAACCTCGTAACAAGTGACTCAGTAACCGGTAATATCACACTTCGTTTAGATGGCGTGCCATGGGATCAAGCGCTTGATGTAGTACTACGTATTAAAGGTTTAGATAAGCGCATGGATGGGTCTATTCTAATGGTGGCGCCTGCAGAAGAACTAGCTGCACGTGAAGCTAAAGATCTAAAAGCTAAGCAGCAAGTTGAAGACTTAGAGCCACTTTATAGTGAATACATTCGATTAAATTATGCTAAAGCGGAAGATTTTGCTGATCTATTAAAAACAGATACAAACAGTATTATCACTGCCCGCGGTAGTGTATCGGTAGATTTACGTACTAATACCTTACTAATAAAAGACACTGTTAAGAGTATCGAAAATATTCGTCGTATGATTGAAACACTCGATATTCCGGTCCAGCAAGTTGTTATTGAGTCTCGTATGGTAACTGTGCGCGATAATGTCACTGAGGATTTAGGTGTGCGCTGGGGCTTTAGCGATCAGCAAGGTAGTGATGGTATTTCTGGCTCACTAGAGGGTGCAGAAACTATATCTAACGGCACCATTCCAGATTTAACCGATAGGCTAAATGTAAACTTACCGATTACTAACCCTGCGGCGAGTATTGGTTTACATATTGCAAAATTGGCTAATGGTACTTTAATTGACTTAGAGTTAAGTGCTCTTGAAGAAGAAAACAAAGGCGAGATTATTGCAAGCCCTCGCATTATTGCAGCAAATCAGCAAAAAGCGCGAATAGAGCAAGGTACTGAAATTCCTTACACAGAGTCTGCTTCGAGTGGTGCAACGACGGTTAGCTTTAAAAAGGCTGTATTGAGTTTAGAGGTTACGCCTCATATAACGCCTGATAATAAAGTTATTTTGGATTTAGTAATAACGCAAGATACTCGTGGTGACACAGTACAAACGGGTACAGGTGAAGCGGTGTCTATTGATACCCAAGAAATACAAACACAAGTGCTTGTTGAGAATGGCCAAACCGTAGTGCTAGGTGGTATATTTCAGCAGCAAATAATAAATACTACAAATAAAGTACCAGTTTTAGGTGACATTCCGTATGTAGGAAGGTTATTTAAAAGTACGAGTGAGTTCAATGAAAAACGTGAACTGCTTATTTTCGTGACACCAAAAATCCAAATAGACTAAAATTTAGTGCTATTTTGTTAATCAACGGGCAATTATTTAGATTAATTGCTCGTTATATGGCTTTTTATTCTAATTGACTTGAAATACCCCGGCAATTACTGAGATAATCCCCTCCTTAATTTTGGGGCCAGGTCGTTAGGCGGGGTTTTATTTCAAATTTTAGAGTTCGTTTGTACTAAAAGATATGGCTGAGAAACGTAATATATTTCTAGTTGGCCCCATGGGGGCTGGCAAAAGCACGATTGGTCGTCACATCGCTGACCAATTACACCTTGAATTTGTTGATTCTGATCAAGAAATCGAACGCCGCACAGGTGCAGATATTGCATGGGTATTCGATCTTGAAGGTGAAGAAGGCTTTAGACTTCGAGAAGAGTCTGTTATTGGCGATTTAACCGAAATGCAAGGTATTGTACTTGCTACCGGTGGTGGTTCAGTAATGAGCAAAGAAGTTCGAAACAAGCTTTCGGCTCGCGGTATCGTTGTATACCTAGAGACACCTATAGAAAAGCAAGTTGCACGCACGCAACGCGATAAGCGTCGCCCATTACTGCAAACTGAAGAAGCACCTCGTAATGTACTAGAGCGCTTAGCAGAAGAACGCGAGCCACTATACAAAGAAGTTGCTGATTTTGTTGTACGCACCGATGAGCAAAGCGCTAAAGTTGTTGCTAACCAAATCATCGAGAAATTAGATTTTTAAAAACTAATAATAAAGGAAATAACAAAGCATGCTTGAATTAACTGTTAATTTGGACGAGCGAAGTTATCCTATTTTTATTGGTCAATCTGCACTTCAAGATAATGGCCGCCTTGTTCACCACATTGGTGATTGTCGGCCTATCATCATCACTAACGACACCGTAGCGCCTTTATATTTACAAGGTTTACTTGATTCGTTAGCTGAACTGAACCCTCTTTCTTTTATCATTCCTGACGGTGAACAATATAAGTCGTTAGAATGGTTTGAAAAAATATCTGCTTTTTTACTGCAAAATAACTGCGGTCGAGACACCTGCTTAATTGCATTAGGTGGCGGCGTTATTGGCGATTTAACTGGCTTTGTTGCTGCGTGTTATCAACGTGGTGTGCCATTTATACAAATTCCAACCACTGTATTATCGCAAGTCGATTCATCAGTAGGCGGAAAAACAGCAGTAAATCATCCATTAGGTAAAAATATGATTGGGGCTTTTTATCAGCCACAAGCTGTTTTTATTGATACTAATACATTGCACACTTTACCTATGCGAGAATTTGCCGCAGGCATGGCAGAAGTTATTAAGTATGGATTGATTTATGATACCGAGCTATTTACATATATTGAGCAAAATGCAGCTAATTTAAAGCAATTAGATGAAAAGTGCTTACAGCATATTATTTTTAGATGCTGTGAAATTAAAGCGCTTATCGTTGCTCAAGACGAAAAAGAACATGGTTTACGCGCACTACTTAATTTAGGCCACACATTTGCTCATGCAATAGAGGCTCAAATGGGTTATGGGATATGGTTGCATGGAGAAGCCGTAGCAACAGGAATGGCATTAGCTGCAAAACTTGCACATACTCGTGGTGACTTATCGCAAAGTGAAGTAAACAGAGTAGTAACGTTACTTAAACTCTATGACTTACCTACTGAAATTCCAAACGAAATGACTAGTGAGCAGTTTTTAACGCATATGCGTAAAGACAAAAAGAATAAAAAAGGCACTATACGCTTTATTTTACCTACTCAATTTGGCCAATGTGCACTTGTAGATGATGTGTCTGACGACCAAGTTAGAGCGTTAATCGAACAATAATGCAGGCGCAAATTTTACCAAGCCGTGCGGCTTTGGTGGATAGGATCGCACTGCAATTTGAGTACGGGCAAAATTTAATTGTTTTACTAGGCACATCAGGGCTTGGTAAAAGCTATATGCTTGAAACCTTCATTACCGATAAGTATAACGACTTTAATAAAGCATTTGTGCATATAAGTGCTCAAACAACTGACGCTCAGCTAATGAGTGATTTATTAGAGCAAAGCTTTAACTCCCCGCTAATCGATCATACCTTGAGCCTGTCTGAAAATTATTATCAGTTATTGCAACAGCAACCGTGTGGGCCTTGTTTGTGGGTACTTGATGGTGGAAGGCAATTATCTGATGAAATGTTAGTTGAGCTTGAGCTACTTTCAAAAAACAGCCCTAATACTCTGTATATTATGATTGCTTCGCAATCTAAACTACCTATCAGTAACGCAGTTGAGATTTACCTAGAAGCATTAACATTTAGAGAAAGTAAGATGTTGATGCAGTGGTACTTTACTGATTTACCTTATGATGAGGACCCTGTATTTAGTACGTTTTTAGCTGAAGCTCATGGTAATCCAAGCTTACTACTTGCTTGGCAACCTAGCGAGCATGTTGCTGAGGTAATTGTTAAGGATAAAGTGTCTTGGCGTTTGCATTTATTGATTTTAATGTTACTGATTATGCTTTTAATAATTGGCTTGCTTTATAAGTCAGATATGACGCAGTGGTGGCAGCAATACTATCAGCAAGAAGAGTCGCAAGTGCTAACCACCGCAATACCTGTAGAGCAAGTTAAAGCAAGTGTCAAAAACGAACAAGTAATAAATAGCCCTGCACCAGATCAAATAGTACCTGAACAATCAGTGTCTGCTGAAGTGCACATCAATGATGTCCCCGCTATTATGCAAAGTCTTACTACTGCAAATAAAAGCCTTTTAAATGACACACAGAGCAATGAGGCGAGTAACTTAAATATTAGTGAGTCTAAAACGCCAATAGATGAAAAAGTAAATGCAATAGAGCAGCTTAAGGTTGATCTAAATAGTAATTGGTACTCAAAGCAAGCAGATACAAGCTTGGTTATACAACTACTTGCAGTAACTCAGCAAAAAGTAAGTGATGAATTTATTGCTCAATATAATCTGCAAGAGCAAACCCATACTTATCAAACAATACGTAATAATAAAATGTGGTGGGTGGTTACTTTTGGTAACTTTACCAGTTTAAACGAAGCAAAGTCGGCGATGGTCAGTTTGCCTGCTGAGGTTAGAAAAAATAAACCTTTCTATAAAAAAATTAGTAAAATAAAACAAGAAATTGCACTTGTTGATCAGTAAAATACACTACTTTAGTGTAAAATCGCGCAACAGCAGATTGAAGTAAAGAGCCAATGCAACAAAAGAGTAGAGCCTTCCTTAAGTGGGCTGGCGGAAAGTACAGCCTAGTTGAAGATATTAATGCGCGATTAAATAAAGCTAGCAAGCATGCTGATACGCTGGTTGAACCTTTCGTAGGTGCTGGCTCGGTGTTTTTAAATAGTAATTTTAAACATTACATTCTCAACGACATAAATGCTGACTTAATTAACTTATACAAAGAACTAAAAAATTCACCAGATGAGTTTATTAGTGATGCAAAAAAGCTATTTGTTGATTTGAATAACCATGCAGATGCTTATTACGAATACCGAGTACAGTTTAATCAAAGTAGCGATGTATATGAAAGAGCCATGCTTTTTTTATATATGAATCGCCATGGCTACAATGGGCTTTGTAGGTATAACTTAAAAGGTATTTTTAATGTACCGTTTGGTAAATATAAAAAGCCTTACTTTCCTGAAAAAGAAATGTACTTTTTTGCAGAAAAAGCACAAAAAGCTACTTTTACCTGCTTAGGTTACGACGACGTTTTTAAGCTAGTACCCAGTAACTCTGTTATTTATTGCGATCCACCTTATGTGCCATTAAGTAAAACGGCTTCTTTTACGTCGTACGCTAAAGGAGGGTTCAATTTAGATGATCAGGCTAACCTAGCTAATTTGGCAGAACAGGCCGCATTTGAAAATAATACACCGGTTCTTATTTCTAACCACGATACGGTATGGACGCGAAAAATTTATAGCCAAGCATCGCTTGATCAAATTCAAGTAAAGCGGACTATTAGCCCTAAAGGCGGATCACGAAATAAAGTTGACGAGCTGATGGCTATGTATTTAGCACCCAAGCAACCATCGCGTAAATTGCGATAACAAAAACTATAAAAAGCAAAATCGCGATTATAATAATAGAAATAGGGGAGTGTTGTTTAAAGTCAGCTTCGCGTTTGTGTTCTGATTGAACACCAAAAAATGCAGCTAGCACACTTTGAAACGCGCTAATAAGCTGCAACATTATTTAAAATAGAGGTTTTAGCGAAGGGGAGTTTTTAGAATCTTCAGAGCTAGTTAGTAGCTCTAGTAAATCTAAATAATGAAACTGAGCGCTGCGGCTATCGCCCGTTAGCCATGAAAACCATGACGAGTCTTCTTCTACTTTTACACACGCTATAGCATTTTGTGTATTAGTGCTTACGGTTTGATGCTGGCAATTATTAACTAAGCTTAAATCTTGCTCAGAGCTTGGTGCAAAACTAAATGCCCCAATAAATAATAACGCCGACGCAATTAAGATCCCTGTTTTAAATGCACGCATAATATTAGCCTAAAATTAGTTACTCCTTTAATAATAACAAAAGCTGTATAAATAACAAACTAATATTTACCTATAATAGCTAAAACCCTTTATTAATAAATACTTATATTATCGACAAAGCTTAAAAATGATTTGTCATTTACTTTGTATTACTTGGGAAACGTCAGCAATTACGTTACATTAAGGCCATACTTAACTGATTGACGGATTACTATGTTAAACCCTGAACAAAAATACTTAATAGCGCCTTCAATTTTATCAGCTGACTTTGCAAAACTGGGTGAGGATGTAGATAAAGTTCTCGCTGCAGGTGCTGATGTAGTGCATTTTGATGTAATGGACAATCATTATGTGCCTAACCTCACTATTGGTCCTATGGTATGTAAAGCACTCAGAGATTACGGAGTAACCGCACCAATTGATGTGCATTTAATGGTGAAGCCTGTAGATAGCATAATCCCTTTATTTGCTGAGGCAGGTGCTTCTATTATTACTTTTCATCCAGAGGCTAGCGAGCATATTGACCGCACAATTCAGTTAATAAAAGATCATGGCTGCAAAGCGGGTTTAGTATTTAACCCTGCAACTAGCTTAAGTTACCTCGACCATGTTATCGATAAACTAGATACAATATTGCTTATGTCGGTTAACCCAGGTTTTGGCGGGCAAAGCTTTATACCTCACACGCTTGAAAAGTTAGCACAAGCTAAGCAACGTATTATTGAATCAGGCCGTGATATTCGTTTAGAAGTAGATGGCGGTATTAAGGTTGATAACATAGCAGCAGCGGCAGAGGCAGGAGCCGATATGTTTGTAGCTGGCTCTGCAATCTTTAATCAGCCTGATTACAAAGTAGTGATCGATCAAATGCGTGAGCAGCTAGGAAGTGTAAAGTAATGAAGTATGATGTAGCTTTGTTCGATCTTGATGGCACCTTAGTTGATAGCGTTTACGATTTATACATAGCTATAAATTTAACGCTTAGCGATTTAGCTTTTCCTATTGTTAGCCAAAGCCTTGTAGAGAGCTGGGTAGGAAATGGCGTTGAAACATTAGTAATGCGTGCACTTAGTGGTGATATGCAAATAAGTGTTCATCTTGATGAAGCACTTAGTAATAAAGCCATTACTTTATTTTATCAACATTATGAACAACAGGTTGGCGAGTACAGTGTACTGTACCAGCATGTAGAAACGGGTCTTAGTGCATTACGCGGCATGCCAAAAGCATTGATCACTAATAAAGCGCGTATATTTACCGAAAAACTACTGGATAAGCTTTCTCTTACTAGCCATTTCGAAGTAATTGTATGTGGTGACGATATGGCAAAAAAACCATCACCAGAGCCTCTGTTATTTGCATGTAATAAGTTAAATGTTGAACCCAGCAAAGCTATTATGATTGGCGACTCTAAAAGCGATATACTCGCCGCACATGCCGCTAAAATTGATGTTATTGCTTTAAATTATGGCTACAACCAAGGCGAAAAGCTAAGCGATTTTAATCCACAGTACCTATGCGATAACTTCTTAGATATAATACCAACACTTACACAGCGTTAAAATTTTTAATTAACTAAACACTAAAGGAAAATCATGAGTAAACCAGTAGTTTTAAGCGGCATTCAGCCAACCGGTGGTATGACAATAGGCAACTATGTTGGCGCTATTAACCAGTGGCTAAAGCTACAGGAAGACCACGAAAGTTTCTTTATGCTTGTTGATTTACACGCTATTACGGTGCGCCAAGAGCCAGAGTTGCTTCGCTCTCGTGTGCTAGACGGTATAGCTTTATATGCGGCATGCGGTATTGACCCTGAAAAGTCTGCGCTTTTTGTGCAATCACAAGTGCCAGAGCATGCACAGCTAGCATGGGTGTTAAACTGTTACGCACAAATGGGCGAGCTTAACCGCATGACCCAGTTTAAAGATAAATCATCTAAGCATGCTAACAATGTAAACGTAGGTTTATTTTCGTACCCAGTATTGCAAGCAGCCGATATTTTATTGTATCAAGCTGATCAAGTGCCAGTAGGGGACGATCAAAAGCAGCACTTAGAGTTAACTCGAGATATAGCTACTCGCTTTAATAACTTGTACGGCGATGTATTTAAATTACCTGAGCCATATATTCCAGAATTTGGCGCACGCGTAATGAGCCTTCAAGATCCGCTTAAAAAGATGTCTAAGTCTGATGAAAACCCAAATGGTTACATCATGTTATTAGATGAACCTAAAAAGATTGAGAAAAAGCTTAAAAAAGCAGTAACCGATTCAGACGAGCAAGCACGTATTTACTTCGATCGTACAGAAAAGCCAGGTGTTTCTAACTTACTTACTTTATTAAGCGTAGCCACTAAGCGCTCAATTGAAGATTTAGTGCCAGAGTTTGAAGGTAAAATGTACGGCCACCTGAAAAAAGATACTGCCGATGCGGTAGTAAATATGATTGAGCCAATCCAAGCACGTTTTAAAGAGATCAGAGAAGATCAAAATCTACTTGATAGCATCATGAAATCAGGTGCTGAAAAGGCCAGTGTACGTGCAGAAAAAACCCTTAAATCAGTTTACGATGCGCTAGGGTTTATTCCTCGTACATAATTTGATTTAGTTTAAAGTAAAAATGCCGCTATATTTAGCGGCATTTTTTTATACAACACTTATCAGCATTAAAGATGCAAAGAAAAGTAGCAGTGACATGGCTAACTTATCTGTTTTATCCATTATTCAGCCTCTTTCGTAGTTGCAGCTACTACGTTATCAACTTCTAATAAAGAAACCGTATAACCTCGGTTTTCAAGCAATGTAAGTAAACTATCTTGGCCTGCCAGGTGGGCCACGCCGACAAGTATAAATTCGCTTTTATCGTTGCCAAACATCGCTTCTACTTTTGGTAGCCAGTTATTATTTCTATCGCTGATCAGTAGCTTATAGGAGTTAGGATCGGTTTTCTGCATTTCTTTTATGGCTACTTGATTTAGTGTGTTGGTATCACCTTCACGCCATGCAGATACGAGTTTTTTAAATATACCACCGTAGTTATTGAGTTGAGCTAAATTATATTTAATAAAATTACTTTCGTTGTTTTGCCCCATGGCTTTGAAAAGTTCTAGTTGAAACTCCATTGTCTCTAAGTAGCTTTTTGTTTTATTATCTTTAGTCGCTTTTTTAGCAAAGTATGCATCAACACCTTCACCTAATAAGTTTTGTTTTTGTAGCTCCATCGACATTAAAACAATGCTAACCATTGCAGGGCGAAAACTATCTAATTTTGTAAGGTTAGCCCCAAATTCGTTCAGTTTATTCTCAAGTGAAGCTTTAACTTGGGGGTCTAATTTTTGGCTCAATTTTTCGTTATTTGAATATGATAGCGCCTTTAGCATTTGTATTTGAGCCGTTGCATCTGATGGATCAGGGGCTGGTGCTTCTAAAAAAATAGTATCTGCTTGTGCATAGGCATGGCCAAACTCTGTAGGTAGGGGCATTTCTGACTTTGGTAAAATGTGTACAGTACCGCCAATAAATAATGAGTCATTCCCTTTACTTACTTGCCATACAGAGCTTTGAGCGTGCGCCGCAGAAGCTAGAAGGCTGCAGCTAAGTAAAACACTGGCTGAAACTATTTTTTTTGTGAAGCTTTTCATATCAATTCCTTAGTGTAATTGGTTAAGTCATTATTTTTAGTTAGATAATAGGGTACTTACATAGGCTGTAATTGATGACGTTACTTGTGACAGACTTTTATCAATCTGCGAATTGATTTTGCTCATAGATGAGTCGATATCAGCTGATATTCTTTCATCTATTTTAGAAAATAAGGTTTGAGTATCTATATTACTTTTTAAAGAGTTGCTGGTACCTACTGTGTTTGTACTTTGCTCTTTATTGTTAATAGACTGAGATGATATTGTACTTTCGCCAATCATGCACTGCTGTGTATTTAATTGAATTGTGTGTTGATTACTTTCAGCTGCAATTACAGAAGTTGCACCAAAGGTAGTTACTAATAGTAGAGTTGGTAGAGCTTTTTTAATTTTATTATTCATAATTAAACCTTTTTATATTTTAAAATGCAGCTAATCCAATATTAAAAATGATTTTTAGAAGCTGCTTGTTGATGACGGTTTAAATAATATTACTGAATTTGTTAAGAGTCGCTTATCTAGTTGTGAGTAATTAATTAGTAAGGTTTTATTGTAATAAAATCATTTTAAATTAAAGAGTTAACCTTAAACCTTATATTGGCATTATAATGTTTCAATATAGGTACTATAAAATATAAGGTGCATGTGGTAGTGTTTTAAAAAATAAAAATATCTAAAGACTATGAATTATCAAATCGGACCTTGGCAATTTATTAGTAATCGATGTGTGATTACTTCAAACAACTTAGAAAGGGAATTAGATCCACTCCTAGTTAAGCTCTTACTGCATTTTATAAGTAACCCACAACAAATAGTTTCTCGCCAAACGCTCATAGAATGTGTGTGGCAGCAAAGCTTTGTTGACGATAACGCGATTAACCGTGCAATTTCAGAGCTAAGAAAGCAGCTTGCTCATCCAATCGAAAAAGCACCACTTTTAAAAACGCATTACCGAAAGGGTTATAGCCTAACGGTTATTCCAGAGCGTATATCGCAAGTTAACGATGCTGATACCTCCTCACAAGTATTGAATGAGCCACCTGTTTTAAGTTCAAAAAATGAGGGTGCTGTAGAAGCAACCTCCACTCAATCTTTTAAAAAAAGCAGTTTAAAAAAGCCCATCTTTTATTCTTTATTAGCCGTTGTATGTTTATGTCTTTTTGCATGGCTAATATGGCTGTCTGTTAGCGCTCCTTCTAAAGATAAGGTTAAACAGATAACGGCAAATAAGGTGGCAAGTACATGGAATATAGGCAGTGAGGTTCACCCTGAATTATCCTCCGATAAACAGTTTTTAGCTTACACGAATGTAGAGCCAGAAAATGACGTAATGCATGCATTTGTAAAACGACTATCTGATCAAAGGGAAGTTGAAATTACTTATCCTGGCTTTCAGGTATCCATTTTATCGTGGCAGTTAAATCAGCACTCGGTATTATTACAAGCTACCAATTTAAAGCTGCAAAAGTGCGAAATGGTACTCGTTGATTTAAGCCAGTTTCCTGTTATAGGAGAGGCCACCTCAATTAAAGAGTGTGATCTTAGATACACAGGTTATGCGCAAGTAGACGAAAGTGGAGAGCATATTTATTACACCGAGTATAAAAATGAGCATGAGGGTTCAGGTTTATATAAATTCGATTTAGAACTTAAAAAAGAATTCATAGTGATCCCACCACCAGGGGTAATGTATGGCGTAATCATGCCGCGTTTATCCCAATCTGGTGATAAAATAGCGTATATACTTAGTCAAAAAGGTAAGCCTTTTTCTGTATTTAGCTACAACTTTGAGACCCATGAAACCAAGCGATTATTTAAAGCAAAGAAAAGCGTAATCAGCTTTGCGTTTGACTGGCTTCCAGATGATAAAGGCATAATAGTATTTGAGGGCTCTGAGCTTTCTAGCATTATGTTTGATGAAAAAAACATTGTTAAACACACGCTAACAGTAACCCCAAAAATAACCCCTTATTATATAGCGGTTCACTCTGATAACAGCCTATTTTACTCGGAAAAAATGACACAGGCATACTCGCTTATTAAAGCTACAGACCCTTTTGGTGATAACCCTGAGTATGAAGCACTTTATAAAAGTGATAAAGACGAATACAACATTGCTGAAATAATTAATAAGGAAGGGACAGCCCATGTTTTTGTATCAGAGCGTTCTGGCAGCAGTCAATTGTGGCTTTCTCAAAATGGTCTTACAAAGCAACTTAGCTTTTTTAATTACGATGATGGCTCATCAACTTTTGTATTAGGAGGACTAAGAGCTTCTCCTAATAAGCAACGCATGATATTCATGAAAAACAAAGGTTTTTCACTTTATGACGTAAACGCTCAAAAATTTTATCCATTTGAAGAATTTAATAAGCATAAAATAGTAAGCTATATTTGGTCAAAAAATAACGACAGCATTATTTATGTTAAGCGACTTGGTTCAAAAAATATATTGGCAGAATTTAATTTAGTAACGCGCGATACACGTGTGATAGAAGGTATAAAAGCTAATAAACTCATTTCAGACAGTAAAGGTAACGGGTACGTAACCAATGATAATCAGTTAATTCGCCTTTCAGATAGGCAAAGCTGGGAATTACCTAAAAACGCCAAAAAGTCAGTTGCGTATGGAGTTAGCAAAGACTATTTCTATTATTCAGATTCTATTTCTAGAGTCGCTAGACTAAATTTACACGATCAAACTATACAAGATATACACGTGGACTTTCGACCTATTGGTTTTATGGTGAGCGAAAACAATGAAATATTGTTTACAGGGTCTAAGTATAAAGACATGCAAATAGTACAAATGAGTTGGGATGAATAGCGAGGTAATAAGGCAAAGCAGTATGCATAAAAAAGCACCAAACAGTTAAACTGCTTGGTGCTTTTTATAATTTATATTAAAGCAATGGCTTTAGGTAATGCCCTGTGTGCGAGCGCTCACATTCGGCTACTTCTTCAGGCGTGCCTGCAATGAGTATTTCACCGCCTCCAGCGCCCCCTTCAGGGCCTAAATCGACCACCCAGTCTGCGGTTTTAACCACATCTAAGTTATGCTCAATAACTACGATGGTATTACCATGATCGCGCAGGCGATGTAATACAACAAGCAGCTGTTCAATATCGGCAAAGTGAAGGCCGGTTGTTGGCTCGTCAAGTATGTACAGTGTTTTACCTGTATCGCGTTTAGAAAGCTCACGAGCCAGTTTTACACGCTGAGCTTCACCACCAGAGAGCGTAGTAGCGGCTTGCCCTAAACGCACATACGATAAACCAACGTCCATTAGCGTTTTAAGTTTACGCGCTATTGCAGGTATTTTATCAAAGTAGTCGTGCGCGTCTTCAACGGTCATTTCGAGTACTTGATGAATATTTTTACCTTTGTATTGTACTTCTAGGGTTTCACGGTTATAGCGTTGCCCTTTACATACATCACACGGTACATATACATCAGGTAAAAAGTGCATTTCTACCTTAATTACGCCATCACCTTGGCAGGCTTCACAGCGTCCACCTTTAACGTTAAAGCTAAAGCGACCTACTTTGTACCCGCGAGAACGTGATTCTTGTGTTCCGGCAAATAACTCACGAATGCCCGTAAAAATACCGGTATACGTCGCAGGGTTTGAACGCGGTGTGCGACCAATTGGGCTTTGGTCAATATCAATTACTTTATCAAAATGATCAAGGCCACTAATTGATTTATACGGCGCGGCTTCTGCAGTGGTTGCGCCGTTTAATTCAGTATGCGCAAGTTTAAATAATGTATCGTTAATGAGTGTTGATTTACCAGAGCCAGATACACCGGTAATACACGTCATTAAACCAAACGGAATTTTTAAATCCACATTTTTAAGGTTGTTCCCTGTTGCGCCAAATAGCTCAAGCCATTTATCGCCGGTTGGGTTACGCTCTTTTGGCACTTCTATTTTGCGCACGCCTGATAAAAACTGGCCAGTTACAGAGTCTTTAGTGGCTAAAATATCGTCACGTGTACCTTGTGCAATAATATGGCCGCCGTGCACACCCGCACCTGGGCCAATATCAATAATATGATCGGCTGCGCGAATCGCGTCTTCATCATGCTCAACAACAATAACGGTGTTACCTAAGTCGCGTAAATGCACCAATGTTTGTAATAAACGGTCGTTATCGCGCTGGTGTAAACCAATTGATGGCTCATCCAGTACGTACATTACACCTACAAGGCCCGCACCAATCTGGCTGGCTAAACGAATACGCTGCGCTTCACCACCAGAGAGGGTATCGGCACTGCGCTCAAGTGATAAGTAATTAAGGCCAACATTAATTAAAAACGATAAACGGTCGCGAATTTCTTTTAGGATTTTTTCAGCTATTTGGGCTTTTTGACCCGTAAGTGATAAGCCTTCAAAAAAGTCCATCGCTTCACCAATGCTCATGGTAGTAATAGCAGGCAGGTTTGTTTGACCTATAAATACGTGACGTGCTTCTTGGCGTAAACGTGAGCCATGACAACTAGGGCATGCTTGGCTAGTTTGATATTTAGCGAGCTCTTCACGCACCGAATTCGACTCAGTTTCGCGATAGCGACGGTTCATGTTGTTTAACACGCCTTCAAACTCGTGGTTGCGTGTTATTAAATCGCCTCTGTCATTACGGTAATTAAAAGCAATTTTAGTTTGCCCTGAGCCCTCTAAAATAATTTTTTGAGATTCTTTAGCCAGCTTTTCAAATGGTACATCTAAATCAAATTTATAATGCTCGGCTACCGCTTGAAGCATTTGAAAGTAATAAAAGCTGCGTTTATCCCACCCTTTTATTGCACCACCGGCCAAGCTTAGCTCAGGGTTATGTACTACGCGGTTAGGATCAAAATATTGGCGAACACCTAAACCGTCACAGCTTTGACACGCGCCGGCAGGGTTATTAAACGAAAATAAGCGCGGCTCTAATTCAGTCATTGCATAGCCACAGGTAGGGCAGGCAAAGTTGGCTGAAAACAGCATTTCTTCAATGCTGCTGTCGTCCATGTAGGCTACATTTGCCACACCGCCAGACATCTCAAGTGCGGTTTCAAATGACTCTGCTAAACGCTGCTGCTGGCCGTCTTTTACTTTAAAGCGGTCAACAACCACTTCAATAGTATGCTTTTTGTGAAGCTCAAGCGTTGGCGGATCGGATAAGTCGCATACTTCACCATCTATACGGGCGCGAATATAGCCTTGGCTTGCAAGCTGCTCAAGCAGTTTAACGTGCTCACCTTTACGATCTTTAACCACAGGGGCTAAAAGCATCAGCTTAGTGCCCTCTGGCAGTGCCAAAACGGTATCTACCATTTGGCTAATTGTTTGTGCTGCAAGTGGTAAGTCGTGGGTTGGGCATCGTGGCTCGCCCACGCGGGCAAACATTAAACGCAAGTAATCGTATATTTCGGTAATGGTACCTACTGTTGAGCGAGGATTGTGCGATGTTGATTTTTGCTCAATAGAAATGGCGGGAGAGAGGCCTTCAATATGATCAACGTCAGGCTTTTCCATTAACGATAAAAATTGCCTTGCGTAGGCAGAAAGTGACTCAACATAACGACGCTGTCCCTCTGCATACAAAGTATCAAATGCCAGTGATGACTTTCCCGAACCAGATAGGCCAGTGATAACAATTAATTTATCACGTGGGATGGTTAGGCTGATGTCTTTTAAATTGTGCGTACGGGCGCCTCGGACTTCAATGTTTTCCATGCTATCTCGTTTATTACCAAAATTATTTGCTCAGTATCGCATAATACGAAACATTATTAATCAATGATCAACGAAAAAATCCTTACTTATAGGCGATTAATTATTGCTAAGCTTGTGGTAGAATCCCACCCTAAATTTTTCATATCGTAAGATTACGCAGATAATGACCGCATCTTCACTTAATTCACGAGAAAAACGCGCCGCTGTATCGCTGGCGAGTGTGTTTGCATTTAGAATGCTCGGCTTGTTTATGCTGATGCCTGTATTGGCTATTTATGGCCAATCGCTTGATGGTTTTTCGCCTATGTGGATAGGTTTTGCAATTGGCGCTTATGGTTTAACCCAAGCAGTACTGCAAATACCTATGGGGCGTTTGTCTGATAAAATTGGCCGTAAAAAAGTAATTGTTGGTGGCTTAGTTGTGTTTGCGCTGGGTTCTGTTATTGCTGCACTTGCCGAATCTATTCAAATGGTTACTGTTGGCCGAGCGCTGCAAGGTATGGGAGCAATAGCCAGTGCATTACTTGCTTTTGCCAGCGACTTAAGCCGCGACGAACAACGCCCTAAAGTAATGGCTGTGATTGGTATGAGCATAGGCATGAGCTTTGCCTTTGCGATGTTATTAGGCCCAATTGTTGCAGCGTCGTGGGGTGTGGCAGGCGTATTCTGGTTAACAGCAATACTCGCTGTGTTTGGTATTGGTATTATTTTATTTTTAGTGCCCAATGCCGTAAATAAAGCCCCCAAAGGTGATACTTTGGCAAGCTTTAGCGACATTAAAAAACTTATTAAGCATCCACAGTTATCGCGTTTAAATGCAGGTGTGTTGCTGCTACATTTAACGCTAACTACTATTTTTGTGGTACTGCCGAGTCAGCTAATAAAAGATGGCTTAGTGGCAAATCACCACTGGTATTTATATATTCCGGTACTGCTATTAGCGTTTATTTTAATGGTCCCAATTATGATTGTTGCCATTAAAAAAGAAAAAGAAAAACAAGCGTTTATTGGCTCAGTAGCCCTGCTTTCTATTAGTATGCTTGCTATGTCTATTTGGGTAAATAGTGTGGTCGGTATTGCCATTTGTATGTTGCTTTATTTTGTAGCTTTTAATTTTTTAGAAGCCACTATGCCTGCGCTTGTATCGCGAATTGCCCCAGCTAGCCAAAAAGGTTCGGCGATGGGCGGGTATTCGTCTAGCCAGTTTTTAGGGGCTTTTTTAGGTGGTATTTTAGGTGGCTACGTAGCACAAACAACAAGTACGCAAGCTGTGTTTGCGGCAGCGGCACTTGTTGGGTTAATATGGCTTATTATTGCGTGGAAAATGCAAGTCCCACCGAAAAGTAAAGTTATTAGTTTAATGACCAATTTAAGTTCTGAAGAGCAAGCCCAAGCACTTGCTTCTCAGCTAGTTGCTTTACCTGGCGTAATAGAAGCAACAGTAGTACGCGACGAAAGCCGCAGCTATTTAAAGATTAATGATAAAGAATTTGACCTAGACCAAGCACGTAAAGTAGCTGGTTTAATCTAACGTTTATAGGAGATGGTTCCATGGCACGCGGTGTGAACAAAGTAATTTTGGTTGGTAATTTAGGACAAGATCCTGAAGTTCGTTACATGCCTAATGGCAATGGTGTAGCAAATATTACCTTAGCAACGTCAGACAGCTATAAAGATAAAAACACTGGCCAAATGGTTGATAAAACTGAATGGCACCGTGTAGTATTTTTTGGCAAACTAGCTGAAATTGTTGGTGAATACTGCCGTAAAGGTTCACAAATTTACGTAGAAGGTAAACTTCAAACACGTAAATGGACTGATCAGCAAGGCCAAGAAAAATACACAACTGAAATTGTTGTTGATGGCTTTACAGGTCAAATGCAAATGCTAGGCGCTCGCGGTGGCGATCAGCAAGGTGGTGGCTATCAAGGTAATCAAGGCGGCCAACAAGGTGGCGGTTACCAAAATAATCAGCAAGGCGGTGGCTATGGTCAAAACAACCAAGGTCAAAACAGCCAGCAAGGTGGATACGCACCACAGCAACAAGCTGCGCCAGCACAGCGTCCAGCTGCAGCAGCGCCTGCACCACAGCAAAATAACCAATATCAGCAGCCAAATAGCGGTTTTGCTCCTGGGCAAAATAGCGCACCACAGCAGCAAGGTGGTTTTGCACCTAAGCCGCAAAATGCCCCACAAGGCGGCGCATCAAACCCAATGGAACCAACTATAGATTTTGATGACGATATTCCGTTCTAGTTTCCGTCTAGTCAAAAAGTGTAAAAATACACTTGAAAACTAGATCGAAAATCATTTCAGTTGATTTAAATAAAACCCAGCATCTGTGCTGGGTTTTTTATATGTTGAATTATCCAATTGTTGCGTCTAATTATCCTTTTGAGCAGTAAAACTGTATAAATTAACTTTAATGTTAATTAAAAGTTTTTATTTACATCTAATTTAATTGATTTCTAAATACTTAACACATACTCTTGTAAGACTTTGTATCTATTACTCTACGAGAAACATGAAAACTAATATTCTATTTTTATTTCTTGTTTTTCAATTTGTTAGCACAGCACTAAGTGCACAGCCTCTCCCTAAAACGACGAATATTTTATTTATAAATTCAACAAATCAAACAATGCCATGGCACAAAAGTGTTGAGTCTGGACTGAGAGCTGAGTTATCACAACGTATTGTAGACTATGAGCTTTTTGTAGAAAATATGGATATAGGACGCTTTGATGAAGTGAACCAAAAACAGTTAATGGAGGAATATCTTAAACAAAAATATAAAAATAAACATATAGATATTATTGTTACTCAATCACCCTCTGCTGCTGAATTGGTATTGCAACTAAATGATTTTTTTACCAATGTTCCTAGAATATATTTAGAGCCGGGCGCTCAGTTTTCTCTTCCTCTAACCACTAACGGTGCTGTAATACAGGCAAAATTAGATTATAAGCAAGCAACCGCAAATGCTGTAAATTTAATGAAGCCTAAAAAGCTGATTGTTGTTTTAGATACAAAAAATGCAATTGGTATGAGTTTTTATCGTGGATTATTCCCGGTTATTAATCGTGATTTTTCTTATTTAAATGTGGAGCAGTGGTTCGATCTACCGCTCGATAAATTACTATTAAAAGTACAAAATGCACCTTCAGACTCTATTATTTTGTTTACGCCCATTTTTAGACGTTATAAAAATAAATCGCTTAGTCCATATCAACTTGTTGAGCTATTAACGCAAAAAAGCACAGCACCTGTTTTTAGCTATTGGGAAGTACTTTTAGGCTCAGGTGTTGTTGGTGGATATGTTTTATCGGGAGATAAAATAGGCAGGCGTATTGCCGAATCAATAATTTTTTACAGTAAAAATAAAGTATTACCGAGTATTAATGGTGAGGGGCTAAGTGTATATGGCTATGATTGGCGCCAATTAAAAAAATATAATATTGCGACACAAAGTTTGCCTGAGAAGTCTGTAATTTCTTATTATAAGCCTACCTATTTTGAGCAAAATAAAACCCTGATTTACACTGCTGCTTTTATCATTTTTATGCTTAGCGCATTTTTAGTATTTGTATTGTTTTTAAATCAGCGTCGTATACAACTTTTAAAGGCGCTTGATGCAGAGAAGCAAAAGCTAGAATCTCGCGTTATGCAGCGCACTGAAGAGTTATTACAGGCTAAAGAAGATGCTGAGCAGCTTACATACGCTAAGTCTGAGTTTTTAGCCAATATGAGCCATGAGATCAGAACACCAATGAGTGGCATTATAGGGTTAACTAATATTCTATTAAATAAAGACTTACCCGCAAAATATCAGCATTATTTGGATAAAATTAAATATTCTTCAGATCAGCTTCTTGTGGTGATAAACGATATTTTAGATTTTTCTAAAATTGAGTCGGGCAATATTAACCTCGAAGAATTTCCATTTTCAGTTAACGCCATAGTAGATTATATCAATACAACGTTTGAAACTAAGGCTCACAGTAAGGGCATATCATTTGATGTTGTTCTTGCTGAAAGTGTTAGCTTTGATTTAATCGGTGATGTGGTAAGAATAAACCAAGTGCTGATAAATTTGTGCTCTAACGCGATTAAATTTACAGCTAAAGGCGGTGTTTCGGTTTTAATAGAGTCTGAGGCTGACTCATACGATCCGAAAGGTATTTACCTGCGCTTTACTGTTAAGGACTCCGGTATTGGTATAAATGAGAATAATCTTCCTAATTTATTTAAATCTTTCACCCAGGCTGACAGCTCGACCACACGAAAATTTGGCGGCACAGGTTTAGGTTTAGCTATTAGCAAACGGTTATGCCAGTCAATGGGCGGAAGTATTTCTGTAAAAAGCACAGAAAATGTAGGTAGCGAATTTACCGCTGTTATTAAAGTTAAACTGAACGAGCGGGCACTAATTGAAGATAGCCCACAACTCGCCTTTATTGATACATTTGATATATTACTTATTGATGATAATGAAGGCGATCTTAAGCTAATAAGCAACGAGCTCATTGCTATGGGGCTAGGATGTACACTGTGTTCTGATGCGAGCGATGCAATTAATAAAATTAAAGATAATAAAGATAAATTTAAGGCAATTATTGTAGATTGGGAAATGCCTACAATGAGTAGCGAAACCTTTTTAACGCGAATTTATAATATTAACCCTCTACTTTGTAACAATATTATTGTACTTACTGCTAGTCAGGAAAATTCAATTAATGAAATAGCGGCAAAAATAGACATTAATACTATTCTGCATAAACCGGTACTGACGAGCATTCTATTCGAGGCAATACAAAGTAAGGTTGTAGGCTCAGCTAAGTTAATAAGTCCATCAAGTGAAAAATCGTTAGCAGGTATAAAAATATTAGTTGTGGAAGATAACTCTATAAACAAGCTAATAGTAACAGAGATACTACAAGCAAGTGGTTCGCAGGTTAGTTTAGTTAGTAATGGCTTAGAGTGTATTGAAACTGAGGATTTAGAGTCGTTTGATATTATTTTAATGGATATTCATATGCCTATAATGGATGGCGTTGAAGCGAGTAAAATAATTCGTAGTGATAATAATAAAGCGGTTGCTAATATGCCAATAATTGCTTTAACGGCTAACGTTATGAAAGAGGATATTACCCGCTATTTATCTATTGGCATGAACGCACATGTTGCTAAACCTATAAAAGCGCAGCAATTACGAGAAACTATAATCCGTTGCTTAAAGCAGTAATTCGTTTATTTACCTCATAAAACTCCTCTACTTAAATCTATCTGAAAAACCTAAATCAAAATTTATAAAAATAGTGTTTGACTCACAAGTTTTTACATATGAAATTTCATATATTCGTTTTTCCATATGTTTAAGTGTTGCTACTAGGCAGCTATTAAATTTAAGAAGTGTGCCATGTCATCAGAAAATAAGTTACCGAATTTAGACTTAACACAAAGTCATATCCCAGCTAGTGAGCACTTTGCGCAGAACTTCTCTGTTCATAAACCAAAAATATTACTGCTGTATGGATCGTTAAGAGCGCGCTCTTATAGCAAGTTAGTAATAGAAGAATGTGCGTGTTTGCTAACGCATTTTGGTGCTGAGGTTAAAATTTTTAATCCTGAGGGTCTTCCACCTACTGATAGTGAAGATGAATCTAACCCTAAAGTGCAAGAGCTGCGAGATTTAATGTTGTGGTCTGAGGGGCAAGTGTGGTGCTCGCCTGAGCGCCATGGCTCAATGACGAGCATATTTAAAAATCAAATAGATTGGGTGCCTTTAAGTCTTGGTGGCGTAAGACCAACGCAAGGTAAAACACTCGCCGTATTACAGGTATGTGGTGGGTCACAATCGTTTAATGTGGTTAATCAGTTACGTATTTTAGGGCGTTGGATGCGTATGATTACCATACCTAATCAGTCATCTGTACCAAAAGCATTTTTAGAATTTGAAGAGAGTGGGCGAATGAAACCGTCTGCTTATTACAATCGCATTGTTGATGTGATGGAGGAGTTGATGAAGTTTACTTTAATACTACGAGATCAAAAAGATTACTTTGTTGATCGTTATTCTGAACGTGTTGAATCTGCAGAAAAACTTAGTGAGCGCGTTAACCAGCGTTCTATTTAGGAGTATAAAATGGGATTATTTGAACGTTATCTTTCAGTGTGGGTGGCCTTAGCTATTGCTGTTGGGATTGTAGCTGGCTCTATCATGCCAGATGCATTTAGCTTAATTGCTGGTTTTGAATATGCACATGTAAATATTGTTATAGCAGTACTTATTTGGTTGATGATTTACCCAATGATGGTGCAAATTGATTTTTCATCAATTAAAGATGTAGGTAAAAAGCCAAAAGGGTTAGTGCTCACTATTGTTATTAATTGGCTTATAAAGCCATTTACTATGGCGCTATTAGGTTGGTTATTTTTTAAAGGTATTTTTGCCGATTTTGTTGACCCACAAACGGCCACCGAATATATAGCTGGCATGATCTTACTAGGTGTAGCACCGTGTACCGCGATGGTTTTTGTGTGGAGCCAACTAACAAAAGGCGATGCTAATTACACCTTAGTACAGGTATCAATCAACGATATCATTATGATCTTTGCCTTTGCACCAATTGCAGGGCTATTACTTGGTGTAACCGATATTACTGTACCGTGGGACACGTTGTTATTATCGGTGGTGTTGTATGTACTTATTCCCCTGGTGGCAGGTGCTATTACTCGTAAAAAGCTTGATAAAGAAGATGACCATACGCGTTTAAATCACTTTTTAAAGGTAATGAAACCTTATTCTATTATTGGTTTGCTCGCAACGGTAGCGCTGTTGTTTGGTTTCCAATCACAAACATTAATAGATAACCCAGAAGCAATTGTCCTTATTGCAATTCCGCTGTTAATTCAGACTTACGGTATTTTTGCTATAGCTTATATTGCAGCTAAAAAAATGGGGCTAGCTCATAACGTTGCGGCGCCGGCATGCATGATTGCCACCTCTAACTTTTTTGAGCTAGCTGTTGCGGTTGCTATCTCGTTATTTGGTTTGCACTCAGGCGCTGCTCTAGCAACCGTAGTTGGAGTGCTTGTTGAAGTGCCTGTAATGCTTAGCTTAGTGTACTTTGCTAATAAAACGCGTCACTGGTTTAACTAGGAGAACACTATGGTTGTTATTCATCATAATCCTGATTGTGGTACCTCTCGAAATGTACTGAATATTATTAAAGCTGCAGGTTATACCCCAACGGTTATTGAGTACCTAAAAGAGGGGGGGGACTAAAGCGCAATTACTGGCTTTATTTGCAGCTACAAATTTAACACCTAAAACGGCGCTTAGAGTGAGCAAATCGCCAGCACAAGAGTTAGGTTTATTAAGCGAAGATGTGACTGAAGAAACTATTTTAGAAGCGATGCTTGAGTATCCAATATTAGTTAATCGTCCGACTGTTTGTAGTGAAAAAGGCGTAAAATTATGTAGGCCAAGTGAAACTGTTTTAGATTTACTTGAAAAATGGCCAGAGGGTGAGTTTTATAAAGAGGATGGGGAAAGGGTAATAACTACCGCTTAATTATATTTCTAACTAGGGTCTGTTGATCTTTGCGGATTAAAATTTGTTCAAATTAAAGGCTATTTAATCGCGGCGCGAGGTTTGTAACCTAGTGGACTAAGTAAAAACCGAGCAACAAAGAGTAAATAGCCCCTAGGAAGAACCCTTTGGGCAGCGCCTGTTTGGCATTAATGCTACGTTATCGCCCACTTATGGGGACATAACCACACTACATAGGCTCTGCCTTGCCTAAATACCAAACAGACTGCTGAAAATTTAATCTCAAAAGATCAACAGACCCTAACTTAAACTTTGTTTAAGAGATTTAATTTATCTGCAGTAGGCACCAGAGCTATTAAGCACAAAAGAATATACAGAGAAATCTACAAATTTTATAAGGCCTCGTTTATACGGGGCTTTTTGTTTAGCGCCTGCGATAAACGTTTAAACTTGGTTTAGAGCCTTGTGCTTATGCGGATCTTGAACAACACTTTAGTTAATAATTTAACGAGTGAGTGCGCAATGCAACACAGCAATATTTGGCATTTAAAACAGTTCAAAGTAATTTATTTTGCTTTTATAGGGCTTGTGCTTGTTAGTTTTAATTTTGTATTAAATGACGCTTTGCATAAAAAAATTCATACATCTGGGCAGCAATTAGTTAAACAAATATATTATTTAAATTTAGCACCCTCTATAAATAATGAAGTGCTAGCAGCACTGGTAAAAAGTGAAGGGTTTATGCTTAAGCCTCAAGTGCCAGCAGAGCATTTTAAGCATTTGGTAAGCGTTGAGCATGACGTATTTACTTATAAAACATTAAGTTTAAGCTTTTATCATTACTCAACTTGGGTAAAGCAAGGCTACTTATTTGTTTTATTAAACTTAGTTATTATAGGCGCTGCTTGTTGGTTTTATTGTTGGTGGAGCTTATTAAAAGAGGCACCGAAAAAGGCCGTGCAAAAGGCTTTAATAAAATCACCTAAACTTATTAAACCAAAACACAAAGAAGTAGGGGTAACTAAGCAAGTAAAAAGCTGTGAATTAAGTTCTTTATATGGGGTGAGCTTAGCGTCTCATAGTTTATTTATACTCATTGAATGCACCTGTAACTTTGACAAAAATACAGATAAAGAAGCCAGCTTTAAAGTTGCGATTATTAAAAACTTTACCGAGCTTAAAAGTGTATCGGTTGAATTACTAAACTCTCATTATTTAGCTGTTACATTACAAAATGTACCTGTTACGCAGTTAGATCGCTACGTTGAAAAACTTCATAAAACTGTATTTTTGCTTTGTCGTAATCATCAAAAAACAATTACCCGTAAAAACATTAAAGTAGGATCGTGTAATTACCGTATAGGTGCAGACCAAATTACAGTTTATCAGTTGGCAAAATCGGCACTCACATTATCTCAAAGTAGTTTGTTGCAGCATTACCATCGCCTTCCTTTAAATCACAGCCAAGAAAAACTACTCTCTAGTGAGCAAGTTATTGAAAATGTGAAAAAGAATAAATTTATATTATTTTTTCAGCCTCTTTTTGAGCTCTCCACTGGCGATATATTACAGCATGAAGCGCTTATGAGAGTTCGCCATAGCCAACATGGCCTGTTAGCTGCACGTTATTTTATTAATCAGGTTTATAGTAATCAGGACGCTTTAATATTAGATAAAGCGGTAATAGGCCAAGTTAAAAAACTAATTTTAAGTGAGGCATCGGCGTTAACCGTGAGTATTAATTTGCATCCTAATAATTGGTTTAATAATGAATTTTGGGAGTGGTTACCCAGTCAGCTTGCTGAGTTAAAGTTAAACGCAAAATTACAATTTGAGATAAGTGAAGCTGATTTTTTTGCCCATAGAGATTCGATGGCAAAGCCATTAAATATAATTAGACAAAGCAACTCACAGCTTGTGATTGATAATGTGCAAAGTAGCGAAAAAATAGCTGCATTAGTGGAGCATAGCGAAGTTTGTGCAATTAAATTGTCGTATGAGTTGGTGCATTTATTAAATGAAAAAACGCATAACCAAAAACAAATAACAAAAATAGTAGAGTCTGCTCGCTATTTAAATTTACCCGTATTTGCAGTGGGTGTAGAAACTCAAAAAGAGTTATTTATGCTCGCAAAGCTAGGCGTTGTGGGAGCCCAAGGGTTTTATTTTTCAGAGCCCCTGCAAGAGTTTACGCAAGCAGTATTTCACTAAGACGTGTTTATATTATAAGGTTAAATTAACCCTCTGTATTTTAGGCCATTTAATCCTTGTAACCCGCCTGTATGCACAGCAATTATTTTACTTCCTGGAGCAAAGTAATCTTGCTCAATAAGTTGCCACAGCGCATACATCATCTTTCCGCTGTAGATTGGTTCTAGCGGGAGGTTGTAGGTATGTTCCATATTTTGACAAAATGCCCAAAGCTCTGATGAAAACTTACCATACCCACCATCATGATGGTCTGTTAGCAACTGCCAATTATTTTGATTTTTGGCCTTATTACTAAGTTTTTTTATATCATTAACTAAGTATTCGGCTTGTTTTAATACAGCTATGCCAATGACTTGTGTGCTTAGCTTGCTCCCCTCAATTAACCCCGCAAGTGTGCCACCACTCCCTGTGGGGCAAATTAAGTAATCATGTGCAGGTAAGCTGTCTACTAATTCTTTACACCCTAATAATGCGTGTTCGTTAGTACCCCCTTCGGGAAGTATAAAAGCATTAGGAAATCGAGCTTGTAGCTTTGCTATGTATTGCTCATCTTGGCGCAGCCTATACTCCATCCGGTTAACAACATGAAGCTGCATACCGCATTGCTTAGCAAATTGAATTGTTGGGTTATTATCGTCAAGTTCTGGGCCGCGAATAATTGCGTGGGTTTTAATATTAAATTCTTTTGTGGCAGCAGCACAGGCATGAATATGATTTGAAAAAGCACCGCCAAAAGTAAGTAATTCTGTTTTATTGAGTTTACGCATATGGGCTAAATTATATTTTAATTTTCGCCATTTATTGCCACTTATTAGCGGGTGCAGCAAATCATCGCGTTTAACACCTAAATAAATGTTTCTCTTTTTTAGAAACGGACTGTTTATCTGTTGAATATAGTTATTTTCATTTATTTCGAATGGTTTAGGCATTTTTATTTGTTTTTAATTTGCAAAATAAAATATGTGTACGACACTTATTTTATATCTAATTAACAATAGTAGCTATATGAAAGAAAAGCTGTTTTCATGGTTAAATCGTAGTTTAGATCGTAATACAGCTATTGGTGTTGCAGCTTATGCAGATACTGTAAACGCAGTCTGCCTGAAAAAAAATCACAGCGAATGGGTTATTCACAGCTCACATAGCGTAAATGTATCTGAGCAAACAGATTATACCACTGCAATGGTGGCTTGTATAAATGAAGTATCTACAGATGTATGTGGCGTAAATTTGGTTATACCCCATTATTTTTACCAAATAGTGCAAATGGATAAGCCAAACCTAAGTGATGAGGAAATTATTCAATCATTACCGTGGACGACTAAAGACCTTGTTGATATAGCCCCTGAAAATATCGTTGCTGATTTTATCGATTACCCGATTACATTACCTATGCAAAGTAGCAAAATGAATGTGTTTATTACTAATAAACTTCAGCTACTCCCTTTTATAGATAGTTTTGAACATACCAAGTCCGTGTTACGCGCAATGACTTCTGAAGAAATGATTTTAGTTACTTTATTTGGATCCCATAAAGAAGCTCATATGCTTATTGTGCAGCATTTAGGGCATGAACCACGAATTTTGATCATCCGCGATGGGCAATTATTACTTGCTAGGCGACTAAATGGTTTTTTAGGTATTTCAGATAAAGATCAAAATCAAGTACTAGTAGAAGCATTAGGGCTTGAGATACAGCGCTCTATGGACTTTTTTGAAAGCCAGTTAAAGCAACCTCCAATACGTAGTATTCAGCTGCAATGTGACGATTTATCGTCATTAGCGCTCAGAGCGGGGCTTGCTGAATTTTTACAAGTTAAAGTGGTTGATTTTGTGCCTACTATTGAGCTTTCGAAGCATTTAGAGCCTAATTTTTACTATGCTTTAGGCGCGGCTTATCAGTTGACCGACCCTGGGTCAGTATTATGAAAATTAGGATTAATTTTTATCAAAAATCACTAAGAGTAAGGCGAGATCCTGTACCTTTATCTGGCATGCTTACGCTTTGGTTTGGGGCTTTATTAATTGTTGTAATCACATGGGCTTTTTATAGCTATAAAGCCCATAACAGTCAGCTCGATTTACAACAAAATAGGCAATACGTTAAACAAGGCAAAGCGCAGCTAGAGCATATAAAGCAGCAGCTTGCAGATAAACAAAATAAAACAGTGTTTATAAATGAGCTAAAAACTCTTCAACAAGAAATTCTACACAAGAAGCAAATTTTTAGTTATTTAGAGCAAAGTTCAGATCAATCAACGGCCGACTACGCACAAGTAATGGAAGATTTAGCGAAGTATCATGAACCTAATATTTGGCTTACACATATTAAGTTTGCAGGACAAAAAGTGACCTTTGAAGGTCAAGCAACACAGTCAAAGTTTTTACCTATTTGGTTTAATAATTTAAAGCAGTCTCCTTTTTTTGTAGGTAAAGAATTTTCTGTACTAGAGTTGTCAACACAAGATGGAGTGAGTGTTTTTAGTGTAGCAAGCGACCTTGCAGATGAGGGCGTAAATCCATGAACCAAGAATTAAACAGCCAGGACAAAAAGGGCTGGCCAATGTGGGTTAAGTATCAAGCGCAGTTTGCATCGCTTCAAAAACGCGAAAAATACTCCACATTATTTGTAGGTTTATTTGTAGTGATTTATTTGGGACTTTGGTTTGTTGTTTTTCCTAAGCAAGACGAAGTTGCCAATATCCGTAGTGAGCAAAACGCAGTGTTACAAGAGTGGCAGCAAATTAATGCGCAGCTTTCGATGCTAAACCAAGCTCTTAATCACGACTACACTAAGGTTTTAAGAGAACAAATAGCGAAAACTAGAAATGAAATAGATGAAATAAATAATCAACTTAATAGCTTTAGTCAGGGATTTGTTGCCGCTAAAAATGTACCTGCTGTTTTAAAAGATTTACTAATTGATAGTAGCGATGTGAGTGTGAGTAGTTTTAATGTAAAGCCAGCACGAGCAATTGATGTAGAAAAGTTAGGGGAGCATGATACTCAAACATTGTTTTTTGAACATCAAATGGTAGTGACTCTAAAGGGGAGTTACTTTAATTTGCAAAAATACCTATCAGCGCTGAAAAGTAGCCAAGATAAATTACTAATTCAAGAGTTTAGTTATCAGGTGCAAACGTACCCACAAGCTGAACTTACTTTACAAATAGCTACGGTGAGCGCGAATGAAAAATTTATTGCGTTATAGTTTTTGTAGTTTAGTGATTATTTGTGCAATTACACCCAATGCATTTGCGCAATTACGCGATCCTACTCAACCTACTAAATTTCTAACTAGCCTCAATAGCAATACTCAAAGTAGTGAGCTTAAATTACAAACTATTATTAAAAGCAGCGCTACATTTAAGGCTATTATTTCTGGCCGAATTTACCAAGTTAATGATGTTGTTGATGATTTTCGGGTGCTAAGCATTAGCTCAAAGCAAGTTGTGTTAGCAAATAACGATAAGCAAATAAAATTAGAATTATATGATTATGAAATTAAAAAATAACTTATCTGGCCCGTGGCTTGCTCTTTTATTAATTCCTACGCTTTTAACAGCGTGCCATAGCTTTAAACCAGGTAAAGAAATTAAACCTCATATAGAGCAAGAACTAGCGCAAGCTCCAGCTAAAACAAAAGAGATTGCACCGTTACAAATGCCCAGTGAGCTTACTCAAAGTTTGCTCTCTTCAATTAATAATGAGCAAACCATAAGTGATGAACTCGCTATTAAACGTTTTGATGTTGCTGCAAATGATGTAGAGGTAGGTGCTTTTTTTGCAGGGTTAACGGATGGAACTCCTTTTAGTGTTGCTGTGCATCCTAAGGTTAGTGGCACTATTAGCTTAAACTTAAAAAGTGTGACCTTTAACGAAGTTATTGCTGTCATTAAGCGTATGTACCCGCTTGATATTGTTAATGAAGGACGAATTGTTCAAGTACTTCCAGCTGAAATGCGTACAGAAACTATACCCGTCAATTATTTAATGATGCAGCGCCATGGTCAATCTACCGTGAGTGTTGTTGCCGGTGGAGTGAGCCAGTTTGGGCAAGATGGTAATAATTCGGGGAGTTCAAATTCTAATAGTAGTAATCAGCAAAATAGTGAATTTGGCAGCAGTAATCAAAATTTAGAGTTAAATGGCTCGCGTATTCAAACTATTAACCAAAACGACTTTTGGAAAGAGCTTGAAGTTGCGCTTAAATCATTAATTGGTGCAAGCGATGGGCGTTATGTTATTGCAAGCCCACAAGCAAGCTTGGTTACGGTTAATGCATTACCGAGTGAAATAAGCCAGTTAAAAGAGTTTTTGAATCAAAGCCAAGAAAACCTCCAGCGACAAGTTATTTTAGAGGCAAAAATTATTGAAGTAACGCTAAAAGATGAATACCAGCAAGGTGTTAATTGGGAGCGTATATCTAGTGGTTTAGAAGGCGGTATTTCGTTTGCTACAACTGCTGGCTCAACAATAAGTAATAGTATTTCTGCTGCAATTGGCGGGGCATCATCATTAACGATTCAAAAAGGTGATTTTAACGGGGTAATTAACTTGCTTGAAACGCAAGGTGATGTGCAAATGCTTTCTAACCCGCGGGTGACCGCGACAAATAATCAAAAAGCCGTCATTAAGGTTGGCCAAGACGAGTACTTTGTTACCAATGTATCGAGTACTACCGTTACCGGCACATCGACTACGACGTCTCCAGAAATTGACTTAACACCGTTTTTTTCAGGGATTGCATTAGATGTAACTCCGCAAATTGATAAATATGGGTCGGTTATTTTACATGTTCATCCTTCGGTTACAGAGACCGAGGAGCAACTAAAAGTAATAACCTTAGACGATCAGCGCTTCGAGTTGCCGCTAGCGCAAAGTAACATAAGAGAGTCAGATACGGTGATCCGCGCACAAAGCGGAGAAATAGTTGTTATTGGTGGGTTAATGCAAACCTCAACAGAAGACGAGGAATCAAAAACACCAGTACTTGGTGATATCCCTATGTTTGGCAATTTGTTTAAAAGTATTCGTAAACGCCAAGAGAAAAAAGAACTTATTATTTTAATAAAGCCGACAGTTGTTATGCCAGACACCTGGAAAAAACAACAAGGCGAAAGCCGTCAGCTTTTAAAAACATGGTATGAAAACTAATCATGTATTTAAACTTTTTTAATTTAAGTGAAATGCCTTTCACGTTGACCCCTAACACCGAATTTTTTTGTGCGCTAGAACCGCATCATGAAGCCATGCAAGTGTTAACAACGGCCATTGATATGGGAGAGGGGTTTATAAAAGTAACCGGAGAAGTAGGAACCGGTAAAACATTACTTTGTAGAAAATTATTAAACCAACTAGAGCCCGATTACATAGTGGCTTATTTACCTAATTCTTATTTAAGCCCAGAAGAGTTACGTTGGGCTATTGCCGTTGAGCTTGGTATGGATGTAGATAAAGCGCTTGATCAGCAGGCGTTAACTCAACTTATTAATCACTACTTGCTAGACCTGCAAGAGGATAACGAACGAGTAGTGTTATTAATTGATGAAGCGCAGTGCTTAAGCTGGGAAACACTAGAAGCACTGCGTTTATTTACAAACTTAGAAACTGAAAGTGAAAAACTAATTCAAGTTGTATTATTTGGGCAACCAGAGCTTGATGAAAAACTCGCAAATAACAAAGTAAGGCAGCTACGCCAACGTATTAGTTTTTCTTATAAATTAAGAGCAATGACAGATGCTGAAGTTATTTATTATATTAACCATCGCCTGCAAGTGGCTGGGTTTAATCAGCCTCCATTGTTTAGTAATAATATGGGATTAAAGATAGCGCGAGCCAGCCGTGGTATACCCCGTTTGGTAAATATTTTATGCCATAAAGTATTATTGCAGGCGTATGGAGAGGGGTTAAATAAAATTACTACTCGACATATTCAGCTTGCTATAAAAGATACTGAAGACTGTGCTAAATACCGCACCGGCCAATACTGGAGCTACAGCGCTGTAGCGATTAGTGTATTTGCTATTGCCGCCATTTGGATATGGAGGCAATGGTTATGAGCGTGATTAATAATATGCTCAAAAACATTGAGCAACGAGAAACAAAGCAGTTAAATATTGAAAACGGTATTACAGTTAAGCCCGTTTATGACATTCGTAACATTGCTTTTAAAGTTATTGTTGTTGTGATTATGTTGTTAGTTATCTATGCCGCATATGTATTTTTGCCCGCTAGCACTGAAACACACTCACTAGTTGTTAAACAAACAAAAAATATTAGTACAAAACCAGATGCGTTAGTTGAGAAGCAGTCCTTAGAAAAACCAATAGTGTATCCAGCAATTAATGATGAGCAGTTAAGCAGTATCCCTATTGAAAATCAGGGCAAGGTTAAAACTAAGCAAGTACCTGTTGAGCAATTCACTGTAGAAAGCGAGGTTCAAGCTCAACCTGTAATTGCTAAAGGCCTTGCTAAAAAAGCTGAGAATGACGTTTTAGTTAAAGCCCCTAATGTTAAAAACACACAAAACGTTAGTAATAATATTATAAAGCCGACTAAAAAATCTCAGCAAAAAAATGTAATGGTGAAGAGTGAAGCGGTAGTTAAATCAGATCAAGTTAAACAGGCTGAGCTATTAACAGGGGTTAAGCAGGCAATACAGTTTGGTTTGTATGATGAAGCAATAAGTGATTTAAATTTAATTTTAATTAAGTCTCCTTTGCATATAGAAGCAAGAAACTTATTAGCAGGTACTTACTTTAAGCAACAAGATATAAATTCGGCTCAACTCGTATTACAAGAAGGTATTGCCTTAAATGCGAATGTACTTGAGTGGCGCGTAATGCTAAGCAAAATATTAATTATGCAAGGTGAGTACGATGTTGTATTGCAATTGTTAAGTGCTGAATTTGAAAGCCAAGCGAACCTTGATTTTTGGGTGCTCCAAGGCACTGCAGCACAAAGTGCTAGCCAACATAAACAAGCATTAAATAGCTTTAAGCACCTTACACAATTGCAACCAAGCCAAGCTAAATGGTGGCTTGCACTTGCTACCTCTAAAGATGCATTAGGAGAGTACCTAGATGCAAAGCAACTTTATAAAGTGGCATTAGACCTAGGCGGATTAAATACAGCCATGACCCAGCATGCATTACAGCGTTTAGTTGCGCTCAAGGAGGCAGTATGAGACCGAGTTTAAAAATGCGTTTAGGGGATTTACTTGTTCACGAACAAATGATTACCGAGGCGCAACTAAGCCAAGCACTTAATGTGCAAGCGTCATCGGGTCGTAAATTGGGTGCCACTCTTATTTCTCTGGGGTTTATCCGTGAGCCGCAACTACTTAGATTTTTAGCTCAGCAATTACAAGTCCCGTTTTTAGATATCTCTCAGCGTAAACTTTCACCCGATGTATCAAAGCTTTTATCTGAAGTGTACGCGCGACGTTACCGGGCTTTAGTTATTGAAGATAATGGTGACTCAGTTTTAATGGGGATGAGTGACCCTGCTGATTTAAGAGGGCTTGACCAACTTGCGCCCATGCTTGCCCCTAAACGAATTGATTTAGCGGTAGTGCAAGAAAGCCAAATATTAGCAGCCTTTGACAACGTATATCGCCGTACCGATGAAATAACAAACTTTGCAGAGCAGCTTCACGAAGAATATGAAGACGTAGAAGAGTTTGATTTAAATTCTTTAGGTGATGAAACATCTGACGCAACAGTTGTTAAGTTACTGCAATCTATTTTTGAAGATGCTGTTCAAGTTCGCGCCTCAGATATACACATAGAACCCGATGAAGGCTTACTTAGAATACGTCAACGTGTAGATGGCGTTCTGCAAGAGCATACCCTTAATCAAGTAAAAATAGCCTCTGCATTAGTGCTACGTTTAAAGTTAATGTCGGGTTTGGATATTTCTGAGAAACGCTTACCGCAAGACGGACGCTTTAATATTAAAGTACGTAGCCATAGTGTTGATGTTCGTTTATCAACAATGCCTGTGCAGCATGGCGAATCAGTTGTAATGCGATTGCTTGACCAATCGGCTGGATTGCTATCGTTAGATGAAACAGGCATGCCTGTACATATACTAAAGCGAGTGCGCAGTATTATTAAGCGCCCCCATGGGATGGTACTTGTTACTGGGCCAACAGGCTCAGGTAAAACAACCACACTTTATGGGGCCTTGAGCGAGCTAAATCAGCAAGAAAGTAAAATTATTACTGTTGAAGATCCCGTTGAATATCGTATTGGCCGCATAAACCAGGTGCAAATTAACAATAAAATTGGTTTGAGCTTTGCGAGCATTTTACGAACGGCGTTAAGGCAAGATCCCGACATAATAATGGTCGGCGAAATGCGAGATCAAGAAACTGTTGATATAGGTTTAAGAGCCGCGCTTACGGGTCATTTAGTTTTATCAACACTGCATACAAACGATGCGATAACCAGTGCAATGCGCTTGATTGATATGGGAGCCCCCGCTTATTTAGTCGCAAGCTCACTGCGGGCTATTATTGCTCAGCGCTTAGTTAGACGCGTATGTAACGATTGCAAAGTACCTTACCTACCAGATCATCAAGAGTTGAGCTGGCTAAAATACCTAGGCGAAGACATCGCTGATGCACATTTTTCTAAGGGGCAGGGGTGTACCGCCTGTAATCATAGTGGTTATAAAGGGCGTGTAGGTATTTTTGAATTGCTAGAAATGGATGATGCGATGATGGATGCGCTGCGTGCAAATGACACTCAAGAGTTTTCAAAAGCCGCTAAAAATAGTGCAAACTTTTCACCACTTTCAACTATGGCATTAAATTACGCTAAACAAGGCATTACTTCTTTAGATGAGGTATTTAAAGTAGCGGAATACATCCCCGAAATTGTAGGGGATGCTGATGCAACTGTATAGCTATAAAGCAAAAGACAGCAAAGGGGCGTTAGTTAAAGGGCAGGTTGAGGCTAACAACCAAGCTGGCGTTGCTGATAGCTTAATGAGGCGCCAGTTTATTCCTATTTCAATCACTCAAATTGAAACCAAAAATAATATTAAAATGTTCGATAATTTATTTATCGAAAAAATAACACTCGATGACATGATCATGTTCTCCAGGCAGATGTATTCTTTGCTTAAAGCGGGAATACCTATTATTCGCGCGATGATGGGCCTGGCAGACACCACACAAAACAAGCAGTTTAAAAATGTACTAATAGAAGTGACTAAACAGCTAGAGCAAGGGCGTGATTTATCAAGTGCTATGGCTATTCACAATGAAGTATTTAGCCGTTTAACAGTGTCGATGGTAATGGTAGGGGAAGGCTCAGGAAGATTAGAAGATGCTTTTTATCAGCTAGCTATTTATTTTGAAAAAGAGCAAGAAACACGCAAACGAATAAAAGCCGCCATGCGATACCCTACGTTTGTTATTTTAGCCTTGGTAGCCGCAATGGTTATTTTAAATATTTTTGTAATACCTACCTTTGCCAGTATGTTCGCAAAATTTGATGCTGAATTACCTCTGATGACACAAATATTAATTGGCACGAGCAATTTCTTTGTTAATTACTGGTGGCTGCTATTAATACTTGGAATTGGCGCTGTATTAGCTGCTCGTCATTATTTAAATACCACCGCAGGTCGTTTTAAGTGGGATCAGCACAAGTTAAAAATTCCTTTTATTGGACATATTTTAAAGCGCACATTACTTGCACGTTATAGCCAAAGCCTAGCTATGGTACTTCGCTCTGGGGTTCCAATGACAACCGGCTTATCACTCACTGCACATGCGGTAGATAACAGCTATATGGAAAAAGCAATTATAACAATGCGCCAAGATATAGAAAAAGGCGATAGTTTGCTTAGGGCATCAAAAAGCTCAACTTTATTTTCTCAGTTAGTACTACAAATGGTAGCCGTAGGTGAAGAAACCGGCCGAGTAGATGAGCTACTGCAAGAGGCCGCGGATTATTATGAACGTGAAGTTGACTATGATCTGCGTAGTTTAACCGCAAAAATAGAACCTATATTAACTGTGTTTGTTGCCATTATGGTGCTCATTTTAGCACTGGGTATATTTATGCCTATGTGGAACATGATGTCGGCAATTAAAGGTAATTAAGCAAGTGATAGCTTCTAGAGTTTACTCAAAAGGTTTTACGTTATTTGAGTTGGTGATAGTTGTTATTTTACTCGCGATTATTATGAGTTTCGCTATACCTCAATATTTAGGTATTAAAAATCAGGCGTATAACTCTAGCGTAGATGCAGTTGCTGGTGGTTTTGCTTCTGCTGTTGGTATGGTTAAAGGGCAATGGGAATTGGAGGGGCGGCCTAGCGGCAAGCTCAATACTACTTTTGTAAATTATGGGGGAGTAATAGTTGGTGTAGATGGAACTAAAGGCACACCAACCAGTGATGAAACTACAAAAACAGATACTCGCGCACTGGCAAGTAATGCACAAAAGTGTCGCCAAGTATTACGTGTAATTTTACAAGACGCACCCAGTAGTACGTTAAGTAATGAAGTATCAATAATAAAAAGTGTAAGTTTTTTAGTTAGGTACAATGCAAAAAATACACAATGCATCTACTATTTAACTAACACCCTTGATACTAAAAATATACCAACCAATGGTGCCGTTGTACCTGGTTTGGCTGGTTTTTCATACTTTCCCAAAACAGGTAAAGTAAAAGTATTTAAATTGAGTAATTAAAAGAGGCTTACTTATGAAAACGCAATCATTAAACAACTTACCACTAAATAAACAAGCAGGTTTTACGCTTGTAGAATTGATTATTGTAATCGTTATTTTAGGCATTTTAGCAGTTACCGCTGCACCTCGTTTTTTAAATTTACAGGGTGACGCAAATGCTTCAACACTTGAGGGTTTACAAGGTTCTATTCGCAGTGGTATGAATATCGTAAATGGTAAATCTATTATTGCGAGTGATCACAAAAAGGCAACGGCAACGGTGACTGTAGATACGGGTGATGCAGTTCCTACTGTATATGGCTACCCGGCAGCTACACTGGCTGCATTTGAAGCCTTTTTGGATGTAGATTTTGCAGCTGATGATTCAGCAGATTTTAACCTTGTAGAAGTGGCTGCTGATGATAAAGCAATTATTTTCCCAAATAGTTATGTACAAACAGATGACTGCCGTATTGAGTACACGCAAGCGGCAGATGCCAATTCAGGAACAGCGCCAGTTAAAGTAACTCCACCTACCATTACTCTTGTAACTACAGGCTGTTAATTAAACTAAATGAAAAGCAGTAGTAAGCAACGGTTGCGTGGCTTCACACTCATTGAGTTAATTATTACTCTAGTGATATTGGGAATACTGTCGGTAACGGCAGTTCCCAAATTTCTGGGAAGCTCAACAGAAGATGCATATTCATATCGAGATAGTGCTTTAAATGCGCTTAGAACAGTGCAATTACGTGCAATGCAAAATACCGCTTTAAGCAGTTGCCATAAGCTCTATATTACTCCCACCCTTATAGCACCTCCCACACCAGATACATGTACCGGTAGCGCAGATGCTAATAATAACGAACACTTAGTTGTTCAAATAAATACGCAGCGCAGCGATATCACTTTTAATGCTTTAGATAGTAACGCAAATACCTTTACTGAAATTAGCTTTGATCCGCTAGGTCGTGCTGATCAAAATTGCGCATCACAGTGCAAAATTGATGTTGGCTTAGCTGCAATATGTATAAGCGGCGAAGGGCTTATTTATGCATGCCCTTAAAGCTAAAGGCTTTACATTAATAGAGCTGATTATAGGTATAGTCATGCTTGCTATTACACTTAGCATTATTACAGCGTTAATTGCCCCTCAGGCACAAAAAAGTGCAGAGCCCATTACCGCTTTAAGGGCTTCAGAGCTAGGCCAGTCTCTGATGAACGAAATTCAAAGTAAATCATTTGATGAACACAGCGATAGAAGCCCCCCTTTTAGGCGCTGTGGTGAAATATTAGTGGGTGCACAAGCGTGTACCGCACCTGCTGAGCTAGGGGCAGATAACTCAGAGACCAGAACCAGCTACAACGATGTTGATGATTATATTGCGCTCTCTAATCAGCCGATTACTAATAGTTTAGGCGAGGTGCTAGCACCATATAGCGACTTTAATGTTGTTATTGCTGTTGAGTACGATAGTGATTTTAACGATTCAACCAATAACGATGGCACCACCTTTAAGCGAATTACGATTGAAGTAACCTCATCTCAAGGTGAGGTTTATGGATTTAGTGCATATAAAGGAAATTATTAATGCAAACAGCTAAGTATCAATATGCATTTACGCTTATAGAGCTATTACTTGTTATGGTGATAATAGGTATTTTAGCGGTAAGTGCATTTTCATTCATTGGTGCAGGTGTCAGCATTTATTCACAAGGTATAGAGCGGCAAGAGGCTGTGGCGCAGGCTCGTTTTGTAATTACACGTATAAGTAAGGAGCTACGCCATGCTACGCCAAACTCACTTAGGCTCTCTTGTGATAATAACACCCGTGGTGCGTGTAGTGCTCAACAGTGTTTAGAGTTTACGCCGTTTTTATCGGCTACTCATTACACTAATTATTTACCCACTGTAGCGCCTTTTAATATTAGCGCTGTTGATTTTGAACTTAATAATTTAACGCAGCCGCAAGCGGGAAGTTGGGCAACAATTTACCCATTAAATAGCGGGGACATATACGACGAAAACAATAATAAGCGTTTACAGGTATCTGCATTTTATAGCTCGGCAACGAGTGCAATTGACGAATGGCAATTTGATAAAGCATTTGCACAGGAGTCGCCAAGTAAACGCCTTTACTTACTCAGCACGCCAGTTAGTTTTTGTATTGAAGGGCAGTATTTATATCGGTATAGCGATTACGGCTTTAGTGCTACTCAATTAAATGCCGTAGGCTTACAAGTATCATCAGGCGTAAAACGAGATTTACTCGGGATTTATATTGCAAATAACTTAGCCTCTGAATTGTTTTTTACCCTTGATTCTATTTCACTGCAAAGAAATTCAGTACTTAACATAAATGCACAAATGCAGTTTAACGAAACCGAAGTTATGAATTTTAATCATGAGGTACATATTCCTAATGTCCCTTAAAAAACCACACGGTACGTGCTCGTTAGCAAAGCAAAGAGGTAATTTAATTATTGTTTCTTTAGTTATTATTGTAGTTTTATTGGCTCTAGGCTTAGCGCTTGTAAAAGTGCTTTCGGGGGCGTCGCAGCAAAATACAATTGAATACTATGGCGCGCGGGCATATATGGCAGCACAAAGTGGAATCGAAAGCGGTTTAACGCAGTTATTCCCTGTAGACGACAGCCCTGCACAAAATTGCGCATCGGTAACATCAAACTTAACCTTTGAAACTAAATATTTAGCTTATTGCACGGTCACTCTTAGCTGTGAAGAATATATAGATTTACCTGATAGCAGCACAACTAACGGGCTTGTGAATATATATTACTTACAAAGCAGCGCAACATGCGCTGCAACAAATTGCCCCGTTGGGAATAGTTGTAGAAAAGATTATTGGCAAACGCAAAGAACGCTAAGCGTAGAGGCTAAAACGTTACCATGATAAAAAATGTCTTAATAATTTTTATTTTTAGCTGTTTATTACTTTGTAATTACGCATACGCTGTCCCCCCTAAAATAGAAGGACGCTATATAGAGCTACAAAACACGTATACGTCGCCTATTTGGACAAAAATAAACTTTCAGCAACAATACATCACGCCTCCAGCTGTATTTATGCTTTCAACAAACCAAGGCGGAAACCCTGCAATAATAAGAATACGTAATATAACCACAACAGGCTTTGAGGCACTACCGCTTGAACCCTCAGGGGAGGATGGGGGGCATATTAGTATGGGCGCGCACTACTTAGCCGTTGAATATGGTGTGCATGTGTTTCCTGATGGAACAGTCATGGAAGTCGGGAGTACTGATCTGCAGCTAGAATTACAATATGGCTCTAAATCAGGTTTCTCCCCTTTGACTCCTAAAGGTTATAAGTCGTTAGTGTTTGCAGAGCCATTTACTCAAAGGCCAAACTTTTTTCATTCTTTGCAAACGCTTAATAGTATTGATAGTAATCCACCTTCTCAGGCATTAATTCCGTTTTTAACCATTGCAGTAGAAAGTGGTTCTTTATCAACCAGTGGTGTAAATGTAGCACTTGAAGCATCAGAAACCGCGCTTGGCATAATAAAAAATGAAACGATTGCTTATATGGCAGTAGAACCTGGAAGTAATCGAACGTTTAGCGACGATAATGGCATTGAGGTATCGTGGGAAACATTTTTTACCGGCTTTGAAGTCGATGGCTGGAGCAACGGCTGTAATTACTTTAGCTTTACTAATGACTTTAGTGTTGCACCTTTAGTGGTTGCCAGTAAAAACTCGCGTTTAGAGGACGACGGTGGTTGGCTACGCAGCTGTAACTTACGAACCGACAGGCTAGGGCTTGTTGTTGATGAAGACCGTGATGGCGATAACGAGCGAAATCACGTAAAAGAAGAAGCGTCTATTCTCGCAATGACCAGTACCTTTGTATTTAATGGTGACATTTTAGATTGCGATACATTATTTCCAGGGGCTATATCCACTTACAATAATGGTGAAGTACAGCTTGTTCAAGGTGTTGAAATAACAGATGGTAATGCTCAGTTTGTAACTACGACCAATTTAATTTCTACAGCACTTACAAACCCTCCTTTGTGTAACGGACAAGGCTGTGTTGCAAGTGGCTATAACTCTTTAGAGGCAAACCAAGCTGCGCAGGTACCAACAGTTACAAACGATGGTAGCTCAACAGGCCCTATCCCTACGTCGCTTGCAGGGGATTATTTTTACGATGAGCTGCAATTGAGCATGCTCGAAACACAATATAAAGTAACCGCCCCTACACGGATTTTTTTAAAAGACACAACATCACTCATTTCCACATCGTTTTTAAATATTGGTAGAACAAATATAGAAGTAGAAACAGGCGCATACTTAGCAATATACGTTGATGGTGCCATAGCTATTGCCGCAGATGCTAATATTTCAGCGTATATTGTTGCCACAGGAGAGGTAAGAATAGCGCAAAACGTTTCATATCAAGGCTCTATTACATCAGCAATACAAGTGATTACCGAAGGCAGTTCAACATTTGACGCAATAACAGTACCCGAAAGCATTCCTGGTTTTTGTGGTATTTATAAACCTGTGACTCTCGATCACTATCGCTTATCTATGAGTGATAATACGGGCTTAACGTGTGAAGCAAAAGAAATGACACTTACTGCCTGTGCAAACGATGCGTGTGATTTATTGTTTGATGAACCGTCTAGTTTGAACTTATCGCCAGATAATAGCGGACAGCAGAGCTGGGTTACGGGAGAGAATATTAATTTTACAGGCTCAACAAGTGTTGAGTTTGCCAAGCGCACAACCGGGAGCGTCACTTTTGGCTATAACACCGCAGACCCTTCAGCACCGCTTCGCTGTTATATTGCAGGTAATAATGTTGGGCTTAGTGGCTGTAATGTTACGTTTTCAGATGCAGGGTTTATTTTTAATAACGAAACCGATGGCAACACAACTATACCTACTCAGTTATCAGCTAAACCTTCGAACACTGGCTTTAACGCTAAAGGGCTCTCAATCCAGGCAGTTAAAACAAATACTACTACCGGCGTATGTGAAGCTGCTTTTCCTGCGGGCGGTGATGTAAACTTAGATTTAGCCTATACATGCAGTGCAGGGGCGAGCTGCACTGACCCTATTGTATTGAGCAATAACAATAATGACTATAGTGTTGAGCAGGCATACCAGACTTTTACTATAAATTTTGATAATGATTCTAAAGCGCCCATTATTATTAATTATCCTGATGCAGGTAAACTCAGCCTAAATGTAAAAACCAATTTAATATTAGATCCCGTAACTAATTTATCGGTTAATTTAACAGGTAGCTCTAATGAATATGTTGTTAAACCATTTGGACTCGCAATGAGTGTTGAAAACGATGGTTATGCAACAGATGCTAATGGCAGTTTGTTTAGACTAACTGGTGAAGCATTTAACTTAAAAATGAATGCTGTGCAATGGCTCTCAGGGCAAGACACTAATAACGATGGCTACCCGGATAACTACAGCAACATTAATAGTAATCCTATTGCTAAACACTTTATCACAGAGCAACCGTTAGTAGCGGCAACAATAAAAGCCCCTTTATCAGGTGTATCAGGTACGCTTGAAGCTATGAGTAATGTTTCCTTTAGTGATACAGGGGACTTAAGCGAATCTGTATCGCAGTATAATTACGACCAAGTGGGTATTGTTGATTTAATTGCCGGATTGCAAGATGCAGATTACTTTGGGGCTGGTGATGTAAAAGGGGCGCTGTATAATGTAGGTCGCTTTGCACCTTCACAGTTTCAAATATTAGGAATACAAGCCGCTGCGCAATGTACGCGCTATGGCAGTAACTTAACTTACCTTGAGCAACCTTTTGAGCTTAGCTTTACAGTACAGGCTCAAAACCAAAATAATCAGTTAATGGCAAATTACCGTGATGGGTTTGATAAATCCTTAGTATCCGTCAACGCTGAAAATAACGAGGCCGGTAATTATATACCTGCAACGAGTTTTACTAGCCGACTTGTACACCTAGGTAATAACAACTGGGGAGATATAGGCGACGGCCAGTGGCAAATGAGCGAACCCAACACCACACTTGAAAGATTAGGAGTAGGACAACCAGATGGGCCATTTGCCATGGTCAGTTTAATGGCAACAGTTACTAATATTGAGGGGGCGATGCTTGTCGATGCTAACGAAAAGCCAAACACACAAGCAGCGTGTACAACTGATTGTGATTCTTTGACGTTAAATACGCTGCCAATACAGTTTAGGTTTGGCCGTTTAGTATTAGGTAACAATGCAGGCTCAGATTTAGATCCATTACTTATTCCCATGCAAGCGCAATATTACAATGGCAGTGGGTTTGTTAATAATGCCGATGATAATTGCAGTGTGTTCGAGCATCCCCAAATTACGCAAGTATCACCTTCGAGCCCGCAACTGAGTTATGAATATGGCGCAGGGGGCGCTGGGCAATTAGAGTCGGGCAGTTATCCTGCAAATAATGGTATTTATGCGCAGCCTAATGGTTTAGGGGAGTTTACCTTAGAATATAATACTTACGATTGGCTAAAATGGGATTGGCAAGGGGATGGCACACAACTTAATCCTCACGCTATTTTACAATTTGGTCGCTTTAGAGGAAATGATCGGGTTATTTACTGGCGTGAAACACGCGAATAGTTGTAAACTAAGATAATAATTGAACAAAGCTTGTGTTTTGTGCTGCAAGTACATAGCATAAGGCTTTAATTATAAAAAATAATAACGACCAAATAATTGCCGCTTTTTGGGACTGGAATATATGCGAATTACTCCTTTATCTCTGTTAATTTCAGCTAGTTTGTTAGCTAGTAGTGCATTTGCACAAGACACTGCTACAGTAACTGGAATTGAGTCAGAGATTAGTGTTAAACAGACAGAATACGATAACTCGACAAGAATACTTGAAAAACATCTTAAAGAAGAAAGTCAGTTACAAAATCAATTAGAGCTACTTCGTTCTCGTTCTACAGAGCTAGATAAAGAAAAAAACCAAGCGCTCGATGCGATGAACGAAATGTACCGTCGTTTAATTGATGATCCAACTATAGATATTAGTGCAGCACAATCGCGCTATCAAAAAGCTGTGGTTGATCATAAGCAAAACAAAGATGATATTTCTATGCAGTTGGCGGCAATTGCATCCCACCGTAAAGACATCGAACAAATCCGCGTGGCTAAACACACGCTTTTAAATACGCTAGAGAGCTTAAAAGAGCAGTTAACTACAGCTCGAGTAGAGCGCTTACGCAACGAGTTTACGCGTGAAGGCACACTTGAAGTTAACCACACTATTAACTGTAAGCGCACCGAAACACTTGCGGCATGTGAGCAACGTGGTCAGCAAATGGGCTTACAAAAAGCAACTAAGCGCTTTGTAGATCAAATATTTGCAAACTTAACAGAAGAGCGCATTGTTGAGCCAAAACGCAACTTAGCCGGCGCTCAAGTGCAAATTTTAAGTAGCCATGTAGTAAATAGTGCCTTTAGCGGACAAGGTAATTATAACGTTAATTTAAGCGTTACTATGCGCGGCGAAGTAAACAGTAGCCGTTTATGTAGCTTATTAAGTATTGATAACCGTTATTGCTCTGAATACGGCACGCCGCTTTCAGCAGCTTACCAACCAGCTTATGGCACAACATTTACCGATAGTCAGTTAACATTCAGTAATACCAAGGATAATGCCAGCACAGTTTCGGTTTCTCGTTTAAATGAACAACCAGTGCTCGATTATTCAGTTAAATCTGCGTCGGTAAAAAGAGATTACCCTAGCATTACTAACAAAAAGCAGGATCAAACAGTAGAGCTAACATTACGTTCTAATGTATATGATGACGAAGTGTTTATTGACGGTGTTAGCTTTGGTTCTACACGTTTAATTACGCGTTTACCTCGCGGTGTGCATAACGTTGAAGTACGTAAGCTGGGCTATAAACCGTTTCAGGTACGCGTGGATCTTAATAAAGCACAAACAATCCATGCAAATTTAGTAAAAAAGCCTGAGTCGATTGCTGCACCGACCTACACTCGTGAGCAACCAGAAGTTAAAACTCGTCAGGTTAGTGAAAACGTTAATGTACTCAATACAAACGTAAAAACGCCTATAGTAGTTATTCCTGCGGGCAAATTTAAAATGGGCGACATAAATGGCAATGGTTTAGCCAATGAACGCCCTGTAATTGAAAAAGTAATAGCGAGTTCTTTTGCTATGCAAAGCAAAGAAGTAACCGTAGGAGCCTACGAAAAATTTGTAGCTAATACTGGTTATAAAACGCAAGCAGAGCAAAATAAAGGGTGTGCGTATTATTTAAATGGCGAACCAGTATGGGAAGCTAATTTAAACTGGCGCAACCCAGGTTTTGAGCAAGGCAGCGATTTTCCGGCTGTATGTTTAACTTATAACGATGCTAAAGCATATGCTGAGTGGTTATCAGGTCAAACAGGCCAACAGTTTCGTTTACCAAATGAAGTTGAGTGGGAATATGCAGCACGCGCAGGAACTGAAACAGAATACCCTTGGGGTAACGAAATTGGTAAAAACTTAGCAAACTGTGGTTGGTGTGGTAGTGAATGGTCAAACAGACGCGCAGCACCGGTAGGGTCTTTTTCTCCTAATGCATTTGGATTATACGATACCGTAGGCAATGTATGGGAATGGACTAACAAAGAATCTGGTGAGTCGGATGTAGCGGTAAGAGGCGGAGCGTGGAACTTTGCACCAAGTCTTGCACGTGCATCTACGCGTTTAATTTTAGCGCCTGACTTTAGATCTAACTACATTGGTTTTCGCTTAGTTCGCGAACGATAAAAACTCAATAAGGAAGCTTTGCTTCCTTTTTTCACAAATTTACAAAGGCAGCTGCGCTTTATATTGCTCATCTATTTAAGCATGTTAAAGTGAGGCAGCTAATATAAGAACGTATTTCAAAGGTCATCCAGCCTCATGTTTAAAAAACTCCGTGGTATTTTTTCTAACGATCTATCGATCGACTTGGGTACAGCCAATACCCTCATTTATGTTAAAGAAGAAGGTATTGTTTTAAACGAACCTTCAGTTGTTGCTATTCGCCAAGAGCGAGCTGGTGGACCTAAAAGTGTTGCATCTGTAGGTACAGAAGCAAAACAAATGCTAGGTCGTACGCCGGGTAATATAAAAGCAATCCGCCCAATGAAAGACGGCGTAATTGCCGACTTTTATGTAACAGAAAAAATGTTACAACACTTTATTAAGCAAGTGCACAACAACAACTTTATGCGCCCAAGCCCGCGCGTACTCATTTGTGTGCCTTGTGGTGCTACTCAGGTAGAAAAACGCGCAATACGCGAATCTGCAATGGGAGCTGGCGCTCGTGAAGTTTATCTAATTGAAGAACCTATGGCTGCGGCAATTGGCGCAGGCTTACCTGTATCTGAAGCAACAGGCTCTATGGTTGTTGATATTGGTGGTGGTACAACTGAAGTTGCTATTATTTCACTAAACGGTGTTGTTTACTCATCATCAGTACGTATTGGTGGTGATAAATTTGACGAAGCAATTATTAATTATGTGCGCCGTAACTTTGGTAGCCTAATTGGTGAAGCGACAGCCGAAAATATTAAACATCAAATTGGCTCTGCGTTTAAAACAGATGAACCAATTGAAATTGAAGTACGCGGACGTAATCTTGCTGAAGGTGTTCCACGCTCATTTACGCTTAATTCTCACGAGATACTAGAAGCATTACAAGAGCCATTAATGGGCATTGTAAGTGCGGTAATGGTTGCGCTAGAGCAGTCGCCACCAGAGCTTGCTTCTGATATTTCAGCACATGGCATGGTACTTACTGGCGGTGGCGCATTATTAAAAGATTTAGACCGTTTATTAATGGAAGAAACGGGTATTCCGGTTGTTGTTGCTGACGATCCACTTACTTGCGTAGCACGCGGTGGTGGTAAAGCACTTGAGATGATCGATGTTCATGGTGGTGATGTTTTTAGTTACGACTAATGAAATTAATGTTTGGACGCACAGTCTCTTTGCAACTGCGACTTTTTGTCGCAGTGCTTTTGAGTATCGTACTCATAGCAGGAGACAAATATACACAAGGTGGTACGGTTGTCCGTACTAGTCTTAATACTCTTGTAAGCCCTCTAATTTACGTTGCTAATTTACCCTACGAATTATTTAGCTTAGGTGCTAAAAGCCTGCACACACGCGACCAACTCCTTACCGAAAATGAAGCGCTGAAAAAAAAGCAAATGCTTCAAAGCGAGCAATTGCAGCAGTACCAATTTTTAGCGAGAGAAAATCAAAAGCTACGTGCTTTGTTAGGCTCATCGGCTAAGCAATCTAATCGTAAAATTATTGCTCAAGTACTCTCGGTACATTCAAACCCTTATAGTCATCAGGTTGTTATTAATCGTGGTACTACTGATGGGCTCAGTGAAGGGCAAGCTGTAATTGACGAAATGGGTGTAGTGGGGCAGCTTACTAAGGTGGGGTCAACTACGTCACGCGTTTTACTGATGACCGACACAACACATGCAACACCTGTTCGCATCTTACGAAATGATGTACGTACCGTGGTTGAAGGCATAGGTAAAATTAACGTCGTCAAGCTTTCTCATGTGCCGCACAGTTTAGATGTACGAATTGGTGATGTACTTGTTACATCAGGCTTAGGCGGAACCTTCCCAGAGGGTTACCCTGTAGCGGTAGTCACTGAAATAAACCGTGATGAAGGACGCCCATTTGCGCAAGTATTTGCAGAGCCTATAGCGCAGCTAGACCGTATTCGATTGCTTGTTATTTTATGGCGTAATCAACAGGAGCAAATCAACGATGATTAACCGTTATTCATTGTTAATTGCACTGAGCATCTTTTTTGCTTTAATAATGGCATTAATGCCACTGCCATTTTCATTTGAACCATTTAGACCCGACTGGGTTTTACTTGTGCTTATGTATTGGTCACTGGCTGTACCGCACAGATTAAATATAGGCACAGCTTGGGTTGTTGGCTTACTCATAGATTTAGCGTCGGGTTCTCCGCTTGGCGTAAACTCGCTCACATTCTCAGTATGTATATTTGTTACCGCGAGTAACTTTCAAAAAATTCGTAACTTCTCGCTTTGGCAACAAAGCTTACTGATTGGTCTATTTTTAACGCTGTATCATTTAATGCAGTTTTGGCTAAATCACTTTTTGTTAGGGGTTTATTTTAATCCTCAGTATTTATGGCCAGTAGCAACCGGTATGGTGAGTTGGTTTTGGGTATTTTTACTACTTCGCAAATATCGTAGACACTTTAGGATCAGGTAATGACTTGTGCAGTATATTTGGCATCAGCCTCCCCACGTCGTAAAGAATTATTAAGTCAGTTAGGTATCGAGTTTACACAATTTAGTGTTGATGCCGATGAAAGTCCATTACCAAACGAACAACCTAGAGCCCTTGTTGAACGCTTAGCAAGGTTAAAGGCGCAAAGTGGGGTTGCACTTGGTTATACCGACCGCCCAGTACTAGGCAGTGATACAGTGGTTGTTATCGATAATCAGTCACTTGGTAAACCACGCGATAAAGACGATTTTACAGCCACTTTAAAACGCCTTTCAGGTAATACACATCAGGTGTTAACTGCTGTTGCATTTGCTAGTGAAACTGACGTCGTTAGCTGCGTAGTAAGTACCGATGTAACCTTTAAAACATTAACCGATCAAGAGATAAATGACTATTGGGAGTCAAAAGAGCCACAAGATAAAGCCGGTGGCTATGGCATCCAAGGGTTAGGTGGTCGCTTTGTAACTCACATTGCGGGTAGCTATTTTGCCGTAGTAGGCTTACCTTTATACGAGACCGAACAATTATTACAAGCATTCTTAAGAAGGTAGCATGAGTACAGAATTACTAATAAATGTCACGCCAAGTGAAAGCCGTGTTGCCCTGATCGAAAATGGTGTACTTCAAGAAATCCAATTAGAGCGAATTGGGAACCTCGGTATTGTAGGCAATATTTACCTAGGAAAAATTAGCCGTGTTTTACCCGGTATGCAAGCCGCATTTGTAGATATAGGCCTAGATAAAGCTGCTTTTTTGCACGCTTCAGATATTGTAAACAGCGCCTCAATTGTTGAAGGTGTTGACGACGAGCCTATTAAAAAAGTACAAGATATTCGCGAGCTTGTCCGCCAAGGGCAATACATTATGGTACAAGTGGTTAAAGACCCATTAGGTACTAAAGGCGCAAGGCTCACCACCGATATCACTATTCCATCTCGCTACTTAGTATTTATGCCAGATGCTACCCATGTAGGCGTAAGCCAGCGTATAGAAACAGAAGAAGAGCGCTCACGCCTTAAAAAAATAGTTGCTGAATATGGCGACGATAATGGCAGCTTTATTGTGCGTACCGCTGCCGAAGGGGCAAGTGAAGAAGAGCTACGTCACGATGCTGGTTTTTTAAGAAAGCTTTGGGAGAGAATTACTTCTCGTAGGCAAAAAACCAGTAAAGCCAGTATTTTGCATGAAGATTTAACGCTCGCTTTTAGAACCCTACGTGATTACGTAGGTGAGGACATGGAGCGTATTAGAGTCGACTCAAAGCTGACTTATGAAGAGCTAAAGTTATTTACAGAAGAGTTTGTACCGCTGCTTTCTCAAGTTTTAGAGTACTACCCGGGCGAGCGACCTATTTTTGATTTGTTTGATGTTGAAACAGAAATTCAAAAAGCACTACACCGTAAGGTAACGCTTAAATCGGGTGGTTATATTATTATTGACCAAACTGAAGCGATGACCACGGTTGATGTAAATACGGGGGCATTTGTAGGCCATCGTAATTTAGAAGAGACTATTTTTAATACCAATGTAGAGGCAACGTCAGCAATTGCGCGTCAGCTTAGACTGCGTAATTTAGGCGGTATTATCATAATCGACTTTATTGATATGGTAAGTGAAGATCATAAGCGCCGTGTATTGCACTCTCTTGAGTCAGCGCTTGCAAAAGATCGCACTAAAACAAATATTAATGGCCTTTCTGCGCTTGGCCTTGTTGAAATGACACGTAAACGAACGCGTGAAAGCTTAGAACATGTTTTGTGTGATGTTTGCCCTGCGTGTTCAGGACGCGGATCGCAAAAAACAGTAGAGACCGTTTGCTACGAAATTTTACGTGAAATAGTGCGTGTAAATCGAGCTTATGCAGCCGACAAGTTTATGGTTTACGCGGCACCAGCAGTGAGTGAGGCATTACTGAATGATGAGTATCATAACCTGGCTGAGCTTGAACTATTTATAGGAAAGCAAGTCAACATTCAAACAGAGAGCTTATACAGCCAAGAGCAGTTTGATGTGGTAATGATGTAATGAAAGCAAAAGCGGTCTGTTTTTTTTGTTTTAGGAAGTTATGGCAAACCTGCGCCATAATTTTAGTATTACTGGCCGTTATTGTTTCAATCTTAAAGTACACTCTTCCTTATGCGAACGATTACAAAGGAAATATAGAAACCTACCTTCACGATAAGTTTGCAATTAGTCTATCAATAGGCGAAATATCTGCAAGCTGGCAGGGCAATGGCCCTGCTCTTGTGCTTGAAGATTTATCGTTTAAAGATAACGAAACCGCCCCTATTTCACTCACCATTGCTAAAACTAGCCTAGAGCTTAATTTGTGGGAAAGCTTAAAATCCTTTCAGCTAAAATCTAATTACTTTGTTATCAATGGTTTTCATACAAGCGTAAAGGTCGAAAATTTATTACAAAGCAATGATGAAGAAGAAGTATCGTTTGAGCAAAAAGAGCTAATAGAAGAGCTATTTTTAGGTGAAACAGGCCACTTTGCAATAGAAAACTCTAGTATTAGTTTTATTTTAGAAGATGGCAAAGAGCGTAAACTACTTTTAAAAAATATTGTATGGCAAAACGAAAATGAGCAGCACTTAGGCAGTGGGAGTTTAGCGTTACCGGGTATCTCCGTTGGAAACTTTGATGCACGCATCGCACTTACTGGCGATACTATTGAGCAAGTAGCAGGCAATATGTATGTACACGCTAATAAGGTCGATGTATCTAATTGGCTAGCGCAATATATTAATACCGAAAAACAGCAGCTGCACAGTGATATTAATTTACAAGCTTGGCTAAAATTAAATAAAGGCTTAGTGAGCGACGTAAAAATGCAGTGGCTACCAAGCTTTGTGCGCTGGCAACGAGAAGAGCAAAGTCAGCAAGTAAGCCTAAGCGAAGGTGGTTTTCATTTATACCCCGAGCAAAATAGTTGGCATTTAAAAAGTACCGGCTTAACGTTTAATAGTAACGATAAAGCATGGCCAAGCCTTGAGTTTGAAGCGCAACTAGGTAAACAAAATAAAGTATGGCTTCAGCAAGTTGATTTAGAGCTATTAAGTAATTTGGCAGGGCTCAGTAATTTTAATGATTTAGAGGCGTTACTTGCGCGCCAACCAAGTGGGCAAATAGATCAAGCTTATTTAAGCTTTAGCAGTGCACAGCATTGGCAGTTATGGTTTGAGGCAAACAATATAGGCTGGCAAGAGTTAAACTCTGTACCAGCAGCACAAGCACTTAGAGTTGATGGATTGCTTACGCAAAGCCGCGGCCGAATAAACCTATTTGGAGAAAATGGTACGCTGGTAACGGGCGAGAGCTTTAGTGGCGATATTAATTATAACCAACTCAATATTGAACTTGATTTAGCTAAACGTACAAACGGCTGGCAAATAAACAGCGATAATATTTGGTTTGATAATAACGAAGTGACACTCGCCGCTGAGTTACAAATTAGCTTAGGCGATGAGCCTCGTTTAGATCTTTACGCTGAAGCATTTGCACCTGATGCCAAAATTGCAGGGCATTACTTTCCATTAAAAGCGATGAGCCCAGGCTTAGTGAGTTACTTAAATGGTGCGATTAAAGGGGGCGAAGTATCTAAAGCGCAAGTGCTATTTGCAGGGCCGCTCTCAGGTTTTCCATTTATAGATGGTAGTGGACAGTTCGATGTTTTAGCACAAATAGATAACGCCACTTACCAGTTTGATCCAAACTGGCCTACGGTCACTAACGCCAACATACAATTACATTTTGCTAATGAGCGAATGGACATTTATAGCCAGCAAGGCCAATTAGTTAATTTAGAGCTCGGTAATAGCGTAAAAGTAAGTATTGCCGATTTAATGAATGCCGATGAACTAATAGTACAAATTGATAAAAAAGCGCCGATGGAAAAGTTACATGACTTTTTTGTTGCCACACCAATAGCAAACCCCCTAGCTAATATTTTTGAAGTTGTGCAAGGAAAAGGCGAAGTCGAGGCCAGTATAGAGCTATTAGTTGGTGATAAATTTAAAGGTGGCGCGAGTGTTAGTGGCAAAGTGGCACTTAAAGACTTACCACTTTACATTGCAAACCCAGGTATTGAACTTGAAAAACTAAATGGCGAACTGACTTTTAAAAACGACAATATTCGTTTAAATAACGCCACTGCAACGTGGCTTGGCATGCCGATAAAAATTGATTACAACAGCCAAAGTGAAGCAAAAGATTACACCGCAAATATTAATATTAAAGCGCAACTAGATGCAGATACGTTAATCGCTAAAGCTCAAGGCATATTAAAAGGCTACTTAAGCGGACAAAGTGAGGTAGATATTGGCCTTACATTAAACTTTACCGAACAAGGCTTTAATTACCGCGCTCAAGTAAACTCTGAACTGCTGGGTTTAACAAGTACCTTACCCGCGCCTTATAACAAAACTAGTCAGCAAGTTTGGCCGCTTGATGGGGTAGTGCAAGGTGATGATATTTCCAACCTGATCACTGCCAATGCTAACCAACAGCTATTTTTTAATGCTATTTTAGAAAGTGGGAAGCCACAGTTTAGCAATGTTAACATTGTACTAGGTAAGCAAGATTTAGGGCTTAACCAAAAAGATTTAAGTGTAAATATAAACCTCGAAAAAACTAAATTATCTCCTTGGATAGAATTAATAGATCAAATTATACATGCCGCACAGTCTAAGCCTGATACGCAATCACAAGGCATTGTGCCGCCACTTAGCGAAGTCGTTGCAAATATAAACACGCTTGATGCAAGTAATATTATTTTTAACGATTTTGAAATGCGTTTAGCGCCGGCGCAAAGCGACTTATTTTTGAAATTAAATGCAAAGGAGTTGCGTGCAGGAGTACACATTCCTACATCACAACCTAGCCAACCAATTAGAATTAACGCTGATTACTTAAGGCTTAACTTTGCTGAAAAAGTAGAGCAAGCGCTTGAAGTCACAGACGTACTCCCAAAAGAAGATTTAAATTGGCTTACTAAAGTGCCCGCAATTGAGTTTGAATGCAGTGATTGTAAAATATCGAGTTACCAGCTTGATAAAGTGAGCGCGTCGCTTGTTGGCGATGGTAAGCGTTTATCAATTTCAGAGCTCGTGGTGGATAAAGGCGATCATATACTTCGTACTAGTGGTCAGTGGCAAAACGGGTTAACACAGCTCAGTGGAGAGCTTAAAAGTGATGATATAGGTGCGCTGTTTGATGAGTTTGATATAACCACAGCCATTAAAGATTCTAAAGCAGATCTTAATTATGATCTTACTTGGCAAGCAGCCCCCTATGATTTTGATGTTAAAAGCCTAAGTGGCGAGGTAGATTGGGATTTAGGAGAAGGGCACTTAACTGAAATTAGTGATGGTGGCGCTCGCGTATTTTCATTGCTTAGCCTTGATTCGTTAGTGCGTAAGCTAAAGCTTGATTTTAGAGATGTATTTTCAAAAGGTTTTTTTTACAATAGCATGCAAGGCACTATGCAATTAGAAGACGGCATTGCTTATACAAAAGATACTAAAATGGATGGTGTACCCGCCGATTTAACTATTAAAGGCTATGCAAATTTAAACACCCTCGATATAGATTATGACCTAGCAGTAGCACCGCAAGTTACCTCAAGTATTCCTGTAATAGTGGCTTGGATGGTAAACCCTGTGACGGGGCTTGCAGCACTGGCTCTTGATAAAGTAATTCATTCAGCCAGAGTGATCTCAGAGATCAATTTTAAGGTGACAGGTAAAATGAACGATCCGGTGGTACAAGAACTTGATAGGAAAAGCCGTGAAGTTACTTTGCCACAAGCGGCCCAAAACCAACCTCAAGCATCTACAGAGCTACGCCTAAAAGACGCAGAACTATCGGCAACGCAATGATTGAGCACTCACCATGTATAGTTGCGCTACAAATGTGCTCTGGTTTAAATGCAGATGATAACATGCGTGATTTGGTCAGTAGTCTTAACACACTGCCCACAGCACGCCCTATGTTGGTGTGTTTACCTGAAGCTTTTTTAGTTTTTAGTAAAAGTGGTCACGATACCTTAGCCGTTGCTAAAAAAGCCGAGCATTACAAACAGCAGCTAAGTGCACTTTGTAAAGAGCATAATATTTGGTTGAGCGCAGGCACAATGCCACAGCTTTATAATGAGCATAAATATTTTGCTGCCTCACATTTATTTAATAGCCTAGGTGAGTGCGTTGCAACGTATAATAAAATTCACTTGTTTGATGTAAACGTTGCAGATCAAACGGGTAGTTACCGCGAATCAGATTTTACTCAAGCAGGTAATGAAGTCGTCGTTGTAGACTCCCCCTTTGGTAAAATTGGCTTAACAGTATGTTATGATCTGCGTTTCAGTGGGTTATTTAATGAACTTGCTCGCCAAGGCGCTGAGATTATTTTAGTACCCAGTGCCTTTACAGTTCCTACAGGGCTGGCACACTGGCAGCCGTTATTAACGGCGCGTGCAATAGAAACACAATGTTATGTAATTGCCGCTGCGCAATACGGAACACATCAAAATGGCCGACAAACCTATGGCCACAGCATTATTATTTCACCGTGGGGCGAGCAACTTTCAGTGCTGCCAAGCGGAGTTGGGTTTATAAGCGGTCACGCAGATTTAAACCAGTTAAATAAAATTAGAAGAGATATGCCTGTGCAATCTCATCAACGATTTAGAGAGCATTTATTATGAATTCGGTTGAACAGCATTTATTACACGACAGCCAGCTAAATCGAGAAGAACTCGAAAAAACGCTTGGCTATATTCATCAGCATAAAGTGGATTACGCCGATTTATACTTCCAATCAAGCCATCACGAATCGTGGGTGCTTGAAGACGGTTTAGTTAAAGAAGGCTCATACAATGTTGAACGTGGTGTAGGTGTACGTGCAGTAAGCGGCGAAAAAACAGGTTTTTCTTACTCTGATGCAATAAACCTAGAAGCGTTAAATAAGGCGGCTACTGCGGCTCGTAGCATCGCAGATGCTGGCGAAGATAAAGCAATAAAAGTATTTAGTGATGTAAAAGCAAAAGAGCAATTTGCGCCGCATCAACCAATTTCAAGCATGAGCGATAACGACAAAGTAAGCTTATTACGTGAGCTTGAAAACTACATTCGTGAACTCGCACCTGATGCAGAGCAAGTAATTAGCTCAATGTCGGCAGTGTACGAAGAGGTATTGATTGCTGCAAGCGACGGTACATTCGCCACCGATATTCGTCCTCTTATTCGTTTAAACTGCTCAGTACTGCTTGAAAAAGACGGCCGTCGTGAACGCGGTGGCGCAGGCGGTGGCGCGCGTTTAGATTACGGTTATTTTAAAGAATTAGTTGATGGTAAACCGCGTTGGATGGAATTTGCAGAAGAAGCGGTACGTCAAGCTAAAGTAAACCTTGAGGCCATTGATGCACCAGCAGGTACTATGGAAGTTGTACTTGGCAATGGGTGGCCTGGCGTGCTTTTACACGAAGCAGTAGGGCATGGCCTTGAAGGCGACTTTAACCGTAAAGGCGCATCAGCATTTAGCGGCAAAGTAGGGCAAAAAGTAGCGTCAGAGTTATGTACCGTTGTTGATGATGGCACAATGGTAGACCGCCGAGGTTCACTAAATGTAGATGATGAAGGTACACCGGCTGCGTACAATGTACTTATCGAAAATGGTATTTTAAAAGGCTACATGCAAGATAAGCTAAACGCACGTTTAATGGGTGTAAACCCAACCGGTAACGCACGTCGTGAGTCTTATGCGCATTTACCAATGCCACGTATGACTAACACCTACATGTTGGGTGGAGAGCACAGCCAAGCCGATATTATAAGCTCAGTTAAAAAAGGCGTTTTTGCACCAAACTTTGGTGGCGGACAGGTAGATATTACCTCTGGTAAGTTTGTGTTTAGCGCATCAGAAGCGTATTTAATCGAAAATGGTAAAATTACCCAGCCAATTAAAGGCGCAACGCTAATTGGTAACGGCCCAGAGGTTATGCAGCAAATCTCTATGGTGGGTAACGACCTTGCGCTTGATAAAGGCGTTGGTGTATGTGGTAAAGATGGCCAAAGCGTACCAGTAGGCGTGGGTCAGCCAAGTCTTAAAATTGATGAGCTTACTGTTGGCGGTACAGCTTAAATATTGCCAAGCGCGAAATGAATTCGCGCTTTTTTTGACGAAGGTAAAGTTTAGGCTTTTCCTTCATCCTCTTTATTCTTTTTAGCCTCTTCGTACCATAATGCAAAAAAACACTCTGTTAATTTGTGCTCTATTTCAAGCGCTTTATCGGTTGGGCAAAATAGCGTAAAGCTTGCTTTAAATTCACCTAATTCAGTGGTGCCAAAATGTATAACAGGCTCTGGTCCTGATATTTTTGCATCTAACTTTCGTTCAATCATTGAGTTATAGCGACTGGCTACTTCTTCAAATTCTTCGCAGTATTGTTTTGCTTTTTCAGTGAGAGTGTCGTGAATAGGGTAGGGATTAAAGCTCTCTCTGCGCACAATAGTAAAGTGATGGGTTGCAAAGCGTTTTACAAAGTTTAAGTTTTTAATAGAGCTGGTAATAAGCTTATTGTTTGGAATATAAATAGTCTTTCTTGAAAACTGATATGTATGTATATCAATTTCATGCATAGTGGTTTTTATCCAATCGGTTTCGGCTACTTCACCAAAATAATCACCTACTTGTATCCAATCTCCCACTCTAAATGGGCGCGTTGTTACAAGATAAAAAAAGCCGATAACACACTGAATAAACTCACGTGTTGCAAGCACAATAGCAACTGCAAAGGCTGCAATTGAAAGAGCAAAATTTTGAATTTCAGTCGACCACACAAATAATAGCGATAGCACCATTACAAAGTTAATAAAGTGCTTAATATTGTGTGATATATACCTGATGTCTTTTTCTTTTTTTTCAGCACGGTTTTTTGCTAGCTTATCTACAAGTACTTTTAAAACAAAAGCAACAACAAGTAAAAGCAGCGAAATAAGAAATGGATGAGACAAAATATCTTTAAGCATAAATTCCAAAACACGAGTAAATCTAAACACTAGTATATTGATTTATTAAATCAATTAGCAAACTTAACTTCAATGAGATGAAGTCGGTTGAGATTACAGCTTCACCAATAGGATGAGGATACTAGTTATTAAGTTGCTTGCGACACAAAAGTACAAGCTCAAAAGCTGAAATTAAAATTAAAGTATAACCAAGTGTTTCTATCCCTTCTTCTACAATGTTTTTAACTACACGTACGTAGCTATCACCCATTATAGAGTGCCAAAATGCCCCTTTGCCCATCATACGAGAAAAAGCTAAAAGCGTAACTAAACCAGATAAGCAAATTCCATAACTTGGAGTTTGCGAATAGGCTTGGATAGAGCTAAAAATAGTCCCTCTTTTTGTTATTAAGTAAACGAATATACAAGCCAGTATTGAATAAACGATAGCTTGCCAAGCGCCATCAAAAACATACATATCAAGGTATGTATCAAATTCTCTCACGAACATCATTGCAGTTAGAGTCGCTAGTAATACGCAAGCTATCTTAAGTTGCGAGTTAATACGTGAGGCATAAAAAAACAGAATAGAACTTAGAAGCGTTAAAATATCTTGCATGTGTTCAGTAAGTGTTTCTTCGCTATAAAGTGCATTTTGCTGTAATTCGAAGCCTTCAAGCTGAATTAATGAAGCCACGCCAGCTAAGCATAATAAGTAAATAAAAGATCGCAGTAAAAACATGATAAAACCAAATTGGTGACAATACGCGAGATTTTAATTACAAAAAGGACTGAAAGCCAAAACATTATGGAAACTTTTTTTATATTTTTCGGTCTAATATTTTTGGTGTTAAATTAATGGGTTAGATGTATATTTAATGTGTTTGTGATGTTTTGTTTGTAATAGTTTTAGTATGATTGTTGTGCATTAAAGTATAAATATACTGAGCATAAAAAAGCCCTTACTAAATAAATAGTAAAGGCTATTGTAGTTTCAAGTCGATGCTTAGCGCATAGTAACAAATTCTTCTGAGCCTGTTGGGTGTAAAGCCACAACAGCATCAAAATCAGCTTTAGTCGCGCCCATTTTCATGGCCACTGCAAAACCTTGAATCATTTCATCAACTGCAAAACCAATTCCGTGCAGGCCAACTACTTTTTCCTCTGGACCAGCACACACTAGTTTCATTTTACAAGGCTGGCGGTGTTTAGTTACTGCAGTGTACATCGCCGTAAAACCAGATTGATAAATTTTAACGTTTTCTTCGCCATACTGAGAAATAGCTTCTTGTTCAGTTAGGCCAATAGTACCAATTGGTGGATGGCTAAATACAACTGTTGGAACTAAGTTGTAATCCATTTTTAAATCATCAGGGAGTTCTTTATTAAATAAACGCTCTGATAAAGTACGCCCCGCTTTAACAGCTACAGGCGTAAGCTCAATACCGTTTTCGATGATATCGCCAACAGCATAAACGTTTTTAGCAGTGGTATTTTGAAACTCATCGACTTTAACAAAACCATCGCTGTTAACTTCAACGCCAGCAGCCGCTACATTAATTGCGTCTGTTGTTGGCTGGCGGCCAATTGCCCAAATTACTTGGTCAACATTTTGGCTTTTACCATTATCTAAATGAAGCGTTACAGAGCCATCATCTTCTTTAACTAATTTATGAGGTACAGATTCAGTATGAAGAGTAGGGCCTTCAGCAGCCATAACATCAACAAGTGTTTCAACTATATAAGGGTCAAAGTTACGAAGTGGAGAGTGCTTACGAACAAACAAGTGAGTCTCTGTACCTAGGCCATGTAAAACCCCAGCAAGCTCAACCGCAATGTAACCAGCACCAATTACAGCAACGCGCTTAGGCTGCTCTTTTAGCTCAAAAAAGCCATTAGAATCAATACCGTGTTCAGCACCTTCAATATTAGGGATACTTGGGCGCCCACCTACAGCAATTAAAATATGATCAGCGGTGTAATGCTCGCCGTTTACTTCAACCGTTTTGTTGTCTACAAATTTAGCAAACCCTTTAATTACAGTAACGCCGTTACTTGCAAGGCCACTATCGTAACCTTTATGAATTCGGCCAATGTAGGCTTCACGGCTTTCTACTAATTTGCTCCAATCAAAGCCTTTAACTTCAACATTAAAACCATAGTCAGGTGCATATAAATTAATTGCTTCAGCAACTTGAGCACCGTGCCACATAACTTTCTTAGGCACACAACCTACATTTACACAGGTGCCGCCCATGTGTTTTGCTTCAATAAGTGCAACTTTAGCGCCACGCATTGCTGCACGGTTTGCTGAGGCTATGCCGCCACTACCGCCACCAATTGCTATGTAATCAAAATGCTGAGCCATGTTTAATCCTCAAAAATATATTTAACTATAATGTGCCGATGATAGCATATGCTAAGTGCAAGTCACCTAAGGCGATGCTGTAAAAAACCGATAAATACAACAAACGAAATAGTTTATTATGGCGATCAGTTTTATCGTAAGCTATAACAGACCCATCAATCGAGGCTTGTATTTCATCGTTTTGCCCCAACTTCAAATTCATAGTCAATTAAATTGAGAGAATTCATGAGCGAACTACAAATTAACCCACTCATTGGCCTTGAAGGCTTACCACCATTTTCAAAAATAAAGCCAGAGTATGTAGTACCAGCACTAAAGCACGGTATTGAACAAAGTCGTAAAGCTATTGATGATGTTTTAGCTAAAGGCTCGTACACGTGGGATGATTTAGTATTACCGCTAGAAGAAGCCGATGATAAGTTATCGCGCATGTTTTCGCCGGTTTCGCATTTAAATTCTGTTATGAATAATGACGAGTTACGTCAAGCATACGAGCAGTGTTTACCGCTTATATCAGAGTATTCAACATTTGTAGGGCAGCACCAAGGTTTATATGAGGCCTATAATGCGCTTTATAATAGCGACGAATTTAAAACGCTAACGACTGCTCAGCAAAAAACAATTACTAATGCACTTCGTGACTTTAAGCTCTCGGGTATTGCACTTGGAGCTGACGATCAAAAGCGCTACGGCGAAATAAGCGTACGCTTATCTGAGCTGGCTTCTAAATTTGGTAATAATGTTATGGATGCAACACTTGCATGGCAAAAACACATTACTGACGAAAGCCAGTTAGCAGGCTTACCAGAGTCAGCTTTAGCGCTTGCAAGCGAAACGGCAAAAAGTAAAGATTTAGACGGTTGGGTATTCACGCTCGACTTTCCATCGTACTTGCCAATAATGACTTACGCAGATGATCGTGAATTACGCAGAGAAACATACACCGCATTTTGTACACGCGCATCAGATCAAGGTCCTAATGCCGGGGAATACGATAACTCAGCAATTATGAGTGAGGAGCTTGCGCTTCGTCACGAGCTTGCACAGTTATTAGGATTTAGCAGTTATGCCAAAAAATCCCTTGCAACTAAAATGGCTGAATCTCCTGAGCAAGTGTTCTCCTTTTTAGAAGACCTAGCAGCTAAATCGAAGCCACAAGCAGAGCAAGAAGTCGCAGAGCTAAAAGCCTATGCTGAGCAAAAGCATGGTATATCTGAGCTTCAAGCATGGGATTTTGGCTACTATAGTGAAAAATTAAAGCAAGAAAAATACGCTATTTCAGATGAAGTACTACGTCCGTATTTCCCTGCAAATAAAGTACTTAGCGGGTTATTTGAAACCGTTAACCGCTTATTTGGAATTACCGTAAAAGAAGTTAACGACTTTGATAGTTACCACAGCGACGTTCGTTTTTTCGAAATTTATGATAGTAGTAACGAATTACGTGGTCGTTTTTACTTAGATTTATATGCACGAGACCGCAAACGTGGTGGGGCGTGGATGGACGACTGCATGGGGCGTAAAGTACGCGCTAATGGCGAGCTACAAACACCTGTTGCATATTTAGTGTGTAACTTTAATAAAGCCGTAGGTGACAAACCTGCGCTATTTACACATGATGAAGTAACTACTTTGTTCCATGAATTTGGTCATGGTATTCACCATATGTTGACCCAAGTTGATGCTGCGCCTGTAGCCGGTATTAATGGTGTTGCATGGGATGCGGTAGAGCTGCCAAGCCAATTTTTAGAAAACTGGTGTTATGACGAAGAAGCACTTAGCTTTATTTCAGGGCATTACGAGACGGGCGAGGCGCTACCTAAAGAGTTACTAGATAAGCTATTAGCAGCTAAAAATTATAACTCAGGCATGCAAATGCTACGTCAAATTGAGTTTTCGTTATTCGACTTTAAAATCCATAACGATTACAAAGCGGGTGAGCAGTGCCAAATTCAAGCGGTATTAGATGATGTGCGTAGCCGTACCTCAGTAGTTAAACCGCCAGAGTTTAATCGTTTTCAGCATGGTTTTAGCCACATATTCGCAGGTGGTTACAGCGCGGGTTACTACTCATATAAATGGGCAGAAGTACTTTCAGCGGATGCATTTTCTAAATTTGAAGAAGAGGGCATTTTTAACGCTGAAACAGGTCAAGCCTTTATGCAAAACATTTTAGAAAAAGGCGGTAGTGAAGAACCTATGGAACTGTTCAAAAAGTTTCGTGGTCGTGAGCCAAGTGTTGACGCATTACTTCGTCACAGTGGTATAGCTGCTTAAGGCAACTTTATACCCTATTATTACTAAAGCGCCTTATGGCGCTTTTTTATTGTTTTTAGGTTTTTAACTAATAATTTTTAGTAATTTTACCTTCTCGTACTATGCTTTTAACACACCTTTTAAAATGGACTAAGGCATGGCAAAGTTGGTACTAGCAATTGATGATGATAAGTATGTTCATCATATAATTGAAGAATCTTTAGCGGGGTTTTGTAAAATAATTCATGCTAAAGATGGCGATGAAGGATTACGGCTAACTAATAAGTACAACCCTGACATTATATTACTCGATATAGAAATGCCGGGCCTTTCTGGCTACGATGTGTGTAAAACACTCAAACAAAATGAGAATACTAAAGATATTCCCGTCATGTTTCTTTCTTCAAAAGTTGAGCTAAGTGACCGCGTTAAAGGTTACAGTGTGGGTGCATCAGACTACATCATTAAACCCTTTAATGCCGAAGAACTAATAGCGCGTATTAAAGTGTTATACGAATACCGGCAGCAATGTGTAAGGCTAAAGCTCGATATTGAAAAAGCCAATAAAACTGCCGAAATGGCAATGACTGAATCTGGCGATATGGGGCGTATAATGCGTTACGTTGGGCAAAGTTATCATGCTAATAACTTTCAAACGTTGAGTGAGTATTTTTTAGCATTTTTCACGCCATTAAACTTAGATGTAGTTGTCGTTTTTTGGTACAAAAGCAAAGGTATTTTTTACAGTCAACAAAGTGGTGTATGTCCGCTTGAGCAGGAATTACTCGAGCAGCACCGACACTCAAAGCGATTTGTAGATATTGGCAGCAGTACAATAATTAATTATCCAAAAGTCTCTTTACTTATAAAAAATATGCCAATAGAAAACAGCGCGTTATATGGACGATTCAAAGATTTATTTCCGCATATTTTAGAGGTTACAAACGAAAAGGTCGTTACTATGGAAAGAAGCGAAAGTAGCTATGAGCAGGCAGCTCAAATAAGCACAGCACTGCAAGACATTGTTAAACAGCTCAATAGTCAAAATATAGCGCAAAACTCTACAACTAAAGTGTTTATAGAGCAGCTGCATGAACTTGACTGTGCTGTAAAACACCAAAAAGAGCTGGCTAATCATGCCGACTTAACCCTTTATATTTCTCAGCTTGACGAAACGATGCAATTATTCGCTTCAGCAAATAGTGACTTAGCATTTATTAAGTATCAGCTAAAACAGGTTACAGAGAGCCGTAACGAGCTGCTTGCAAATTTACGTAGCAAAGCCGAAGCCGCGCAGCAAAATATTAATCATCATAATGATATAGAGCTATTTTAGGGCGTTAACGCTTGTTATACTGAAGGCGTATTTTATCGTCGGAGTGTGAAGTGGTTATTCAGTGTGCTTTTAAAGAGTTGCGCCCATATTTAAATGAGCTAGAAACGCGTTTTAACTTAGCCCAATGGGCACAAAGTTGCAGCGGCTTTAGCTTACATTATGACGATAAAGGGTTGAGCCTTTTAAAAACGGATGAGCCAAAATTAGGCGCCATTAATGTAGACTTTGTAACAGGCGCAGTTGCTCACAGGCGTAAATTTGGTGGTGGTAAAGGCCAATCGATAGCTAAAGCGGTTGGGCTAAATAAAGGGGCAACTCCCGTTGTACTCGATGCCACCGCAGGCCTTGGGCGAGATGGCTTTGTACTTGCCTCCCTAGGCTGTAAAGTAATATTACACGAGCGCCACCCGGTAGTAGCCGCTTTATTGTATGATGGTTTAAAGCGTGCCTATGACGACATTGAAATAGGCCCTTGGATGCAACAAAATATGAGCCTTATATTTGGCTCAAGCCATACATTACTTGAGCAGTGCGAGAGTATGCCTGATGTAGTGTATTTAGATCCTATGTTCCCAAACCGTGAAAAATCAGCCTTAGTAAAAAAGGAAATGCGTGTATTTCAAGAGCTTGTTGGCGCAGATACCGACGCGGATGGTTTACTCGATTTTGCCTATCCACTTGCCAGTAAGCGCGTTGTAGTAAAACGCCCTGATTACGCACCGTTTTTAAATAACAAAACCCCAAGCATGCAAATTAAAACCAAAAAGAATCGGTTTGACGTTTATGTAAAAGCGGCCATGGTTTAAAGGCTGCTATTACGTTAGCTGATCGGCCTTAAGGATCTAGGATCTTATGTGGGTTTCATGTTAGAATTCGCGCAATTTTTTGGCATAGTTAAGTAGCACAGCAATGATCTTAGATGATATTCGCATCGTTTTAGTAAATACCTCACACTCAGGCAATATTGGTTCTGCGGCTCGCGCCATGAAAACCATGGGGTTATCAAAACTTTATTTAGTTGATCCTGCCTGTGAAGTAGACAGCCATGCAAGCGCACTTGCAGCAGGTGCTACAGATGTTTTAGGTAACGCGGTTATTGTTGATACAGTAGCAGATGCTATTGCTGATTGTGCGTTAACAATTGGTACAAGTGCACGTTCGCGAACGCTATCTTGGCCTATGGTTGAACCTCGTGAATGTGGTGAAAAACTAGTTGCTGAGGCTGTAAATGGCCCAGTAGCGCTTGTATTTGGCCGTGAAAATAGTGGCTTAACTAACGAAGAGCTACAACTTTGTAATTACCATGTATGTATTCCTGCAAACCCACAATACAGTTCGCTTAATTTAGCAATGGCAGTACAAACACTGAGCTACGAAACGCGTATGGCATTTTTAAATCAACAGCCTGCAAAGGTTGAAGAAGACGATGCTGTTTACCCAAGCTCAAAACAAACAGAGCTTTTTTACGACCACCTTGAAGACACGCTTTTCAAAACAGGCTTCATTATTAAACAACATCCAGGCTTAGTGATGACTAAGTTACGCCGTTTGTTTAACCGTGCTCGTCCTGAAGATGCCGAAATGAATATTTTACGCGGTATTCTTACATCAATTAATAAGTCTATTCCTAAGTAAGGTATAGCTATTGGTTATAAAAACCACGGTTAAATAGCTAGCTAATACTTGACTAAAATACTCAGGTAATTACAATGGCTGTAATACCTGACCAAACAGGTCAAGTATTAAAAGTTTGTTAATGTACTTAGCTCAACGCGAGGTACTTTTTAATCAAATTCTTATCAAGTGATAATACTTGACTATTTTACTCTGGTAATTAAAATTTGCACTCTTTTGTGCAGGGGGCGTTATGAAGTTAACATCAAAAGGCAGATACGCCGTTACAGCTATGCTGGATGTTGCACTACATGCAAGTGTAGGTCCTGTAGCCCTTGCTGATATTTCACAAAGACAAGAGATTTCTTTGTCTTACCTTGAACAATTATTTGCTCGTTTACGTAAAAATGGCCTAGTAAGTTCTGTTCGTGGACCTGGTGGTGGTTATTTACTAGGACGAGAAGCGAATGCAATTTCGGTTGGCGATGTAATTAGCGCCGTAGACGAATCGGTAGACGCAACACGTTGTCAAGGTGCCGATACCGGCTGTCAGAGTGGTATGCGTTGCTTAACTCATAACTTATGGTCTGATTTAAGTGCGCGTATAGAAGAATTTTTGAATAATATTACCCTTGCTGAATTGGTGGAAAAATCAGATGTGAAAGAAATCGCATCGCGCCAAGATAACAGTATCAACAATGCAATTAAGCAGTTGGAAAACATTCAAGTAAGCTGTCAACTTTAAGGTTGACCCGCAGCGGAGAGAGAAATGAAGTTACCGATTTATTTAGATTACGCAGCTACCACGCCTGTTGATGAGCGTGTTGCAAAAGAAATGATGCAATGCCTTACAATGGACGGTAATTTTGGTAATCCTGCGTCACGTTCGCACCGTTTTGGTTGGCAAGCTGAAGAAGTTGTTGATCAAGCGCGTACAGATATTGCTGATCTAATCAATGCAGACCCACGTGAAATTGTTTTCACATCGGGTGCAACAGAATCAAACAACCTTGCAATTAAAGGTGCTGCACAGTTTTACAAAAAGAAAGGTAAGCACGTTATTACCGCTAAAACTGAGCATAAAGCAGTAATCGATACATGCCGTGAATTAGAACGCCAAGGTTTTGATGTTACGTATATGGACGTTGAAGAAAACGGTCTGTTAGATCTTAAAAAGCTTGAAGACACTATGCGTGAAGACACCGTGCTTGTAAGCATCATGCATGTAAATAACGAGCTAGGTGTAATTCAAGACATCAACACAATTGGCGAAATGTGTCGTGAACGTAAAATTATGTTCCACGTAGATGCAGCGCAAAGTGCAGGTAAAGTATTAATCGACGTACAACAACTTAAAGTTGATTTTATGTCGTTCTCTGGTCATAAAGTATATGGCCCTAAAGGTGTTGGTGCACTTTACGTTCGTCGTAAGCCACGTGCTCGCCTTGAAGCTCAAATGCACGGTGGCGGCCATGAACGTGGTATGCGCTCTGGCACATTAGCTACTCACCAATTAGTGGGTATGGGTGCAGCATTTAGAATTGCTAAGCAAGATTTTGAAAAAGATCACGCACATATCAGTGCATTACGTAAGCGTCTAATTGACGGCATTATGGCTGATATGGACGAGGTTTACTTTAACGGCGCACAAGATCAGTCAGTACCAGGTATTGTAAACATCAGCTTTAACTTTGTTGAAGGTGAGTCGTTACTTATGGCAGTAAAAGACATTGCAGTATCGTCAGGTTCTGCGTGTACATCTGCAAGTTTAGAGCCTTCTTACGTACTGCGTGCGCTTGGCCGTAACGACGAATTAGCACACAGCTCAATTCGTTTTAGTATTGGTCGCTTCACAACAGAAGAAGAGATTGATTACACCGTTGAATTAATGAAAAACTCTATCGGTCGCCTACGTGAAATGTCTCCTTTATGGGAAATGCATCAAGAAGGTATTGATTTAGATTCAGTTGAATGGGCTCACCACTAATACGTGTGAGCACGTACCGTAGCAGGTAATGAGGATAGAATTATGGCTTATAGTGATAAAGTAATCGACCACGTAGAAAACCCACGTAACGTAGGTGTTCTAGATAAAAACGATCCGTCAGTGGCAACGGGTATGGTTGGCGCACCAGCATGTGGTGACGTAATGAAATTGCAAATTAAAGTATCTGCCGAAGGCGTTATTGAAGATGCAAAATTTAAAACATACGGTTGTGGTAGCGCAATAGCTTCATCTTCACTTGTAACAGAGTGGGTTAAAGGTAAAACGTTAGACGAAGCTGCAACAATTAAAAACACTGATATCAGTGCTGAGCTAGAATTACCACCAGTGAAGATTCACTGCTCAATTTTAGCCGAAGACGCAATTCAAGCAGCAATTGCAGATTACAAAAGCAAACAAGCGAACTAAGAGAAATTCATGGCAGTGACATTGACAGATGCGGCAGCAAACCGCGTACAATCATTTTTAGCAAACCGCGGTAAAGGTTTAGGCCTGCGCGTTGGCATTAAAACGACGGGCTGTTCAGGTCTTGCTTATGTACTTGAGTTTGTTGACGAGCTAAACGAAGACGATGAAACATTTGCAGCTAAAGGTGTTACCTTAATTGTTGACGCTAAAAGCCTTGTTTACATTGATGGCACAGAGCTTGACTACACTAAAGAAGGCTTAAATGAAGGGTTTAAATTTAATAACCCTAATCAAGCCGACGAGTGTGGTTGTGGCGAAAGCTTTACCGTTTAAGCTCAACTACCTTTGTAGTATTTATAAGCCCTGCCAGTAATTGTAGGGCTTTATTATTTGTGAATTATATTGGTTGAAGTTATGCGTTATTTTGAGTTATTTGCAGTTCCCGTTGATTACAATATAGATTTAGCAACGATTAATAAGCACTACTTAGAGCTACAACGTACGGTGCATCCTGATCGCCACGCAAATGCAAGCGCCCGCGATAAGTTAATGGCTGTACAAAGTGCTGCTGAAATTAACGATGCGCTACAAACTTTAAAGCACCCAGTAAAACGTGCTGAGTATATGCTCAGTGAGTTAGGTGTTGATATTCGTGCAGAGCAGCAAACGCTTCAAGATCCTATGTTCTTAATGCAACAAATGGAGTTACGAGAAGAGCTTGAAGAGCTCTCATCTGCAAGCGACCCTGATACCGCGATTGCCAATTTTGAAAAGCAAATAAAACAGTTAAATGAGCAATACAGCGCACAATTGGCCGAGCAGCTGGCGAGTAACAATGAGCAGCAGTATCAACTTGCGGCAGATAATATTCGTAAACTAAAGTTTGTTTATAAATTACGTGACGAACTTGAGCGCATTGAAGACAGTTTATTCGACGATTAATTACTTGCTAAACAGCAAGCAACACGAGTTTAAAGAGTATTATGGCATTATTGCAAATTGCTGAGCCGGGGCAGAGCGCGGCACCACATGAGCACAAACTAGCAGTAGGTATTGACCTAGGTACCACTAACTCACTAGTGGCTACAGTACAAAGCGGTGAAGCCCGTACATTAACTGACGAGTTAGGCGCAGCGATGTTACCATCTGTTGTGCGTTATCAGGCTGGCGGTATTACAGTGGGTGCAGATGCAGTACAAGCTGCAACACAAGACCCCTCTAATACGCTTATTTCAGTTAAACGTTTTTTAGGTAAAACCCAAGCTGAAATTGAACAAAGTTATGGCCAGTTGCCTTATGACTTTTGCGAAGACAATGGCACTTTAGCGATTCAAACAGAGGCTGGAAAAATCAGCCCAGTTAAGGCGTCTAGCCATATTTTAGGGGCATTAAAAGCCCGCGCTGAAAAAAGCTTTGGTAACCAAGAAATTTTAGGTGCTGTTATTACAGTTCCTGCATACTTTGATGACGCTCAGCGCCAAAGTACTAAAGATGCGGCAGAACTTGCCGGTATTAACGTATTACGTTTATTAAATGAACCTACAGCAGCAGCGGTAGCTTACGGCTTAGATTCTGGTCAAGAAGGTATTATTGCTGTTTACGATTTAGGTGGCGGTACATTTGATATATCGATACTTCGTTTACACCAAGGTGTATTTGAAGTTATGGCCACTGGTGGTGACTCAAGCCTAGGTGGTGACGATTTTGATTCACTACTCGTTGACTACTTTAAGCAGCAAACAGGTGTATCGGTGTTATCTCCTTCGGTATTGCGTTTATTTATTAATAAAGCAAAGGCCTGTAAAGAAGCGCTTAGCCAGTACGCAAAAGTAAATGTAGTACTTGAGTTTGATGAGCAAAAATACACAGTAGAAGTAACGCGCGAAAAGTTTGATGAACTCGCAATACCTCTTGTGAAAAAAACGCTTCGTTCATGTCGTCGTGCTGTAAAAGATGCAGGCATTGAAAACGAAGAAGTACTGCAAGTTATTATGGTTGGCGGCTCTACACGTATGCCACTTGTACGCAGCCAAGTAGAAAGCTTTTTTGATAAAGAGCCTCTTACTTCAATTGATCCGGATCGGGTTGTTGCTCTTGGTGCTGCACTTCAAGCTGACGTATTAATTGGCAATAAGCCTGATTCTGACATGTTATTGCTTGATGTATTACCGTTATCGCTAGGTCTTGAAACGATGGGCGGCTTAGTTGAGAAAATTATTCCGCGAAATACCACAATTCCTGTAGCGCGTGCTCAAGAATTTACTACGTTTAAAGATGGCCAAACAGCCATGTCTTTACATGTACTGCAAGGTGAGCGTGAGCTCGTTGACGATTGCCGCTCGCTTGCTAAATTTAGCTTAAAAGGCATTCCACCAATGGCAGCCGGAGCTGCGCATATTCGGGTTACCTTTAAAGTAGACGCAGATGGCTTATTAAGTGTTTCGGCAATGGAAAAATCAACAGGTGTTCAAGCCGATATTCAAGTTAAGCCTTCATTTGGTTTATCTGACGACCAAGTAGCAAATATGCTAAAAGAGTCGATGAGTAATGCTAAAGACGACATGCAAGCGCGTATGCTTAAAGAGCAACAAGTAGAAGCACTGCGAGTTATTGAAGCACTAGAAGCGTCGCTTGCTGTAGATGCAAACTTATTAGATGATGTGCAATTAGCTAATCTAAAAGCCGAAATTGCAGAGCTTGCTAAAGTGCGCGAAAATGCACAGCAGCCAAGTGATATTAAAGCAGCGATTGAAAAAGTTGATAATGCGAGCAGTGAATTTGCATCACGCAGAATGGACGCATCAATTAAAAAGGCCCTTACAGGGCAGTCAGTAGACAACATTTAAGAGAGATTAGAATGCCACAAGTTATTTTTCTTCCACATCCGGAGTTGTGTCCTGACGGTGCAGCAATTGAAGCACCTGCTGGCCAAACGGTACTTGATGCAGCACTAAAAAATGGCATTAGTATTCCACATGCATGTGAAAAATCGTGTGCATGTACAACATGTCATTTAGTAATACGTGAAGGCTTTGACTCACTTGAAGAAAGTGATGAACTAGAAGACGACATGCTAGATAAAGCCTGGGGCTTAGAGTCTGAATCGCGCCTAGGTTGCCAAGCAATTATTAGAGATGAAGACTTAGTGGTTGAAATACCAAAGTACAATCTCAATATCGTTAATGAAGAGCACTAGTTTTTAATTAACGTCTAATCTATTAAAAGCCGCTGTTTGATACAGCGGCTTTTTTGTTTTTAAGAGGTGTGTGCACGTAGCAGCGACTTTACGTCGCGTTTTTAAAGCAAAGCTCGTAAGTTATTTTGTAGACACGAAGCTTGCTTGCGTTGTGTGTTTTAACTCTAGGTTATAAATATAGAAGCTGCGCTTATCACGTGAGCAACTCAACGACTACAGTATATTAAAACGCTTACACCAAACTTGTAGACGCACAGCTTGCTGGCGTGTCGAGCAAAGCTCGTAAGTTATTTTGTAGACACGAAGCTTGCTTGCGTTGTGTATTTTAACTCTAGGTTATAAATATAGAAGCTGCGTTTCTCACGTGAGCACGCTCAACGTCTACAGTATATTAAAACATTTACACCAAACTTGTAGACGCACAGCTTGCTGGTGTGACGAGCAAAGCTCGTATGTTATTTTGTAAACGTAAAAAAGTTAGCCTTGGCACTATGCCACGCATTAAAAGCTAACACCTTAAAACGTAATTTTGGAGGTTTATTTTGAGTAATCTAATTTTTTGTGACTCGTTTATTAATGGTGAATTTTATAGAACAAATCAGCGCTTTAGCGTTGAGGATCCTGCTACCGAAAAAAGTATTGTAGAAGTAAGTGATATAGACGAGCAGGGTGTAAATAACGCTATAACTGCCGCACAGGGCGCTTTTGTAAAGTTAAAGTCAACAAATGCTACCGAGCGTAGTGAAACGCTGATGCGCTGGTATGAACTAGTTATAAAGCACAAGCAAACACTTGCAGAGCTTATGACACAAGAGCAAGGTAAACCACTTAAAGAATCTCTTGGTGAAATAGACTACGGTGCAGGGTTTATTAAATGGTTTGCTGAAGAAGCAAAGCGTAGTTACGGTGATGTGATCCCACCTACCGACAATAACCACCGTTTAACCAGCTTTAAACAGCCTGTAGGTGTTGTTGCAGGCATTACGCCATGGAACTTTCCTGTTGCTATGGTGACTCGTAAAGTGGCCCCTGCTTATGCCGCAGGCTGTAGCTTTATATTAAAGCCTTCTGAACATACACCTCTTTGTGCCATCGCATTAGCATACCTTGCAGATCAAGCGGGCTTTGTAAAAGGTGCCTTTAACGTACTTGTATCACAAGATGCAAAAACAGTAGGCAAGATGCTTACTGACTCAGATGTTGTTCGCAAATTTACATTTACAGGCTCAACAGGGGTAGGTAAGCAATTACTTTCGCAATGTGCCGGTACAATTAAGCGTACATCTATGGAACTTGGCGGCAACGCACCGTTTATTATTTTTGACAATGCCGATATAGATGAAGCAATTGAAGGCCTCATGGCGGCTAAATTTAGAAACAGTGGGCAAGCGTGTGTTGCTGCAAATCGTATTTTTATACAGCGCGGAATTTTGGACGAAGTGCTTAATAAAATTACACCTAAAGTGGCAACACTTAAAGTGGCGAATGGCTTTGAAGACGATGTTGATATTGGCCCGCTGATTTACCCAAAAGCCAAAGATAAAGTACAACAGCTTGTTCAAGACGCACTTGATAAAGGTGCCAATTTAATTGGCGATAATAGTGATTTGGGCGGTAGTTTTCAAAATCCACTTATTGTTACTAACGTAACCACCGAGATGGATATTTATCACGAGGAAGTATTTGGCCCGGTATTAACGGTTATTCCTTTTGATGAGGAAAGCGAAGTGCTCGCATTAGCTAATGACGTGCCTTACGGGTTAGCAGCGTATTTTTATAGCCAAAACATTAAGCAAATTTATCGTGTAAGCGAAGGGCTTGAGTTTGGTATGGTAGGTGTTAATGAAGGGGTTATATCAAACCCTGTAGCACCGTTTGGCGGCGTTAAGCAATCAGGACTTGGTCGCGAAGGTGGGCATCAGGGGCTAAATGAATACCTTGAAGAAAAATACGTATGTATAAAAATATAGTGTTTTTAAAAGCGTAACTTAATTACGTTTAGGTTTATTTCATAAATATGTCAGAACGATGAACTTTCTTTTTTACGGTTGCTACATAAAGCGCTTAGTGCTACCTTTATGACCATATTTTTTGTTAAAAAATAACATTAAAATTGTAATAAAAAATGAAAGTATTTCTATAAGTAGAAATAACCCCGTGTGTAAATGCCACCGCAAGGTGGCATTTTTTTAGTTTTAAACTATTGGACTGTAACCAGGCAGGTTATTAAGATCTACTTCATCTAGTTGCTCTGGATTAGCAAATTCTATTATATATTTTTTATATACTTCTGATTCTATAAAAACTGCAAAAATGTCGGCATCAAGGTGGTTATTATTAACCATTACCCCCAGTATATTTAAGCATTCGCTTACCGGTTTTGCTTTTTTATAAGGTCGATCTACGGCAGATAGCGCTTCAAAAATGTCAGTTATTGCCATAAGCCTAGCGGGAACCGACATTTGATCTTTAGTAAGGCCTCTAGGGTAACCTGTACCGTCTAGTTTTTCATGATGTCCAAGCGCATACTCTTTAACATTACTCAAATGCTTAGGAAACGGTAGGGCATCTAAAATATTCTTAGTTACATCCATATGACGCTTCATAATATCACGCTCACCTTGAGTTAATGTGCCTCTGCGTATGGATAGGTTTTCTACTTCATCATCATTAAGTAATGGCATTGTTTTACCATTAATTTCTAATGTGTATTTATTAGCAATTCTTTGAATTTCGTTAAGCTCATTACCACCTAAAAATTCACCACCTACATTAATACGCTTTAATAGCGCTCTATCTAAAGATAGCTGCTTGAGTTCTGTATCAAGTAGGCGTTCTAGCTGTTTTACTTCAATAGGTTTATTTTGCTTAAGTGCAGAGATAATTTCTTGCTGGTAAGAAATGTTTAAATCTCGCTTAATAACTTCAAACTTTGCATCTATATATTTTATACGATCAAATATGGTTTCAAGCTTTGTCGATTTTTCCATAATGTGATCAGGTGTAGCGATTTTACCACAGTCGTGAAGCCAACCAGCTACATCAAGTTCATGCCTATCGGCCTCAGACATAGTAAATGATGCCAAAGGCCCTTTATTGCTATCGTGTACAGCATCGGCAAGCATTAAAGTGAGCGCTGGTACCCTTTTACAATGGCCGCCAGTGTGTGGTGATTTTTCATCAATTGCCATTGCAATTGTTTCTGCAAAGGTGGTGAATAACTCTTCCATTCCTTTAATAAGCGTAGAGTTAGTTAATGAAATTGCACCTAATGATGCAAAAGATCGCGTGAGTGTGACAAGCTCTTCGCTAAAGGGAATAATTTCGTCGTTTTCACCTTTAACATTTATAAGCTGTATAACACCGATAATGTCATCAACATGATCTTTTAAAGGGATCGTTAACATAGACTTAGTGCGATAGCCTGTTAGCGAATCCATATTACGAGCTGCGCTCATATCAAAAGGAAGCGCAGCATAAACATCAGGAATATTTATATACTTACCTGAGTTGACAGCATGCGCTACGATTGCAGTTTCGTTTTCTTTACCGTTTATAAAAAGGTCTATATTAGGAAAATCGATCGGGCTATCTTCATCGCCTCTTAGGTGCAAGCCTAGTGTTTTGTTAATTACCGTTTCAAACTTAAGCTGTTTATTGTCAGTTATAGAGTAAATGCTGCCAGCATCAGCGTTAGCAACAGACATCAGTACTTGCAAAATTTCGTTAAGTAATTTACTTGAATCTTTCTCTGTCGTTAACCTAATGCTTATATCAACTAGGTGGCGCAGATTTGTTTTATCTTTTATGTGTTGTGGCATATTTATATTACTTTGTTTGATGTCTGAAGGCGCCATTCCAGTCCTTTGATAATGTTTTCAAATTGGTTTCGTTAATTCGCTTAATAAAAATGGTGTAAATATGAGAACTAAATACTGATGTGCTCTCAAGCTCAGTAAGTAGTGAAAGTGATTGCTGCCAATTTTTATTATAATAATGTGTCATAGCCACTTCAGACTTACTTAGCTCGGCTAGTTGGGTGGTATTTAAACTATCTGTAAAGTCGATAGGCTCAAATAACTCTGTAGCTGTGGTTTTTCCTACAACTTGCACTTTATCAATTAATCTAAAGGAAATATGTGGGCACGCTCTCATTGTTTCTTTAGTAACCAGAATAGCTACCTCATAAAACTTGGTCAAGCTTTCTACTCGCGAACCTAAATTTACAGCATCACCTAACACAGTATAAGCTTTACGGTATTTAGACCCCATATCTCCAACATTCATATCTGCGGTATTTAAACCAATGCCAATGTTTATGGCGGGTAGATTTTTTTCTAAAAATGTTTGGTTAATTGAGCTTAAGCCTTTTAGCATTGCCATAGCCGCTTCTACGCCATGCTTTGCATGGTCATCGTCTTGTAGGGGGGCATTCCAAAAAGCCATTATCATATCGCCAACATACTTATCTATTGTGCCACTGTGTTTAAAAATAATTTCGGTCGTCGCCGATAGATATTCATTTAAGTATTCACTTAATTGGTGAGCAGACATGTTTTCAGATAATGAGGTAAAACCACGAATATCTGCAAATAATACAGTCATGTTTCTTTTAACACTTTGCTGAGGAAGATCGCTAGATTGGTTAATAAGCTGATTAATATGATCTGGAGGAACGTATTGATCAAACATAGACTTTATTTTACGGCTGTGTTTCATTTCTGCTATTGAACCGACAAAAATATAGTAGCCAGATAAAAGTGTGATCAGTAAAAGAGGCATAAACAGTGGCAAACTAATTTTCTCTATTGCCCAAAAGTAAAAGTTAAACAAGATGGCTAGAACTGCTATGCCTAATGTAACGACCACTATGCGTCTTGCGCTCTTTTGGTAACTTAAAATAGTTAATAGACCACCTATAACTACGATCATAAATAACGTTGCGCCAGATGACCAACTAGGCTGTGCGGGAAGCAGCTCAGGATGAATTAGCCCTCGAAATATATTGGCATGCACTTCAACCCCCGGATACTGTAACCCTACAGGCGTAGCCCTTAAATCAGCTAAGCCAATGGCTGATGTACCAATGAAAACAACTGAGCCCTCCAGCTCACTTTTCCCAATCTTATTTTTTAGGATATCGGTTGCTGAATAATACGTAAAACTACCTGCCGGGCCTTTGTATGGAATAAGTATTTTTCCGTATTCATCAGTTTGAATCCATTGATCATTGAACTTAATACCATCAAATAATGTAATGTTATTTAAAATATGAGAGCGCGTCTGTATTTTATCAGCAAGCGTATAAAGCCTGGCTGCTTCAAGAGCTAAAGAGGGGTAAAGTGTATTACCTACTTTGTGCACAAGGGATGCTTTTCGAATAAAACCATCATTCTCACTATGTGCATTAATAAAACCATTGCCAGAGGCTTTGTTTTGTAAAGTTGGTATATTAACAGCGGCGCCTGAGAACTCGATAAACTGTGAGTTGTTTTGATCATCAAGCATCCAATCAACACTACTGCTAGGTAGTGGGTTAATTTGCTGATGAGTCTCGTTATTTAACAAAAAACCGAGTACGGTGTCGTTATTGGACAGTACATTGGCAAACTTGGAATCAGCATCAATTTTTTTCTTAACCTCGTTAATTGTTAATTTGTTGCTGTTTATAAAGTTAGGGAACTCAGACTCTATTTGGCTAACAGGGTTTATTTCAGGTTCAGAAAAAAATATATCAAAAGCAATAACTATAACGCCTGCTTCAGTTAGTTTACTAACTAGCTCGGCCATTTTTGAGCGGCTCCAAGGAAAGCGACCTTGCTCTGCCATGCTTTTATCATCTATATCAATAATAACCACCGATTCATCAAATTGCTGCGGGGTGGCAGGGAGAGTTAAAACTAATCTTGAGTCGTAAAGTATGCCTTCTACTCTATTTAGTAATTGAGCAATAGCTCCAGTAGAAAAAAGCTCAATACCAGCAACTAAAAGCGTAATGGTTACGCCAATAAAAAAATGTCTATAAATTTTTGGAATAAGGGAGCTATTAATTGGTGCTAATCCTTAACTGGGGCAAATTTGAAAACTCGACCTTCACGAGCGCACTCGATTGATAAGCTCTTATAGTTAGCTTGTAAGTACTGTTCTATTTCTAATAATTCGGTATCAGAACGCGCGGGGTCGTGACTAATTACAGCTATATTTTTAACGTCAGCTTTTACTGCAAGTTCAGCAACTTGGTTTATTGTGCTGTGCCCCCAACCATGCTTTATTGGCATGTCATCGTTAGTAAACTGGGCATCATGTATTAATAAGTCAGCACCTTTTATAAACTGTGCCCACTCATTAACACTTGTTTTAACTTGCCCTGGAGGGTTGAGTTCATTATCGGTAACGTAAGCTATTTTTACTCCATTTGCATTTACGCAATATGCAGTACCGCCGCCAGGGTGGTTTAGTGGTGCTGTGGTTACAAAAAAATCGTTAACTGTGAAGCTTTTTTGTGAAGAGCGCTGTGTATTCAGCGTAATATTTGCAGGCAAATCTTGATGCTTAACTGGAAAGTAAGAACCTTCCATTTGTTTTAAAATTGCATTTTTACTAGCTGCGTCGTCAACATCACCTACTGTAATAGTAATTTTACGATCCGCTTGATAAATAGGCTTAAAAAAGGGAAAGCCTTGAATGTGATCCCAATGATTGTGCGTTAGTAGAATATTTATAGGGTTTGTATTTTTTAATAAACGCTCACCTAGCTCTACAATGCCGGTACCTGAGTCTAAAACTAAACTTTGCCCATTACTTTGCTCTACATACACACAAGAAGTATTTCCACCAAACATATGTGTTTTTTTGCCGGGCGAGGGCATAGACCCTCTAACTCCAAAAAATTCAACTCTCATATTTAAGGCTTAACTCCATCTGCGTAGAAATCAAACTTAGACACACTTACATCGTTAGATGTGCCGTCCAAACACGTACTGTTAAGCACAACTTGAGCATCAGTTTGTAAAAGCATAGATGTAAATTGATGGGTGCTATCACATTGTTCAGCTTGATAATAACCAAGGGCATTTGGGCCAAATAAAGTGTCTAGTGTGCCGTCAGCTAAAATACGTGCAATCATGCCTTTTGATTCACTCATACCAGATAGAACTATATTGCCTGAAGTATCTAACGCTGCGTCGGTAACTTTAGTATTAAAGCTTGGTGCTAATTGGTATTGGCCCACACCACTCGCGGCAAAGCTTGAATCTTCGTTACCCTCAGGAGTTAATTTTATAATAACTGCTTGATTAGGCGTTGTGCCCTCGTTTGCAATTAAGTAAAGGTTTCCTGCGCTATCGGCCAATACTTTTGTAGCGCTATCAGTTATATCTGCAGTGATACGGGTGTCAGTATAAGTAAATATTTCATTAGCATCATCGTCTATTTTTAGCATTATTAATTGTGAATCACTCCCTGATACTTGTTTGCCCGCTATAAATATTTCTTTATTTATATCTATATAGAGTGTTTCAAAAAACTCATCTATATTGCCGTAATAAGCCCCGCTTGTGCCAAAGCTATTCTCTAATGTGCCATTACTTTTTAACATGGTCGCAAATGAGCGGGTAACACTTGATGCATTAGTCGAAGTGCCCACAGCAACAATATAGCCACCGCTATCTATAGCTACATCAACAAAGTTTATATCGGTATTTAAAATATCTACCGTAGTATAAATCCCCTCTGTAGCAAAGCTGTCATCTAAGTAACCATCTTGGTCTACTTTTGCTATAAAGCCTTCTTCAGTTAAACCATTTATTTGCGTACCAGCAATGATGATACTGCCATCACTAAGCTCTTTTAATGTAACGGCTTTAAACGCCACATTTATGTTGAGTGCTTTAATCCCATCAATGCTAAAGCTTGTATCAATAATTCCAGTGCTCGTATAACGGGTTAAAACCAGCTTATTAGTAGTATTAAATTGTGCAACAGAGGCACTTAAATATTTATTAGCTTGAGCACCATTTTTGAGTTGCAGCATGTTCATTGATAAATCATCTGAACTCACAGTCAAATTATTCAAGCTCGTATAGCCATTTGTTGAAAAGTTAGTAAACAGGCTTGCATTACTGGTTACTGAAGTTATAAAAGGTTCATTAGTTGAGTCGTTAAATTTACCAGAGAGCCATACGCTATCATTTTCATCAATAGTAATAGCGTTAGCTGATTGATTGCTAATTACGTTTGAAATTATATTAATGCCCGAAGCACCATAACTCGTATCAAGCTCTCCGTTACTCACTGATACGCGCGCAGTAAACAACTGCTCTTTTTGAGCTGTATCACTGCCATCAACTCCTGTAGTGCCCGAAAGAATTATTTGATTACTCATAGAAGCATATTTTACGCCGGTAATTATTGCACCGCCATCATCTTTACCTGAGTTTCCATCGATATTATATATAGTAATTTCTTCGTCAATATCATCATCGTCAATATCGCCCGATCGGTTGAACGAAATCATAGCGGCTTCTTTTTCACCTGATGAACGAGTAATATAACCCCCTAAATAAGCAGTGAAATTAACTGCGTCTATGCCGCCAATAGCAAGTAGCTCATCGTCACCTTCTTCATCAGATAAGTCTAATATAAGCGCATCGCCAGAGTTAAAACTTCCGCTATTGTTGCCATCAGGAATAAGGTATCTAACTGTTGCATCTAAATCGTTTTCCTCTCCTATTACGCTACCTACAACCAAAAGTTCAGAGTTACCAAAGTTTCTAATAGCATGCGACACGTCATCACGGTTATTACCGCTTACATCAACAATACCAGGGCTGCCCGCTTCAAAATCGAGGGTTGATACATCGTATTTAAGAAATAAACTGTCTTTATCTAGGCCGTTTACTGAATAGCCTACGCCTTGCACTTTGTTATCTGTGAATTCAAGGTCGTGTATTACAGATTCACTCGCAAGCGTTGTACATTTAGTACCTGAGTTGCCGTCACCTGAATTTGTACTAACAATACCTGTCGCACTCATTTTTAATAGACACGCTTCGGTTTCCGTTCCATTAAAGCTTGTGTAGCCAATAAATAGCTCACCATTACCAGAGATGATAGCAGAGCCTTTTTCATCTTCACCTAGGTCAATGGCTTTAAAACCGGTGCCATTAAATGCAGTGTTTACATCGCCGGTATTTGTGTAAGAGGTAACAATAATATCTGCGTCTTCATTGTTATTGTAACCGACAAAATAAAGGTTGGTATTAAGCTCAATACTGTCGTTAAATTCACCATCAGAAAAAACACGAGAAAGGTCTATTTGTCCACTAAGAGGGCGTCCAAATGTATCATCTTCCACTGGAATTAGCGGATCGACGTCATCAATAACATTTACAGTAACAGTGATTGTTGTAGTTTCATTTGGCGAACCATCATCTGTAATATCAATATTTACAGAGTGTTGTGTAGCGGTTTCATAATTGAAAGGGCGTGTACCATTTACGCTTAATAAGCCACTGGTGCTGTTTATATTAAATAGCCCTGTTTCACTACCACTTAAGCTAAAACTAAGAGTGTTATTTTCAATGTCGGACGCAGCAATAGTACCAATTGTTTCATCGTCAATTGCATTTTCTCCAATTGAAAATGTTTGGTTTATCGCAATGGGTGCATCATTCACAGGCGTTACTGTGATAGTCAATATGCCTGCTGCTGACTCTGTACCATCAGTGATAGTGTAATTAATTATAGCTTGGCCGTTAAAGTTTGCCTCTGGAGTATAAGCTAAGTTACTACCCGCGACAGACACTGAGCCTGTATTTGCAGCTGCGGTACTAATAGATAATGAATCATTGTCTTCATCGGTATCGTTACTTAATACGTTAACATTTGTTGTTACGGAATCTTCTATAATGGTTGCAGTATCAGGATTAGCAACGGGTACATCGTTCACAGGCGTTACTGTGATAGTCAATATGCCTGCTGCTGACTCTGTCCCATCGGTGATAGTGTAATTAACGATGACTTGACCGTTGTAGTTTGCATCTGGGGTGTAAGCGATATTATTTCCCACAACAGACACCGAGCCTGTATTTGCAGTTGCGGCACTAATTGATAAAGCATCATTGTCTTCATTGTCTTCATTGGTATCATTGATCAAAACGTTTATATTAGTCGTAGAGGCATCTTCTAAAATGGTTGCAGTATCAGGATTAGCAACGGGTGCATCGTTCACAGGCGTTACAGTGATAGTTAATATGCCTGCAGCTGACTCTGTCCCATCGGTGATAGTGTAATTAACGATGACTTGACCGTTGAAGTTTGCATCTGGGGTGTAGGCTAAGTTGCTACCGGCGACAGCTACCGATCCCGACGTTGTACTTGCTGAGCTAATAGAAAGCGTATCATTGTCTATATCTGTATCATTGCTCAAAACGTTTATATTAGTCGTAGAGGCATCTTCTAAAATGGTTGCAGTATCAGGATTAGCAACGGGTGCGTCATTAACGGGTGTAATTGTAACTGTTAATGTACCAGTAGTACTCGCTATGCCATCTGTTAAACTATAAGTAATTGTTGCGGTGCCATTTTCATCAGCGCTAGGCGTATATTGAATTAGGTTGTTTTGGATTGCTGCATTACCAATATCACTCACAACTGAGCTAATATTTAAGCTGTCACCATCTATATCTGTATCGTTGCTTAGCACATTTATTAGCGTTCCCTGGGCATCTTCAGCAATTGTAATACTATCTGGATTGGCCACTGGTGCATCGTTAGTTGGGGATATAGTTATTTGTAAATTGGCACTCGCACTAGCTCCGTTACCATCTGATATTGTATAAGAAACAATTGCTACTCCGTTACTGTTAGGCGTTGGCGTATATTCTATTTTATTTTCAACAATAGAAGCCATGCCTAGTTCAGTAACAACACGTGTAATTGTTAAGTTATCATCATCTACATCGCTATCGTTAGCGAGTACATCAATTAATATAGGTGATGCATCTTCTATCATTGAGGCGCTATCTGAAGTGGCTATAGGCGCGTCATTTATAGGTATAATTGTAAGTCTTACAGTTGCAGTACTTGATTGCGGCGCATCATCTGCAATGCCATCAGAAATTGTATAGCTTAGAGTGACTTCACCAAAGAAATTAGGCTCGGGTGTATATTCAATACTATTATTTACAATCTGCGCTGTGCCAACAGTATTTGTAATGTTTATAAGTGTGATTGTATCGCCATTAGCATCAGTATCATTCTCTAACACATTTAATATTATGCTAGGGCTGTCTTCAGCTAACGTATACTGATCATCATTAGCTTTTGCTGGAGAGTTTGAGCCTGTTTTAGTGAGTACCACTTGTGCGGTGGCTGCTAAGCCTTGCTCATTAGTAACTGAATAAGTAAAACTATCTACATCCAATGCATCTAAATTTGGCTCATAAGTAAATGAGCCATCATTACTCAACGTTAGCGTACCACTTTGCACATTTACAACTGGGGTCGTGTTAATAGTTAGTCCGCCAGACTCTATATTTACATCATTTTTCAGTAAGCCATTTTCAGCAGTAATACTGAGAGTTTGATTATATTGAAATTGATACTCGTCATTCTGCGCAATCGGGTTATCTGGTGTGCTATTAATTGTAAGTGTTGCTGTTGCCGTTGCCGTGGCGCCTAATGTATCAATTACTTGGTATTGAAATTCATCAATTCCATAATAATTAGGATCAGGGATGTATGAAAAACTCCCATCTGTGGCTAAAAATAATTGGCCATGAGCGGGTGAAACTAAATAAGTATCATCAATAATAAAGGTGTCGTTATTAGGATCCGTATCGTTCGCTAGTAACCCTAGCGCAGCCTCAACAACAAGTGTGTTGTCTTCATTAACACTATAGCTATCGTTAGACGCAGATGGCGGACTATTTTGATCTAAAGGATTGATTGTTACATCTGCAACTGCCTGAGCACCTTGATCATCAAAAATACGGTATTGAAAACTATCAGTGCCTTGCATGTTGGCGCTTCCTGTATATTCAAAGCTACCATCTGTATTGAGTGTTAAGTTACCTTTAAGAGGAGAGGTTACAGGTGTTGTATCAACGGTAAGTGTATCAAGATCGATGTCGCTATCATTGGCTAATAAACCAGGAGCTGTGACAAATAAAGTACCGTCGGCGTTTATGTTATAGGTGTTATCAAGTGCACTTGGTACATCATTTACAGCATTTATAGTTATTTCTACAATACCTGTATCTGTCATACCAAGCTCGTTAATTACAAGGTAACTAAAAGCATCAATACCATTAAAATTAGCGCGTGGAGTGTAAGTAAATTCGCCGCTTGAATTTATTATAACACTGCCATGTTGTGGGCTGACTAATGCAGTAGTATTTACTGTAAGATCGCCTTGGTATTCATCTGTATCATTAGTTAATACATTATTTAGCAGCGCTTGGTCTTCATTAACTTCAAATTGATCGTTAAATGCTTTTGGAGCAAAGTTTAAGGTACCACCTAAAGGAGCGATATTTATTACTTCAGCAAAGCCACTTTCGCCACTTCCATCAATTCCGGTGATTAAAATTTGATAGCTTTTATCAGTTAAAGTATCGCTAATACTAAATGTTGTTCCAGATAAACCTAAAAATTGTTGGCCGTTTTCTAAATCATTTATATTGGTTGTTGTAACGCCGGCTTCAGTCGCTAAGTAAATGTTATAACGGTTTAAGTTTTCATTTGCCTGCCATGAGAGGTTTATACTTTGTTCATCTCGCTGTGCAGTAGTACCTTCAATTTTATAAGGTTGCCAACTTACAGTAATAGCATCGGCCAGTACTTGGTTATTAAGGCTATCAGTGATCCATATTTCTAGGCGTAAATCGCCTGCATCAATGCCATAAAAATAAGGACTAAGTCCTATTACTGATTGCTCAAGATTAGTACCACACTCTTGCGTACATATAGGCAAGCTTTTATTAACGCTTGGAAGCACTAAATTTACTGCGTTTATACCATCAGGGTCCGATACGCCAAGTAAAAAGGTAATATTACCTTGTATTACTTCATTTATTTGAGAAAGGGTAATAGTAGCCTGAGAATTAGCTACGTTTGAACCTACAACACCTCTATTTGTAGAAACAGCACCAGAAACCAGCACTTTAGTTGTGATAGTTTCACCAGTAACACCCGTTAGGTTAATTGTGTTAGTTGAGGGGGGGGGGGACTCTTGACCCTCAGGTGTTGGTACAGATTCTTGTTGAGCTGCCTCTTCAGAGGAGCCGCCACAAGCACTTAGCAAAAAAACCATTAAACCGAGCAAAAAAGGGTTTTTTGCTGTCATTCTACGTACTCCAATAAAAAGCTTTATATTCTATTCTGTTAAGGCTCTAATCTAAAAGAGCCTGAGGAATTTACTGCGGGGTTACTTATTTCATTAAGGTTAAAATCACCAGTGATAGTATCTATATCATTTAAAAAAATAGCATCAATGTCGCCCACTGCTTTATTGTTATTATGTGAGGCAAAAGTAACGGCCAAATCTAATTTGGTTAAATCAATAAAGCCACTATAAGCAGCGTACCAATTTCCGCCAGCATCATTAAAACTTATTTCTCCGTCAGGAACAGTACCGTTGTCAAAATCGACTGACATAGACATAGAAAAATCACTTACTTCACCTAAACTTGATGAAACGTCGAAACTAGTTGCTTGATAGTTAAAAATGCCTTGTCGCTGAGCTATTTGATCAATTAAAGCAGCATTACTAACCGCTTGAAACTGTTGCTCTGCGTATACATCTGCAAGTAAAGTATCGGCATCTTCATTATTTTCTGAAGCGCTATTTTCTGCTATTTGATCCTGTTCAGCTTCTGATTCATCATTACTGTTAATAGAGGCTATACTTTGAGTAAAAATAGCGGGTGCTTGAGTGGTCTTAATTACATCCCCTACAGAAGTTACTTGTGCAAAAGAAAACGCCTCATTACTACCAAGTGATAAAATACTGTTGTCTTGTAAAGTAAGGTCGATAGCGCCATCCCATACTGCAACATACATATCACCATCTACTAGCTGTAGTTCAAAGTGTGTACCACGTATACCAATAGAGCCTACTGGCGTTTTAACATTATAAGAACCACCGTTCTTTTTTATAACGCCCGAAATAGAACGTAACCCGCCTTTAATTAACTCTATTGACGCAGAGCCTTGTTGCGTAGCCGCATCAAATTCATAGTTGGCAATATTTAGTACTGAATTTTCTTTTAAAGCAATTAAGCCCCCATCAGACATCGAAAACTGAGCCTTACTCTTTTCACCAGTCGTTATTTTGTCTACACCATATACAGTGTCGCGGCGCTTTAAGGATCTTTGCTGCTCGGAGGTCGCATCGGTTGCTACTACAGCACCTCTAGCCAAAATAGTTTTGCCAGCAGCTGTGGTATTAGCTTGCGAGTAGAAACTCACACAAAGTAAGGTGGTTAATACTGGGGTTAAATGTTTCATAATTACCTTAAATTAAAATGAGTAACTAGCGCTTAAATTTGCATCAAAGCGGTCGTATTCAAACAGCGAAATATCACTTGTTTTATCTTGATAGTTTAATGCTAACTGCAGCGCTAAGCTTTTATTAATCAGGTATCGTAATGAGCTTGAAAGTATTAATAAGTTATCATCGCGATTTTGCATAAATAATGGGTGCTCATCTTGATATTCAATCCACTGATAGCCAGTTTGAGCTGATAATTGCCATTGCTGAGCAAGTAATGCGGTTACCTGGTAGTAAATCCCATTAATATTTCTCGCATTAAAGTCACCACTCTCAATACTAGCAATTTCGCTTTTATGACTCGCACTAACACTCTGAAGCCACCTACTAGACATGTAACTAGCGCCAATATTGAGCGCATAAAAAGAGTTGTCTAACTTTTCATCAAACGAATTGTTCATATCACCCAGAGTTAATGCACCAAACAGGCTCAGCTGTTTATCTATTTGGTAGCTAGCTCCGCCAGTTAATGTTGTTTCAGTTCTGTATAGATCGCCGTCTAATAATAAAGGGGTAACACCGGCCTGCACATACCAGCGAGTATTGTTTAGCTGGTGCTGATAGCGAGCAGATAAATTAGTATTTATACGATCGTATTGTGATAGCTCATTAAATTTATACCAGTCAGTATTTATACCTATAGATAATGAACTTTGTTGATCAATCGGATGTGAGTAACGCCCTTTGTAATTTAGCTTTACATAGTTGTCGTCGGTACTTTTACTATCAGAAGAAAGTAAAAACTCACCTAAATTAGGAATTAAAATAGTATCTTCTGATGTACCCGCATTAACGTTATCATCAACACCATAAGCAAGCTCAATACTTTGATTAAACGAGCGCGCTGTAGTGCGTTGTTTACGTTGAGATATATCTAATAAAGTTTGCGCAGCCGTTTTCACTCTATCTGACGAAGTCTTAGTATTTATTATAACTAAGGCTTGAGAATTCGCTGCCGGTAAATTATTTGCCGCAATATACGATTTAATTAAATATAAACGTGCCTCATACCAATGAGGTTTGTCTTCAACGACTCTTTCAAATGCAAATACAGCGGGGGCTGATTCACCTGAATTAAGAGCTGAAATTCCCAACAAATAATCGAAATCAGGTTCACCTAAATATTTATAATTTTTTTGGCTGTTTTTATATGCTTCCGCATACTGTTTATTAGAAATTAAATACTGTAATTCACCTAATAATTTTACATAAGAAACGTTGTCTTCAGCTTTAGCGTTTAAACTATGTAAAGCAAGGTAACTAAGTAATAAACTAAAAATAAGGTGCTTGATCATGCCGGTGTGAAAATCCTATAAAGGTGACTAGTACTAAAAGCTATGAAACTATAACTAAGGTAGCACTTTCCATTTATATGTAAAGCAGATTGGGTGATTATTAAATAAATGTAAACAGTGAGTTTTGTTTTAACAACTTAAAAACAGCTTAACGATTTGCTAAAAATATTTGTAGAGTAAGATTTTTAGTTTTTATTTTATAGAAATACAAAGGAGGGAAAAAATGGGGCGATTGACGGGGCTTGAACCCGCGACAACCGGAATCACAATCCGGGGCTCTACCAACTGAGCTACAACCGCCACTACAACACCTTGTTTGGTGTGGCGCGCATAATACATAAAATAATAAACCTTGGGAAGCCCTAAAAGCTAAAATTAATAAAAAAACTAAAAAAAGAACAACAAACATCTTAAGTTCATAAATAATAAGTAGTATGCGCGGCGAATATGTTGGCTAAAAAATCAAAAAACATCATGTTTTTAGTATTAATTTACTATTTTATGAGAACGAATTGTAAATTAATGTATAATCATGTCTGGAAAAAACGCTTAAAAAATAATTTGGAGTAAATATGGATTCAGTACTTAATTGGCTAAATGAAAACTCAGGCCTAATTTTACATTATGGTATTCAAGCAGTTGTAGCGCTTGTTATATTTTTAATTGGTAGTCGTGTTGCTAAGTTTTGTTCTAACTTAACTGAAAAAGGCTTTGCTAAAAAGAAAGTAGATAAAGCTGTAGGGTCATTTGTTGCAAGTATAGTGTTTGCACTCGTGTTTGCTGTAACAATTTTAATGGCGCTTTCGCAGATTGGTATAGAAACAACTTCATTTATAGCTATTTTGGGTGCTGCAGGTTTAGCTGTTGGTTTAGCACTACAAGGTTCATTATCTAACTTCGCCTCTGGTGTATTAATTATTTTGCTTCGTCCTTTCAAGTCTGGCGACTTTGTTGAAGCAGGCGGAAAAATGGGTACTGTTAAAAAAATAGAAATTTTCTCAACTGAGTTACGCACTCCAGATAATAAAGTAATCATTGTTCCTAACTCTCAAATTATGTCTGGTGCTATTACTAACTTTTCACGTGAATCTACACGTCGTATCGATTTAGTTATTGGTGTTGGTTACGATGCTGATTTACGCCAAGCAAAAGAAGTATTAAAATCAGTGCTTGACGCAGAAACTCGTTTACTTAAAGATCCTGCTTACACAGTTGCTGTAAATGAGCTGGGTGATTCTAGCGTAAACTTTGTTGTTCGCCCTTGGGTTAACTCTGCTGATTACTGGCCAACATACTGGTCATTAATGGAAAATATTAAAATAGCACTAGATGATGCAGATATTAATATTCCATTTCCACAAATGGATGTTCATTTACACAAGCAAGACTAATTTTTAGAATCAAATAGGTTATTTTTAATGAAATTGAAGCTTTTAACACTTTTAGTTGCAGCATCTGCTGCAACTAACGCATTCGCTGAAGACGCAGACAGAAAAACGTGGGAAGTAACTAGTGAAGTAGGTGCAATCATTACTAGTGGTAATACAGAAACAACTACCTTAAAAGGCGGTCTTAAAGTATTACATAACCTAGAAAATTGGAATAACGAGTACAAAATCGACGGCATCTATAAAGAAGATGAAGTAGAAGATGACAACGGCGATAAAGACAAGCAACGTACTAACGAAAAGTACTCTGCATCAGCGCAAGGTAATTACAAATTAAATGAAAAGAATTCTCATTTATTCATTTATGGTTCACACGTTTCAGACTACTTTGGCGCGTATAGAACAGAATCTGTAATTTCTGCTGGTTACGGCTTACGCTTACTTGACCAACAAAATATGTGGTTAAATGCGGAGTTTGGTCCGGGTTACAAGTTTTTTGAATACTCAGACGATAGTACTCAAGTAGACGACAACGGCAACCTACTTGCTGGCGAAAGCGACAGTGAAATAATTGCTTTAGGTAAGCTTGATTACAATTGGCAGATTTCTGAAAGCGCACGTTTTACTCAATTAGTGGCTGTAGAATACGGTGACTCGAATACTAAAACACGCTCAGAAACTGCACTGCTTGCTAAAATCAACGGTTCATTACAAATGAAAGTTGCTTTTAATCTAACCAACAACTCAGACGTTGCTGATGATGAAGAAAGCACAGACACTGAAACTTCATTAACCCTGGTTTACAGTTTTTAACCAAACCAGCAAGTTTAATGACATTTAAGTGACAAAAGGGACGAAAGTCCCTTTTTTATTTGTGCAAATTTAATGTATTATAGCCACCAATTTTGGTTGTAGACCTAGGGATATACCTACTCGTGAAAGTTTTTACACAATTTATTAGTGCTTTTATTCTACTTTGTAGCTTTAGTACGCTGGCTTTTACGCCGACGGCTTCACAAATTGAGCAATTTAAAAAATTGCCAAAAGCCCAACAAGAAGCCCTAGCAAAGCAGTACGGTGTGGACATTTCTACAATCACAGGTGCTAATCAATCAAACGAAGAAACCAACAACCAGCAACAATCAACTATTGGTGAACGTCCTGAAAAAGAAAAAGAAGATTTAACGGACGAAGAACGCTTTAAGCCAAAAACTGATGAATTAAAACCATACGGTTATGAGTTATTCGCAGGCGAGCCTACAACCTTCATGCCAAGTGAGAATGCGGCAGTGCCTGATACCTATATAGTAGGTGCAGGCGATCAATTAAAAATTAACTTTTACGGTAAAGAAAGTGACAGTTTTGATGTAACTGTTGACCGTGAAGGACGTATAAATATTCCAGATTTAAGCCCTGTAGAAGTTGCTGGCTTAACCTTTGCCGAAATCAAAGAATTAATTAAAGTAAAGGTAGAACAAGAGGTTATAGGCGTAAAAGCTTTTGTATCGCTTGGCCAACTTCGTAGCATGCGTATTTTAGTACTTGGTGAAGCTTATAAGCCAGGAAGCTATAGCGTATCGTCTTTAACAACAGTATCCCATGCTTTATTTGTAAGCGGTGGTGTGTCAGATATTGCTTCTCTTCGTAATATACAGGTTAAACGTGCAGGTAAAGTTATTACTAACTTCGACCTTTATGATTTACTGATCAAAGGTGATAGCAGTAACGATATAGTTTTAAAATCTGGCGATGTTGTTTTTGTACCTCCTGTAGGAGCTCAAGTTAGAGTTGAAGGCTTAGTTAAGCGCCCTGCAATATTTGAGCTGAAAAAAGGTGAGACTGCAAAGCAACTATTAACTATGGCCGGTGGCCTCAAGCCTGGTGCTTATGCTAAAAATGCAGTAGTAGAGCGCTTTAATTTTGACCGCAAAGAAGTGCTCTCTGTCGATTTTTCAAAATCTCAAATAAACTACATTCCTCAAGATGGCGACCGAATTCGTTTTAACTCTATTAGTGCACAATATCAAAACTCAATTAGCCTAATTGGCGCTGTAGCGCGCCCGGGTAACTACCAGTGGTATCAAGGTAAACGTATTTCTGATGTTTTAAAATCAGTTCGAGGCGACTTACTGCCACAAGCAGATCTAAGTTATGGCTTAGTGATTCGCGAAATTAACATTAATGGTGATATAGAAGCGCACCAATTTGATGTAGCCCAAGCGATAATAAAGAATCCAGAAAATAACTTAACGTTAAAAGCGAATGACAAAATAATTGTATTCAGCCGCTTTGAAGAAAAAGAAGCTGAAAAATTAGCACTTGCTAATATGGCTTTAAGCCAAGAACAGCAAGAGCAACTACAAAAAGCAGAGCAATGGCATAAGTTTGAGCAAAAAGAGTTCGAAAAATACATTGGTGTAAACCAAGAAGATGAAGAACTTGTTCTTGAAGATAATAAAATACTTACTATTGCTGAAATATCTAAACGAAAAGCTAAAGAAGAAGCAGAGCAAGAACTCAAGCCTGAAGACTATGCTTTATTTAGTCGTCATAACTTACTAGATCCAATTATAGCTAAGTTCAAGCAACAAGCATCTGTAAGCCAAGCCATGCAACTTGTTGAAATTAGCGGTAACGTTACATTTCCAGGCATATACCCATTAATGGTAGGTGGAGAAGTGCGTGATTTAGTTACAGCGGCAGGCGGGTTGTTAGAGTCTGCTTACGTAAAACAAGCAGAAATCACTCGAATTGTTGAAAGCGATGGTTCAAAAATAGAACACTTACGCTTAGATTTAGAAAGCGCTATGCGCGGCGACCTACAAAGTAATATCACTCTACAAAGTAAAGACAGCATTAACGTGTTTGCTATCCCAAACTGGCAAGAAAACGTAAAAGTAGAGCTTAAAGGTGAACTAAGATTCCCAGGTACTTACACTATTCGTCGCGGCGAAACATTAACTGAGCTGCTAGAACGCGCAGGCGGCTTCTCTGAGTTTGCAGAAGAAAAGGCAGCCGTGTTTACTCGAGCTTCTATTAAAGAGCAAGAGCAAGAACAGTTAGCGCGTTTATCAACAGAGCTACGCCGCGATATTGCATCAAAAAGCTTTCAAAACTCGGTAAGCAGTAACACACTTTCGTATGATGAAATGAATAAGTTATTAAATGACTTAGCAAGTGTGGAAGCTGTAGGGCGCTTAGTTATTGATTTACCATTAATTGTAGATAATAAACAAAATCTAGTCTTACAAGACGGCGATGTATTATATGTGCCAAGTAAGCGTGACTCTATCAGCGTTATTGGTGAGGTTAATTACTCAACATCACACTTATATAAATCAGGCGTAAGTGTTGATGATTATATTGCCCTAAGTGGTGGTCTTAAAGAACGTGCCAATGAAGATAGCATTTATATTATTAAAGCTAATGGCTCAGTGAAAATTCCAAATACAGGTGGCTGGTTTGCGGCTAATAATGCTGAACAGTTAGAGCCTGGCGATACAATTGTAATCCCGATGGATGCAAGTCATATGGATAAGCTGACATTGTGGAGTACAGCTACGCAGATCCTTTATCAACTAGGTGTAGCGGTAGCTGCAATTGGTAGTTTGTAATACTCCAAATAAGATTTTTATTTGAAGTCACTAATCTAGGCTATTTGTAGCATTAGCTTAACAAGTTCTTGTAAATTATGTTATTGCTGAAGCGCTATTGATTGTAATTCTATTAGCTAAATAAATTATAGTAAGAAAAAATATGAAAAAGAATGAAACCTTAGATAGTTCAGATGATGAAATAAGTTTAACAGAGCTTCTTAGTGTTCTATGGCATGGTAAACGCGTCATTATCACTGGAATGTTTTTATTTTCAGCGTTATCCATCGTGTATGCTTTGAAGCAACCTAATCTATATATGTCGGAAGTATTATTGTCTCCCGCGGATGAATCTAACAGCGATGCGTTAGGAGGGTTAGCTGGGCAGTTTGGTGGATTAGCAAGTTTGGCTGGTGTAAATTTGAGTTCTGGTTCTAATAATCAAGCTCAGTTAGCAATTGAGATACTAAAGTCGCGAAAGTTCATCGGCAGCTTCATTCAAAAACATAAATTACTCCCCAATTTAATGGCGGCAGAGTCTTGGAATGCTTTGGAAAATAAAGTTATTTATGATCCAAAACTTTATAGTATTGATTCTCAGGAATGGGTTAGAGCTGCATCATTTCCATATGAATCTAAGCCTTCTTTACAGGAAGCCTTTAAAGAGTTCAGGGAAATTTTAAATATCGAAACGGATAAAGAAAGCGGAATGGTAAAGATTTCAATTGAGTTCATTTCACCATATATCGCACAGCAGTGGGTAAACTGGCTAGTTGAAGATATAAACCAAGTGATGAAAGAAAGAGATGTTTCAGAAGCCAATCTCAGTACTGACTTTTTAACTAGTCAACTTCAAAAAACAAAAATTGCTGATATTCGTACCATTCTTTATAAATTGATTGAGGAACAAGCAAAAACTATTATGCTTGCAAACGTTCGAGATGAGTACGTGTTTAAAACTATAGATCCTGCTTTAGTACCCGAAGAAAAATCAGGCCCTAAGCGTGCATTACTATGCATTGTCGGCGCTCTTTTAGGAGCTATCATTGGTGTGGTATTCGTAACTATTAGATATTTAAAAAAAGAAAATGCACACAGATAAATATTATTTATAAAATTGAAGGAAGAATAAATGAAAATACTTGTAACAGGTGGTGCAGGCTTTATAGGTTCAGCAGTTGTTCGCCATATTATTGAAAATACAACAGACTCAGTTGTTAACCTAGATAAGCTCACCTATGCAGGTAATTTGGAGTCATTAAAGTCAGTAGACTGTAATGACAGGTATGCATTCGAGCACGTCGACATTTGTAACCGTGAAGCGCTTGATAGGGTTTTTAAATCGCATAAACCAGATGCAGTGATGCACTTGGCTGCAGAAAGTCATGTTGACCGTTCAATCACAGGGCCAGCCGAATTTATACAAACGAATATTGTAGGCACTTACAATTTATTAGAAGCGGCTCGTGAATACTGGAATACATTAAATGATGATGATAAAAAATCGTTTAGGTTTCACCATATTTCAACTGATGAGGTATATGGCGATCTTCCACACCCTGATGAGCAAGAAGGCGAACTTCCATTATTTACTGAGGAAACGTCTTACGCACCAAGCAGCCCTTACTCGGCAAGTAAAGCGTCGAGTGATCATTTAGTTCGAGCATGGCTGCGCACGTATGGCTTTCCTACAATTGTCACTAATTGTTCAAATAACTATGGGCCTTACCACTTTCCTGAAAAGTTAATTCCTTTAGTGATACTTAATGCCCTTGAAGGAAAAGACCTGCCTATTTATGGTAAAGGCGATCAAATACGTGACTGGTTATACGTAGAAGACCATGCGCGCGCTTTATATAAAGTAGTGACAGAAGGTATTGTTGGAGAAACCTACAATATAGGCGGTCACAATGAAAAGCAAAACTTAGAAGTAGTGCAAACTATTTGTGAAATTTTAGACACCTTAGTACCAAAAGAAGCTAAGTATGCAGAGCAAATTACGTATGTAACAGATCGCCCAGGACATGACAGACGCTATGCCATTGACTCAACAAAAATGAGTGAAGAGCTTAACTGGACGCCAGTGGAAACGTTTGAAACAGGTTTGCGCAAAACAATCCAGTGGTACTTAACAAACCAGCAGTGGTGTAAAAATGTTCAAGATGGCTCATATCAACGCGAACGACTTGGCGAAATTAACTCGTAAGAGGAGAGTATTATGAAAGGAATTATTTTAGCGGGTGGCTCAGGAACTCGTCTTTACCCACTGACACGTGGAGTATCGAAACAGTTATTACCAGTATACGATAAGCCAATGGTGTATTACCCAATATCTACACTAATGCTAGCAGGTATACGCGATATATTAATAATCACTACTCCAGAAGATAATGATAGTTTCAAACGTTTATTAGGCGATGGTAGTGATTACGGTATTAACTTAACTTATGCAGTTCAACCGTCTCCAGATGGACTTGCACAGGCCTTTATTATTGGCGAAGACTTTATTGGCGATGATAGCGTGTGCTTAGTGCTTGGCGATAATATTTACTACGGTCAATCGTTTAGTAAAACACTTAAAAGCGCAGCAAGCAGAGCATCGGGTGCTACAGTATTTGGCTACCAGGTTAAAGACCCAGAGCGATTTGGCGTAGTTGAATTTGACGAGAATATGAAAGCTATTTCCATAGAAGAAAAGCCTGAAAAACCAAAGTCGAATTATGCTGTTACAGGTTTGTACTTTTATGACAATCGTGTAGTTGAGCTCGCAAAGCAGGTAAAGCCTTCTCATCGTGGGGAGCTTGAAATAACCACCTTAAACGAAATGTATTTAAACGATGGAAGTTTAAATGTTGAACTATTAGGACGTGGTTTTGCTTGGCTTGATACGGGAACACATGAAAGTCTTCATGAAGCATCATCGTTTGTACAAACGATTGAAAACGTACAAGGTTTGAAGGTGGCATGTTTAGAAGAAATAGCATGGCGTAATGGCTGGTTAAGTACAGATGAGTTACTTACAATAGCTAAACCAATGATGAAGAATGAATATGGTCAATATTTAACTCGTTTGGCGTCTGAGGCAAAGTAATGAAAGTACTTATTACTGGTAAAAATGGTCAAGTTGGAAGCTGTTTGGTATCGCAATTGACTGATATCCCTTCCATTGATTTTTTGGCGTTAGGACGTGAAGAGCTTGATATAACTAATGCTGATCAAGTTAATGAAGTGGTAAATAAGTATCAGCCGACAGTTATAATTAATGCAGCAGCATATACTGCAGTTGATAAAGCTGAGTCTGAAGTTGAGCTGGCTAATGCTATAAATAATATTGGTCCAAAAAACTTAGCTAAAGCAGCTTCGAGTGTAAATGCGGTAATTCTTCATATATCAACTGACTATGTTTTTGCCGGTAATAAACACGGTTTATATACTGAGACTGACGAGGTAAATCCACAAGGCGTTTACGGTCAAACAAAGCTAGCAGGTGAGCAAAGCGTTGCACAAGAGTGCGCTGAGCATATTATTTTACGCACCGCATGGGTGTTTAGTGAATACGGAAATAACTTTGTAAAAACGATGCTTCGTTTAGCACAAACACGTGATACGCTTGGTGTTGTAGGTGACCAATATGGCGGCCCGACATACGCAGGCGATATAGCTAAAGCGTTAATTAACATAGCGCAACAGCTTCAGCAAGGTGCTACTAAGTTTGGTGTGTACAACTACTCAGGCTACCCTCACGTTAGCTGGCAAGAATTTGCAACAGAAATTTTTGCTAAAGCATTATCGCAACAAGTGATTGAAACACCTGTTACGGTTAATGCAATCTCAACCTCAGAGTATCCGACTCCCGCGAAGCGCCCAGCAAATTCAAAATTAGATTGTAGTAAAATAACAACAAATTTTTCTGTACAGCCGAGTGACTGGAAAACCGCATTAAACCCTATTCAACAGTATAAATAAGTAGGTTGAAAATATGAAAGTAATCGATACAAGCATCCCAGATGTAAAAATTATAGAGCCTGCAGTATTCGGTGATGAGCGTGGGTTTTTTATGGAAACTTGGAGCCAGCAAAAGTTTGAAGAGCTAGTTACAGGCAAGCCCACTTCTTTTGTGCAAGATAATCACTCTAAATCTAAGCAAGGTATTCTACGAGGCTTACATTTTCAAACTGAAAATACACAAGGTAAGTTAGTACGTGTAACATCTGGTGAGGTATTTGATGTTGCAGTAGATATACGTAAAGACTCAGCTACTTTCGGGCAATGGGTCGGTGTGTACTTATCGGCAGAGAATAAACGTCAATTGTGGGTGCCAGAAGGCTTCGCACATGGATTCTATGTAACGAGCGATGAAGCTGAATTTGTTTATAAGTGTACAGATTACTATAACCCAAATGCAGAAGTAAGCATTCGCTGGGATGATAAAGATTTAGCGATAGAGTGGCCGCTTAAATCTGAACCAATGTTGTCTGAAAAAGATAAAAACGGCATTCCATTTAAATAGTTGTTCGCACTTATAGATGCAGCAAAAAGGCATGCTAACCCTAAAACTCTATTTAGGGTTAAATATAAAACCATCATTTTTATGTTGTTCTTTAGTGAGCTTTAAATAAATTATTAACCTTAGCTAAGCCCATACAAACTAGAGAGTATGACATTGATAGCGTTTATATTGGACCCTAAATGATTAAATCACCACTTTATTCTGCAATTTTCAAGAGTGTTACGGGCAGGCTATTAACCTATGTATTTCAGTTTGCTGCTCTAGCTTTATATGCACGCTTATTCTCACCAGAAGAATTTGGGGTTATTGCGTCGATTCAAGTATTTCTAATATTCTTTCAGATGCTGGCTGATATTGGTGTTGGACCGGCAATAATTAATGAAGATAAGTTTGGAAAGAAAAAACGCGACGGTATTTTTTCTGTTACAGCTATTTCAGGGCTTTTATTAGCAATCGTTTTTTACTTTTTTTCTTATCTACTAAACAGTTTTTACAATGGCTATGAGTACCAACAAATAGCAGTATTTGTATCTATTACTATATTTTTTAGTACGTTAAATATTGTGCCGATAACCGCAATGAATAAAGATGCTAAATTTCTGCATTTAGCTATGGTTGATGTATTTGTTGAGCTATTTACCATTATTGCAGTTTATATTCTGTATACACAAGAGTTTGGCGTTTTAGCTTTAGCTGCGAGGTCAACGGTACAAAGCATAATGCGCTTTTTACTCACTTGGCATCTATCTAAAAATACTAGTATTGGGAACCCATTCGTTGGTGCTGAGTTGTTTCATATTAAATCTATTATGACATTTTCATCTTACCAGTTCGGTTTTAATTTTATAAACTACTTTTCAAGAAACCTCGATAATATACTCATCGCAAAATATTTTGGCATGGCTTCTGTTGGTATTTATGAAAAAGCATATCAATTAATGCGTTACCCTTTAATGGTCACGACCTTTGCGATGACACCAGCAATACAGCCTATTTTAACTAAAGTACGTAGTGATCTGAGTTTAATTATTAAGGAGCATAACCTATTATCCTCAAGACTTTTTGCCATATCTATATTAATTAGCGCCTTTATTTTTATAAATAGCCGTGATGTTGTATTACTTTTATTTGGTGAAACTTGGATACAAGTTGAGCCATTAATAAAGATTTTATCAGTTATGATCCCCATACAAGCGGTAATGTCGATTAGCGGATCTTTCTTCCAAGTAATGAATAAGCCTAAATTGTTATTCATATCAGGCGCGTTAGCGGCTATTGTTAACGTTTTCGGAATCGTTATAGGGATTAATATAGGTTCAATGGAGGCTGTAGCTACTGCATTAGTTATTTCATTTACGATTAATTTTGTATGTACTTACATTATGTTATTCAAATTTGTATTTAAGCACAGTCAAAAAGAGTTTTATATAAAGTTACTTAAAGTATTTCTAGCTAGTATGCCATCGATTATTTTGTACTACATGACTAATTATTATGTATTGAGTGACTATCAATTATCAGCATTTTTAAATTTATTAGTTAATAGCGTAGTAGGCTGTTTATTATTAGCATTGTTTTACGTACCAATAAAAAAAACCATTACATAACTAATAAATAAAGCAATATTGACTTGCATTACCTAATGATGAATTTACTAAGAGGCACGCCATGTTCGACACTGCAATGTTAGTTTTGTTGTACAATAAAGAAATTAACCAAAGTAGTACTATTAGCTCTATAGTCGATTCTAGCGCTAGGTATACAAATACAAAAATCGTTATCTGGAATAACGGCCCAGAACCGTTAAAAGAACGAAATACTTCCTCACTATCTGCTTTAGGCTATAAAGTTGAAATAATGGAAACGCTTAATAATGAATCTTTGGCGGTTATTTATAATAGATTCATAGACGTTGTTAAAGCTGATAAATATATATTATTGGATGATGACTCTAAATTAAATGACGATTACATTAATGCATCAAGGAGCAATGGTAAAAACAATGTTGCTATGCCATTAATTAGTTCAAATGGTGTTATTGAGGCTCCTTTTATTAATTATGTTCCTTACAGATTGACCTTAGAAATAGCTCCAACCGATAAAATTATAACAATAGGTAGTGGCCTTGTAATTGGGTCTCAAATTGCGGCACAAATAAAAGATAAACATGGTGATATTTTTGATGAGCGCTTTTATTTATATGGTGTGGACTCAACTTTTTGCCTAAGATTATTTGCACTCAAGTTAACTGACAAAATTAGACTGATTGATGGTTTCGACCATTCACTATCACGTTTAGAAAGAGAAGATAAAGGTATTACTGAATTTAGACTTAAAGAACGAAGTTATGATACCGGCTTAACTTTAAGATATTACTACCCACCATTAAAGGCTGTATACAGCCTGTTTAGGATTACCATCACTAATTTAAAAAAAACTTTATTGAAGGAAGCTCCCTGCGATAACTTAGTCTACTTATATAAAAGTTTTTTTTCAGGTAAGCATTACAGAGACAAGTTTTAAAGTGTATTGACTACACTAACGGGTTTTAAAGTTTTAATTAAGTTAAGAATGAGATATTAAGTGACAAAAAAAATATTATTTGTTTTTCATGATTCAAATCCACTGAGTGGTGCAACAACCTCTATGCTAGAGATTGTTGCACAATTGAATAAAAGTGAACTATACGAAATAACTGCCTTGATACCAGATGCTAAAGGCGGAATTCATTCTAGGTTAAGTCAGTTAGACATCAATTATCTTGAAGAAAAAATTTATAATGTACGCTATATAAAAAAGCCAAAAAACAATTACATTAATGAGTTTAAATCGTTTATTAAAGTGGCTTTAAATTACTTGTTAGCCATCAAGCTCAAGCTCAAAGAAGCTAAATTTGACTTAATCTATACCAATACATCCGATACTTATGTGGGGGCTTATTTAGCGAGAAAATTAAAGATTCCACATATCTGGCACATTAGAGAGTTTGGTTTAGAAGATCAAAGTAGAGAGCACTTTTTAGGTGAAAAGAGCTTTTACCGGCTTGTTAGTACTTCTTCTAAGGTTATTGTAATTTCAAACGCTTTAAAAGCGAAGTTGATATCATTTAAAGTTCCACAAGATAAAATAGTTATGATTTATAATGATGTTGCTAATTCTATTGGTTGTTTCAATAAAAATTTTAATGTAAATGAACCACTATCTCTTTTAATAGTGGGGACAATCACGAAAGAAAAAGGCCACAGCTTTTTATTCGAATGTATTAAATATATGAATAAAAAAGGGTTTAAAGTTAAATTAAGTATAGTGGGTGATGATAGTACACTCTATGCTAAAAAATTAAAAAGCAAAATTAAAGATGAAGGGTTCTCTGATTCGATTCGTTTTCTAGGCTACTCCAGCGATGTTAACCGTATTCGCAAAGACTACGATGTAGCGGTCATTGCTTCTAAGGCAGAGGCATTCGGCCGGGTAACTATTGAAGCTATGCATGCAAAAATGACCGTTATTGCAAGTGATTGTGGAGCCAATCCTGAGTTAATAAAGCATAGTGATAATGGCTTTTTATTTGAAGAAGGGAATGTTGAGCAGTTTTCAGAGATCGTCGCACATATAAATGATAATAGAGATATTTTACATGAAGTAGGCAGCCGGGCTCATAAGTTCGCAGAACAGTTTTCAAGGAAACGAGCTGCAACGGAAGTAGATAAAATATTACTTGAGTCTTTAGATTTATAAAGCCCACTTTATATCTAATAAAGTGATAGTGATGAAACAATTCAGTTCAGAATTTATTTGAATAATTTAAAAAGTATAAATTTACATTATCACTGCCTGGCTTGGAAGATATTATTTAATGGAATTAAGATGCAAAATGCAAACTCTATAAAACTTGCGAAACTCTTAACTGGCATAATTTTTAGTATGCTGGCTATTGATCTGTTCTTATTTGGTGGGGGACGAGTTGTAGAGTTTGGAGGAGTAACATTTAGAATGCTTATTTTTGCATTCTGCTTATTGTTGTCGCTTATTTTGATACTGATAGCGGGTAAAATGAGTAAAGTTATGCTTACATACAGTAGTGCTGCTATGTTGCTGCTAATTATATCCTCGTACATTAGCTTATTAAAAGGTGAGTTCACTTTTGCTAGCCTAAGCCCGTATCTATTTTTTTTATTAGCAATTACTTTCTCTATTTATCCAATTTATCTAGAAAAGATCTTTAGGAGATTGCTGCCTCCTTGTAGTGTTTTTATGTCTATCGTATATATTCTTTTTATAGTGATGTTGTTACTCGGTAGAGTAAGTATTTTAGATGTTTACAAATTTATACCAGAGAGTGAGGTGTTTCTTCGAGGAGCAGAAGGCTTAGTGTACAAAGGCTTTGTTTTTATAATGATAGGGGCTCTTTACTTTATTATCTGTAAAAATAAAAGTTTTATAAACCTAGCTTTTACGTTTATCTGTATAACCGCGATTATTTTTACTTTAACAAGAGGGTTTGTACTCTCGTTATTGGTTGCTATCTTATTGTATTACTTTAATAATAAAAGAACGCACGTTTCTATAAAACTCGTGATGTTGTGTATAGGTATTGCAATCCCTATTTACTTATTAGCCGTTCAGCCCGCTTTTTTATTCAGGGCAGGGAGTGATAGTACTAGAATTAATGATATGCTCATTTTTCTAGATTATTTAGACCAAAACCCGCAAAATTTTATTTTTGGGAGCGGTATATCTGGATTTCTAGGAGAGCGCCCTAGCGTAGAAAATGTTTATATGGACGTTATTTTACATTTTGGTCTTCTTGGCCTGTCCATGTTGTTAGCGATATATGTAAAAATACACTTAGATTATAAGTATATTGTCAAAAGTATAGCGCCTTCTTATCGTAAAAGAATCGACTGGTTATACTACTCTATATTTTTACTTTACCTACAAAGTACTTTTAACCCCTATATCAATAACTATATAGGTGGTGTTTTTGTCGTAATGGTGCTGTTTTACTTTAATGCTACACGTATCAGTCTAGCCAACTTTAAAACAAAAATTGAGAATAACCCTGAGCAATTAAAATTAATATAACAGTCATTAGTAGGATTTTATGTCTTATTTAAGTTTGAAGGTCAAAATTAATCGATGATATATGCAGTAATAGTCACATTTAACCCCGAGCCAGGTAATTTACTTTGCTTGGTCAATGCCCTTATTAATAATCAAGTTACCCCGGTGATTGTGGATAATGGGAGCGATATGCCTGTAAGTGCAAATTGCAAAGTAATTGCACTTGATAAAAATGAGGGGATAGCCAAGGCGCAAAATATAGGTGTTGAATTTGCTTTAAGTGATGCTGCAAAGGCAATCATATTTTTTGACCAAGATTCAACGCTCACTAACGATGATTTCATATCAAACTTATATGAACCTATCGCGAGCGGGCGAGCTGTAGTTACAGCACCAATTTTTATTGATAACGCACGCGGTTTTACTTATCCCATCGTCGAGTTTTCAAGAAGTGGAGGGAGAGTTAAGCACTATCCGAACTTTGACACTCCTGAGTTTTATGTCAATCATGCTATTTCTTCTGGTACGATGGTTGAAGCTGGAGCATTAAAAAAAATTGGTATGATGGCTGAGTCACTTTTTATTGATTATGTAGATACCGAATGGTGCCTACGAGCTGACAGCTTAGGGATTAAGGTACTCATTGTACCTAGAGCGAATATGATTCACTCAATTGGAGACAAAACATTAAAAATAGGTCGTTTTTATATACCAAAGCACAGTCCTTTTAGACGTTACTATAGAATTAGAAATTCATTTTATTTAATAAGGCAATCCCATATTCCCAAAGTAATGGCAATAAGAGAAATCCTATTTTCAATTATCCATCAATGCATACTAATTACCTTTTCTAAAGGTGAGCGATTAGCATACTTAAAAAGTCTATTTAGAGCGTTAAAAGATGGCTTACTTGGTCGCTTTTACTAACGTCAAATATTTAAATGTGTCCCGTAGTAAATGAATAGGTTTTAATTAATGTCAAATGTTTACATCGCTATTGTGTCCCATGGGCACTATGACTATATAGAAAAAAATAAAGAGCTACTAAAAATTGCAGAGCTCAACAATGTACAAGTTATTATTAAGGACAACATCAAAGATAGTAAGCTTGAAAAATATATTAAAGCTCATAACCTTGGGTATATTACAACTGATGAACCACTAGGGTTTGGTGAAAATAATAACTTTATCTTTAATTACTCAAAGCAAAAATTAAATGCAAAGAATGAAGACTGGTTCATCATATTTAACCCTGATGTAGTTATTACACTTGATGAGTTTAAAAAGCTTATAGTTAGTTTAACTACTCAGGACGGAACTTTTTTTGCCCCTAACCTTTTTAAAAATGATGAGATGATAGAAAGTGAAAATTCAGTACGTTATTTTCCAAAGCTAATTAACCTATTTAATCCATTTTTAATGAAGCCAATAAATTTACCTTATAATAAAAATATATTAAATGAGGGAGATATTGTTGAATGGGCATCTGGCGCTTTTTTATGTATTAAATACTCTGCATTTGAGTTAGTGAATGGCTTTAATGAAAAGTACTTTATGTATTATGAAGATGTAGACCTTTGTTATCGGTTAAACAAGGCAAATATCTCGCTTAGGTTTTTAAAAGAGGTAAATGCCGTACATAAAGGTGAATACAAAAATAGAAGTATATTTTCAAAGCATTTTTTATGGTATCTGAATAGTTTAATTCGTTTTTTGTTTACTAAAAGGTAAGTAAAGCTAGTGTATAATGTATTATTAACTGGTAGCACAGGTTTTGTTGGTCAGCACCTAATCCCTCACTTAAAAGGTGATTACGTACTAAACTATATTAATCGCTCAGGAAATGAGGGTCCTAATCAGCATATTGCGAAAATTGATGCCGATTCTAATTACACTAAGGCGCTTAAAGAAATTAATGTGATTATTCACTGCGCCGCACGCGTTCATATAATGGACGAGAATTCTGCAAACCCAATAGATGAATTTAGAGCTGTAAATACAAAAGGGACTTTAAATTTAGCTACCCAAGCTGCCCAAGCTGGTGTTAAGCGATTTATATTTATAAGTACAATTAAGGTAAATGGCGAGAGTACAACTGGTCGTACTCCTTTTAATGAGCAAGAAAATGCCCCAGAAGATCCATACGGAATTTCTAAAGCAGAAGCAGAGCAAAAACTGCTAGCTTTAGGGCAAAAAACAGGTATGGAAATAGTAATAATAAGGCCCCCGTTAGTATATGGCGAAGGCGTAAAGGCTAACTTTGCATCTTTAATGAGGTTAGTAAATAAAGGTTTTCCTCTGCCTTTTAGAGCAATAAATAAAAATAAGAGAAGCTTAGTATCTGTATATAACTTAGTTGATTTAATTAAGGTATGTGTTGAGCACCCAAATGCGGCTAATCAAGTGTTTTTAGCAAGTGATGATCATGACCTTTCTACTGCCGAAATGGTACAATTGATGGCTAAGGTACAGGGTAAGTCAAACTTGGCGCTCCCAGTACCGCCAGCGTTGTTTTCACTTGTTGGTGCAATGTTAGGAAAAAAACAGGTAGTCGATAGGTTAATAGGGTCGCTACAAGTAGATATCACTTACACAAAAAATACACTTAATTGGGCGCCACCATATTCAGTTGAAGATGGTTTTAAGTTATCAGCAAAAATTAAATAGGTTAGTTAATGATTCGTATACTCGACATTTTGTTTTCATTGGTAGGTTTAATATTTGCCATGCCATTTTTAATTATTTTATACATCATAGGCTTATTTGATACTGGCTCACCGCTTTTTATGCAAGAGCGTGTTGGCCGTAATAAAAAACCATTTACTTTAGTCAAGTTTAGAACAATGAGTGTAGATACAGCCTCGGTCGCTAGCCACCTAGCAAGCACTGCATCTATCACTCGCTTTGGTGGTTTTTTACGTAAAACTAAATTAGATGAACTACCGCAGCTTTGGAATGTACTTAAAGGCGAAATGAGTTTAGTTGGGCCTCGCCCAGGCTTATTTAATCAAGAAGAACTTACTCAGGCTCGTGAGGCTAAAAATATATACAATGTGCGCCCTGGTATTACTGGTTTAGCCCAAGTAAATGAGATTGATATGTCTACCCCAACGTTACTTGCTGAGACGGATGAAAAAATGATCGCCACTCTTAACTTAAAGCACTACTTCACTTACATACTGCAAACAGTGACAGGAAGTGGCAGTGGGGATAGAGTTAAATAGCTTTACTTTCATACACAAATTTACAAAAAATAACCAAATACATAAAGACTATATAATATTTTGAATATAGTCTTTAACTATTAAGTGCAATAGTTGTTCATCTTGTAGTAAAATTGTAATCAATAGAATAGTAGTCTCACTGCTAGCTTCAGGGAAATGTATTGTGTTTTTAAAATATTTAGTTAATTTACCTCGCCCCCAAAAAAGAGTTGTATCACTTGTTGTAGATAGTATTTTTATTGTTGTAGCTTTTTGGCTCTCTTTTTTACTCAGGTTAGACAGCACCGCAGTTTTAAAAAATACACATACTTGGATATTATTAGCTACTGTTCTTCCGCTTAGCTTATTTAGCTTTGTAAAGCTTGGGCTTTACCGAGCTGTACTTCGTTACATGAACACACAAGCAATGTGGGCTATTATTGCTGGCGTTGTACTCTCTACTGTATATTTAACCGTTTTGTCATTCTTTTTAAGTGCCCCTGTACCACGTACAGTGCCATTTATTTATGCTAGCTTTTGTATTTTATTTGTTGGCGGAGCAAGGCTAACCGTTCGCGCTGTAGTTGGGCAAATAACTATGCGCCGTAAAGAGGGCGTAATAATATATGGCGCAGGTTCTGCTGGGCGCCAGTTAGCAACTGCGCTTGCTAATGGCCCTGAGTATTCACCAGTCGCTTTTATAGACGACGACCCTAAAAAGCACTTATCGTTAATTCAAGGTGTTTGTGTGCATGCGCCTTCTCAAATTGCAGAAATAGCAAAGCAAAAATGTGCGAACAAAATTTTGCTCGCATTGCCTAGTGTCTCAAGAAGCCGCCGAAAAGAAGTACTCAATGCAATAGAAAAGTTTAAATTACAAGTAATGACTATTCCGGGCATGGCCGATATTGTATCGGGTACTACTAACCTCGACGAAGTTAAAGATGTAGAAATTGATGACCTACTAGGACGAGATTCAGTTCAGCCTCGTCAAGATCTTATGTCGGCAAATATAGCTAATAAAGTGGTAATGGTAACAGGTGCAGGTGGATCTATAGGCTCAGAGTTATGTAGGCAAATAGTTAAAAATAATCCAGTTAAAATAGTACTTTTTGAGCTGTCTGAGTTTGCCTTATATGCAATAGAAAAAGAACTGTCGGAATACTGTTCTTCTAATAATTTAAGTGTAGAAGTACTGCCTATTTTAGGCTCGATACAAAATAAAAAACTAGTTGAATCAACATTCTCTACTTTTAGCGTTCAAACCGTTTATCATGCCGCAGCATATAAGCATGTACCACTAGTAGAGCACAATGTAGTTGAAGGTGTACGTAATAATATATATGGCACTTACAATGTTGCTACTGCAGCAATAAATGCGAAAGTAGACACTTTTGTATTAATTTCAACAGATAAAGCAGTGCGCCCTACAAATATAATGGGTACAACTAAACGCATGGCTGAACTTGTACTTCAAGGGTTATCGGGAGTTCAAAATACTACCCGCTTTACCATGGTCCGCTTTGGTAATGTATTGGGATCGTCGGGTTCTGTTGTTCCATTATTTAGAAAGCAAATAAAAGCGGGTGGGCCAATTACCTTAACCCACCAAGACATTACACGCTATTTTATGACCATACCTGAAGCCGCACAGCTTGTTATTCAAGCAGGTGCAATGGGAGTTGGCAGCGATGTATTTGTACTTGATATGGGTGAACCCGTTAAAATTAAAGATTTAGCGACCAAAATGGTACATTTATCAGGCCTTGAGGTTAAACACGAAAAAAGACCAAATGGCGATATAGAAATAAAATGTACAGGCTTGCGCCCAGGTGAAAAGCTTTTTGAAGAATTACTCATTGGCGACAATGTTATTGGAACCGACCACCCAAGAATTTTAAGCGCTCAAGAAATAAAAATGCCTTGGAATGAGCTCGAACCATTTTTAGGTAAACTTAAATCAGCATGTGATGAGTCAGATCATATTAAAATACGCAAGTTATTGCTACAAGCGCCTACAGCATTTTCGCCAACTGATGGTATATGTGACCTCAACTGGCGAGAGAAGCAAAATAGCCAAACAAATGTTACCGCTTTACCTAACATAAGTGGCTCTTAAATAGCTAGGCAGCAATAGTTTGATAATTTACAGCTAATTTTTTTGAGCGAGCTTTACGACTACAATAAAAGCCTAAATCCTATAAATATATACAATTCCAATATGGGTATTTTTGTATATTATCTACTAAACCCGCACGCAAAGGGTTTGCTACTATATATCTTGCTTGGCATATTAAATCATCGTTACTTCTTATTTTGTGATCGTAATAATTCGACTGCCAAATTTTACCTTTGGTTCCATAAAGCTTATTTAGTTTATAAGTTGTAATATTTTTAAATTTTCGAATCAGATTCGATAAGTTAGAGTCACTGTTTAATTGCAAAAGCCAATGTATATGATCAGGCATAATTACGTAGCAAATAGTATTAAGTGAATTACTTTTAGAGAACAAAGCAAGCTCTCTGGCTATTAAACGCGCATTTAGGTAATTGGCGAATAATGGCTTACGAAAATCACAACATAAAGTTATGGAGTAAAAAGTATTAATGATAGGGCACCTACCTTTTAATCGCTTATGTGTGTTAGCCATGTAATTTTATTCCTTTTTGTATCCTTTCGCGTGAGCAAGCTTCACGCCTACAATAAAATCCTAAACCGCCTCTAACCTCACGGTTTACCACCCGTAGGCGTCTTGCTTGCTGGTGCACTAAAGCACAGCTTTTACATATTTACGAAATTGCGTGAGCAAGCTTCACGCCTACAATAAAATCCTAAACCCACCACTAACCTCAAGGTTTAATCACCCGTAGGCGTCTTGCTTGCTGGCGCATTAAAAGCGTAGCTTTTACATATTTACGAAATTGCGCGAGTAAACTTCACGCCTACAACAAAACCTTAAACCCACCTTTAATGTTAAGGTTTAACTCACACGTAGGCGTCTTACTTGCTGGCGCATTAAAAGCGTAGCTTTTACATATTTACCCAATTGCGCGAGCAAGCTTCACGCCTACAATAAAAGCCTAAACCCACGTTTATTTCTAATGGTTACCACCCGTAGGCGTCTTGCTTGCTGGCGCACTAAAAGCGTAGCTTTTACATATTTACGTATTTACGAAATTGCGTGAGTAAACTTCACGCCTACAATAAAAGCCTAAACCCTATAAATATATACAATTCCAATATGGGTATTTTTGTATATTATCTACTAAACCCGCACGTAAAGGATTTGCTACTATATATCTTGCTTGGCATATTAAATCATCGTTACTTCTTATTTTGTGATCGTAATAATTCGATTGCCAAATTTTACCTTTGGCTCCATAAAGCTTATTTAGTTTATAAGTTGTAATGTTCTTAAACTTTCTAACTAGGTTTGATAGTTCTGGGCTACGATTTAATTGCAAAAGCCAATGTATATGATCAGGCATAATTACGTAGCAAATAGTATTAAGTGAATTACTTTTGGAAAACACAGTAAGCTCTCTAGCTATCAACCGTGCATTTAGATAATTGGCGAATAATGGCTTACGAAAATCACAACATAAAGTTACGGTGTAAAAGGTATTAATGGTTGGGCATCGTCCTTTTAAACGCTTATGTGTGTTAGCCATGTAATTAACTTCCATTTTAATAAATCAATTTGTGAGGGTAAGCCCTTTAACCTCAAGGTTTAACTCCACGTAGGCGTCTTGCTTGCTGGCGCATTAAAAGCGCAGCTTTTACGTATTTACCCAATTGCGCGAGTAAACTTCACGCCTACAATAAAATCCTAAATCGCCTCTAAGATTAAGGTTTAATCACCCGTAGGCGTCTTGCTTGCTGGCGCAATAAAAGCGTAGCTTTTACGTATTTACCCAATTGCGCGAGTAAACTTCACGCCTACAATAAAATCCTAAACCCACCTTTAATATTAAGGTTTAACTCCACGTCGGCGTCTTGCTTGCTGGCGCAATAAAAGCGAAGCTTTTACATATTTACCCCTTACCTATTTCAATTTTAACTTCACTACCTAAAACCTCTTTGTACTTTTTGGCCAATGCACTTTTTGCCTCGTCATCACCATGCACAATTTTTATATGGCTTGGCTTTTTGCGCATACCGGTTACAAATTTAATTAACCCTTTTTGATCGGCATGAGCGCTGTAACCACTAATGGTATGTATTTTGGCATGTATGTTTATGCGGGTATCATTTATAAAAACATAACCATTACGCGGGCCATATTTTTGAATGTCGCGCCCTAAAGTGCCCCTACCTTGGTAGCCAACAAACAATACATCGGTAGTTGCATCACTTAAAAATCGCTCTAGGTAATTTACTATTCTGCCACCGCTGCACATACCGCTGGCTGCTAAAATAATGGCCGGCGTTTGTCGAGAGTCTAAATAATTAATAATAGCCATATGTTCTGCGTGTGAATCAACCGTTGTCAGGTTTTTAAAGTCCAACGGATGTCGGCCTTTGGCTACTTTGCGCTTTGCCTCGCTATCCCACATCTGTTTAAAATTTTTATATTGCTCGGTAAAAGTAGCAGCCATGGGGGAGTCGAGTATTATGTGCAAATCACGCCATTTTGAGTTTTTGGCAGATTTATAAATTAATTGCTCAAGTTCATACAGTAACTCTTGTGTACGGCCAATACTAAAAGCGGGCACTAATACTACGCCATTATCTGCAATAGCTCCTTCAATAACCTTTTTTAAAGTGTGTGTGCGTTCTTTTCGCCCTTGATGGTTTTTATCACCATAGGTTGATTCAATAACTAAAGTATCGGCTTTATAAGGTGCTTTAGGAGAGGGAAGTAAAGGCGTATAAGGTGCGCCTAAATCACCAGAAAAAACAACTCGATGTTTATTTTTACTCTTATTAGTAATATCAATTTCTACATAGGCAGAGCCCAAAATATGCCCTGCGCGTTGAAATTTAGCTTTAGCTGTATGGTTCCCCTTAACAGGCAAGTTAAACCATGTTTTAAAATCAACAGGTGTAATGCGTTTGTTTAGCAAACTTAAGCACGCGTTTATAATTTTGGGGTTACGTGTAACGCCAACTTTTAAAGCATCCTCTATTACAAGTGGCAGTAAACTAGCAGAGGCAAGTGTTGTAAAAATAGGGCCTTTAAAACCTGCCGCCAATAAATAAGGTATACGCCCTACATGGTCAATATGGCAGTGAGTAACAATAAGTGCAGTAACGCGCGTAATATTAAACTCTATCGACAAATCATCTTTAGAGCCCTCACCCTGAAAAAGCCCGCAATCTATAAGCACGCTTGTTTCATTATTTATTACTAGCTCGTGACAAGAGCCAGTAACACCATTTACAGCTCCGTGATGAAGTATTTGCATTGCACGTCCTTATTGCTACTAATTTGTGACAGTAACAAATTAAGTTAGGAGTAAAGCGGTAAATATTCAAGGATATAACTTATACACTAATGTAAATTGGCATACTTAAAAGCCCAAAATACTATGAGCATTAGTAAACATAATTATGCTGTAAGCTTTTTATAACCCTTTTAGCCAATTTATATAAACACAATAAAAACTATTCAAAAGTGAGCGTGCATTCACCTTAAAGCGTGTTTACAATTTAGGTTGTTTGAGAGTATAATCGCGCGCTCATTTAGTTTAATGTTGTGTTATTTGCAATGTGAGATAGGCCATAGGGATTGCCATGGAAAGTTGGTATTTAGTTTTATGTAAACCTCGTCAAGAAGAACGAGCGCAAACCAACTTGCATAACCAAGGGATTAAAGCATTTTACCCCAAGTTAACCACCGAAAAATTGATTAAAGGTCGTCGCACCCTTAAACAATCTGCGTTATTCCCAAATTATTTATTTGTATGCCTTGAATCACAAAATGGTAACTTTTCTGCTGTAAAAAATACGCGCGGGATTAATGGGTTTGTATCGTATGGTGCAAATTATCAAATAGTTCCTAATAAACTAATAGAACAACTGCAATGTGAGCGCTCACAAACTTTAGAGTCAACACTACCAAAATCGGGCGATGTAGTTAACGTAAGTAGCGCTTCATTTAAAAACATTCAGGCCATATATAAAGAGCCGGATGGCGATGTACGCAGCATTTTATTAATTAACTTACTTAATAAACCAATACAAATGAGCGTAGACAATAAAGATATTGAGTTTTAGTTATGCTGGCTAAGGGCTAAGGGCTAAGGGCTAAGGGCTAAGGGCTAAG